>JAFGSK010000088.1 GCA_016934635.1 Caldifarciminota bacterium
CCTTGCCTTCGCTGCCATAACTAATGCGCGCAAGTGGTAATGAGCGGTTCCTGTTATTTACCGATCTCATTTTCAGAGTCCTCGCGGTATTGGACACCGTAGCGAAGTTCGAAAGTCTGCGGGTCTTCGGTATCGATGTTCTTGATGGTTACCTTCAGCGCCGGGTCGGTAATGCGGTAGTCGGAGATGGTGATCTCTGCCGAGCCTTTGGAGGAGATAGAATCCTGGTCACCGCCCACGGCGATCTCGATCTTGCGTCCGTCTGTATACGGCTGGTTGGAGCCGTGGATGTAAACCTCGAAATCTTCCTGATATGAGGGGGTGGGATTGAACAGCATGATCTTTTCAGGCCAGATTGGATTGGCCAGAGGCGCCTGGTCGGCCAGCTCTGCCGAAGAAACGGCAAGATCTTCCTCGTATATGATGCCGGTTATCTGTTTGCGGTTCCTGCGCAGCGACACGCCCCCTGCGATCACGTAGGCGTCCTGAGGGAGAAGAATCTTGTCTGTGCCCGAACAGCGCATCACGATGCGGGAGGAAATGGCGCGCGCCGCAACCTTGACGGCGTTGCCCGGAGGTACGTCAAGCTTGAACACCCGTTCGGAGACACGGATTGTTGGATGTTCCGGATTGTTGAAATCGGGGTCAGGGATCTCCGATCCTACCGGGCCGTAAGTATAACAGATCTCGTACGCAGCTGGCAGAGTCGTGCCTCCGGTTGGCCCCGGAATCGTTATCTGGACTCCACCATCGACCGCGACCGCGGTGATGTAGGAAACTGAAGGTTCCCAGCACTTGACCAGGTTCGTTCCGACCACGTAGTCCGCTTCCGCCCATTTCGTGTAGTTGTCGCCGGAAATCACCGAGGTTACCTTAAGTCTGTACTTGCCGCCCTGGTTAAGGTCCTTGATTATCACGAGCGGAGGAACCGGGGAGCCTCTCGCGATGACGTCCGGACAGTGAAACGGATGGGTGTCGTTCAGCGCCGAGTCGGTCTGGTAAGGAATCGCCTGTGAGCGATAGCGGTCCGCGTAAGGGCAGACGTAAAAGGTGTGCGAATCCGCGTCAGGCAGGTCGTCTTCGACCGTCACCCAGTTCGACCCGGAATCGTTAACGAGCGAATACCAGCTCTCGTCGGACTTGACCAGGTAATATTTTTTCTCTCCGGGAGGGTCGGTGATCCAGAGATCCGCGTCCCAGGCCGAGACGCCGGACTTGGTCGGCATGGTAAAGTTGCACTTTTTTGTATCCACTCCGTCGCGCTGACCAGCGCCCCAGTCTCCGAACCAAACCTTGACGTCTGCAAGCGGCGTGCCTGATTTTCCAGCGACTCGTTCGAGCGAGAAGGCGTTTATCGCCTCGGTCGTTCGTCCCAGCTCTTCGGGCAGGATGGTCTCTACGCCGTTCCAGGCCTCGCCGTCGCGCGTACCGGAAAGGATTATGGGCATGGGAACGACCTTGCCTTTCGGAAGGTCGGGAAGATCGTACTGCTGGCCCGCAGGAGGAGGCTCGGCTCCGGTTCCCGTGCCCTGCTCCTCCGCGACCGCCGGGATCATCGTCTGTGCGATCAGCTTGCATGAGGTAACGATCCTGGTGTCGACCGAGATGTCCATCGAATTCACGCCGTCCTGGGTCACGGTTGCAAGCACGATGTCCGAGACGCCGGGTGCGCTCGTAGTCACGGTGATAGTAAACGAATCCTTTTTCCTGCTTTGATATTCCACTCCCGTTCGGTGAGCGTTGCGCGGGGTGTCGGTCACGGATGTCCAGGCGATTAGCACGTAATTGACGGTCTCGTCCCAGGCGACGAGGGTTTTCTCCTGGACGCTTTCTACTGTGATGCGGTGTCCGTCGACGTCGTAACACCAGCCTGCGGAAATCTCTATCGAGTGATCGGCAGCCACCTTCTCCGAGACCTCGAGCCCCGATCCCATACAGGGCAGACAGCCGAGGTCCTTGACGATCTGTAAGAGATCCGCGTCCTGGCCGTTCTGGTCGACCTGGAAGTCGGCGGCGAATAATCTATCATCCGGAACGTTGCTGTCATTTCTGTTGAAACGCGTACTCATTTTACCTCCCTTTCGGATTTAGGTGTTATTATCTCTAATTTTCCTGTTTTTCTTATTAAAGATGGCCTTGACAAAGCTTCCCTTTTTTTTAGAATGTTTATGTATTGTTGATAACAATCAGGTGATAATCTCTTAAACAGGAGAGCTACAATGCCAAGAACCAAATCGGGTGAATCGAGGAACAAACTCCTGGCGATCCGCGTGACGGAAGAGCTGTGGGAGACGCTCGACCGTGCCTGGCATTCGGTATGTGCTGGAGGCAAACGGACTACCAAGGAGGAGTTTCTCTCAGGCCTCCTTAAGTCCGGGTTGAAGACCCATGAAAGTGACCGGATGGAAGTTTGATCCCCACCGATCGTGCAGCCTCTGGAACGGCAGCCGGGGTAGGTCTGCACACCGTCATCGAAGGTGCTCACTCCTACCCCACCTTTTTTATCAGGCTGTAGTATCCTGAACCTGAATCCGTGACGATCAATGCCCTGGTGGTCGCGAACCTTATCGCCTCGAGATCCGCTATAATATCAACCAACTCGGCATCGGTAGGCGTATCCGCAAGAACGAGGAGAAAATCCAGAAGATGCACACAGTCGCACCAGGTTACGTTGGGTGTCGAGACATCCTCCCACCAGTCCAAAGGCCAGTCCGGAGCAAGACTCCACACAGGGATTATATCAACCACCGAACCCGGTCCCATCGTATCGGTAACACGGTCGGTAATGGATTCTACGGTCAGACATGCGGTGAAATCGCGCAGTTCGTCAAGGAGCCTTGTGCGGTAATCGTCGTCCGACTCTCCCGAATTTCTATCTAGATCGAGTGTTTCGCCCCAGTTGTCAAGCGCATCACCCGAGGTTTGTGTGATGAACCGGGCGTCGTAGTAAGGGTTAAGTCCGTCGGATACGAAGCCAGGGGCCAACGGTGTATCAGGTCTGTCCGAAAGCTCGGAACATATCGTTTCTAGGAGCTTACGTAGGGGAGAGGTCTCTTTCAAGTCCCTGAATGTCTTGCGGTTCGTGAGTATTTTGAACTTATACGTGAACCTACCCATTTTTTATTCCTCCTTTTTACCTTCGGCAAAAAGATCGGAAGATCCTTAAGTATCTCATGTCTGTCTCACTGAAGTTACGAGAACTTCCGCACCGACTATATTATTCTCGTCGCCTTCGAAAAATGTCTGAATGTCGGTAACCGTAAACTCGTCGTCCTCCAGAACAGGTCCTCCGTTGTAGGAAACCTTAATATCAACAGTGTTAGGGCCGCGGGCGCGCAGGGTCACCGATGCATCCGTTACCCTTTCTGAAAACTCCGAGAGCACGACCGACCGGTACCATGCCTTCGTGCCTTTTCCCTTCTGTCGGTACATTGCTAAAACCTCTTTGCGTGCTGTCTCGGTATCCAGGTCTTCTGACCAGTCGAGTCCCCATAACTCGTAGTAGCGGCGCAGGGTGGTTCTGTCCGAGTACTGGGCCCACATGTCGAGATATAGTATCTTGAGCCTGTCCCACAGCATCGCTATCGCCGCAGCGACAACTGTCAATATGGACCGTACAACTCCGCGGGTCCGCCAGTTGGTCAACTGGGGAGCCTCTGCGGTTAACTGACCCTTCATATCTGTGAAGATCTCCTTCTGAGTTTTGAAATGAACATTCATAATTCCCCCTTACTATGACGCTAAGCGTCGTTTACGTCGATTCTCAACCACTATGGAAGAGAGAATTTGAAATACATGAACGAAGTTCATGTTATCCTCCTGGGTTCATGTTTTCTTTATCTCAAGTGTTAATTCCTTCGGCCTTATACGCGATTTCGGTAGTACCCCGCAGGTAAACCCCTCTTCCGTCAGCCTGATGTTGTAGCGTCCGCGAACCAGGCGATCCTCCCGTTCCAGAGGTTCTCGTATCGCGTTGTAAAGGTCTGCAACCACGATCCCGGAAAACGGCATGTTTACGAACTCAGGTAACCGTGTACCAACGGTATAGGCCAGGGCCCAGTCATAGTACTGGGTCCAGAGTTCGTTCAAGAGGTCCTGCTTCAGACAATCCTCACCGGAAAGCAGGGCAAAATCACCGTCCGAGATCGCTACGTCCAGGATCTCGCCCGTTTCGTAATCTAACTCAAGCTTGATGTCTCTTCCTAAATCTTTCATTTTATCCTCCCTTTGACCTACAGGGTCACGCTTGCGGCCCGGAGGGTCACGTTTACGAACCGGAGGTTTACAAGGTCGGAAACCCTCACACTTCGGCACCAAAGGTGCCGTCCCCTCTCCCGAAGGGAGAGGAAATCATTTTGACTTTTACATTTTGACTTATGCATTGAATCCACCCTTTCTCCTAGTCGGTAAAGGTTACCTTTGACAGAATTCCAGGAAGTGCAGGGTTCTGCATCGGCGGCGAGGTCACGAATCCTGCAGGTGTCGCTACAGGGGAAAGTATATGCGTATGGGTCGAAAGCCATGTCACCAATATGTCGCCCATTACAACCGGGTGAGGCGCTATCTGTCCGAGTTTTATGAGCGGGCACTTGACGTGCTTAGACAGGGTTATCTCCTCGGTCACACTCTTCCCGACTTTTACGTTCACCTGTCCGTTGGTTTGCACGAGGATGTCGTCGTTTTTTGCAATCTCTATCCACAGGTTCTCGCCTTTCTTGAGTATCATCCTGTCCCACTCCTTGCATGCGAGCATGGTGGGCCTCCCGTCGATCCATGAAACGATAACCTCGGTATCCACCTTAGGCACGAAGATAACCCCCAGGTCGTCCGGAGCGTTAAGAACCCGCATGGGCATCGGAACATACTGGAGAACAGCCTCGGATTCCTTCTCAGGCTTTACGTCGCACCAGAATGCGTGCACCCTCTTGGGGATTGACCAGCCTGTCGGGGTTGTTTCCTGACATCGTATTACGGTGCCGATGATGGCATCGTTAAGGCCCTTATCTGATAGTTCCCTGAAGAGTTTTCGTATTTCACTCATTGCAACCTCACTTACAGTTCCCCAGGTGGAGTTCGAAAGTCAACACTCATCCTGAAACCGGATTCTATACTGTAGTCGAAGACAACTCCCTTTACGTTGAATTTACCACTGTGTCGGGATGGAGGCAAATCTTTATGCCACTCTAATCGTATCGGATGCCAAGGTAGGAGTTTTGGATTGCCGAAGGTTGTGAATGTACCTGTGGTCATGACTGAATTCAAAAGATACAGCATCTCCTGAGCGCAGCGTTCCGCGTAATCCTCATTCAACGAAGTGGTTTCGGAGAAGCAGTAGTTTACGACCAAAGTTTCTGTCTGATTCCCGGTTCCTGTCTCCTCCGTGGTTTCTGTTTCCTCTGTAGTTTCTGTCTCTTCCGCGCTTTTCTTCACCGTAGCCTCTTTCCGTATGCTTGTGGCTCTTTGAACCCTGTCCTGAAGATAACAGGTTACCGAAGAGTATGGATTTACGTTCTTACAATCGAGGCTCGGAACAGAAATAACGTTCCCCCAGGAGCTCGGCCAGTCGGCTTTACGATTGCCTACCTGAAAAACAAGGGTGTCACTGTTTTTAGTAAGGTAACCACGATCGTAAGGCCAGGCAGGTCCGAAGTACATTTCGTTGGTGCCGGGTATACAGAAGTAAATCCATTGGGTTAGGTCTCTTAGTTTTTCAAGCCTCTTCAGGATTGACTCATTTTTGTTGAAAGATACTGAGTGTTGCTTGATGCCTGGACCGTCTATAGGTATGATAGGACTCAGCTTAGGCTTTACCTTATTTATAAGGTCTCTTGCGATATCGCTGTAATAGATTGGATCATCGTCAGTCGAATAGGTATCAATATCTACATACTCCTTAGCCAGCATAATACCGTCTTCAGCGGTTATCGCTAAGGGGAGTTTCTCCGATATGTTCGTAATCCATCCCTTGAATACCTGACCGAGTTCAGCCTCTTCATCGGAGAAACCCAGGCTTACGTCCACTTCAGTACCAATCGTGAACTTTTCCAGGTCAGAAGTCTTTGTCGTTGGTATGATTACTGTTGCAGCAGAGGGTGTAGAACCATCTGTAAGGGAAACCGTGATGCTGGTGATTGCCCTTACGAGGTATGAACCGACCTTTACCTTGAAGGTTGGAGTAAGAACCATCCCTACCTCCGGTAGAAGATGTGGCGCCAACGCTCGGCTCGACGCATGGCAGGTTTTTGAGCCCTTGCAGGGAAACCTATCTCGTCTCCGGATGTGATCGCGTGGTCTGCTTCCCAGTTGTTGTACTCGTACAAGTCAAAGCACATGGTTGGGTCTGTATAGCGCTCTCTTACCAAAAGAATCAAGGGATCATAGGCAGGATCGAGTGCAACCTGAGAAATAAATGCAGGAACCCGGGCTCGTTCCTCCTCGACTTCAAGGAAGGGTAAGAATAATTTAAGCCCTGGCCACACGTATTCCGGATCGTCGCCGAACGCCTCAATGTTGGCGTGGTATATGATCCGCCATAAAGATGCATCACCGTAGTAAAGCTCTGCCAGAAGCCATATGTCCTCGCCTTCACTCATAGTGTGATAGAATCCTCGATCTGTAATCACATCCATCTTTATCCTCCCTGTTTCTTCATTTCGTCGTATTTAGCCTCATCGATAAAGAGCTCCTCCACGGTTTCATCACCCTCGATGTCCATCTCGGCCACGCAGGACATTGAAACCTGGTAGCGCCGGTTCTCAATAGGATTGATTGAAAAGTTCTGGAAGACCACCCTCTGTATCCCCAGGGCGTTTAGAAGCGAAGGCTTTGGGTCAAACAACGGCGCTTGTCCACTGAGGACCTGGGACGCCCTCGAAGCTGCGCCGATGACGGCGGTCGCCGTGTCCATCCCTCCTTGAGTTAGCTTTTCGAGATTGAATCCTACGCCTTCGGTGATCTTAACAGGACCTCTATGGTCTTTGATGAGTGACGCTACTGCCGCAACAAGAATGTGAGCGGGTATGTAAAACATCGGGATGGTTACCCCGCCCAACGAGATGCTGTAGTCGCCTGCCTCGAACGAGATCTGAAGGTCGTATCCTGAAAACCCCATGTCTTCCTTGACCGAATCTATTAGTCCGTCAACCTCCGTGACTATTATCTTCGAGCTTCCGCTCACCGTGATATGACACGGAAACGGGATCGGAATCTTCATCTCGGCATCATCCATGGACTCCAGGAGAAGGTAAGTTGTTATCGTATAAAGGGTTCCTGAACGGTGCGTGTTAAAGAACGTCTCGCCGGCGATTTGCCCGGCAAGATTCATCCCCGCAGCGTTCAGAAGTTCTTCGAGTCCGCTTGACATTCTACCTCCTAAGTTACGGCATTTTTGTTCAATTCTCTTGCTCCGACCTTAGAGAGCATTCTTTCAAATTCGTTCTCATCCATATTATGTATGTACTCTTTATCCACCTCGAATGAAACATTTTCTTCTTGAGTGAAGGACTCTCTTTTATTCAAAAAGGCCATGTACTCATCTAATCTTGAAGTTTTATAGTTGTAACCTTGGATATTCATTGTTCTTGGGGTATGAATGGCTTGTAACTTTTCAATGGTTTCTTCCGGTGAGATTTCTCTTGAAGGTTTGGAACCTCGGAAATCAAGCCAAAGTGCTTCAGGGACTTTCTCTTTCTCCGCCTGGAAATAGACGTAAGAATTAAAATAATCGTAAAGAATCGATGCTTCCGCAGTTGCACTACTTTCGAGCGGTTCTTCATTCAGCACCTTATCCTTTATCTCGTTGATGGTATTGAACAGCTCCAGATCATGCTCCTGAATCACCTCTTCAGGTGGTTTTACAGGCAAGGCTTCGAATCCTGGAGGAACCATCTTTTTTCTCAAACACATCGGCAGGTGGGGGTTTTGAATAGTTGTCTCCGGGAGCTTGACCTGCCCGAATGTTTCATGGAACTCCTTTACGTTTTTTTCCCAATTCTTTATGTAATTTCTTAATTTACCATTTTCATCCTTTTCCCATCCAGGGATTCCACCATTTTCTCTAGTGACATTAAAGTTTGTCTTTAGGTAACTTACGGCTCCGGTATCCGTTCTTACCTGTACATAGAGTTCCCAGGGTATTTCCCAGTACTTAGGGTCCACAGTAGCGTAGTAGATTGAGTATTGAATTCCAGGAGCTGAGGCTTCAGGGTCAACACCACGTATGGGTATACTTCCGGAAGCAAGGGCGTCCCGGACAAAATCCTTGGGGTGTAGGGTTGTCTGAAAGTATCTTATCAGTTTTTCTTCCTTGGTTAGGAAAGGAGAAAGCTGATCGTTACCTGGGGCTGAAATCGTTGAAGAAGGTTGATTCTGGATCCATTGTTGTGTCCCCGGGGTGCTGGCTGCAAAGGAGTAGAACAAATCTTGGATTGCCTCTTCAAGTAGGGTATTTTTGTATTCCCTGGCCTGTTTTCTCCACTCCTTCATTTGTTTTCTCCATTCCTCCATTGCAGTATCATATTCTGCCTGGTATCGCTCGGGCGTCATAATTTCTTCAACCCGGAGTGCATCTGGTGGAGGTGTATATGTTTCAGGTGTTTCATATGGGTTGAATTCAAGTGGAGTTTTATCTTGTAACTCTTCAACAATATTCTTTTCTGAGTTCATAATAATCCTTCTTAACTGGTAGCTTTACTATACATAGATTACACCACCCTGACGTTGCTGTTCTTTGCAAGTATCTTTGCCAGGTACTCTCTCATCTTTTCTTCGGAGATCGTCTCGTGCCTGTGGATAACCGCTCTTACAACCTTTTGAACTGGTTGTTGAGATGCTGCCAGCAATGTGGCTCGTTTTCCTTTGGCTGTATCTGATGTTACCGGCATAGCGAAGTTGGTTGGTACGGCACCCGATTCCAGCGGCCCGGGAAATTGAAAATTTCCTGTAGATGCTTTCTCTTTGAAAGAAGGAAGTGCAGTTTGCGGTAATGGCATAGAGCCCATTGTTCTACCCTCTTTGTCCGGGACTTTCAGAGTATCCGGAGGAGATACGATGCCTGGTGCAGCCTTAGTCATCTGCGGAAGACCTGATGCAGATATGAATCGAGTTGCATCGTCAGCGCCAACCCCGGGTTGAGAAATCGAAGAAGCGATTCCTGCAGGGAAGTATTCCGGGTTGCTAATTCCCCCTGAAGGCGGCATCGCTGGCGTGTAAGCGCCCTGCAGGGTATCCATATGGCCGGCTAACCCTGTGACCGCAGCGCCGACGCTGGGTGCCAGGATGTCCACCGCCTGCATAATTTGATCGAACAGGGGCTTATCGATTGATCCTTCAGCAAAAAGGCTCTCAACCCATTCGTAAACCGCCTGGGGTCCTTCGGCCTTAAGCGTCTGAACGATGGCTGTAAGATAAGGCGATATCGCTTCCCTGATGTTTTCAGGAAGCATAGCCAGGTAGCTTGAGCCGGATGTAGTGCCTGAGAAAGGTCTGCCGATCGATTGGATCGATTGACGAAGGGCGCTCACGTAAGGCGAAACCTTGCTCGCTGACCATCCAGCAGGAATGGTCTTGCGGCCAATTTGAGACAATGATGCGCTCCCGCCTCCAGCACCAAGCGGAGTTGAGTCAGTCATCGGGAACATACCTTTGGCTGTACCCGATGCAAAGCCCTTTCGACCTCGACCTGCCACCGTAGCGCCGCCCATGGAGGCAAATGGACCGCCTCCTGCGAGGTTGTTGAACAGGTTGAGGGTTTCAGAACCCCTTTTCCCGGTTAAGCTTAAAAGGGTTGCAGGATGTGAAGCGGTGACGTAGGAATCGCCCGAAGAATATCCTGTATTCCCCATCATCTGCATTGAAGCGCCTTCGGAGCTTGAGGAACCCGGTGCCGAGGTTGCGCCTGAGCTTGGCGTGATATTAAGTATTTTGGCGGTTTCCTGCATCAGAAGGTGGTAATAGTACAAGGGTTGGGAGGTGAGTTCATCAAGTCCGAACTTTTCAAAAAATTTCTTTAAGGAAGAGGAAGGATCTTTAATCTTTCCAATTTCAGTGAAGAACCCAAGCGGATCTTTAGCCTCTTTAATCAAGTTATGAAGCATCGTATAATCTTCGGGGATATTATTTTCTCCGAAGTGTTTCCGAATTTCACCCCACACCGAGTTGAAATGCTTCTTGATCTCTTGCCATGCTGCATCACCTTTCATGAACTCCTTTGGCAGACCATATAATTCTAAGGTTCCTTGGAACTGACTGTTATAATGATCGATTCTGGCCCATATTTCATCAATTGTCAGACTTGCTTCATCTGTCACTTCTTCCTCCGAAAAGTCTAGCGATGCATATGGCAAGGCGCTTGGCTTCTCGCTCTTCCAGCCAGAGCGCCTCACCGTATGCTAACCAGAATTCCCGTTCATCTGCGGGAACTTCTCCAAAGTAATGTCTCACCAGAACCTCTGCCTGCAGGACAGCGTTTTTAGCTAGCTGCCTGCGGCGGTTGAGGGAAAATTTTCGAGCTTCACCTCCATGCCGGTTCCTGCCACACGCAGTAGATTAACCGCTATCTGGGGTACTATTGCCGGCTTTTCCTCAACCAGTTTTCTTATCTTCGCCTTGTCTTCGGCGCAGTTGAGTATCAGATTGCGAGACGCCTCGTAAAGGGAATCCGCCCCGGTATCGTAGTAAAACTTGATTTCTGTGTGCCCGGGCATCTTGAAGCCGTATACTTCGCCGCCGATGTTAATAGCCACCTGTGAAGTGTTCTCTTTCTTTTCTGACATGTCCTCTCCTTTCGCTTGTCGCGTTGTTACCGGGAGGCTTAAAGCCTCCCGGTATTGTTGATGTTTATTTTGTGAACAGTATCTTGCCCACTACTGCGGTGTAGCGGCGCACTATCTTCTGGGTTCCCTCGTCAAGGGACTCACTGATGTCGGTGATATCCACGTCATGCAATTCGACCGATCTCATCTCATTCCACGCCTGGCCAATGGTATTACTGCCGGTTTCAATTTTCTTGTTTGCGTATGCGACGGTTATGAGGAACGGAGCGTAATCCAGGGCGTCCTTGGGCGGCGTGCACTCATTGGCCGCCTTCTCGAAAACCTCTGCGGCCTCACGAGTCATCGTGAAATCACATGTATATGAACGGTGTCCGTATCCGATTCCGTGAGGGGCTGACCCGGCAGCATACTGCAAGGACTTGTCCTTGCGTGAAGACCAGTTGATGGAGGTTATCCCTTTGTATGTACCCCCGCTGCCCAGTGTTATCTCAACGTCTGTCCAGTCGTGGATCTTGCCGTTCAGAAGTAATCCTTCAGCCATTTCTCTACTCCTCTATCTTGGTTCTGAGCTGGAACGTCGCCACCAGCTTCTTTTTCGTCGGCGTAGGAACGATCTCGATCTTCGCGTTCACGATGCCGTTCGACCAGATGTTCGGGTCGGGCGTAAGAATAAGAGCGTAATCCATGATCGGCTTGTCGGTGTCGTCCTCGGTGATCTTCATCGCTTCGAGCGGACGGGAGAGGTCGGCCTTATAGGCAGCCATGTCCCTTTCGGTGATCCCGGGCGAGTTCACGTAGGGCACGTTTGCGGTTCCCACCTGGCGGACAGCCTCGTCCACGATGCGACGGTTGCGGATGCAGTAATAGTCCGAGGTCGGGTCGGCCATCGTCCAGTCGTCGGTGAAGCGGATGCCGTATCCGATCCACTGGCGCAGGGTCAGGAAGCGCGCGTCGTTCAGCCTGGCCACGTTGCCCTTGTCCATCTCGTCATTTGTAATGCAGACGTAATCAGCCGTTACTTTTTTGCTCAACGCAGGAGCCGTGGCGAAGGTTACAGAGTATTCGCCGGTCTCGTAGTCGATGGTTCCTGCTTCGTCACCTGAGGTCGAATCGTAGAGTATTCCGTCGCCGCCGTCCACGAACTCCTCGGCCGGTTCATCCTCGGAGGTAATCGTGACCGACCAGGGCACGACCGGGATTTCAGCCATGAACCCGGTGAACGTCTTGTTAGTTCCGTCGCCGGTGCCAAGGGTCTCGTCCGCAACAGCTTCGATGGGCTTATACGGATAGACCGAGATCATGTTCGGAATCCGCATGTAGCGAACCCAGCCGATGGAATGATGAAGATCGAGATGGACTTTGGAAGCCAGACCGGCAGCCGAACCGCCGGCGGCGCGAACGGAAAGCTCTCCGCGGCCGTCGAGCATCAAGGCGTAACCGGCGTTTACTACGCGGCGAGGATTGCGGCTCTCAGCCGAGCACTGCTCCAGGAGTCCGATCCAATCCTGGATGTCTTCTGAACCGTCATCTTTCATGGGCGGCACGTTCATGACGAACCAGATCGGACGCTGCTCGTCGGTCCAAAGGATTTCGGCGATCGTATCCATTGCGGCCCAGAGCACTTCGATATTCGTCTTCGAGCGGTCGGACCAGATCGCGGCTGACTGAATCGGGACGTAGATGTACTCGAATCCGTAGCCGGTATTAGGATCCTTCCACGCGGCGGCGCGCTCACAGGCCTCGATTATCTCATCGAGCGAGGATCGCGGCTCGTAGGTCGACCATCGATATTCGTCGCCTGCCGCGAATGAATCTGCCGGCGTTGCAGCTTCAGAAAACTCGATGTAGGTTCCGTTGCCTAGATCGATTTTCGACTTGTTCGGGCTTCCCTCTTCAGTAACGATGAACTTGGTTTCCGGCCCCCAGGTGATGCCGTCGTTGGCTGAGAGCTTATAGGTCGCTACATTGGCGGTTGGAGTTTTCTTGATTGCGCCGCCCTTGACTATCTTCAGCCGAAAGTTTGCCGTCGATCCGGGCACGGTGTGCGGCGAGACGTAGCCGACTGCGAACTCAGCTCGAACCGTTGAGTCTGTCGGATCTCCGTAAATCTTCCGGACGGGTGTCGTGATCGGCGGTACAGCAGGTGAGTCGGGGTGCGACCGGATCAAACCGATCTGCACCGCTCCTGAAACGAACGCGTCGTAGGCGCTGTGAGTCAATTCACCGAAACCGTATTCGTCTTCCACATCGTCAGGATTCGTCGCGAATCGAACGTCCAACGTGCCCTTCTCGGCCGTGCCGACTATTGCAAAAAGCCCGGCCAGTGAAGGAGGCATGACTCCCAGGCCGCCGTCCAGAATCTCCGGATAATAACCGGGTAGGTCTCTTACTGGCATGGACTACTCCTTGTTCTTGAGGTGTTTCAACACCGCAGCCTTTAACTCGGGCTCGGTGATTTTAGTTTCGTCTCCCCATCCTGTACAGACCTTGAGCGCAGCGATGCGCGGCCTCGACAGACGGTGCTCTGCAGCCAAACGGGAAAACGCAACCTTTTTTTCGTTCTTTTTTTCCGGCACTGGTTCCTCCTTAGGTGGTGGTGTATTTGTTCCTTCGGTGGTAGCTTGTGCAGAAGACTCGTCTTTGTCCGCCTCAAGCAGCTTGCGAAACTCGTCCCTCGACAGGACGGTTTCCGCATCGATACCGAACCGTTTGCACAACCGCTCGAGATCGGTCTCTCTCATCTTGTAGCGCTTGGCGAAGTCTCCCGCACTATAGCGATCTTGCGCCGTCATTTTTTTACCCCCTCTGGGTTTATGGTTTTTATGCATCTCACTCATCAGGACCGTAGATTTCCGGTTCCTGTTGTTGAGTCAGGGTAATCAAGGGCGAAACCTCGGCCATGAACACCTTGCCCTTGTACTTGATCACCAGGTCGATTCGGTAGATAGTCTGCTCTCCTTGCTCTACGGGTGTAACCGACATGGAGGTCATCTCTTCTATCACCTCCTCGTAGTGGCCGTCATAGAGTTCTGCAGAGAGTCTTTTGTGTGCGAACATGAGCATGAGCTGATCCATGTATCCGCCCTCACCAACGGCCTCCTCCTCATTTTGAGCCTCGATCTCCGCGGTCACGGGGATTACAGCGTCCCTTATCTGCTGGTTCAACACACGGTAGGCCGAGGTTTCCCAAGAGTAGGTATCACCCAGGACTACCGACTGGCCGACCTCGAAGCAGAAGGTCGTGCCGTTGGAAACCTCTATCTTGCCGTCCGCTGGAATATCTCCCGAGGAAACCTCGACTTCTTCACCCCATTCCGATCCTGTCCACGGGGTGCTCAGAAGCTGATATTGCCCGTCGGTACCTACGGTGCCCGAGGCAGTTATCTCGACAACGAACTTGTTATTGCCTGCGTGGTTCCCCGTAAGGGAGACCGACTCAGTCCCGGTTCCTTCGTGAACGATGGTTCCCTTATCGTAGAGGACCTCGGGTCCGCAATATCCGGCGGCATTGGAGAGTTTGATCGAGCCCACGTGAAGAACAGCCGTCGGCCCCTGGCTCAGGAGCGCGACTCGTGGATCAAGCTTTTCCCGACCGATAACCCTCGAACCAGCGGCAAAGACCATAGCCTCGGATGGATTTTCCAAGGTACTCAAACCCTGCTCAATCCTGTCGTAGCACCAGGATACTGCAATGCCGCGCATTATTGGTCCGTAGGGCAGACTCATTTTTCACCCCATAAAGTAGCTACACTCCTTTGCGGGGACCCCGAATTTTTACCCCACGATCTCGCTACGCGATATCGCGGGGACCCCGAAGTAAGCAGGTTTCCGGGACTAGCAATAGAGTATAAGTTTCTCATGAGATTATTCCTCACCTGTGTTTACCGAGAAACGGGGATCGGGTGCCTGGTATCGAATACGGACCCTGGCGCGTTCCTGTGCCCCTGGTATCTCGATCTTGCCTGAGGCAAGTGCCGCAAGTGTCCTGTCAGCGAGTTCGCGCTTGTCCTTGACCACACCTTCCTGCTCAACACGTGAATAGAGCCGGTAGACGGTCATCTGCAGGCAGGATTCCTTGATAAGGTCCCGGGCGCCGTCCGAGCCAATCGATTCAAGGTCGAGAGGGACGACGTAGCGCTTGGCCAACACGGCGTCGACATAGGCCTCCGCCCAAAGGATAGCCGCTTCGATCTTCGCATCGTCTATGACCTTTTCGGTTATGGAATGAGAAGTGTCGTCGTCGGTAAGTCGGGCCAATATGTCATTCGGAACCGCGGCTTTAACATCATTTACCGTCAGGTATCTCATCAGTCACCTTCTTCGCTGGAACCGGACGATTCGGACCGGGTTTTGTCGTTAAGCTTCTCAACAAGGCCGAGCTGAAGAAACTCCCTGGCAATACTATCAGATAAAGACACCTCCTCACCCGGGGAGTACCAGCGCCCGCCCATCTTCACCGGTTGAATGAATCGCACCGTTAAGGTTTGTGAATTAAGAGATTTATGAGAAGCTCTCCTAGTCATCTCTTCTCCTATGCCGTCACGGTTGCGTAAACCACACACTCTGGCCAATGGGGTACGGGCAAGGGCCGGGATTCAGCCAGGAGCCACAGGAGCGAAGGATCTGCCTCGGTCCAGCTCTTGGCGAAGAAGGGCTGGGCCACCGCAACCTGGTTATCCAGGTCATAGGCCAAGGCATAGTGCAGCCTGAATGGACCTTCAGATGCGATCATGACGAATGCGGTGTCGGGAATGAAGTTCTGACTTGTTCCCGAGGTATCTATATAGATGCCGTCGTATTCGTAGATGTCCACCCCTGCAAGTCGTCCAATGTAGTTGGAACGTCCCACAGCTATCTCGCCGATTTGGAAGTTTCGGTAGTTGAGCATCTCACGGACCTTGGTATGGGCAAGTAACGCGTCAACCGCATCCTTGCCTGCGATGGCTACGTCAGGGGAGTAACCTGTGGCCTGGGAGATAAGTCGTTTCCAGGTAAGGATATCGGCAACAGGATCGGAGTTCGCGGTGTCGGACCAGAGATCTGTCCCGGTTAGAACAGGTTTGTGCTCAGAAGGTAAAAGATAGTCTATCTCGAAGGCTATATTCTCCTGGTTCACGGTCAGTTTACCCAGAAGGCTCTGGGCAGCCATCCACTCGGTTGTCCGGACGATCATATTCTTGAGATCGGCCAGTTCGGTTGCAACCCGCTGTTCCAGATACACATCGGCTCCACCAGGGCCGAGATAAAGCGCGGATCCGGGTGCACGCACCGACAGTAGATCGTTGGCGGCCATGACCTTCTTTGGCCGAAGCCTTGGAGCCTTTACGGTCTGCATCTTGCGAGCAAGCTTATCTACAACTATACCGCCTTCGACCGGCGAAACGAATGGTGCCAGTTTCTTACCGCCTACAAGCAGATCAACGTCTATCTCCTCGGCAAGCGCCTGAACCTTGGTCTTGAAAACATGATCCAAAAGGAATGATCCAACGGCCGGTATCTCGTTTATGGCCGTGGTTAAGGTTCTCCAGTGTAGTAAATCTGCCATTTAAACCTCCTATGTTTGATCGGCCTTTACGTATATCCCTGAGGCCTGGAGGTCGCGCATACCCTTGGCTATCTTTACAGGGTCAGTGGTTCCCCACCCAAGGGCATTCTTGCGAAACTCGCCGTGAATCCAGGCAATGGCGCTAACGTCACCTGTCTCGTCTGCAACGTCTTTAGCTAGGATTGCCCTTGCGACCTCGGTGCCGTCCGAGGCGTCCGGATCCCAGTCGTAGTACTTGTAATCCGTGCTGTTACGGCCCAGAACCCGGCCAGCGGTTAGGACACCGACGGTATCCTCTATCACAACAGGGATGATTACCACCGGGTGATTGCCTGCCAAGAAATCCTGGGCAGCCAGATTCTCTTCGGTTATCCCGTAGCTTTCAGGCATTAAAAACCTCCAAATTCCAGCCCCGCATCTTCTTTTTGAAGAGGAAGGGGTCCCCCGATATCATTCTCGGGTTTTTGATGTTTACCTGAATCATCTCGGGATTCAGGTTGAGTTCCCTATACTCTGGGCTATCCTGCGTCCCAGGGTTTCAAAAGAGGTGTCTTCCCGGACAGAAGGAGTAGCAAACTCGGATAAAGGAACCAGGCAAGGAAGAGATTCAACGAGTCTTAAGAAAAACGCCTTCGAAGAGATCGAGGCAACGCCTTGGCCTGTGATCCTCGGTTCAGTGGGAAGTTCTGCAATGAACTGCGTCAGGGCATCTGGGTCCCAGGCTCTAAGCAACCTACCCTCGCGCACCAGTCGGTCAACAAGCAGCCGTGCTTCCTCTAACTTGGCTTCGTTTTCTTCACCGTTCCCGTCGTCGACAGGATGAGTTTGCGAGGTGTCCTCTTTACCGTCTTCGGCTTGTTCTTGCACATGTTGTCCGGTGTCCTGATTCAGGGATTCTTTACCTGCTTGACTCTCACGCCTCAGGCGTTCTTGAAGAAAAGCAAGTGTGTCTCCTACCTTCTCCCTGACCCGTTCATCGATCTCCTTAAGGACATCGGCAGCCGCCTTCAGTGCTAGAGGAACGACCTTTGGTTCGCCTTCTACCAGATCGACCACCAGGAAGCGGTATGCATCATCCGGATTGAACTCTGCTGAGCCAGGGTCGGCCAAAGGATCGACCCACAAGCAGTATGCGGCAAGGGCTTGCAAGCCCAAAGCTTGTTTAAGTCTTTCCATGGCTTGCCCGAGATCCCAAGGATAATCCTGGGTTGCAAATCCCAGCTCATCGAGAGGTGTTGATGTGTTGATATTGATTGTAAACCTCCTTTCACTCACTATTGATTACGAGACAATTATGATGGGTTATGTGAATGATGCAATAGAAGATTGACAATTCAAATACGCTCCTTTTCCCCTTCCGGGACACTTGCGGCCTAGAAGGCCATGCTTGCGAACCGAAGGTTCTAAAAGATCGCGGGAAAAGGCAGATTGAAGGAATAAAAGACTTGTTTTTTTAATTTCATGAAAAAGGAGTCTAGATTTTGATTCCGGTTGGAAACAATCGTTATTTATCAAAGAGATCGAAGGCAAGTGGAAGTGTGTTACAGGGGGCGTTGACAACCTGAGGGTTTCAGAGTAGACTATCTATGTTAAAAAGAAAGCTATGAATGTGTTGAATAGGAGGAATTGTATGATGCGAAAAGTGCTTTTAGCCGTCCTTGTGATAGCCCTAGTTGGCATACCATCTTTTGTCAATGCCCAGGAGGGTTATCGACACCGGGCAGTATGCATATCACTGGTACCTTATGTATCCACTTCGGGATCACAGGCCGAAAACACCGTCCACAACTTTTCCTTGAACCTTTTGGGCGGTTACTCCGGCGGTCTTAAGGGCTTTGAACTGGGAAGCTTACTGAACATGGAGAATGGGTCTGTTACAGGTCTCCAGATGACTGTAGGAGCAAACTACGTGGGCCTGGACGCGAATGCGATACAGATTGCCGGCGCTTTCAATTACTCAGGTTGGCATACCGGAGGTCAGCTTGCCCTGGTTAACATCTCAGGAGACGTTGTAGGCGCGCAGGTGGGATTGGTCAACA
This sequence comes from Caldifarciminota bacterium, assembly GCA_016934635.1. Lineage (GTDB taxonomy): Bacteria > Hydrothermota > Tepidihabitantia > B3-TA06 > B3-TA06 > WJJO01. Next base: position 18,357 of record JAFGSK010000088.1, read on the forward strand.
TCGCCAACGACGTCCAGGGCGCTCAGGTTGGTTTCTTTAACTTCTCCAACGAGGTTATCGGGCCTACCGTAGGCATATTCAATTTCTCAAAACGCGGACAATTCCACATCGACCTGTGGATAGGTGAGAGTTCCCTTCCGGGTCTGGGAGTCAAGATGGGATCCCAGTCTTTCCATTCCATCCTTTCATTCGCAGCTCAACCACTGGGAGACGATATCTGGTGGATGCCTGGTGTCGGTTTCGGGGGCCACATCTACTACGATCTCTTCTTTGTAGACATAGACGGGATCGGCTACATGGCCAACGCCGTAAACGCCATGTCTGAAGGCGCGGAATTTGAGATGCTTAACTTCTTCAAGATCCAGATTTCTGCAGGATGGCTCTTCCCGCCAGACTTCGCCGTTTTCGCAGGCCCGACTGTGAACATATTCACATCCGATAGTTACCCAGACCAAACCCCATCCTTCTACGATTTTACCCTGGTTGATAACGATAATCTGAAGATTTGGCCTGGTTTCGTCATAGGGGTACAGCTGCGGTAAAGTTATTACGTCCAGCCTTTCAAACCCAGAGATCGTAAGATGTCAATTAAAAGTTATTTGGATCGGTCGATTCATCCTTTAAGTTCCCTTGACGAAGACAAACTCCGCAAGTATTCTTAGGATCATGAAAGGTTTGTCGCGTTACATCCTTTTTGCCGCACTCGCTCTGGGTACAGCTTTTTCGGGTTGCGCCAGCAAGGACGCGGAAGGCGTAAAAACGATGCTCGAGGATTACTGGCAGGCTCTGTTTGAAGGCAAACCACGAGAGGCCTACTCGATGTTGACAAGACAAAGCAGGAAGACGACGAAACTGGATGATTACGCCGAACAGATGGCTTTTGGCCTGGATACTTCGCCGGCAAAGGATAGCTTCTGGTCAGAATACTCTGCATTGTGCAACCTCAGCATGGGGCCTGTGAAGATAACCGATGATACTGCAGAGACTGACATAATTATCACTTACCCCCACATGCCCACCCTGGTGAAGAATCTGGGTCTGAAGGCAGATTCGCTTTTTCCTACTTCCGATTCGCTTGCCCGTAAGGAATGGATGTATCGTGAGCAAGCCAAGGCCTTACGTGAACATCGATACATGACTATGGCTTATCATTTAAGCCTCAGACTTCACTGGGAATGGTTTGGTTGGTATCTCATTTTTGAATAAAACCGGAGGCAAGAGATGAATCGAAGTTTGAGCATCTTTCTGGGTTTGGGATTACTGGTCCTGGCATCCAGTCAATGCAAGAAGACCGATGAGGTTCCTGTGATAAAAGAGACGGCCAGAAACTACTGGGATGCTCTCTTCCGGGGACAAACCCGGGCGGCTTACGAGATGCTTGATTCCGAGAGTCAAGGATTCATAGTCTTTCCTGATTATGCCCGGAAGGTGGGTTTGTACCCATCAAGTATTAAGGAGGTCAGGGATTATTGGGAGGTATACTACCCGCTTACCGAAATCCAGATTCAATCGGCGACCTTTGATCGGAAGACCAAGACCGCAGTCGTCTCCCTAGTTTTAACACAGCCTGACCCGAAGTGGTTCCCGGACGATGCAGTGGCAGAGGCCGAGAGTCTCGGTCTTGAAGAAGGAGAGAAGGGCCGCTTCGTCTTAAGGGCCATGACCGAGGCCTTGAGGGAAGGAACAGTGCCTGTTGTCAAGATAGCGGAGAACACGCGGCTTATCAAGGAAGAAGACGAGTGGCGAATCGTGTTTACCAGATAAAACCAGCCAAAAAGGGTTGCTTTACCCGTTTGAGTGATTATAGTCATGGGAAAGAACAGTGGAGGATGAAATGAGAAAAATATCAATGACTTTGGGGTTGGTGATCTTAGCTTCATGCGTCTCGTGTGTAGATGAGACGGACGCTATCAGAGAATCTGCCTCGCTTTACTGGCGGGCGATCCTCGAAGGGGATTACGACACGGCATACAGGATACTTTCACGGGAAAGCAGGGTCAGGTTTTCAAGAACCGAATTCGAGGAATCTTTAGGATTCGTCAACTTTACCGACGATGTCAAGCTCAGAAAAGCATGGAGAAAAGAAGCCGATTTCGTCATTGAAGATATTAAACAACGAGGCAAACAAGCATGGGTTGTGATTTCTTTCCACGTGCCTGATCTGGATGCTATTAAAGAGAGTCTGAACGAGGAAGCGGTAGAAAAGAATATAGAAAAGAAAACCAAGCAGGATACTGCTAAGATTGCCGAGTGGTACAACAAACGCATGACCGAGGAGATACGCAAGCAGCGGTTCAATCGAACGGTAATAGATGAGGAAACGAAACTTATCCGGGAAGCCGGGATATGGAAGGTTCTTTTCGGTGAGTAGAAGATACAATCTCCCATTCATGCTTTACCTTCTGGCAAGTCTCCTTTCGACTGCCAGTTGTGGTGGTGCTGCGGATCATGAAATCAGCTTTTCTCCACCTGAACCCCATACAATTTCTGCGTTCGGTGAATGGGCGGAAAGCACTCCCCTGCTCTTCAGGATAATCAAGGTTAGCGTAGAGGACAGCATTCCTTTCGGGGAAGCTACAGAGAAAGCAACCAAAGGCAACCATTTCGTGGTTATCAGGTTACAGGTGATGCCCGATCAAAAGGCACAAAGTATGGTAGATTACGCTAAACAGGTCAGCCTGGTTGACGCTTCAGGAAAAGGCTGTCAGCCGGACGAGTTTCGATTCGGCGCGACCAACGGCATCAATACCTCGGCTGTGATAATTAAGTCGGGCAGGTTCGTCGAGTACTCGGTTCCCTTCCTCGTACCAAAGGATTTCAAGCCCCTTGCCTTGCGCTGCACGGGAGACGCTGATTCCGAACCCGTACATATCGCGCTGAGGCGGGAAGAGTAAGCGCCCCACGACTTTACTACGTAAAGCAGCGGGGACCCCGCAGGAGGACTGGCCGAACACCGCCGATCGCTCACCGCTGACAGCCGACGGCTTACCGCAGAATACCTCAGTGTATCAAAATTCACTACGGAGGAGAGTTCAACAAGTCAAGGTAAGATGCGTATACCTTGAGGATCAAGCCTTAACTTTAATCCGTGAAGGCTTGCTACATAAGTCAATTTATGGTTCTTTCGAGATTCTCCCCTTCTTTCGGGATCCCGCGATGTCACACAGCTAGATTGTCACACAACGAGATCGTGGGTTCAAATTTCGGGGTCCCCAAGTGGAGACGAAGTATCCTCTTGGGGTAATTTACTCAAGCATCTTTTGCACCGCCACTACCCTGCCGATAATCCGGTCCGAGCCGCCCAGTATGTGCGGCGGGTAATTAGGGTTGGCTGGAACAAGGATGTGAACGCTTACGTCCTTCTGGTTGTTTATCTTAAGCTCCTTGATGGTAGTTTCGCCGTCGATTAGCGCCACTACGATAGCGCGGTTAGGCGGTGAAGGGTCCGGGCAGACGATGACACGGTCGCCCTCGGAGAGCCTTGGCTCCATCGAATCCCCGTGAACAATCAAGGCAAAGGTCTGAATGTGACGGGCACTTGCCTCCTGTACCGGCATGTATTCGAGTACTACCTCATTTGAATAGCGTGGAAAGCCTGCCGGAACCGAACCGAGAACCGGTATCCACCGCACCGGAAGACGCTCCGAGTCAGGCACGTCAGGGAGCTTCTCCATCTCACCCTCTCCGGTAACCAGCCAGTGAAGGGAAACCTCGAGCGCTTCGGCTATCCTGTAAAGGAGGTTCACGTCGATTCGTCGTTCCCCTCGTTCATAGCGAACCAGAGAGTTGCGGTGTATCCCCAGCTTAAGGCTTAACTCATCCTGGTTGAGCCCGCGTTCCCGGCGGGCCGCACGGATACGCTGGCCCACCAACTCATCCGAGCTTTGTTCAGCTTCGTCAAATTGATCCATAATTGTCCCCAATCGGTTGTGGAAAAGCGAACAAATCACCCAAAAGAGTGCAATTAAACATCGGTAGTCTTGACATTACACCCAATTGGATTATAATTCCAATAATGTGTGAACCCATTTGGATGATTTTACTGACAAACCCTTGGATGTCAAGGGGGGAAAGATGAGTGTAAGTATAGAAACAGAGATAAATTCCTGGCGCGATGCGGACAGGATACTCGCTCGACTGGCACGCATCCACGAGAGGCTGGGGCTTTTGAGAGAAAGAGCCGACGAGCGAATCGAGATTATTGAACAGAGGTTGGGGGAAGAAAGCTCAGGACTCCTGTCTGAGGCGGGCGTCCTCAGGCAGGAGATCGAGCGATTCTTTCGCTGTAAAGATGATGAGAATCCTGAGGGCATTCGCTCCCGTACCCTGCCTTCCGGCAGGATAGGTTTGAGGTTCACTGATCATCTCGAGATAAATCGCCCTGAGGTTACTATGCGCAGGCTTGCCGAGCGAGGATTAGGTGACTGTATCCGTCTTCGTCAGGAAATCGACCGACAGGCTCTGCGCAGGTTGGACGATGCAACCCTGCGCAGTCTTGGTGTAAAACGGTTGAGACGAGAAGTCTTCTACGCAGTACCGAGAAAGAAGGGGTAATGAAGGAACGCAGCGTGGCAGATGTTCTAGCAGATCTTGCAACAGAGCGCAGAATCCTGGACGGTGAAATAAAAAGACAAAGCTTCTACTGCACCAGACTCAATCGGGTTATCGCCCCGGCTGAATGCCACGACTGCTTTGCCTCGCTTCCATATACCGAGCGATTGATGCGCTGGAACGAGAATCGTATGCTCTGCATCCAAGTACACGGAAGGGAAATATACGAAACAAAGAGACAACGGGATGTTAAACCTAGCGTGCTACCAAGCCCTGCTAGATCGAGCCTGGTTCCGGCTTCAGACGATCGAAAGGAACATCTCGATTATTCGATTGAGGATTATCTCAGCCGGGGGCTTCTCGAGTTTCTCTTGGATCTCGACTCGATGACCGAACGTTTCCAGACCTGGCAAGAGAGCCTTCCTGAGGCCGCCAGGCGGCGCGTACACCAGAGCCTTGAGCTCCAGGAGATGATCCTGTGGTTTGCGGAGCGTCTTGCAGATTTTCGACTTTCACTTCTGGGCATCGGTCGCATGAATAAAGAAGATAAAAAAACAAAGGAGGAAAGATGTGGGGTGAAGAACTCACAATCAATCTTTTCGGGATGACGCTTCTTGGAAGCGTTATAGTTGCAGCTATAGTAGCCAAACTTAAAGTCTGGCTTGGAACCAAGGGCTGGTTAAATACGTTACTTGCTCTTATCGTAGGTACAGCCCTTGGAGCGCTGACCTATCTTGCAGAACTTCTGTTCCTTAAACTGGGTGTGATAGGTCAGGCGATGCCGCTTGTGGTTGCCCTGGTACAAGGCCTATTCTCAGGAGGTATCGCGGCAGGATTGTGGAAAGCTGCCCGAAGCCTTAACAAGAAGGGATGAAACCATGCCTAAAGGACAGCCTGTCTTCGTGCGAATATCCTTCATCTTATCCGCGCTGCTTCTGATCCTGGCCTCAGCCGGAGCTGCGTTTGTTTCAGGTTATGGACTGTGTTTTCGCAAGTTCAGCGATGCCTATTCCGACCTCAGTATACTAAAGGCTCGTGCAGTTGAACTGGAAGAAGAGATCCTGCATTTGAAGAACTACGCGATCCTGATCGACGCTCTAACCACCAGGGGCAATGCGGCCAAAGAGCTTGTGAAGCTGCCTTGTGAATCTTCGTCATTCTCACGAGGTCAAGATACCTTGCCTCGAGACGAGCCAGCGAGGTGAGTACATGCATCTTTTAAAGATTCGTGAAGCCGCACTCGCCTTGGGTTGCCACCCTTTTTCCCTTTACGGCGCAATCTACGAGGGTCGGGTCAAGGCCGTGAAGTTCAAAGGCAACCTGCGGGTCAAGGCCGACGATGTAGAGGAGCTTCTGGTCAGAAGAGAGAAAATGCGTTCGAGACTTTCGGTACGCGAGGTCAGCCGTATTCTGGACTGCTCCACTTCGACCGTGCTCCGTCTCATTCACAAACGTATGCTGCCGGCTGAACTTTCGGGGAAATCTTACTGGATCGACCCAGCCAAGCTCGAAGAATATGTTTTGTCCTTACCAAACGTATAAATGCATCCCGATCCCTTTGCCTCGGGATGCGGGAATTAAGCAGGAGATCAGATGAAACCGATACAGAAAGAGGTTAGCGCCTCGACCGGCACTTACTCCTGGATAGGCAGCATTCTGGATAGAATGCCCTGTACGACCCCGAGCTTCCTTGAGCGCCACCAGGGGCAAGGCCTGTGGGACGTTTTTGGGGAGATGATGCACGATCCCCATATCCAGAGCACCTTCCGCTCTCGTCGGGCAGGAGTGGCCGGAAGGCCATGGGAGGTCGTTGCTGCCGATGATTCCGAAAACGCCCGGAAAGTCAGAGATTTCGTAAAGAAAACTCTTGCCGGAATACCCAACTTCGAGCATGCCCTGGCGCATCTACTTAAGGCAATACCTTACGGTCATAGCGTAGCCGAGATCATGTGGCGCATCGATCCGGACGGGATCAGGGTAGACGCCCTCAGAACCCGAAGGGCAGAACGTTTTCTGTTGGATACCGACGGTAAACTGAGACTTATCGACTCCGAGGACGGCCAGGCTCGTAATCTACCGGACCGAAAATTCATCTGCCACCGGCACGAACCGCAGGACGACGTGCCCTACGCATCTCCTTTGCTCCTCAGCCTGTACTGGCCTTGGTATTTCAAGAAACACGCCTCCTCGTTCTGGATGGTACTGGCCGAAAAGTTCGGCATCCCAAGTGTGATCGGCCGCTATCCCGCGCATTTTACCGACGCCGACGTACGAAATCTTGTCAGGGCTTTACAGAACCTGCAGCAGGACTCGGTCGCAGCCGTACCTCAAGACACCCAGGTGGAGCTCGAATCGATTCAGGTAGGCGAAAAGGGCAGTTTCTTCCGCGAGCTTCTGGACTTCTGTAACGCCGAGATATCAAAGACCGTACTGGGCGGCACCCTGACTCAGGATGTAGGCAAGGTGGGTTCCTACGCGGCGTCTCGGACCCACCAAGAGGTGCGCCAGGAGATAATCGCCGCGGACGCCCGGCTCCTGCAAACCACCCTCAACTCGACCCTCCTAAGATGGATAACCGACTTCAACTACGGACCCGACACCCAGGCTCCCCAATTCGTGATAGACTACCTGCCTGCAAGGGGGACACCTGAGTTCGCCCAGACCTTAAAGACTCTTTCGGAGATCGGCTACAAGGTGCCTGAGAGCTTCATCGCCCGAACCTTCGGACTGCCGGAAGGGGAAAAATGAGGAATAAACATTGTGAGTGCTCCATCTTTGAAAGGTGGGGCACTTACTACCCTTGACAAATCCCAGTTATAAACTATACTTAAGTTGATAAAGGAGGCAGGTAATGTCAAAGACAGGCGACAAACAAAAAGAGGATAGGGGTACAGAGTTCTATCCAAGCCCTGAACGGATGCACGAGATTGAAGAGATGTTTAGGAAGATGGAGCTTGACACTGAAGAGAAAAGGAGGGGAATCCTGTCGCAGGGATCAGTATTACAAGAGGATGAATCAACCTCGGAATGCTGGGTAACTAGTTTATCCGATTCCACAGAACCTTATACACCAGAAGAATAACAATGCCGAATTGGAAACAGATACTTGACGAAATAAAATCTGTCGGTGGAACCCATGATATTATTCGTCGTAAATACTTAAGAAAGCTACAAAATCTGACAGGGAGGAATGTTATCGCTTACTACTCTGGTTGGCTTCAGAAAAGTGGATCAACTAAAGGGGGTGAAATAGATTTTGGAATTCATGATAAAGATAAGAATGGCTTGATGACATGTTGTCACAAGCTTGAAAGAGAGAAAGGATTAGATTTATTACTACATACACCTGGTGGTGAAGCAGCAGCAACAGAATCACTTGTTGATTATCTTCGATCTATGTTTGATACGAATATCAGAGCAATAATACCTCAAATTGCCATGTCAGGTGGAACAATGATAGCATGTGCATGCGGGAAAGTACTTATGGGGAAACACTCAAATCTAGGACCAATAGACCCTCAGATTTTAGGGCTTGCAGCTCATGGTGTTATTGAAGAATTCAATAAAGCACGACAAGAAATACTTGCTAATGAGATAAGTTTTAGATTATGGCAGCCAATTTTAGCCCATTACCACCCTACACTTATAGGTGAGTGCCAAAAAGCTATTGACTGGTCAAGAGAAATGGTTAGGGATTGGTTGATTACAGGAATGTTCAGGGATGATAAGGATGCTTCTTCAAAAGCGGATAGAATAGTATCGGAACTCGCTGATCATTCTCTTACAAAATCTCATGCACGGCATATTTCTATGAGGCAAGCTAAGGAACTAGGCCTTAAAGTATTTCCTTTCGACGGAGAAGGGAATGATAAACTTCAAGAGGCGATTCTATCTGTCCATCATGCTTTTATTTTGACCTTCGATGCCTCCCGTGCCTATAAGATTATTGAAAACCATAAAGGAATCGCTTACGTCAGTACGATAAGAGCGTAAAAATCATTATTCCATAAACGGTATTGATTCTACCCACCTTCTGTGTTTTTTTCAATATCCCCCAAAAATTTCTATGACGAGGTATTCGACCCATCCGAGTGCAAAGTTAGAGAGGTCCTCTTATCTTCACTATCCGGACAAATCACCTAACTCGGAACAAGTGATTACTCACCAGGGGTATACTCAATCCGCTACTTCTACGATAGAGCAATGGCGACCGAAAAGGTAGTGCTCATTAAATTACGCTCTTACATTTATGTAAAGATGCGATTGACAGAAGTTACACCGTAGGCTAACTTCCGGAATGGACAACACCATGTACCCGCCCTTTTTTACACAAGGGTCTTGTATAGTTTAGTATCGAACTTCTAAGCATAATTTGGCTTCCTCATAAGTATTTCTACTAGTTTATTCACCTGCTGGGCAAAAGTCAACCCTCTGTAGTTGTATCTGAATTCCATCTCCTTTAAGTAATATTCCCAGTTCCTCTTTCTGATACCCTTATAGGTATTCATGTTCGTTTTCGACAAACCCCAAAAACCCTCCATTCCGTTGACGTGAACCTTACCTGAAACATATTCTCCTTTACCGTGAGCTACGCGACTGTGGGCATATCCTAAACCTACCAATCCGTTGTATCCCTTCCAGGCATCTGAAAATATCTCACTTTCCTTGTCTGCAATCTTGGCAATAATCGCCTCCAATGTGTCGGCTTCAAAGTCGTCAATCAATCTTAGATATACCTTCCCACCGTTGCGCTTGTAGATACCGAAAACCGGCTGTTTACGCTCCTTTGCGCCCCTGCCACGCTTGTTTTGACTTTGCTCACACAACAACGCCTTGGCACGCTTCCTTAGATTCTCCCACTTGCCGCCATACAACGCCTCGTCAGCTTCATAAACTCCCTTCTCCTTCTCCCAAGTAACATCGCTGTAGTTTACCAACGCTCTCCTTATCGTATGGTAAGGGAAAAGTATCTGTTGATGCCGAGTGGTCCCTAACAACTTGTGCGCCTTGTTTGCAGAATGAGATAACACAAAACACCAGAGAATCTCATACCAAAACCTCAACGATGACCGGCTGCGATGAAGGTAGGTGTTACCGGTTAGAGAGAAAATTTCCCAACAACGCCTGCATCTGTAGACGTTTTTTCCCTTGTCTTGTATGTATATTCGATCAGAATTACAATGATCACACCGTACATATTTGCCGTATTTTGCTTCCAAGAAAATTCTCCTGATTTCTTGTAAGGTCAAATCCGCTGAATACACTGAGTGACAACACATTGCTCAGTATTTCCTCGTTATTTAACTATACAAGACCCTACACAAATATATTCCTTAGCTCAGTGAAGCACCGCCGAATTAAAGAAATTAACATATTTTTTAATTCGGTATCCCATTTTGACCGCGGTTGAAATTTTTTTCAATCGCCCCGATTATCCGAAGCGAAAAAACTTGACAACCGGCAAAACTCTAATAAGTTTAGGTGGAAATATGACGATCGAGGTCACGATCTTTACGCGCCGCAGGCGCGGAAAGGAGCCCTAAATTATGGGTTGGCTGGAAGACAAGATCCAAAAGTGGACCAGGTTAATCGAAGAGCACACGGGTCAAGGGATAAGCGAGAAGGTCTTGGCTGGAGAGGGGATTCTGGCACAAGCAACACCAGAACAACGCGCGGAATGGTCGCTTCAAGCGATGGAACGTTTTCGAGAGTTGGTTCCGGACCTGAAGGTTCGGGAGCGAATAATGGTTGAGCGCTCGTGCGTCTTCACCGAGGAGTTCGGTGAAGAGCCTTTGCTGAAACTCAGGCAGATATACGCCGATACCGGCTCCATCGAGGCGGTCATCGACGAGATGTGTGCCGATACCTACAAGTACGCACGGCCATATGTTGAAAACAACGTAATCTACGAAACCAAGAATCCGAGGTTTCCTGAGGAGTTCGAGAAAGCGGCGACACCTGAGGAAAAAAGAAAAGCGTACTGCCACTGTCCGCTGGCAGGGAAAGGTGAAGTTCCTATGGACCCTACCTACTGCTTTTGCGGCGGAGGCTGGTACAAGGGCATCTGGGAGTTCATCCTCGAAAGAGAAGTCCAGATCAAACTACTCAAATCGGTAATGAAGGGAGACGAGCGCTGCACCTTTGCCGTAATCCTATCCCCAAATACTTCATGAAGGATAATTAATAACACGGAGAATGTGATGAACATCTATTTTATGCATGAATGCGATCTTTTCTTGCTTCCAGCAAGAAAAGGAGCACGATAATGAAAATCTTTGTCGTTTGTGATCTTGAGGGGACGGCCGGGGTGGTGGACATGCGAAGGCAATGTGGGCTGGAAGGACCTTACTACATCCAGGCACGTAAGATGGCTACCCTGGAACTCAACGCATTAGCGGAAGGAGCGCTCGAGGGCGGAGCAACCGAGATCCGAGCCTGGGACGGCCACTGCAACTTCCCGGCAGGACTGGACGTGGAGCTCGTTCATCCGGCTTGCAGACTGGTTATGGGATCGGGGGACGGAGGGCCTCAAGGATTGGATGATAGTTTTGACGCACTGTTTCAACTGGGCCTGCACGCGATGGCCGGAACATCAAAGGCAGTGCTTGCCCACAGCTTTACCCCGAATATTGCGGAGTGCAGCGTGAACGGGATGCCTGTGGGCGAGATATGGATGAACGCCTACCTTGCCGGTTCATATGACGTGCCGTTTGTCTTTATCGCAGGGGATAGGGCGGCAGCCGAGGAAGCAAAAGAGATTGTGCCCGAAGTCGAAACCGCAGTGGTCAAGGAAGGACTGTCTGCTGATCCGGTTCCTGTGTTCAAGGTTGCACCGGCAATTACATTAGCGCCTGAAAAGGCCCGCGAGGTGATTCGTGACGCAGCAAAACGCGCCATGAGCAAGATTGGAAAGATTAAGCCCTACAAGATGAAGCCTCCGTATGTCTGCCGTACGACGTTCCGGGACCCCAAGTTCGCGGAGCGTGCCAAATCACAGCCCGGGGTGAAACTTACAGACGCGGTTACGGTGGAGATTGAGCGTTCCGACCACCCCTGGGTCGTTATTCTTTAGGATACCTCTGACCAAACCAGCTACACTTATACATACGCTCAATTGACCTGATTCAAAAACCTGGATATAATCTAATATGATTGTCCGCGGGTCAGGGGTTAGTAAGTGAAATTCAAGGGATTAAAGGCGTTCCTGGACACCTCCAGGGACGTAAAACTCCTTATCCTGAGCGGGTTCTTTCTGGGTTTCGGGTTTACCGGATTCGGGCTTATTTTGAACCTCTATCTCAAGGCGCTTGGCTATGGAGAGGGCATCATCGGCACCTTCCTCTCTGTCCGGACCCTTGCGACGATGATAGTAACCATCCCTGCGGCTTTCCTCATGAGGCGCTGGAGGCTCAAGCCGGTGATGCTCGTTTCAAGCGCCCTCGCCGCTCTTGGGGCCCTGCTCGTCGTATACTTCCCACAGGCCACATGGATAGCCGCAGGCATGATAATCGTGGGACTCATGGGCTCATTCTCCGGGGTCATTGGCGGGCCCATGATAATGAAAGGCACTACATACGAACACCGACCCTTCCTATTTAGCATAAACTTCGCTCTGGGGCTCGTGTCAGGCATATTCGGCAATCTCCTCGCAGGCGGCCTGCCCGATATCCTCGCCCGCTACGGCTATTCACTGGAGCAGGGCTACAAATTGTCCCTCCTCGTGCACGTGGCCATAACCTTCCTCGCAGTCGTGCCGATATTTTTCATCAAAACCGAACGCGTCGTTGAAAACCACACCGGACACTTCTTTCACGTAAAGACGCCCTGGGGAAAAATCCTGCTCCTCTCCTTCCCGCACGTCCTTGTGGGACTGGGCGCCGGGCTCACAATCCCCTTCCTCAATCTCTACTTCCGCGATAAGTTCTCGCTCACCCCGACCGGGCTCGGGGTGCTCTTCTCGGTGGTTCAGGTTCTCATGATCGCGGGGACCCTTGTGGCGCCCTACATCGCCTCGCGTTGGGGACGAATAAAGACTGTCATCGTTTTCCAGCTTCTGTCGGTGCCGTTCCTCTTCATCCTTTCTATCGCGGTGAACGTCTGGCTCTCCATCGCCGCGTTCCTGGTGCGCGGGACGCTCATGAACATGGCTCAGCCCCTGGTTACGAACTTCTCCTTGGAGCAGACCCACGAGCACGATCATCCTTTGATGTCCGGCATCATGACCGTCGCCTGGCTTGCCTCGTGGGGCGTGAGCGCGAACCTTGGCGGCGCTCTCATCGAGAAACTCGGCTACTTCTGGCCGTTCAACTTCACCCTTGCCGCATACATCCTTTCCTCAGCCGCGTACTTCTTCCTGCTTTTGCCCATGGAACGGAACAGATCGTCTCGATAGTATAAAGACCTATTGTCAGTATACCAATTATCCTCCTGGTAAATCGTGGCGTTAGGGGGACGCGGGGAGGTGTTACGTGTGTGTTACGGGTTGACAACACATGTTTTCCGCGTATTATTCGGCAAGCAAGGAGGTATAAATGAGTATCGTTTCAAGAAAGGTCACGTTTATTGTGGGCCTAATCGCTTTTTTCTTGGTCCCTTTCACGGCTTACCCACAGGAAAACGTCTCAGGCAAACTTCTCAAACACCTTAAGGACGAAAACCCTACCATCCGAACCGCGGCTATAGAAGCCCTTATGGAAGATAAGGACGTCAAGTTTACCGAACCATTGATCGAGGCCCTGTCAGATGAAGACGAAGGAGTTAGAACCGCAGCAATCTATGCGCTCGGCGATATGGGTGATTATCGGGCTGTAGAACCTTTGATCGGGCTTCTTTCCGATGAGTCTTCTTACGTGAGCTGGGCAGCCGCATCTGCGCTTGCCCGGATTGGCGACAAACGAGCATTTGAGCCTTTAGTCAAGATGCTCACCGAAGGTGACGAATACGAAAAGGAGTCTGCAGCAGAAGCCTTGGGCTATCTGGGAGACAAAAGGGCCGCAGACCCCCTGATTAAGGCCTTGAAGGATGCCTCGGAGATCGTTCGCGCCGAGGCAGCCAGCGCTCTTGGGGAGCTAGGGGATATTAAACCAGTAGATCCTTTGATCGAGGTACTATCAGACAAAGAGGAAGCATCCAATGTAAGGTACAGCGCCGCATACGCACTCAGCATGCTGGGTGATCTCAAGGCAGTGGAACCCTTGATCGCAGCATTGGAAGACGAAAGCGCCGACATAAGGGGAGCTGCTGCAAGCGCCTTGGAAGAATTTGCAGATCCTCGTGCAGCGCAACCCTTGATCAAACTCCTCGAAGACAAAGAACCCTTCACGAGATATAATGCGATCTCGGCTCTTGGCAGGATAGGCGACCAGGCTGCTGTTGAGCCGCTTATTGCCGCCTTAAAGGATGAAGATGAAGATGGACGCTGGGCGATTTCCTACGCACTTGAAGAAATCACCGCTCGCAGCTTCGGTGAAAGCTACCAGAAGTGGTCAGACTGGTGGAAGATAAACAAGAAAGACTTCCTGCGAAACGCTGAATAAGCCAGCTGCTACAGCTTGCCCACCGTCTTCCAGGTTCTCACGTATGCAAGTGCTACCGGAAGGCAAGAACATTTAGGTTATTACTGAACTTGTAAAACTAGGTTTACTTTAAGGTTCTATATTCGTCCAGTTTATGGTAACAAGATAAGGAGGCGTATATGTTTAAGGATATAAAATTCACCCTGACTTGGTTAGTTTTTTTAACTTTGGCTCCTTGCGGTTTATTCGCCCAGGATGAAGCTTCAACCAATGATGTTGACAGCTTAATCGTCATGCTTAAGCATGAGAATGCAGTTATGCGAGGGCAAGCGGCCTACAAGCTTGGACAACTAAGTGATTCGAGAGCGGTACCGGCTTTGATTGAAGCCTTACAAGACGAGGACCTGAACGTAAGATGCACGGCGGCTGAGGCTTTGGGTGAAATCGGAGATCCCGAGTCGGCGGAAGCTTTGATAAACTGCCTGTCGGACGAGGAGGCTGAGATGCGTGAGAATGCTGCAGGCGCTTTGGGGACGATAGGAGACCCGCAAGCTGTTGAACGTTTATTAGACATCGTGTGGGATGAATCTGAATACGTACGAGGGGCAGCGGTCTGGTCCCTGGGTGAAATAGCGGATGCAAGAGCAATCCCTGAGTTAATCAAGGCCCTGGGAGATTATGACTGGGGTGTTCAACAGAATGCAGAACAAGCTCTGGTCAAGATAGGAAAACCTGCAGTGGAACCGCTGTTGGCCGTCCTTTCGGAAGCGAAACCCGATTCCCTGGAAATTGCTGTAATGGCCATTAACGAGTTATGTGTGGCTGTGGACGAATTGCGAGAAGCCTTGGAAGCCTTGAGAGAACCCTACTGGGGTATCTGGAATATAAATCTTCCTGCATTCACAGCTCTGGCCGAGATCGGTGACGCAAGGTCTACCGGATATCTTATTAAAGCTTTCAGATCTTACGACATCAAAGTATGCAGCCTCGCGGTTCAGGGTCTGGCCAAGATAGGGGAACCGGCCGTAGTACCGCTAATCGCTGAACTTACAGCCCCTGATCCAGTGGTCCGTGGTTGGGTGACTATGACCCTGGGAGAAATCGCCGACACCTCGGCCGTGGAACCACTCATCGAGACGCTCGAAGATCCGGAAGACAACGTCCGGGCGGCCGCGGCCCGAGCCTTGGGCGCTGTTGGAGATCCCAGGGCATCCGAACCTCTTACGAAGCTCCTCGAGGATGGAAATTACCTTGTTAGATTTAACGCCGTCCTGGCATTAGCCGAGATCGAGGCGGAACCTGCCCGACTCCTTTCTCTGCTTACAGATGAGAACAGATGGGTAAGAGAAGAAGCTGCAAAGGAGATAGGCGAAAGGGCAGACATAGAAACGATCGAGAATCTGATAGATATGCTAGAGCAAAGCAATCCAGACCAAAAAGAAGTAATAGCCAGGTTGCTTGGAGACGTAGGAAACGAACGAGCAGTCGAACCCCTGTTATCGTTGCTAAAGGAGAATGATTTTCACCTGAATCTGGCCGCGCTAGAGGCGTTGGGGAACCTTCAAGCTCCGAAGGCCGTAGACCCCTTGATCGACTTCCTTTACCGTGAGGATGATGACCTTCAAGAAGGCGCTCGAAGGGCATTGGTCGCTATAGGCAGTCCGGCTTTGCCTGCTTTAATCGAGTGTGTCGACGATCATGATATCGCTGTTCGAATCGCTGCAGTCAATGCAATAGGGGGTATAGCCGACTCAAGTACCGTGGAGGTTTTGATTGACGCCTTAAAAGACAATGACCTGTATGTACGTCAGGAAGCGGCACAGGCCCTGGGAAAGATACGTGATTATCGGGCGGTTGGTCATTTGATCGATCGGATGAAGAAGGAACCCTGGGAGGTTCAGTACAAATATGCCAATGTGCTCTCTGGAATAACCGGCGAGGACTTCGGCAGGGATTACAAAGTATGGAAGAAATGGTGGGAAAAAAACAAAAACGACCTTCTCAGTAACCAGCGGTAATGAACCGAACGTAGCCAATTGATACGCAATCTAATCCGAGATCGTCAGGTATTTTCAAAGTCGCCGCAAGAAAATCACTTTACTTTTTTTAAAGCTAAGGAAAAACCTGCCTGCGATGATTGAAGGTCGCCGCCACCGAAGGGGCCTTGATGACATCCCGCCAGATAAAGCGCAGGCCGTCACTGGCAAACCGCTCGCGGATTAGTCTCGCAAACCCCTTGCCGTAGATATCGAAGGGTTTATTGAGTGTAGCGATAGTGGTGTTTAAGAGGTAATGCATCGCGGATGCTGAGATGTGAGGGTGGTTCCAGACTAGGTACTTGGCGTCGTAGTGGCGGTAGGTGCGGTCAAAGATGCCGTAATTTTTCTGGATGTCTGACCATAACGGGGTCTTCGGGAACGGGGTGATTATATTGACCTGGTGGGCGTCGAAACCAACAGATTTGAGACTCCGGACATCTTCGAGGGTTGACTCGACGGTTTCGTGCTCGTAGCCTATCATGTAATAGACCATCCGATACATCCCCGGCTTTTCCCGGGTGCGGCGTACTAACTCCAGCGCCTCTTCGAGCTTTTGCGACTTGGAAATGGAATCAAGGGAACGCTGGGACATGGTTTCAACGCCAATCAAAGGAAAACGAAGCCCGCGCTCGTACCAGGTGTCCAGGTGGCGGAGGAAAAGCGCAGCACGTGACTGGGCCCACCAGCGCATCTTGTAACGGGCAAGAATCAAGGTAAGCTTGTCTGCAAACTGCGGGCTTATTCCGAAGATCTCGTCGAGTATCAGGATATCTGTTATTCCCCTCTTGTGGTAGTGTCGAACGACCCTTTCGATGCTCTCTATGTTAATGTTGAAGCGGTGCCTGTCGAACACCGGTGTCTGGCAGAAGGTACACTTGAAAGGACAACCCCGCTCAGTATAAAGAAGCCCAATGACCAGATAAGGTATTGAACCAGGCTCGAAGGCCAGTGGCCAGGTCATTACAGGATGTTGGATCTGATCCTGGGGAACCCTCCGACCGAACGCCTGGGCGACCTGATCCTCGGCCGCTCCGACAAACACCCTGTCCACCATCCTGGGTATCGCCTCGTCGAGCGCACCGTACCCGCCCGCCCACAGCTCTCTAACCCCTTGCCTGCGGGCCTCATCTGCCATGCGGGCAACCTCGGCTATCTCGTTTTCAAAAAAGGAAAAACCGACTACGTCCCATCCTTCTTTTAGCTTACGAACGTATTGATGCCACAAGGGAAACTCGAGTGTCTCGATCTCGGGCACGTTCTGCTTCAGGAACCTCAAGCCGGGTGATGCCTTACGCTTGAACGACACCCTGGGTGTAAGGTATACGTTTTCTCCGACGTAATCCAGGTAGTCGCCTGGGAAACGCCGGTAAGCGGTGCACAGGAGAACCTTGGGGTTAGACGATATCACTTTCTTCTTGTTTGAACTACCTTTCATCCTAGACTCCTGATTCAGTATCGCTTACCCTTTCTCACAGCTTTATTCCCTTAACGTTGGGGTCCTTTACCTCGACAGATATTACGAGATTCTTTTTAATTGTCAAGATTTGCATCTTTAACTAGTCAATTAGGAAATATCACTCCAATCGAAAAAAATCTCACCAAGGACCCCGACACATTTCCAACCAAATGCACTCCACGAGAGTAAAACCTCTCGACCTTGACACATCGCATCTTCATCCTATAATCGCGCGTAGGAAGCATCGCGGAGATGAAATTGATTGAAATTGAATGCCCGACATGTGAGAGTCTTTTTGAGGCCTCCCATTCATTGAAGTTGTGGGATAAGATCGAGTGCCCTCTATGTGGTGAAAGATTGCAGGTTGTGTCTCTTGACCCCCTCGCCGTTGATTACTACGAAGAGGACGATAAAGAACCCGAACCTGAGGGTGATGAGGAGTTTGAGGAATCTGCAGATGAGGTTTTCGAGATGGAAACCGAATACAAGCCGACATTCCAAGTAGAAGACGAAGAAAACCAATCCTTCGAGTTGCCCGAAAAGAGCACTCTGTTCGAGAATCCTGAAGAGGAGGAAGAAGGTGGAGAAGAAAAGGAAGAAGAAGATTAACTATTACATAATACAATCTACTACCAGATACAAGCCCCTATCAACGGCATACCCCCTGGAAATTAAACTATTGTGTTAAATAGGCAATACATCCTATTGACAAACGTTAAAGTTAACCCTATGATATTTATCGAAGTTGAATAAACCAAGGAGCTTGAAGGAGTATGGATGAAAAATACTGGTTTAATTAAAGGATTCCTTACCTTAATTGGTGTTATCTTAGTGCTGTTTTCGGGACGACTTTGGGCAGATCAGGTTAACTCTGAGAGGGCTCTCGCAGCCGCCCGAACACATGTTGTATCCTTACGGGGAGTGTGGAGTCAGATCCCCGAACTTGAGGGTATCCAGGTAATGGTCAAAGACCTTCACCCTTTAACTGACGGTGAGACCGATAAGACACTAGGATACGTGGTTGACCTCGAACCTCAGGGATTCGTTGTTCTATCTGCTTCGACTGACATCAGTCCGGTGATCGCTTACTCGTTTCGCTGCGACTTCTCCTGGGAGGAAGATCGTGAAAACGTCCTGCTTTGGATGGTTCGTCAAGACCTTGCTCTCCGAATCCAAGCGATCGAGCGACAAGTTACAACTCAAAACCATCGCAATGCACCCTCGTGGCAGGATTATCTCGATGAAAAGAACCTGGCCCTCGAAACAGAGCAGTGGCCTGCGGAAGGTTCGACATCCACCGGAGGGTGGGTAGAAACGACCTGGCATCAGCAGTGGCCCTATAACACCTACTGTCCGAAAGACCCGGAAACCGGTACGCGTTGTGTCGTAGGATGCGTGGCTACCGCCATGTCGCAAATCATCGACTACTATGCCGATAGAGACAATTACTTCCCACCTGTCCGACTCGAGGGATGGAATCGTTACACATCTTACGGAACATCCCCACCCATACGTATAGACAGAGATTCAACCCTTTACGACTTTCCCTCGATATCCGTACTCAATCAATACGTACCGGATGTGCAGGTCTGCTACGCCCTGGACGATAAATTGATGGATCATGAACTGGGAACCCTTAGTTTCATCTGCGGTATATCGGTCGAGATGCATTACAGCAGTTCAGGTTCTGGTTCTGCAGTCTGGGATGTTCCCGGGGCATTGAAAACCATATTCAACTACTCGTCGGCTGAATGGGTGCAAGCAGGCTCCAGCATGTACGACAAACTCAGGGAGAACATGAAGGATGGTTTGCCTGCCGAGTTATCAATCATCAGCGACGAATCGGGACACGCAATAGTCTGTGACGGTCTGCGCCTGGAAGGTGAAAACGAGTACTACCACCTCAACTTTGGGTGGGGAAAGAACAGCCCGGAACCTATCAGCAACGCCTGGTACTTGCTTCCTTGGGGAATGCCTGCAGGCTTCAGCTTCGTTACCGGTGCCGCACTTAACATCCGTCCCCCAACCGTGTCTTCAGTCGTGGAGGAACAAAAACCAGATAGCCTCTCTCATCTTGAAATTATACTTAACCCTAATCCGATACGGTCTGGTAATCAAGTCACGTTCGAGTTTACCCTCACCACACCGTCTCACGTTGAAATCACCGTCTTCGATGCATCAGGCAGCAAGCTGAAAAAACTAGTAGACAGTCACCTTACTGACGGACACCACTGCTTCACTCTTTCACTGCATGACGATAACGGGTCGGTGCTCGCCTCGGGCAGCTACTTCATCCTGATGCATACCGACAAGGAGGTCTCCAAGACAAAGTTGATCGTGTTGGAGTAAACCCCAGGGAAAAATAGGGAAGCGCTAAGTACCTGTAAAATTATGCCTTAGGAGGAGTCTATCTTAAATACGACGCCGAGTGAAGGCATCCCGCTTGACAAACTGCACAAATCTGGCTAATATACTACACTATCAAGTAAACCATTAGGAGGAGATATGAAACGTAAGCTTGTATTAGCAGTTTCAATCTTGCTTTCTGTGACTGCTATAAACTCGGCAACCGCAGAAACTGCTGGAACATCTGAAATAGTTGCATCCGACTATCTTGACAAAAATACGACATCTCCGGACATCTCAGCTCAGCCGGTTGAAGAATCCAATTACGTAGGAAAAATCAGACTCCCATTTGCCCTTCAGGAAAGGGATACATTCGCCACCTTCGTCTACACTTACGGAGACATAGTGGTTTTTTCTTATGCGGATGATAACCCTATTGAAATCCTCGATTCCCTCGGCAATCTGGTTACCGTCGATACATTGATGCTGGACGAGTATCTCTATGCTAAGGATATTCCCTGGGGGGTTTACCAGGTGCTGGCTGAAAAGGAGTTTTCGGTACTCAGCGGAGACCCCTGGGGGGTCGGTTTAGGCTGCTGGTACGCGGTAGATCAACACAGCAGCCCTATAAGCACCAAGCTCTTGTCAGTTGGCCCTAAAACCGCGCCCTCGGGTTACGATGCGTGTATGCTCGTTTTCGCCTACCATGACAACACCCATGTAATCGTTCGCAATCTTGATAACGATCAGGTCATATTCGAAGGTGATCTGGACAGTGCAGATTACTGGA
Organism: Caldifarciminota bacterium; assembly: GCA_016934635.1. Classification (GTDB taxonomy): domain Bacteria; phylum Hydrothermota; class Tepidihabitantia; order B3-TA06; family B3-TA06; genus WJJO01. Next base: position 39,054 of record JAFGSK010000088.1, read on the forward strand.
TACAGAATCACGGCGACATCCCGCCCGTATTCTACTCGGTGGAGGCCTCCTATCCTGTTTCCACCATGACTGCCTGCGGTGTCAACGGAATGTACATACCTTCATTCAACGGCACCTTTACAGGCACCGATTTCATGGGCTACCAGCATGGGTGGTCAGGAACACCGCAGGACTGTCAGGTCATACCATGGGAAGACAATACCAGGGTTACCATGCATTCCCTTACAAACCCTAGTATGCAATACCGATCAGAGGTTTGTCAGAATAAGGGAGATGTTACTTTGTTTAGCCTCCCTGTCGGGGAGGCGGTTTACATCCATTCCGACAAACCGATCTCGGTTTCGCAGACCGAATGGTGGAGTTTCGGTATGGATAAACAATTCATCTGCGCTTTCTACATGGTCCGTGGAATCGATCCTGACGGCCTGGGTCTGGGCAGGGAATTTTATATACCTATAGAGGTAACATATAGCGATTCACCTTCACGACTCCACGTTATTGCCTTCACTGACGACACATATGTAAGGGTCACGAGATCCTTAAAAAGCAACCCAGGTGAAGCATTCCTCTGGGAAGGAAACCTTGACAGGGGAGATTTCTATCGTTATACAAACGGTGGAGAACCTACAGTCTTTCACATAGTTGCAGACAAAGGTGTAGCGACGATAGGAAGTTGTAAAGATCGACAAGGCTCTGATTTCATGCCTCTTTGGTTCGCCATTCATCCCGCAGTGGCGGTACTGCCCGACCAGTTCAAGCAGACCGAGTGTACGGTTACATGCCCTTATGACGTAACGATCGAGAACAACGGCAATGCCTGGGATGTAATAAACATGGATACAATGAATACCAAGTGCTCAGAGTTTGCCACCGAACTTTCCGATTTTCTTGGTCAAACCCTACCCGACGTTGACGGAAACGGCGAACCTGACACCGATACCCTTGTGCAGGGCGGGGCCTTCGAGGTTCTTGCTGAGGTTACACCCGTAGATAAGCTCCCCTTCGGTTATACAGACACATGCTACTTATCTATTGTATCGGCACGTGATCCTGCCAGGCTTGATACGGCCATCCTAGTGACGACCATCCGCGAGATAGCGGTTTCAGTTGACTCCAATACGACGCTTCA
>JAFGSK010000005.1 GCA_016934635.1 Caldifarciminota bacterium
AAGTCGCATCAATACGTAGCTAACAGCCAGGTTGAGACAAGGGGTTTAAACCCCTTGTCTGGTTTTCTTGACTTTTGGCACAGCCCCCTTCAGGTGCGCCCGAAAGAAATTAAACGGGCCGACTTGACGCGAAGCGAACGCCGCAGACGTTAACGTCGGCCCCTACGTTACCTAAGTTTCAGTAGGTTTAGTTTTCTTCTTTCCCGGCTCACCTAGCATGATAATCACAACGACAACAGTCCAGATGAGGGCGACGGCGGCAAGGATTGATTCTCCGTACATAATAAGGACACGTTGTGCATCGCAGAGTTGGTAGCCCCAAAGAAGTGCAGTGATGCCAGCTAGCATGGTCAAAGCGGAAAGAAGAATTGGCGGAAGGATAACCCACCTTAGATGGCTTTCGAATTTCCTTAATCTCAAATACTGAGGTTGCTTACGAGATACAAGCAGTTGACTTCTGAAACGGTTTTCAAAATTCCCACCCTTTGATCTCGATTGATACAACTTTTCCAGAGTTTCAAAATCGAGATTCCGTAAGAACTCCCAACTCAGCTTCTTGGGAGGATCGGAGTTGTCTATTTTATCTATAAGAAAATCTTCCATTCCTTGGCGTATGGAGTCTTTTAGCTTTGACATCCGATTTCGCAAGATCCCCATCCTGTAAATATAAAACATCGCAGTCAGCGCAATCAGCGCGGCGAACGCCTGGGCGATGGCCGAAGAGAGGTAGTTGTAGGCGGTGAAGAGATTACTGTCCATAAATAAAGAATATGCGGCGTAAAGAAGATGTCAAGAGGCCGTGTGGAACAGGTTCTCTAACCTGTCCATTGGATAAGTACAGACTGGAGAGCTGGAGAGTCCGTCCTCCATGCGGTCCTCAGGATTCATGTCGTTCCGTTCCCTGCCTCAGCTTTTGGTAGAGGGGCCATGTCTTTTTTACCGAACCAAACGTAAAAGTGCCCGGCTCCAAAGTAAAATAGTGCTCTTCCCATGGGGTCTGAATTGAAAACCAGGCCATACCTCCATTGAACCAGAATGATTTCCTTCCAATCCAGTTGATCTTGGCACCGGAAAGATCGAACTCCAGTGCTATCTCCTGTTGCTGTTTCCGCCTCTGACCTGTGAAGGAAGCCTTGTTTTTCTCCAACCTCAACATTCCTACCGCTTCATAAACTGTACATTTCCAAGCCCTTGTAAAGTATTCCTTTGAGGAGTAAAGTACAGGGAATTCTTCACCTGGCCTGAGGGCTTTACTTCGGGTGGAGATAATTTTCCTTCTATTGTTTCTCTGTATTAACAATAATATTGCAGGAACTCCGAAACCCAAAGAAAATCCGATTAAAAGAATTATTAGTACTCCCGGGCTACCAAGTATCCACATCATAACGCCAAGGCCAAGCAATATTGCCGTCCATATTGCCCATATTATAATTACCGCTTTCCCGGTACCTCGGCTGGGCGGCGGCCCGCCTGTATCATGTTGGGTGTATTCTGCCATGTCTTCCGCTCCTTCTAACACAATTTTTTGTTTACAAGTAGAAGATACGGATTATAAGCCGAATGTCAAGCGGTCGACGCATTACAAATTTGGCACTCGCCCGGCACTGCGTGGACCCTTGTCGTTAAATCTGCGGATAGTTCTCCAGGGGCCTGTGCCTGACTACGAGCTTGTGAGGCAGTGACGGGGGGAAAAGGTCATTTTGGGTAGCTTTTGGGGGGCTTTTGGGTAACTTCTGGGTAGTTTTTGGGTGACTTTTGGGTAGCTTTTTTTCACCACACGCATCTACTTCGTATCTGTGTGGCTCCCCTGAATTACTGCCAAGGAAAATTATTTCTTTTCTTTTCCGTCAAGTTCCTGCTTGTAAGCTTCGTCCTTAAGGTGGTTTACGTAATCCGCATCCTCGAACGAGTAATGGAATTCAGCAGTGCCGTAGGTTTTCTCAAGGATGCCCACAACATCCTCGACGAACACGAGCTCCTCGTCTGTGGGGATTACGAAGACTTTAACCCGCGAATCATCGGAAGATATAACAAACTCATGGTTGCGGCTCACTGCCTGGTGGTTGCGCTCCGGGTCGAGTTTGATACCCAACTCCTCCATCCCTTCACACACAGCCTCACGCATCTCCCAGCCGCGCTCTCCGACCCCTGCGGTGAATACCACGGCGTCAGTATGCCCGAGGATTGCCATATAGGCTCCGAGGTACTTCTTTGCGCGATGGCACTCGATTCGGAAGGCTAACCAGGCACGTTCGTCACCTTCCTCCATGGCCTGGTGCATGTCGCGGCGGTCAACATACTTACCTGTGATGCCGAGAATGCCTGACTTCTTGTTTAGTATGTTGATTACTTGGTGGGACGTCAGATTTTCCTTGTCCGCGATGTAGTCGACGATGGCGGGATCCAGGTCACCGGAACGGGTACCCATCACCAGACCCTCGAGAGGGGTCAGACCCATGGAATGATCGAAGCTCTTGCCTTTCTTGATAGCGGTGAAGCTCACGCCGTTGCCGACATGGCAGGTTACGAGGTTGACCTCTTCCGGTTTCTTTCCGAGCATTACCGCCGCTCTCTTTGAGACGTAGAGGTGGGAGGTGCCGTGGAAACCGTAGCGGCGAACTTTGTAGTTCAGATACCACTCGAAGGGCACGGCGTAGATGTAGGAGGCAGGGGGCATGGTCTGATGAAACGAGGTGTCCATGACCGCCACATGTGGGATTTCGGGCAGGTACTCCATGGCGGCCTCGATGCCCATAACATTGGGAGGGTTATGAAGGGGAGCGAGGTCGAACAATTCCCGGAAGGTGTCCAGAACTTCCGGTGTGATAAGAACCGAAGATGCGAAGCGCTCGCCGCCGTGCACTACCCGGTGCCCACACGCTTGTATATCGGAGATGTTATCTATTACACCGACTTTCGGATCGGTAAGTGTATTCATCACAAGACCTATAGCTTCCTTATGAGTAGGGCATGGATGGGATGACTGGTAGGTTTCCTTGCCGGGCACCTGATGTTTGATGAACGTACCCTCGAGTCCCACACGTTCCACGATACCTGATGCAAGGGATCTTCTCAGGCCCCAGCGGTAGATCATGTATTTTACGGACGACGACCCGCAGTTTAAAACCAGGATCTTCATTGTTATCTATACCTCCGTTTCATTGATCCCATGTGTATGATGCCCCTTGTCCCTTATTCCTTCGGCCTTCTCCCATCTTTTCTGCACCCGGTTTTGGATGAGCGCCTGTAGCGACTCTAAAGTATAACCGATTGATGCCGGGCTGCGTGGCAGTTGACGTTAATCGCCACAGGCATCGACGCTATGTGACATGGGTGTGTCTCAAAGTACACTTCCAGGGCAGTCGTTTTGCCGCCCAGACCCATTGGACCCACACCGGTTTTATTAATCCTTTCTAACACTTCCTTTTCTGCATCGGCAAACACCGGGTTGGGGTTACGGTCACCGATGTCCCTCAGTAGGGCCTTTTTGGCAAGGAAAGCAACCTTCTCGAATGTTCCGCCCACGCCTACCCCAACGACGACCGGCGGACAGGGGTTACCTCCAGCATTGCGAACCCATTCAACTACAAAGTCTTTTATACCGTTAAGACCGTCGGCAGGCTTCATCATCTTGACCGTACTCATGTTCTCTGAGCCGCCGCCCTTTGGAGCAACGGTTATCTTAACCTTGTCTCCGGGAACGATGCTCCAGTGAATGACAGCCGGGGTGTTGTCCTTGGTATTCTTTCTTTCAACGACTGGATCATCAACTATGGACTTTCTGAGATAGCCGTCGGTATATCCCTGGCGTACGCCTTCGTTGATGGCATCCGTAATATCCCCGCCGACGAAGTGAACGTCCTGGCCGGCCTCAACGAAAAGAACTGCAAATCCTGTGTCCTGACACAAAGGCAGCTTCTCGGTCGCGGAAATTTCCATGTTCTCCTCAATCTGAGCAAGAACCTCTTTACCGACAGGGGATGTTTCCTTTTCCTTTGCATCCAGAAGTTTTTTCTTTACGTCTTCCGGAAGTATGGTGTTGGCTTCGATGCACAGTTTTTTTACCGGCTCGATTACGTCGCTTACGTTGAAATCACGCACGCGTTCCTCCTTGAGAGATGTTAGGGGAGCTTTTCATTACCTAATCTTACGCCGCAAGCAGCCGATGTCAAGAAGTAATCAGGTTTACATCGCACTCGCCACACGTAAAACAAAAAAAGCTGCCCAAAAGCCGGACAAATAGTGAACAAAAGATAGACAAAAGCTACCGACGGAGTCGGGTATTCAAAAAATACAAAAGTCAAAGTGCAAATTTCAAAATGATAGTGTGGACGTGCAGGCGCGATTTCTTGGGGTGCTTTATCGTCCCATCTTCCTGGCGATGAGGGTGACGAGCGTGCCCAGGAACACGTAGCCCATGACGATCTCTGCAACCAGTAGAAAACGAAGCGGGCCGACCTGAAGGGATTGGGTCAAAACCCCTGTTGAGCCGCTTTTAGTCCGACAACGCAGAGCAAATTTGGTTAGTAAGTCGCATCAATACGTAGCT
>JAFGSK010000089.1 GCA_016934635.1 Caldifarciminota bacterium
CTGGCTGTTAGCTACGTATTGATGCGACTTACTAACCAAATTTGCTCTGCGTTGTCGGACTAAAAGCGGCTCAACAGGGGTTTTGACTCAGTCCCCCTGCGTCGCCCGTGATATTAATCAGCAGATGACACAGATTAACGCGGGCACTCACCAAGACGAAAAGGGCATTGTAAAAACCCCGTGCCCTGTAAAGAGGCACGGGGTACATGGGAGGACCAGTAACACATCTTCCTTCGTCTGCACGAAAAGGAGACATCGCTCCACGGGAGTCGCCCGGGGGTTTAACCCCAGGATCAGATTAGGTTTTTAAGTACTTCCGAACATATCTGCATGGTCGGAAGAACCGTCATTCGTAACGTATGGCCTGGATAGGGTTGAGCTTGGCCGCCTTCTGTGCCGGGTAGATTCCGAAGAATATGCCTACCGCGGCCGAGAAGCCGAAGCCCAACACGACAGTCCACCAGGGCGATGCGGCATCCAGGAATGAAACCAGGGCTGATACCAGCTTGGCTATCCCCAATCCTACAAGGATGCCGATAAGACCTCCCAACATGGCCAGAACCACAGATTCGAGAAGGAACTGAATGAGTATATCGCGATCTCGTGCCCCGACCGACTTGCGGATACCTATCTCACGGGTGCGCTCGGCCACCGAGACGAGCATGATGTTCATTATGCCTATGCCGCCAACCACGAGGGAGATGGCGGCTATCCCGATCATTACTATCCACAGGGTTGAAGTTATCCCCTGCAGGGCTGACATGATCATCTGCTGGGTGTTTAGTCCGAAGTCGTTGTCTTCGTCGTAGCGCAGTCCTCTGCGCAGGCGCAGGAGCTCTTCCACGTCAGCCATCGCCTTCTCGAGCTTCACGCCTCTTTTAGGCAGGGCCTCGATCGACAGACCGCCCCATATCGCCCGCCAGCCGCGGGGGATAGGGTTGTACTTGAGGTAGGTAGAGATCGGTATGATTACTACGTTATCCATGGTGTTTCCGAACATAGACCCCTTCTCCTCGAGTATTCCTACTACCTGGTAGCGGTGATTTTCCACATCAATGGTCTCACCGATCGGATTTTCCGCACCAAACAGGTTCTCGGCCACGTAGGAACCTAAAACACAAACCATCCTGCGGTGGAGTCGATCCTCACGAGTAATGAACCGGCCTTGTTCTACTATCCAGTTACCGGCTACATCACCGCCCTCGGCAGAGCCTTGAAGTTCACAGTTCTGGGCGGTGTTGCCGAGACGCTTGAGATTCCCTACGTGGTTACTGATCGAGGGGACGGCAATCTCGATGGTCGGCAGGGCCGCGATAGCATCAGCGTCCTCCAGCGTGAAGTTGGGACGCTTGCGAAGTTCCTCGAAATCCAATTGTTGTCTATTCCCCGGGGTGGAAATCATCCACTCCACCTTCTGGATGTAGATGGTTTGCGATCCCAGGGTGGAAAATTGCTGCTCGATCGTCCGGTTCAGACCCTCGAGCAGCGAAAGGATCGCGATCACGGTCATCACGCCGATGATGATCCCGAGGGTGGTCAGGAAGGAGCGGCTCTTGTTGTAGCGCAAGGAAACCACCGCCAGTTTCAATTGCGAGAAGAAGTTCATACGATCCTCCCGTCGTGAAGATGCACTGTTCTTTTGGCATGGTGTGCAACGGTTTCGTCGTGGGTAACCACGATTACCGTCCTTCCCTGATTGTTGAGTTCGTCCAGGAGCGCCATGATCTCCTCCTCAGTCTTCGAGTCGAGATTGCCCGTCGGTTCGTCGGCAAGAAGTATGGCAGGGTTGTTTGCCATGGCCCGTGCGATGGCCACGCGCTGGGATTCTCCGCCTGAGAGTTCATTAGGACGATGATGCCCCCTGTCGGCCAATCCGACCTTTGCGAGGGTGTCTTCAACTATCTCCTCACGACGGTCCAAAGGGACGTTTGAGTACAGGAGAGGAAGCTCGACGTTCTGGGCCGCGGTAAGTCGGGGCAGGAGGTTGAACTGCTGGAAAACAAATCCCACTTCCTGGCTGCGGAGTTTTGCAAGCTGGTCTGGTTCGTAGTGTGAGATCTCCTGTCCCTTGAGAAAGTATTCACCTGAAGTCGGTGCGTCCAGACAACCGAGTATGTGCATCAAGGTCGATTTTCCCGACCCAGATGCGCCCATTATGGCCAGGTATTCACCCTCGTAGATATCGAGGTCTATGTCCACCAGGGCATGAACCGCCACCCTTCCGCTGTCGTAGACCTTGGAGAGTCTTTGCAGTCGGATTAATGGCCGGTTCTTACCCTGACCTGCATCCGAGGTCCGGATCCGTTGCCTTTTTTGTTTTGCCATTCGAGCTCGCTTTGTTCAGGTTTAACCTTGCTTCCATCCTCAAGTGTCCGCAGTTCCTTGTACGGTCCGATTATTATCGTCTGGCCTTCCTTTAGACCGTCGGTGATCTCTATGGAATTTCCATCGTCGATCCCGGTCTTTACCGGAACCAGTTTGGCTATATCTTCCTCGACGATGAACACCGTTTCCTGCAGCATTCCCTCCACTTCCTTGCGGCCTATTGCCTGCAAAGGACATACAATGACGCTGTCCCTTCGTGCGGTAACTATGTCGGCTGAAACCGACATTCCCGGACGCTGGGAAGGATCGAGGTCGACAATATCAAGAATCACCTCGAAATCAGTTACGCCTTCGGTAGCAGTGAGACTGGTTGTGGTGGGCATGTAACTGACGCTTGTAACCTTGGCCGAAAAGGAGGTGTCAGGCATGGCGTCAAGTTTTACCTTTGCTGTCTGAGAGAGCTTGAGATTTACCACGTCGGATTCGTCCACGTCGATCCTTGCCTGCATTGCCCCCAGATCGGCGACGGTCATTATTACCGTGCCGGCATTGTTCATGGTGCCCATCATCACTGTTTCGCCTTCCTCGATGTTCAGGGCCACAACCCTGCCTGATATGGGAGCATAGATCCTGGTTTTTTCCAGTTTGTCCTGGCTTTGAGAAAGTTGAGCCCTTGCCACCTCATAGGCTGTAGAAAGCTTGTCATAGTCCGCCTTCGAGATAAGGCCTTCCTCGTACAGTACCTTGCCTCGTTCGTTGGCGGACCTGGCCTCGCTGAAATTGGCCATGTTAAGGTTGTGGGACGAACGGGCGCTCGCGTCGTCCAGAACGCACAGAACTTGTCCCCTTTGAACCAGATCGCCTTCCTTCACGTACAGTTTCTGCACCTTTGCCACCATCTCGGCCGAGATGTCGACCTGATTGGCGGCGCGCAGTTCGCCTGTTCCTGAGACGGTGGATACTATGTTTCCAGGTTTTGCATCGATTACCGACACTTCAGGTGTCGGAGATTTCTTTCCAACCACGTTGCATACGATTATCAGCGCGAGCAAAACTCCGGCACCGCTGACAATCCAAATCCAAATCCTTCGACGGCGTTTTTTCTTATCCATCAATCCTCCAACGAAATTCCAAGAAAGTAGTTAAGTTCCGCGCGGCTGGACCAGTAGGCTGCGGTGGCCTCAACCAGCGCACGCTCCGCTTGCACGAGTTCGGCCTCAATCTCCAGCAGATCCGAAAGGGAGGTGGCTCCCAGCTCGAAGCTGCGACGGGTGAGGCGGTATACCTCGTTCGATAGTTCAACATTCTTCACCGCAACCTCCCAGCCTTTGTAGGACGCCTCCTGGGCGGCGATTAAGGCGGCAAGGTTTTCATGAAACGTAAGTTCCTGCCTGGCAAGAGAAATCCTTGATTTCTTTCGCTCAAGCCTTGCCTTGTTAATGGAGAGCGCTTTTCCGGTAAGATCGGCTATGGGAAAAGATATTGAAAGACCGTAAGATGTCCGGCCTTCATCCCACTGTGAAGGCAGCACCTGCTCCTGGGTATAGTTCCTGGATGCCGAAAGGTTGATTGAGGGAAGGATGCTTGCCCAGACGCCCCAGTATGTGAGGTCGGTAGCCTTTACCTGGCGCAGGAGCAGGTCAAAATCCGGGTTCTGTTCCAGCATCCCCCTCGATATCACGGTAGTAGAAAGGGAAGAGGGCTCCGCTGCATCGGGCAGGGTATCTGTCCAGAGAGGTCTTCGCTGCTCGAATCCTAAAAGATCACTCAGGATACGCTGATTGGTTTCGAGTGAAGCGCTGGCCGAGATAAGTTCGCGCTCCGCGGTTAAAAGGGTAGCCTCGGCCCTCAGTTTTTCAATCCTGTTGGCATCATCCAACTCGAAGCGGCGATCAATCAACTTCAGATTCTCCTCGGCTCGTTTGTACTGTCCTTCGGCGCTTGCAACTAATGCCTGGGATTTGGCCAGGTTGTAGTAGGCGTTCTGGACGTCCAGCACCAGCTTGGCTACGGTCTGGCGGGACTGGGCGCGTTGAATTCCGTTCTGTTGTATGCCGCCCAGAAGTCCGAAGATCGTAGTGGCGTTCACCACCGGCTGGGAAATAGAAAAACGGGTTTCCCACATTCTTGTATCCATATCCCAGAGATCCTGGAAAGTGGAATCGCCGGTGGATGAGGACACGGAAGGCGTCGGCAGGAATCCTTCAACTCCCTCGAGGAGATACTGAATTCCCAAAGCACGCTCCACGCCCGCCTCATCCATTGCCGGGCTCTGTTCCAGGGCAATCTCCAACGCTTTTTCAAGCGTTATCTTCTCCAGGCCTTGCTGCGCTTCCGGCGTACCTACAAGGAGCAGGAAAAGGACAGTGATAAAGCCTCCTAGGTTCTTTCAGTTATTCTTCGCGATACGGGTGGAGGCAACTGCGTCGCCTTCACTCGCTGCGACCTGCGCCCGCAGCTCGTGTCGAGAGCGATCCACTAATCATTAGACGCAGGGTTCTTACGAAAGTAAATCCCCGCTCTTTCACATAATGTCTATGGGCTCTCTTAAAAATCACTTACTATACCTCCAAGACGCAGTTATTATTCAAAAGTTACATCTGTTCCGTTGCCTGTTTTCTTCCCTTTGTAATTGATACAGGTTTATCTTTCCTGTTTAGACAGGTTTTTTTTGAAAATCTTGCGGCGCTTACATTGGTCAAAATAAAGGGAATACTACTCGTCTTTCCGCTTTCCTCCAATCCTTCCTCAAGGCGTATGTCGATCACGGAAAAATCAAAAATCTTCCCAGTCGTCGTCCTCCCATGACAGATCAACATCCGCACTTCGTCCGAAGTTGACGGCAATCTGTACGTAAGGCCCGAATATTCCGAACCCCTCGATCTCTCTTCTGGTCATATTGTTTTCGTCCCTCCACTCCGAGGTGTACATGGGGTAAAGGTATCCGCCTTTAATCTCCAGCCCCACGAAGCCGGCTCCCGTGATCGGAAGGTTCAGATGCAGGGCAAGGGCCGCGCCCAGGTCGAACGACCAGGCAGTGGTGAGATGATGGTAAGGTGCGTACAAAGTATCCTGCAAGGGGTCTCCTATACTGCCTATTATCTCATCCAGTTCGATCTCGAATCCGGAGCCGCCAATTTGCAGACAAGGCCGAATCCACAACCAGCGATAAGGTTCTATCTGGAAGCCCAGCTCACCGTATCCCATCCCGTACCTGAGATGAGCGGATAAAGTATCACCTTGTTCCCGGATGCCGAATCCTGCGCCTCCACCTCCTATCGTCAATGGGCCTATCTGACCGCAGCCATGTGCGCCTATCATGAACAAGGGGGAGTTGAACCTTATTTCGTCAGTGCCCCCTACGTATTCATGGTTGATGCGGGTGATCTCGGCGTTCAGGCCGGAAAGGTCGGGAAAGAAACCGGATACCGTCAAGCCGCCCCATCCTCCGGCCTTGAAGGCGAAAAGCACTGCAACTAGAATGAGACTTATCGTTACAACTTTTTTCATAATCGTTTCTCCTAGATTGACTACCAAAGCTTAAGCGGTAATCGGCTCATGTCAATACCGGCACGCACCTTTTTCCTGTCAGGAGAAAAGATCGCAAATAGATCCAGGCATAAAATCTTCAGCTAGGGAAGCTTAGAGAGAGTCGGCTGACTCGTTTTGACATTGAATTAATCCTTGGACATTTGATATTCCGGGTTCCCCATAAAGACCCGAAGGGTCTTTATGGGATTAATCAGTTATACATTTGTATAAGACGAATTATACAAAAGGATAACGAGATAGGGATGTCCTGAAACGTAAGTTACGTTTTTGCGTGCTAATTTTCTGAAACCGTACTTGGCACGAAAGGTGCTAGTTGTATAAGAAACACGCTGGAGCCACCAAACCTCCTTTGGTTTTGGGATGTTTGACAAAAGACGCCTTTGGGGTCACAACCGTGGCCCCTTCCTTTTTTTAAGTGCTCCTTTTGCCAGGAGGGTTACGCTTGCGGCCTGGAGGGTTACAAGTCGCAGGGGGCTTGCTGCCGCTAACTTAGAAGAAAGGCGGGCGAGGCGGGCCTCGCCCCTACGATCTCGTGGGAGGGAAACGGCGATTGCAGGACAGGCAGAATGCCTGTCCGGACAAACAAGAGTACCCAGGGGCATTTCATGTTTGTCCTACCAACTTATGTCCTGGAGGGCCCCGCTTGCGGCCCTGAGGGGCAAAGGGTTAGGGTGAGGGTGATTGAGATTCCTCATCCTTCTTCGGTTCCTCGGGTTCCTTGAGCATTCGGATGACGACGTACACCGTCCAGCCAAGGGCAATGGCGGCAAGGATTGATTCAACGGTCATTATAACAAACGTACACTCCAATGAAATGTCATGAACCAGCCAGCCGAAAAGGAGGGCTGCGATGCCAGCAAGCATCGTTATTGCCGAAACGGTAATTGCTGTCACAGTGGAGGACTTAAGGAAGTTCTTGAAGCTATCTAAAGAGTTATATCTGTTAATAAACTCCTTATACTTCTCCTTCAGATTCAATGAGGGGATGTCACTACTTCCTTCCTCGATTATTTTACGTATCACAGAAAGAGTAACGTATTTTGACTGCATACTAAAAAATTTAGCCCGTGTGCTTGCCATGAAGTCCTCCGACATACGTTCCTTTTTGGATATTTCCCACGCGAAAAAATGTGAGGCGAATTGGAAAAGCCTATCCATTTTATTGTCAAGGGTCGTTCTCCTGTAAATATAAAACACCGCCGTCAGCGCAATCAGTGCCGCGAACGCCTGGGCTATAGCCGAGGAAAGCCAGTAATACGCCTGCAGCAGGTTTAGTTCAATACGAAAACATACAAACCTTATGCTCAATGTCAAGCATGTAGGGGCAAATCATGATTTGCCCCTACGACCTTATGTTCCGGAGGATTACGCTGGTTTATCACTTCATTGTGATTAATCCCCGACAGGCTGGAGAGCCTGTCCCACAAGCGATGCTCCATTATTGAACCGGGGAAACTTTATACATAATACTCTTTTTTTCACAGATTAGAGAACCTGTGCTGTACGATAAAATTCAGATAAAAAGCAGAGCCGACGCAGGCGTCGCCCCTACGGTACCCTCTGTGAACTCCGGGTTCTCTGTGTTTCAAAATGTCTCTGTGGTTCATTTAATTAGCCGTCAGCTGTGAGCTAGGATGCCGGAGGCATCCATTAGCCGAAACTCAATCGGCTCGAAGCCTACAGCTTCGGCGAGCGGTCGGCGGTTAGCGGTAAGCGTCAAGCGTCTAGGCCGTCATTCGGGCCTGGTGTTGGAGCCTGTCGAAGCTCGTGCGGATTTCTGCGTTCATACGCTCGATCTCTTCGTGTATTTTGCCGTTTGTATGACTGGGATATATAGGTTTTCCGATATACGCCTCGATCCTGCGGTTGAAGATATTTACGACGATCGAGAAAAACCCTTCCCAGGCTGCAGTCAACCATGGTCGGGAGCCGGGTTCAGGCCCAAGGGTGAGGTTCTTGAGGTACACCGGCACGATCGGTGTACCGGATTTCACCGACAGATAGGCGGCGCCGGGGTTGATTTCAGGGATCGAGCCGTCGCGATTGAGTTCGCCTGAAGGAAATATCCCCAGGCTCTGATTGCGCTTGAGGAGCGCGAGTGAGCGTTTGATACCCAGTAGGTTGCGAGCCCCCTGTTCCAGAGCCACAGGCACCATGTCACAGAAGAGCGTCATGAAAAAATCGACCAGTCTCGAGGAAAACCACTTGCGCGCCGCCAGCATGAACAGCCTTCGACGCAAAGCTATCTGAAGAATGAGCGAATCCGCTCCGGTAAGATGATTGGTTACCACGATGGCGTTGCGATGGACCTGTTTCCAGAACTCTACACCGAAGACCCTTATCCTCATCAGGCGGCGATATACCCCCAGGAATACGTCCTTTATCAGCCTGAACCCCGATTGAATCTCGGAAGCCCACAATTTTGGCCCACCGTGCAGTCTCATATATTGACTCTAGTCAGGCTTGACTCCGTGTCAATATCCTGAATCGTGATTTTTACGCAGTACATACACACTTCGTAAACTTCAATTATACATTTTGATAACTATTTGGGGTCGATAAAAGGCTAGCTTTCAGCTAAACCGCACATTTCTTCAACTTGGTTAGCGGCTAAAGACCTGGCACAGTGATTGCTTTGGATATACACAGGGGGAGGAAATAATTGAGAGGGAAAAGGGAAAGCCGTGAAGAGAAGGGTTGGAAGTGAAGACGAGGATCAACGGGACAAAGATTGGGGGAAGGAAGGTGCAAGGCGGTGAGGGGAGGAGGTTGAGGGGACGGGAACCTGACTAGGCAAGGAAACAGGAGAAGAGAGAATCGGGGTCGGATTACCGGCCCCGAAAATTTTTATACCCCACAGAAACGCGAAGCGTTTCTGTGGGGACCCCGAATAAATGCTCCTTTTCTCGCAAGCGAGAAAAGATCGCAGAAGTCGAGAAAAGCCTCGCCCTACAATCTACAGTCTTGTGGTAGGGAAACGTCGCGTGTAGAATAGGCTCTCTAGCCTGTCCGGACGGACTGGAGAGTCGGTGGTAGGGGCAAATCATGATTTGCCCCTACGGAAATAGGAACACGTGCCCTACGAAGATTGTTCTTTCGGCTCCTCAGGCTCCTTGAGCATTCGGATGACGACGATTCCTCGTAGGGGCGCACCTTCGGGACTGGGTCAAAACCCCTGTTGAGCCGCTTTTAGTCCGACAACGCAGAGCAAATTTGGTTAGTAAGTCGCATCAATACGTAGCTA
>JAFGSK010000090.1 GCA_016934635.1 Caldifarciminota bacterium
AAGGTGTATTAATACCCAAATAGTCATAATAGAACTCGCATTTGTGGGGTGGAGAATGTTTTCAGCTCTCCACCCCACATTCCAGGTTTAGTGCCAATTACTCCTCATATAGGCTATTTACCCAGTCTATGTCCAATGAGATAACTGCAGAGCCTTCCTCTGAAGTTGTCCTTAAAGTGTACTCTTCAGTCTGAGGATCGTAGTCTGCCCAGAAGTAATAGTAATCGTCATCTTCTGCGATAAAACTAGGCATGCAAAGTAGGTCGATTTTTTTCCCTTGGCCAACAGTTTCTAGACCACCACACACACAGCCACAAGCGTCATGAGGGCAGGAGCACACCGTCTTTGTGCCATAGGGTGTAGGGTAGGTTGTCTCGACACCGTACTGCATACCAGGTCCTACAGCGAACACTGCTATTGTAAGGGTTAAGACGGCGAGTATAGTTATAGTCAGTTTTCTTTCACGCATATTATCCTCCTTTTTGAACAATGCGCGTTTGTTTTGGGGGCACCTTCTTCTCGTGGCTTCCATCCTCTATGGACCACACTTTATGATGCCCCTACATCCCACATCTTGAATAAACCTAGCCATCCAAGATATATTTCCAGATTTTCAAAGGGGCAATTCTACATGCCCCACACTAACCCTGCTTTAGAGCTAGAGTAAAGAAGGATTAATGCCAACTCCAAAGCATTACGTCTGCAGTATAAAAAAAAAACAACTTGTCAAGTGAGCGGGAGTTTACTTAACTACAGCTCACCGCGAACCGCCTACCGCTTACGGCTAACGGCCGGGAGGGATTATTCACAGAGATTCATCTCAAATATCAAATTGCAAAATGAAAATCTTAAATTTGAGTGTGTGGGAAAAACACACTTGTTTCGCGAGACGAGGAACCTTTGATCTTTTGAACCTCCGGTTCGCAAGCGTGGCCCTCCGGGCCGCAAGCGTGTCGAAGGACAAGAGGAACATTAGGGCTGCGGTCGCGCTGACAATCTGCAGCTGTACGAGTTAACCTGCAAGTTGAAAAAATATCTTAAAAAACATTTCTTTTCGAGTGCGTTAAACTCTATAAGGGCTTGACAGACGTTACTCAAGGACTATACTTTAGTTAGGCAGGAGACTGAAGGCGTTTTTTGGTCGAGGGGAGCATCGTGTGGTAGATAGAAAGAACCCGTGGAAAAAAGGCTGGTGGATAAGTGAAAGTCAGGTGGATTACCCTTTCTAAGAGGTAAATCCATTGTAGACGAAGTATAGCCTTAGTTTAAAAAGAAGTTATTAGTAACCACACATAATAGAAGGTGAAATTCCTTCTTGACTAAAGGAGGTAAAATGCATTTCCTTCTTATGTTTTTGAGCTTTGGAGTCTTGGAGTGGATTGAAACCACATTTCAGGATTTCAGGGACGGCTCAGTCGATCCCATGTGTTACGTATCTCACCGTGCCCAGTACGAGTCTGTCGAGGGTTGCGTGGAGTTTTACGCTCGCTGGGATGCCGATAATAACGGCTACTACGATCTCTTTGTCGCAGGAAGACAAAGTTATGGCCAAAAACTCTTTATGGGTGATGAATCCGGTTACAGTATAGCCAACACGATAACCTTTACCGACTTCCAGCCTTACGGCGGCGATGCCTCGGGAGGAATAGACATGGCCGATCTCAACCTTGACGGTTATGCCGAGGCTATCCACTCCGGAGGATGGTATTCCCCATGGGCGTGTCTCTACTGGGGAACAGAATCCGGACCATCTCCGCTAAACCCGACCAAGTTGCCAATGAGAACAAACTACGGCAATTGTCACGAGACAGCCTTCGTATACGATATAGACAAAGACGGATATCTCGACATCACTATCTGCGGCGGAACAGGCACTCCGAGCCAAAATTACACCCGTATCTTTTGGGGTAATTCCAGTTTTGCTTACGGAGACTTTACCGAGCTTCCCTCAGGTATCGGAAGCCAACACAACCTTGAGATGGCCGATTTGGATCACGACGGATGGGTAGACATCGTAATATCGAATTATGGAACCTATACCGCATCGATTGTTCATTTTGCAGATTTTCGTGAATACACAATAGAAACACTTGATCTTACTCCCCTCGGTGGCACGAGCAATCACGGGACAACCCTTGCAGACTTTAACAAGGACGAGTGGCTGGATATTGTCTTCACAGGTTACAGCAATATCTCAAACGCTCTTATTTACTGGGGCAGCTCTGACGGCTATGATTTCGACAGCACGACCCTTCTCCACCCCGGAACCTGCTATGGCGGCTCATCCTCAATGGATTTAAATTCAGATGGTCGTCTCGATATCATATTCCATCGTAACGGAGGCAGCTCAACTTATCCTGTTGTCTACTACAACACCGGTATAGCTCCTTACTTCTGGGAATCGGATTCCACGATGGAAAACCTGGGAAACATCCCGGTTAATGGTACCGGTGGTTTTACCGCCGACTTCGATTTCGACGGCACCCTGGATATCTTTCTTAACGCCCACCAGTCTGGAAATCCATGGGGAAATCAATCGCCCATTCTCTGGGGACCATATTATACTACCGCTACCTATCTCGAACATGACGGTTTCGACCACCACGGGGTTTTTCGCGAAGCCGGAAACGTCTATGATCGAAGTTTCACCGCATGGTACTTCTCGAACGTTTTCAATACCGATCCTTATGACTTCACCAAGAACGGGAAGTTTTCCTACGTCGGTTACGAGCCCCAAGGTACCTACATCACCTTCAGCACTCGTTCAGGTCCGGATTCTGTAATCAACAGTTCCTGGACAAAATGGTATAAAGTGGAAAATGGCTATGCCAACCCCAATTCTCTTACGTACAAGTACGTGCAGTATCGAGCGGAATTCCACTATTCAAGACCCTGCTGGCTGCCCTGGCTGGAGCGCGTAGATATCAAGTTCTACCCCCTCGACTTCCAACTCAAGCTTTATCCCGACAGTCTCAAAACGGTCGGCAAAGGGGAATACGTTGAATATCCTCTGATTCTATTTTACAAAGGCGATGAGAACGACTCCTTCTACCTCGATCTGAGAAGCCCTCCGTTCAAGGAAGACTGGAGGATCGAGCTCTGGGATACAGCACACATCGACACCATCCCCTGGAACATAAAACTGCGTGAGGTTATTCCCCAAGGCATCGATACGCCTTTCTTCGCTCGCATCTATCCTGCTGAGGACGCCCAGATTGGTGATACCAATGTAACCTTGATATACACCCAAACCAGACGCTGCTCCAAAACCATGCATGACTCCGTGATCCTCTACACGGTAGTGAAAGACGTGGGCACTTACGAGAGCTGGATCGAACAACCGTTCAGCTTTGAGGTGCCTTCAATCGGTAGAGAAGGTTGGGTAAGGTTCAGCCTGCCAACCGGCGAGGCAGCCAAGCTTTCCGTATTCGACGCTTCAGGACGCAGGATTTACGCAAATGAGGTTTCAGGCATTGGAACCGTGAAGTGGTCTGAAGTTAGTATGCCCAGCGGTCTTTACTTCGTTCGATTGGAGCGTGCCCAAGGTCCGATAGTACGCAAGGTGGTTCTGACTCACTAACATCTCCTAACCACCTAACACACCAAGAGATTGAGGCGGCTCCTTTAAGGAGCCGCCTTCCTTAGGTTCTTGGATAGAGGTACCTCTGAAGATAGTCGGACGTTGACTTGCCATAGAATAACTCTATGCTCAACAAAAAGGACACGTCATGAAAGCAATGCAACTTACGGATACTGCACCGGTAGAAGAGAAACCGCTGAAGTTGGTGGAAATGCCCGTCCCTGAACCGGGACCGGGCCAGGCGCGGATCAAGGTTTCGGTATGCGGGGTATGCCACACCGATCTGCATACAGTTGAAGGCGATCTTGATCTTCCCCAATTACCCATCATACCAGGACACGAGATAGTGGGCAGGATAGATAAGGTCGGCGACGGCGTGCCTGAAAGCCGGGTCGGTGAGCGTGTAGGTTCACCGTGGCTGTATTCGACGTGCGGTGAATGTGAATTCTGCAAGCAGGGAAATGAGAATTTATGCAAGCGTGCAAGGTTCACTGGATACCACGTCAACGGCGGCTACGCCGAGTACGTAGTAGTGCCGGAAGATTCGGCGTACACTCTGCCCGAGGCTATCCCTGACGCCGAGGCCGCACCTTTGATGTGCGGCGGTGTAATCGGCTACAGGGCATTGGTTCTATCCGAGGCGAAAGCAGGTCAAATTCTGGGTCTTTACGGATTCGGCAACTCCGCTCACGTAACCATCCAGGTGGCGCACTATCTAAAGATGAGGGTATTCGTCTTCTCCCGGGCACCTGAAAATCGCAGGCTTGCCGAAGAGATGGGTGCGGAGTGGACCGGTACTGCGGATGACGAACCGCCCGATCTCTTGCATTCCGGGATAGTATTCGCGCCTGCCGGAGCCCTGGTTCCTGCCGCCTTAAGGCATCTTCGGCCCGGCGGTACCCTGGCCCTTGCCGGGATAACCATGACCGATATCCCCTCATTCCCGTACGAGATTCTTTACGGGGAGCGCACCGTCCGTTCTGTGGCCAACAGCACCCACAAGGACGTGAAGGAACTCCTCGATTTTGCAGGGAAGAGCCCGGTCAAAACAGAGGTAACCAAGTTTCCACTCCGGGATGCTAACGAAGTTCTCCGGTTAATGAAGGAAAGCAAGATTCAAGGCGGTGCAATCTTATATCCGTGACATCGTAACATGCCCACCAATCGCTAACCGCCGACCACTGACGGCTCACGGCTACCAGTTAATACAGCCCGTTCAATTTCACATTTGCATTCTAATAAGTGAAATTCGACCGCATGGCGAACATCCACTCCTTGACATAAGGCATCATACTCTTATAATTAAGCCCTATGGGTATAAAGACTTACGGTGAACCGGTTCTCAGAGTCAAGGCCGAACCCGTTACCGAGATCACATCTGAAATCAAGGACTTAATAGAGGAGATGAAGAAAGCGATGGATGAGGTCAAAGGGGTCGGTCTGGCAGCTAACCAGGTGGGTATACCTAAGCGCTTCTTTATAGCCAAGCTTAAAGAAGACGGGGAGGTTATGGCTTTCTTTAATCCGACTCTTATTCCTCTTTCCGATGAAACCGAGAAGATTGAGGAAGGTTGCCTTTCCATACCCGGTATCTGGGTAGAGATCGAACGGTTTCTTAAGGTTGCCCTTATTGCCGAGGATATGGAGGGTAATTCGGTTAAGCTCATCCTGGGTGGGCTTCCCGCCAGGATCGTTCAGCACGAGATCGACCACCTTAACGGTGTATTGATAGTTGACAGAACGAGCCTTAGGGAACGTCGCCGTGTGGCAAAGGAGCTCGAAGAACTCGAAACCAAGGTATAATCTGGAGGATTGATGGCCCGAGCGTTTCTTTTCCCTGGACAGGGGTCACAGCAGGTTGGGATGGGTGCCGATATCTACGATACTTACCCTGAAGTGAAAAAAACCTTCAATATGGCCGATGAAGTTAGTGGGCTTGAGATCAAGAAGTTCATGTTCGAAGGCCCTGAGGATACGCTAAAGCAAACCCACATCACCCAGCCTGCGTTGTATACGCACTCTATGGCGGTTCACGATTTGATCTCGGAAAAAGGTCTGGCAGCAGACGTGTACGCGGGTCACAGCCTGGGCGAGTTCTCGGCCCTTGCTGCGGCGGGCGTGTTTTCGGTTGAAGACGGACTAAGGCTCGTTTCCAAACGAGGATCTCTCATGTCTCAGGCTCGGGAAGGAACCATGGCCGCGATCATAGGTCTTTCTGACGATACTGTAATATCAATCTGCGACGAGATTGAAAACGTTTGGCCTGCAAACTTCAACTCATCTGGACAAGTGGTTATCTCAGGTTCACCTGAGGGTATCGAGAAAGCAATCGGAAAGGCAAAACAGGCAAGCGCGAAGCGGGCCTTGCCTCTGGCCGTATCCGGAGCCTTTCATACCCCGTTCATGCAGGAGGCTGCAGACGAATTCCGCGCGTTCCTCGACGAGTTCTCTTTTAACGCACCAAAAGGTAAGGTCATACCCAACGTCTCGGGCGAGTCAACTCAGGATCCTGCAGTCTTAAAAGAAATGCTCGCAAAGCAACTAATTTCCCCGGTGCGCTGGACAAAAACCATGGAAACCCTTTCATCCTTAGGTGTTATCGAGATTTTTGAGATTGGTTCAGGCAAGGCGCTCTGCGGCCTGGCCAGACGCGGGATGCCCGACGTTCAGGCAAGGCCTTTAGGAACCCTAGCCGAAATCAACTCCCTTTTGTAAAATGCTTTGTCCCCGATGCAAGGTCGGGATGCGGGAAGAGAAGCGTTCATTTCACAAGAGGCGCAAGTGGATTTGCCCTCGCTGCGGAAGGGTTAAGATGCAGGATGTCGGAAAGCGCAGTGAACACAAAAACCATCGTATACGGCAAACAGACAGGTAGCGCTTGACAACCTTTTCTCCTGACTTTTTAGTGATTCCACGATAAATAGAGGTTTTGGTTTTGGGTGGGGAAATGCCTTTCGGATTAGCGAGATGGATCCTATCCCGGCATGGGGGACTTCACCGACTCTTGATGCTCGATTAGATATACAAGTATCTCTTTCACTTGGAGTATTTTCACCACTACTAGATTTTTCTGGACCGCTATTTTCTGTCGGTTGGGTGTACAATTGAGTAGAAAGGGGTTTTTGGGATCGCAAACACACCTTTTTTTATGTAAAAAAGTTGACTGACTCCTAATTCCCTCTATAATATCCATCCCTGAAGGTTGAACGTCCAAATGGAGAACACATATGTTGAGTGATTTACTTCTACAGAACGAGACAAAAATCCTCCTTGTTGTCGCCGACGGCCTGGGTGGTCTGGAAAAGAACGGTAAAACCGAGCTTGAGGCCGCCAGGACACCTAACCTCGATGCACTTGCCAAAAAGAGCTCCCTTGGTTTGACAACGGCGGTAGACATCGGAATCACACCGGGCTCGGGTCCTGCGCACCTGGCGCTCTTCGGCTACGACCCCCTGGAGTACGAGATAGGCCGTGGAGTGCTGGAGGCTTTGGGTATAGATTACCCATTGAAGAAGGGAGACATGGCAGCTCGATGTAACTTCGCCACCATGAAGGGCGAGGTGATAACCGACAGACGCGCCGGACGCATCCCTACGGAGGAAAACGAACGTCTATGCAAGCGTCTGAGCGAAGCCATCGATACGATAGAAGACATCAAGGTCAACATCCGTCCGGTCAAGTCACACCGTTTCGTAGCCGTGTTTGACGGCGAAGGTCTGAGCCACGAGCTTACCGAATCCGACCCACAACAGACAGGTAAGCCGCCCCAGGTTATAAAGGCGCTCGCAGAAGATGCAGGTAAAACCGCCCGAATCGTCAACAGATTCGTGCTTCAGGCTCAGGAGGTTCTCGAATCAGAGAAGGTGGCTAACGCAATACTCATGAGAGGTTTTGCTTCTCTTCCGGATCTGGTGCCTTTCGGTGTACAGTACGGGCTCAGGGCAGGTGCCGTAGCCACCTACCCCATGTACAGGGGACTTGCCAGACTTGTCGGGATGGACGTGCTTGAAACCGGCTCAGGCTGGATCGATGAACTCCGGACATTGAGGGATAACTACGAAAAGTACGATTTTTTCTTTCTGCACTTCAAGGAAACCGACGCAGCAGGAGAAGACGGTGATTTCGAGAAAAAAACAAAACTTATCGAGGAGTTTGACGCGCTTATCCCTCAACTGCTTAAAATGAAGTTTGAAGTAATAGCAATAACCGGGGATCATTCAACACCCGCTGTATTAGCCGGCCATTCATGGCATCCCAATCCCTTCCTGCTTCATGCTCCCCAAACCGCCCTTACCGAAGCGGAACCCGGGTTTTCCGAGCGTCGCTGCGCACGAGGGATTCTGGGACATCTTTACAGCCTGGAGGTGATGTCTTTACTGCTTGCCCATGCAAAACGTTTAAAGAAATTTGGAGCATAAGATGAAGAGAGCGCTTATTTCAGTCTCAGACAAGTCCGGTCTTGAGGACCTTGCAGGTGTCCTGATCAAGGCCGGCTACGAAATACTGGGGACATCGGGAACCGCCGCCTATCTAAAGCGTGCCGGGATAAGCGTGATTGAGATATCGGATTACACCGGGTTTACCGAAACCTCCGACGGCAGGGTCAAGACCCTGCACACAAAACTATACACAGACATATTAGGCAGACCTGCCGGTATTCAAATCGTTGTAGTTAACCTCTATCCGTTTGAAGAGAAGATGAAACAAGGCCTCTCGCTCGAAGAGATGATCGAGTTTATTGACATCGGCGGGGTAACCCTGCTGCGCGGTGCCGCCAAAAACTTTGCCTACGTTACCGTTGTGTCCTCTCCCGAGCAGTATCCGGAATTGATAGGAGAGCTTGAATCCGGAGACGAAATTTCCGAAGTGATGAGGGCGCGTTTTGCACGAGCAGCCTTCCAGCGCACCGCAATTTACGATGCGGCGGTTACCTCGTATCTGTCAGAGTCCCCATCCGGAGGAATAGCCACTACGCCCTGGGCTGTAGGACTTTATGCAACCGATCCACTCGAACTCAAGTACGGCGAGAATCCCCATCAGAAAGGTATCTATTATCAATTCCCTCTTGCCGATTTCCGCTTCAAAGAACTTCTGGATCACCCCCTTTCCTACAATAATCTCATGGATCTTGAGGCGGCAATATTCATAGTTGGGGAGTTCGAGAAACCTGCGGCAGCGGTACTCAAGCACGCCAATCCTTGCGGCGTGGCCGAACTCAGGGAAGGAGAGGATTATTCTGAAACTGTTGCTCGAGCTTATGAGGCGGACTCTCTCTCGGCCTGGGGAGGTGTCATTGCCATTAATCGTCCCCTTACCGAGGAGATCGTTGCCTTTCTTAAAGGAAAGTTCGTGGAGGTTCTTGCCGCCCCCCAGATACCTGAAACCTTGATGCCGCTTTTCGTCAAGAAGGAGAAACTGCGACTAGTTCGCTACTCCGGCAGATTACCAGGAGTAACTGTCCGTTCCACCCTGGGTGGTGTACTCGTCCAGGATCGGGATACCCGGATGGAAGCGTCGGATTCCTGGAAGGTGGTAACCGAGCGTCCGCCTTCAGATGATGAAAAGGCGGCACTGCTCTTTGCCTGGAAAATAACCAAGCACACGCGGTCCAACTCGGTAGTAATTACGGGTAAGGACGTGAGTCTGGGTATAGGTGGGGGTCTGCCAAACAGGGTGGACTCGGTACGCCGTGCTTTGCGACTGGCAGGTGAACAATCGTACGACGGTGTTAGGGTTTGCGCCTCGGACGGGCTTTTCCCGTTCGCTGATTCCATCGAGATTCTGAAAGGCTCAGGTGTAACCGCGGTCATCCAGCCAGGAGGAGCCATGCGGGACGAGGAGGTAACCGCCGCCGCGGATGCGCAAGGGATAGCAATGGTCTTTACCGGTGTTCGGCACTTCGCCCACTGGTGATGTGTTCCCTCTCGTTCCCAGTATCTATCGCAACCTCATGCATCGGTTCGGATTAAAACCTCTCGCTTGGTTCTGAGGAGACGGATGCGGGCACGCCAGATACTCAAGATAATATCCTTCCTGCCTTTCGGAGTCTACGTTTACTTCAGTCTCGCCGGGAAGCTTTTATACGAACTGAATCCACTTTTCCTGATCGCAGGACCTGTTCTTGCAGCCGTTGGATTGATGGTTACAAGAAATCTGTGGCTCTTTGCCCTGGCCGTAGCCGCCTCCAATGCCGCAGTGCAGCTTACAGGCGGAGTTTCGTCTCAACTCTTCTTCTTCTACTTCCTCCTGCTCTTCGTTGAAGGGCTGCGAACCAGTACCTGGCGCTACTTCGCGGCAGCCGGGGCGGTACTGGTCCTTGAGACAGGCTCAGCCCTTTTTCACCTCGGTGAAAATGCGTTCCCTTTCGGGAACCTTGCTGCATTTGCTGCTTTTACCGCCATCCTCTACCTCTTCCTTCGCAGGGAACAAAAGCGCAGCACTGCCCTAGCAAAGGATCTTGAAAAAGAGCGTGCTAAGTATTACTGGATAGATCCCCTTACAGCTCCCCGGTCAGAGCGACTCAATGCCCTCAGGGAAGAACGCTACTCCTTGGATGCCGATGTACTTTACAAGAGATTCGTTGAGTTCACCTTTGCCAGTCTCGAGGTAGACACCGTTGCCCTGTTCCTGATCTGCGGCAAAGACGTACTCCAACTGGTAGCAATATGCTCTAAAAGCGAGAAGGCATCGGAAGACGTGACCCTTGCCATGGGAGAAGGCCTGGTAGGTTACCTGGCACGGGAAGGCAAACCCGCCCTCTTGACCGACCTTGGTGCAGATTCCGGAAGGCTCGGATACTACGCCGGGGAAGTTGAGGTTAGCTCACTTGCCACCGCACCAGTTCAAAGGGAAGAAACAAATTACGGTATCCTGGTAGCAGACGCCAGGCGTCGCCTGACCTCCTATGAGCAGGGATTTCTCATCCAGGTTGCGGCACTCATTGCAGGCGATATTGAGTTGGCCGCAGCCTACGAGGAGCGTCACCGTGAGGCGATGCGATTCTCAGGGCTTTACGAATTGGCAGGGAACCTGCTCGTAGGCGTTTCAAGAGACGAACTAATAGACCGCAGCTTCGAGTTGGTCAGGGAGCTCTTTGCACCTGATGCAATCGGATTCGCTCGCCTGAAGCAAGGCGAAGGAGCGGAGGTTCTGCGCTACGAGGGAGGCGAGGACTTTGCCAATGGATTCAGGTTCGAAGCCGAACGCAGCCTGGTGGCGATGGCGGCCAAACACAAAGGTTTTCTCAAGCAGCGAGATATGAGTAAGCCGGGCCTCTACCGATTAGGTCCCGGCGAGAAGGCTCCTTCAAACTGCACCTTCTTCGGGATCGGCTTTGGGGAAGACGCTGCGACCCAGGGCGTGCTGTGGCTCGAAAAGGAACAGGTCGACGCCTACAGCGAACGTGAGGGAAAGATATTGGGTTTCGCCGCAACCCTTCTATCGGCGGCATTCTTAAGGGTGCGTTATCAGGAGGAGCTTGCCCGTCTTGCGCGGCTGGACGGTCTTACCGGACTCCTCAACCACCGCACGTTTCAGGAAGAACTTGAGAAACACATGAAGGAATCCGCAACCCTGGCACTCTTCATCATCGATCTCGACCTTTTCAAGAAGGTCAACGATACCTACGGCCATCCGGTTGGTGATATGGTTCTGGCCAAGGTGGCAGAGGTAATCAAGGATAAGGGAATAGCGGCACGTTACGGTGGAGAGGAGTTCGCCCTGATAGTGCCCAACATCACATCACAACAGATCCTGGGTCGCGGTGAGGAAGTGCTGGCCGGAATCCGTCGCGCCGAGGTCAAGATTCGCGAAGGGACCATCAAGTTTACAGCCAGCGTGGGCGCCGCATTCTATCCGACCGATTTCAAGACCCGTGAGGATCTGATCCGGGCCGCGGATGCCGCCCTTTATCAGGCAAAAACCGGGGGCAGGGACAGGCTGGCCCTGGCCGGAAAAGACATCCTCGAATCAAGATAGTACGTTAGAGCGGAAAAAGGCTATCTCAGTTTGATCCGACACCTGTTCGCTTTGCTTGAAAAGGAGTAACGCCTCATAAAATAGCGGTAATGGAGCGCGGGTTCTCTAACCCGCGAAAGTTACCGATCTCATGCTTCAACCTGACTAATTATGAGATTACTTCGTCGGTCGTGTCAAAACGCATCCTCCTCGCAATGACTCATTAGTTTGTGTTGCGAATCTGGAGTAATGATGCTGGGGTAACCGAAGGACGAGAGTTGTGGGTTGTGTCAAGGGGTGTGTTACGGGGGGTTGACTTTCAGGGATGAAAGGCTAGGATGAGGCATGTTTAACAAGATTCTTGTTGCGACCGACGGTTCGGAAAACGCCATGCGCGCAGTAAAGGCGGGCCGTGAGATTGCAACCCGTTTTAAGGCTGAAATAACCCTTCTTTATGCGGCGTACGTACCTGTGATGTATGCAGACGATCTTCGGCCTGAGATACGGGAAGCGCTCCGTGCGGACGGACGCAGGATACTCGATGCTGCGGCTCACTTGTTTAAAGATTCCGAGATCAAACCCCGAACCAGACTCCTGTTCGACGAGAAAGCCGAGGACGGCATCTTAAGGGAAACTGAAAACGGAGGCTTCGATTTGGTAATAATCGGTTCACGCGGTCTGGATGCCACCGAGCGAAAGGCCCTTGGCTCGACCTCGATGCGGGTTATAGAAAAATCACGTTGTCCGGTTCTGGTTGTACATTAGATATTAAGCTTGGATTATAAACAGAAGGAGGCATAATGCCTACCCGTAACACCTCCCGTAACACCCGTACCCCTTCGGGGTATTCCCACTACTGCTCGGGACTTGCGTCCGGCTCACAAGGCAACAACACCCGTAACACACCAACTTCACTGCCCCATCTTTTGGTTACAGGGTTGATCCTTGTTTTTTTCTCAGGATGCGGAGGAGACCTGCCCGATCTTGATTTCCGGCAGGAGATGATTGATTTCGTGCTAGAGATATCGGCTTATGCCAAGGCTAAGGACTCCGTGTTCCTGATCTTTCCGCAGAACAACCCCGACCTCTGGATCGAGGAAGGGTATCTCGATGCGGTAGACGGCATCGGGCAGGAAGACATCTACTACGGCTACGACGGAGACGGCGTTGCCACGCCTGAAGATGTCACTTCAGAGTGGGAGCAGGAACTAGGCCATTTCCGGGATGCAGGCAAGCCGGTATTGACTGTGGACTATCCGTTTGATGACGAAGAGATACCGTCCTTCACCTCAGAGATTCGAGCCAGGATCGACGACGCCTACACGCGCTCCAAGGCGAAGGGGTTTATTCCCTACTGTGCTGTACGTGAGTTGATCCACCTGACCACCAATCCTGGACACGAGCCGACACAGAATCCGGAACCGGTTACTCTGGATAGCGTTACCGAATACATCTATGTGCTTCAGCATAAAGAGACATTGTCCAGAGAGAAGTACCTCGACTCGTTGGCCTTTCTCGGGTTCGATTTGATAGTGATGGACTACGAGGACGAGGGCGGTCCTTATACTCAAGGTGAGATCGCCGGGCTGAAGCAGGAATCCGGAGCAATCCTTCTTGCTTACATGTCCATCGGTGAAGCAGAGGATTACAGGTTCTACTGGAAGGATGAGTGGAACAAAAAAAGCAATAGACCTGATTGGATCGAAGGTGAAAACCCTGACTGGAAAGGCAACTATCTTGTACATTACTGGGAGGACGAATGGAAGCAGATTATCTTCGGGACAGACTCTTCCTACCTGGACGCAATCATCAGCCAGGGCTTCGACGGTGTATACCTTGATAAGATAGATTCTTACGAGGATTACGAATAGACTGAACCAGCATAGGTCCCAATAAGTGGTCCTCCAGAGTTGACTGAATCTTTACGTTATAATTCCCAACTGATATCCCAAGAGCAGTAATCATCTCCTTTATGGATGCAGGTCTTTTTCTCAACCCTCAACTCACGGGCACCGGCTATCGCAAGTATTGCCTCGATATACCCCTGTATTGCCTTGCATCCCGCTTCCCCTCCGGGATAACCGTATATCCTTACCACTCCTTTCTTGCGTCCTTGCTCATCTTTGTACTCCTCCGCCTCAATACTTCCACCTTTGTGGTAGTGCTTCCAGAATCTTCCGACACGCTTTATTAACTGTTCAACGGTAAGCAGCCTTGCAAGATAGCGCAGGAATCCTTTGATACTGGCCTCAGCAACGAATCGACCCATTTTTATAAGTGAGTCAGGATCGTCACTCGTGAATTCATCGTCAACGGCCTGGTAGACCTCCTTCATGAGATGAACCGGATACCAGTCGGCAGGTACAGGTTCGGATAGCATCTTTCCCGCATCGGAACTTATCCGGGCTAAGATACTCTTTAAACCTTCATTACCGTGGTTGTCCAATATCCATCTTTTTAAACAGACTCGCTGTTATACCCCGCTCATGAGTAGAGACTTCATTCATTGTATCAATACTAGTGAATACATAGTTCAAGTCAATACCTTTATGTTGACAACTAAAGCTACATGCATAAGATTACCTTCATTATGGAACCTGCAAACCTCACCCCAAGCCTTTAATAATCTAGGAGCTTATGGTAAATCTCGCCTTAAAAGGCCATATCAATAAAGACCATTAGTAAGGTGAATACGGATAATTAAAGGTATGAATGAGAATAACCAGATTATACGTATCGGTATCGATGCAGGTTCTGCATACCTTAAGATTGTAGGTCTCTCTCCGGATAATAAACCCGAGATAATCAAATACCAGCCTCACAAGGGCGAACCGCTTATCCTTCTTGATCAAATCCTTAAGGAACTCGATGGTGAATACACCACAGGTGTTACCGGTTTTTATGCAGAACAGGTTTCTTCGGCACTAGGGATTACTCCTTTGGATCAGGTAAAATCCCTGATCTCATACACCAACGAGGTTTCTCGGGATGCGACGAGCATCATAGATGTCGGAGCTAAAGGTTCACGGCTGATTGAGATGAATAAAGGTAAGTTCAAGCGCTTTGCTCAGAATTCGCTTTGCGCGGCAGGTACAGGTTCATTCCTCGACCAGCAGATGGAGCGGCTGGAGCTTTCATACGATGATTTGGATGATATCCCATTTATCGATGATCCACCCCGGATCGCCGCGAGATGCTCGGTGTTTGCCAAAACCGATCTCATCCATCGTCAGCAGGAAGGCTTTTCCAAGCAGGAGATGTGGAACGGTTTGTGCAGAGGGATGGCTACAAATCTCGTGCAGACCCTTATGCGTGGCAGAACTGTCGAGGGCAAGGTCGTGTTTGCCGGAGGTGTGGCGCTCAACCGCTGGGTCGTGGAGTGGCTGAGGCGGGATCTGCCTTCACTCGAGATTCTTTTGGACGCACATATTGCGTCTGCGGCAGGCGCGGCCTTACTTGCCTGCGAACAGGTTGACCTATCCTCCATCGAGCTCTCAATACCTCAGTCTATCTCGGTAAATGAACCCAAGCGTCCAAGGCTCGAGCTAAAAAAGTCCGCTTATCCTGATTTTTCCACCGAAGATGAATGGGTTGATGACGCCGGAACGGAAATCAGGGTTATCAGGGAGCCCGAAACCAATGAGTTCTACTTAGGTGTAGATGTAGGTTCCACCTCAACCAAGGCGGTGCTGGTGAGTCGGTCCGATGAGATAGTAGCCGATTTCTATCGAAAAACCCTGGGTGAACCCATCACGGCAACCACGTTGATCTTCAAGGCGATCGAAGAGTTTGCTTCTCGTTATAACATCGTACCCGAGATCAAAGGTGCGGGAACCACCGGATCAGGGCGCAAGATAGTAGGTCTTGTTGTCGGGGCAGACTCCATTACCAACGAAATAACGTGTCACGCAAGGGGTGCACTCAAGCTAAATCCCGACATCTGCACCATCTTCGAGATAGGCGGGCAGGACTCCAAATACACCAGGTTGGAGCAAGGCAATATCGTTGAATCCAACCTTAACTACATCTGTGCGGCTGGGACCGGTTCATTCGTGGAGGAACAGGCCGCGAGATTGGGAATCCCTCTTGCGGAATCCGGTCCCAGATCGATGTGTAAGAATGCCCCTTACACCTCGGATAGATGTACGGTGTTCATGGAAGAGGACGTTGAGCGGCTACTGGCGAAGGGATACACCAAAGAAGAAACGATGGCCGCGGTTCTCTACTCGGTTGTACAGAACTACCTGACAAAGGTGGTCGAGAACAGGCCGGTCAAACCAAAGATCGCCTTCCAGGGAGCGACTGCACGCAACATCGGATTGGTGGCCGCGTTCGAGAACTACCTGGATGCCGAAATCTTGGTTTCACCTTACTGTCATGTGCTGGGGGCTTATGGTGCAGCACTTTTAGTCAAGCAGCAGCTCAAAGGGAAAAGCGCCTTCCGCGGATTAAAACTATACGAGCGTAGGATAAAGCTTACAACGGAAGAGTGTCCGTACTGTGCCAACCACTGTACAATCAGTTTTGCCGATGTGGAGGGGATAGAAGAACGGCCTTCATGGGGATACTTATGCGGTAAGGAACCCGGAGCCAAGCGAATGAGGCGGGACGAAAACTACCGGCTTTTCGATAAACGCCAGGAATTCCTCACTAAAGGTGATGAAGTTGACTTCAAAAAGACCATAGGTATACCAATGGTTTTAGGATTCTATACCTATTTCCCCTTCTGGAGGGGATTCTTCAACCATCTTGGTTACGATGTGGTCACTACCGGTACAACCACTGAGGAGATTATCTCCGACAGCACCAAGCTGGCTTCTGCAGATTTCTGCCTGCCGGTCAAGGTAGTTTATGGACATTTCGCCCGGGTTTTACAGATGAAACCGGATTACATCCTCCTTCCCCACATGCTGATAATGTCGGACGGCGATTACTATTCATATGTTTGTCCCTACGGTCAGTCCTTTCCTGCACTTATTCCCTCAGTCCCGGGATACGATGAAAGCAAGGTCCTTTCCCCGATGCTGGATATGACCTGGGCGGAAAGTGAGAATATCGGAGAACTCCAAAAGTCCATCGGGGTTAAGCTGGGCTTGAGTGGTAGACAAATAAAGCAGGCATGGGAAGCAGGCTGGGAGGTCTATCGCCGCTTCCAGGAGCAGTGCCATGAGGAGGGGCGCGAATTTCTCGCAGGCCTCGAAGGTAACGCGATCCTGATGTTAGGCAGACCTTACAGTCTTTTCGATTCACGGGTTTCGGCCAATCTTGCACGCGAGATAGCGCGCACACTCAATGTTCCGGTCATCCCTCCTGAGTATATCCCCCCTGACAAAAAGGTTAGCTGGCAGGCTCACCGCATATTCTGGGATTACGGCCAAACCATCCTCACAGCCCTCAACTACGCATCCGGGTACCCAAAAGTTTTTCCTATCTATGTTACCCATTTTGCCTGCGGACCTGATTCCTGCATCATTACTATGGCTGAGGAGATTATGAAAGGCAAGCCTTTTATGATCCTTGAGGTGGACGAGCATTCGTCAGCAGGAGGTTATACAACGCGTATAGAGGCGTTCGCCGAATCCATCAAATCCTACAGGCCTCGACCGCGTCCCGACTTCAGCCTTCCTGTTTGGGGAAAGGCCATACCTGACTATTCAGAACGCAAGGTGTGGATACCGCCCATGCATCCTGCAGGTTCGCGTCTATTCGCATCAGTATTCAAAAAATACGGCATCGATGCCGAGGCTTTGCCCCCTACGGATCGGGCGGCGATGAATATCGGAAAGGCGCTTACCCTGGGTAAGGAGTGTCTGCCTGCGGTGGTCACCATCGGAACCATGGTAAAGAAGCTGCGTCAGGATGGGCTTGATCCTGCAAAACAGGCATTCTTCATGCCTTCATCTGACGGACCTTGCCGGTTCGGCCAGTACGTCAATCTTCATCGGATTATACTCGACAGGCAGGGCTACGAAGATTTGTCCATCATCAATCCCTCCTCCTACAACTCCTATGCAGGACTTACCCGAAACATCCAGATGGACCTCTGGAAAGCAACCCTATATTCCGATATCCTGACCAAGATGCGCTGCAGGATCAAGCCCTACGAATTGAAGGAAGGCCAAACCCTGCAAGCATTTGAACAAGGTATCGCACGTATGGAACGAGCCATTGAGTATCACACCGACGAGAAGGAGTTTGCCCGGATCGTTGGTGAATTCTCCCATATACCTGTCAACGGAGGTGTCAAGAAACCTCTGGTAGGTGTGGTAGGCGAGATATACGTGCGATGTGATCCTTTCTC
Organism: Caldifarciminota bacterium; assembly: GCA_016934635.1. Classification (GTDB taxonomy): domain Bacteria; phylum Hydrothermota; class Tepidihabitantia; order B3-TA06; family B3-TA06; genus WJJO01. The sequence goes on from JAFGSK010000090.1 coordinate 17,838, forward strand.
AAACGAAGGTGTAGTTGAGTTCATAGAACAACAAGGTGGCGAGGTGTGGCTGGTTCCTGCGTCGGAATTCTTAGCATACACCAACTACTCGCGAACGGTACGCGCCGGAAGGCAGAAGGATACGAAGAGTATCATAGCGGGTAAGGTGACCGCTTGGCTGACAGGCATGCCGGAACAAAGGCTTTACAGGATGGCAAAAGATATACTTCACGCGAGGCACGAGCCTTCTATCGAGCGGATAAGGCGATATACAGAGCGATACATGCCTTTCGAGTGTGGAACCGAGGCGGTACTCACCCTGGGCAGGGCGATCGTTTTTGCAAAATTCAACGGTGCACAGATCGTCGTGAACGTATCACCATTCACCTGTATGCCCGGTACAATCACAGCCGCTATCTTTGAGCGTATTCACGATGATTACGGGATGCCTGTGATCAATATGTTCTACGACGGAGAAGAGGGAACCAACCAGGAACTGGGGATATACCTCAGGAACCTTTCGTCCGCAGAAGTTTCCTCGTAACCTTCTCACCTGTAATGTCTTCAGGAAGTTCCTCAGTTTTTGTCGATGTTTTATCAAGGTTGCATAATCCGGCAAGGGTTGACGTACAACGTCCGGTAAGTATCATCTTGAAACAAACTGGAGGTTTTTGATGAAAAAAATACTCAGCTTAACGGTCATGTCCTTGCTGGTTTTAGGCTTGAGCTTCTGCGCCAAGAAACCTGAACCTGAACCAGTTAAGGCGACCCTGGCCGAGCCAGACGAGTTCGGCATTGCCCGCCGTATATGGGGCGAAGAGGTTACAGCTCAGGACAGGGTTGATGCGGCAGCCCAGGTAAAAAACCACAAGATAGAATTTACAGGTTCGGAGAAAGCGACCGTCCAAACAAATAAAGGTGACTTCGTGATCGAGCTGTATCCTGATGACGCACCAAGTACTGTAGCCAACTTTGTAAGGCTTTCACAGGTGGGATTTTTCGACGGTCTTATCTGGCACCGGTACGAAGAAGACTTCCTGATTCAGGGCGGTGATCCCACAGGCAGCGGTAATGGCAATCCCGGATACACCATTCCCTTCGAGCAAAGTCCCAAGAAGCACGAGAAAGGTTCGGTTGCCATGGCCAGGGTAGGCTCCGACCTTAACTCCGGCAGCTGCCAGTTCTATATCTGTCTTACCCCCCAGCCTCATCTTGACGGTTCCTACTGCGTGTTCGGCAAGGTGGTGGAAGGCATGGATGTTGTGTATCAGATTCGCGCGTCCGATTCCATCCTGAAAATAACCGTAACCAGGTAGAAAGGATGAGGAATGAAGAATGCAAGAATTGCTTTGATAATAGGCGTCAGTGTACTCATTGGGATGGCGTTGGTGGGTAGCGAGGCAGTTATTCCAGAAGAGCCACCGGTGGCAGGAGACTCGGATTTCGGTATCGGGAGAATGCAGTGGGATGAATCAACTACATCCGAGGACAGGATCATGCGGGCAATATTAGTCAGAACCAGGAAGATTGAACTCTCAGGTACCGAAAAAGCGACGATCCAGACTAATAAGGGCGCCTTTGTAATCGAGCTTTTTTCCGAGGATGCACCAAATACGGTGGTCAACTTCATAAGGCTTGCAGAATCCGGATTTTACGATGGTCTTATCTGGCACCGATACGTTCCTGATTTCGTAATCCAGGGAGGTGACCCGACAGGTACGGGTTCGGGAAATCCCGGATACAGCATCGACTTCGAGGCAAATGATCGTACCCATGAGGAAGGCGCTGTTGGTATGGCCCGGAGCATGGATATTAACTCCGCTTCCTGCCAGTTCTACGTATGCCTTGAGCCTTGCCACGGACTTGACGGTTCCTATTGCGTTTTCGGCAAGACGATTGAAGGCATGGAAGTGGTTCAACAACTGCGAGCCGGAGACAGCATCATAAAAATCTCGGTTCACAAGTAGTCGAGTATGAAGTTTACAAAGATAGTCTTGGTGGTTTCGATCTCTGCATTGATCGCGGGATGTACTAAAAGCGACATCAGGATTCCTAAAGGGAAATCACCGACTTTTGACCTTACGCCTACCGAAAGGGTGCAGTTAGCTCTTAGAGTCAAAGACAAACCGATCGAACTTTCGGAAGATATGAAAGCGGTGGTCGAAACCAACAAGGGAGTTTTCTCCTTCATCCTTTATTCATACGATGCCCCTAAAACCGTGGCAAATTTCGTGCGACTTGCCAAGGCTGGATTCTACGACGGATTAATCTGGCATCGGCATATAGGAGGATTCATAATCCAGGGCGGAGACCCGTTGGGTACGGGCGAAGGAAGCGCAGGCTACAGGATAGAATTCGAGGAGAACGGCAAATCCAACGTGGAAGGCGCTGTGGGTATGGCACGTGGCGAGGAGAAAAACTCCGCCTCTTGTCAGTTCTACATCTGTCTGGCGCCCAACACCCAGATCGACGGAGAGTTCTGCGTCTTCGGACAGATTACAGAAGGTATGGATGTCGTTAAAGGGCTTTTTGCAGGAAACGACAGTGCAGGAATCCCACCTGATACCATCAGACGGATTCTAATCGTGCCATAACCCCCAATGATGCTAAATTACTCGCCGAAGATACTGCGGCGTGGGATCTGCATAATCGCCGTTTTTATCCTGATCTTCAATGCTTGCACCTCGAAAGGAACCTACATGAAAGCCTCTATCGACGGGAAAAGATGGGAACTGACCGATGAGCCTGAGACAATAGTGTTCCGTGCTGAGTACAATGAGATAGACAACGAACTTTCAATTGAAGGATGGAGCAATAACCCGAAGTTTGTCTCAGAGATACTGATCCGGATCGAGTATCCCTGTAAAGGAAGCTTCGATCTCGGAGAAGATTCATATAATCAAGCCAAGATCTGGGTTATAGATGGAGAAAAGAAAGAAGCCTACAGTACCGATCACAAAGACTGCGAAGGCAAGTTAACTATCACTCATTTTACGCACAACTATGTCGCAGGCAAATACTACTTCATCGCTCAGAATGAGCGTGCAGAACCGATCGAAGTCAGCAACGGAAGATTCGGAATGCCTCTGGATCTGCTCGACTTCTAGTCGTGGAGTATCACTATATAGAAGTCCACCCGAACTTTCTAAATTGGGAGGAATAAAGACACAAGGTTCAGGGAGAAACGGCTGACAGCCGACGGCTTGCAGCTGCCGGCGGACATAGCCCCTTATCTCAATATCTTCACTTTAACCGTAGGATGATGTTTGCGAAATGAGTTTAAAATCAATTGTGTGTTCGTTGTTCCTTACGGTCTAGACAACCTTTGAGTCCTTTATTGATCTGAAACGAATAATGCCGATCGAATCACCGGTCGATTTATAATCCGATTGCTTGACTCACCATAAGTAAAAACGTATAATGACTTTTAACCTGGGAAAAAAGGAGCCTGGATATGCCTGATGAGAAAGATAAAAAAAAGGTAATTCCTCTTCCAAAGCTTCTTGACGCATATACGGACAAGGTTGTGGACAGAATCGAGGCCGGAAGGTTCAAGTACGGCTGTTCCTGGGCTATCCTTTTGACCCTTGCATACATTGCGTTATTCGCAGTGGTCCTTTTTCTGCTTAATAAAGACCTTTCCGAAACCGCCCGGATGGTTAGCCACGGTAACTGGAAGGAATCTATTTCCGGTTTCTTTACCGTCATGCTGCCGGTTGTGCTTATGGACATAGCGATCGTTGTTTTAGGGTTGCTTCTCTTTGTGCCCGTAAGCAGGATTGCGACTACCTTCGTCGTAAATGCCCCGACCTTCGGTTTCAAGCGGACCTGGCCCGTATGGGTGGCAATGGGGGTCGCAGCCGCAGGTCTGGTGTTGGCAATTACCCTTCATTCACATCGAAAACAGGTGATTGCGTGGCAATATCAGACCAAAGGTTCAATCCGTTCCTCTCCGGCGATCGACGATGAAGGTAACATATACTTTGTATGCGATGATAAGTATCTTTATGCCTTGAACTCATCAGGTCTTCGCCGCTGGAGGCATTATCTGGGAAAGAAGACCGATGCATCACCTGTCATTGGCCCTGACGGAACGATCTACTTTGGATCAGAGGATACGCTATACGCCCTGACGTCTTACGGCAAGTACAAGTGGAGGCACTTTACCGGCGGCAAAATGGCTTCTTCACCCGTAATGGATAAAGATGGAACCGTATACTACCTGTGTAACTTTGAATTCGACATCGTAATTCCCTGGCAACGAGCGTCGGTTCGCCTGTACTCGTTCAACTCGGAAGGTCAGCTCGTATGGGAATACGAAGCGCTCGGTGAAGTTAAATCACCTCCCTCCATAGGCTCGGACGGCACCATCTACTTCATAACTTCAAAGGGTTTCCTTTACGCCGTTACTCCGCATGGCGAACCGGACTGGAAGTACCCGCACAAAGATCCGCTTGCGAAAGAGTCCTACACCTCAATTGCAATCGACGATGACGGGACGCTTTATTTCGGCTGCGACAATAACTTCTTATATGCGGTAACCTCGAAAGGTGAGTTGAAGTGGAGTTACGAAGCCGACGATAAGATACGCTCCTCTCCCGTGATCGGACCTGACGGTACGGTATATTTCGGATCGCACGATCACGGATTCTACGCATTGACTCAGGTAGGAGATTCGGCTGTGGAGCCGAGGTGGAGATTCGAGACCGGCGGCCAGGTTCTTTCTTCGCCTGCCTTCGGCTCGGACGGGTTGATATACTTCGGGTCCAACGATCATCATCTGTACGGGATTACGCCCGAAGGCAAGGTGAAGTTCGATGAGATCATCGGAGGCATGATTCAATCAGCCCCATTGATATCTCAAGGCATCATATACGTTGGGTCAAACAACAATACCTTCTCTGCTGTCCGGGCACGATCACGCAACCTGAGCTTGGTTGAAACCTCATGGCCATGCTCGAGGCACGATAGCCGCAATACGGGGCGGGCGCAATAGGGAACGGATTTCATACCTATCAGCTGTCGACGGTGAGCTACCAGCATGTAAACGTCCGCTCACTTGACACGTATTTACATTTTTATATACTTCAGACGGACTAAAAATCCAATAGTTTTGGAGACGGGGTTAATTCTCCTTTG
>JAFGSK010000017.1 GCA_016934635.1 Caldifarciminota bacterium
AGGCGGTCACTATTGAACTGGTGGATTACACCCATCACTTTTCCTCATGCGTATATAATAGGCTAAGGTTTAGGTTTGTCAAGTGTAGGCTTCGTCTGGTTTCTTCTCATTCATTTAGAACCAAAGATGTCACTGGTCTTCAGGGGTGACGGAATACAGATTCGTCTGTCCGGACTCCTCGGTCGAGATTCACTTTTGACAGGTGTTCAGGAAGTAACAATCAGAGGACAAAATAAAGAAGGCCAGCCTTGGCTGGCCTTTAATCTCCGATCTTTTTACCCCGCAGGGGTAAAAAGGAGGATTAATTCAGTCTCCGCCTCCGAACAGGATCCCTACCGAGGCATAGGGACCCGAAGGTTCGATATCAGGAGCGTGTCTGAGGTCTGCCCCGTCTTCCAAATCCCATGCGCCGGTGATAGGACTCCACATGTAACCGCCCTTGATCTGGATGGCGATGAACTCAATTGGGATGAGGATGGTAAGGCTGGGAGCAACCGTAAATGTCCCGTAGTTGATCCTGGAGGTACGGCCCGGATTCACCAAAAGGCTGTCGAAGGCAACGTCTCCGAGTATGGGTCGCAGCTCCATGGATACGGCGGTCCCACCGATACCTACCGAAGGCATAATGCCGAATCCGCGGTAGATGTTGATGAAGTAGCCGGGTTCGAAGAAGCCGCCGCCGTAGCTCATTTTCACTGTTACACTGTCACCGTCGAACTTCCGGCCGCCGCCGAAGCCCCAACCACCGACCATAAGGTTGGTGCCGCCCCAGCCGCCGCCACCGTAAGTGAATACCTGCTCTTCCATTTCGGGAAGTCCTAAATCAGGGCTGGAGAACGCGCGATTGAGAGCGTCAAAATCGGGCATCATGTAAGAGAGCACAAATCCGCCGTAGCCTCTTGCTCCGGCAAATGCCACTGCAGCAATGAGCGCTAATGCTATTACTACTTTTTTCATCTTGGTTTCCTCCTTAAAAGTAAGACACGTTAAAATTCACCGAGCAGCAATCCTACGCTGGCAAAGAGCCCGGAGGTGTTGATATCGGGCGCCTCACGCAGTTCCGCACGGTCCTTGAGTTTCCATTTACCCTGCACGGGAGACCACATATAGCCGCCCTTGATTTGGATATTGAGAAATTCGATGGGTATGTTTATAGCGAGTGCAGGTGCAACCGAGAAGGTGCGAAACCTGGCCAAAGAGGTTCGGGTAGGGTCGAGAAGAACATCGTCGAAATCGACGTCTGAGAGAAGTTCACGAAGATGGAGCTTTACTTTGGTGGCGCCTATACCCACCGAGGGTATAAACCCGAATCCCTTGTATATGTTCAAAAAATAACCGGGCTCGAAGAAGAAACCGGTGTACTCGAGTTTTGCCGAAACCGTGTCACCGTCTGCCCTGTTCTCGCGTCCGAATCCCCAGTAACCCATCAAGATATGTTTATATCCGGTCCAAAAGCCGCCTCCGAACGTTACAATCTCGTCCGAAAACCCTGAAAGGCCATTGGTTTCGAGATGCCGGTTGAGCTCAGTGAAGTCAGGCATCATGTAGGAAAGTACGAACCCGGCATAGCCTCCCTCGCCGGATACCGCGAATTCCCGGTTCTTGTTCCCGTCGGCAAAACCAACGACAGCAAGACTGAGCAGGAGACCGGAGAATACAGCTTTTTTCACAGGCTACCTCCTTGTGTTGGTTTTAGTTTAACTTATAACTTCACGTCTGTCAACATGAATAGACGAGTGTTAAATGAAAAGGTTGCACGATTTAAAATTGAAAGATTAGAAGATTACAAGATTACAAGATTAGAAGATTAGATCGCGTTGCGCAACAGAGGTCTACTTGTTTCAGGTGTTCCAAGCTATACGGCAATGCGGCGGGTTGACACGGCGCTTCTGGATTATATAATTTCATGTGAGGCGACTGGCAATTGTCGGCAACTGGAAGCTCTACACGACCCCTGCCTCGGCGCGGTCCCTGGCGCTCGAGATACGAGAGGCCTTTGTAGGGTTTAAGGATGTGGACATTGGGGTTTGCCCGCCTGCGACTTCGCTTCAAGTCGTTGCCGAGGTCCTTCGCGGGTCGAACGTAGCCTGGGGTGCTCAGAACGCTCACTGGGCCCAGGAAGGTGCGTTCACAGGTGAAGTTTCGGCAGCGGCCCTTAAGGAGTTAGGCTGTACCTACGTCATATTGGGTCATTCGGAACGCAGGCACGTGTTCGGAGAGACTGACGAGATGGTCGGGAAAAGATTGAGTTTTGTTATGCATTCAGGGTTGGTTCCAATCCTGTGTGTAGGGGAGACCGAGCAGGAACGGTCGGAAGGCAAAACTGAAGCGGCGCTTGCGCAGCAGTTGCAAGTCGCTTCAAGGGGTTTGGATGGTCCGCCGGACATCGTTGCTTACGAGCCTGTGTGGGCTATCGGGACCGGAAGGCGCGCTGAATTAGCAGACATGGAAGCGGCTCACCGCTTCATAAGAGAAAGGTTAGTGGAAAGATTTGAAAATAAAGCAAAAGAGGTCCGCGTGCTATACGGCGGAAGCGTAAAACCAGAGAATGTGGCTGAACTAGCGGCAAGCGGGGAAATGGACGGCGCCCTGGTGGGCGGCGCGTCGCTTTCTGCTGCTTCGTTTAGATCGATTATAGCCAGAGCTCTCGAAAGGAGAAGACTCTAAAGATGCAAATTTGGGTTATCGCTTTAGCGATTCTTTTCTTCCTGTTGTGTGTCATCCTGGCCGTTATTGTGCTGCTTCAGCAGCGCGGTAAAGGGGGGATGGCCGGTGTTTTCGGGGGAGGCGGCGGTGCCGGTGCCGAGCAGATATTCGGTTCCTCGGGAGTAGCACCGTTCATGACCAAGATTACCGCCATCCTTGGCGCCGTGTTCATGGCTTTCTCACTTGTTTTCGTTATGCTGACTGCACCTGCAGGTTATAGCGGTGGAGGAAAAGGACAACAAACCAGACAGATCGGCCCTCCCATTCCCGGACAGAGGATCGGAAGTGCACAACAGACGCAAGAGGTAGAACCTGAGCAAGGGGAAGCATCCGAACAACCAACCAGTGACGTGGTGCGTCAATTACTCATGGATCAAGATACTTCTAACGGAGGCCAGTAATGTATGCAATAGTAGAGATTGGCGGTTTTGACTACAAGGTTAAGCCGGGAGATAAAATCACCGTTAACCATCAAGCCCAGGAAGTAGGCGCTGAACTTGAGTTTACGAGTGTTAAGCTTCTAGTCGATGAGGGAGATTTAAAGACCTCCCCCGATGCCAAGGTGAAGGCTCGTGTTATAGGACATCGCCGCGGGGATAAGGTCCTTGTCTATAAGTTCAAAAAACGTAAGGGTTATCGCCGCAAACAAGGCCACCGCGACATGCTTACCGATCTTGAGGTTATTGCCGTTAGTAAAGGGAGTGGTAGCGGGAAGTGAACTTTTTCGTGAAATCTGCGTCGTCTGGGGTAACCAGGGTGAAAGGGAGGAGGAGGACGAGAGGTAATAATTATGTATGAGCAGTTTACTCAGCGAGTACGCCGGATATTTAACAACGCCCGGCGAGAGGCGATTCGCTTGCGCCACGATCACGTAGGCCCTGAACATATCCTTTTGGCGCTTGTAGAGGAAAAAGAAAGCGCGGCAGCCCAGGTTCTTGCAAATCTATCCACGAATCTTGGAGAGATTCGTGAGAATCTGACCGCTTCCATGCAGGAGGGCAACGTGACCGTACCATTCAATGAGATTCCTTTCAATGAAGATGCGCGAGCGGTAATCAACTTTTCGATAGAGGAATCCCGGGCAATGAATCATAACTATGTAGGAACGGAGCATATCCTCATGGGGCTTTTGCGCGCGGAAGACACCGTTGCTTACCAGGTTCTGGTCAGTATGGGTATCGATCTTGATACGGTCAGGGAAGAAATCGCGCGCATCCTGGGTGCACCCGTTTCAAAAAGTCGAAAGCCCAAATCAAAGACCCCGCTTCTTGATCATTTCGCCCGCAACCTTACCGAGTTTGCCAAGGAGGGAAAGCTGGATCCCATAATAGGTAGAGAAAAGGAAATAGAAAGGGTGATCCAGATACTTTCCAGACGCAAGAAGAACAACCCGGTGCTTATCGGCGAGGCAGGGGTCGGCAAGACGGCCATCGTCGAGGGCCTGGCTCAGAAGATAGTTGCAGGCGAGGTGCCGGTTGCTTTGCGCAAGTCCAGGATACTGGCGTTGGATATGGCTTCGATCGTTGCCGGGACAAAGTACAGAGGTCAGTTCGAGGAACGGCTCAAAGGCATACTTAAAGAGATCGCTTCCATCCAGGACATCGTTCTCTTCGTTGATGAACTTCATACAATAGTGGGTGCCGGCGCAGCCGAAGGTGCGATAGATGCGTCCAACATACTCAAGCCTGCGCTGGCCCGAGGTGAACTGCAGTGCGTGGGAGCGACCACCCTGGAGGAGTACCGTAAACACATCGAAAAGCACTCGGCTCTGGAACGCCGCTTCCAGCCGGTAATGGTGGAGGCCCCTACGGTTTCGGACACCTTTAAGATTCTTGAGGGACTCAAGGAGAGATACGAGGAACATCACCGAGTGCGCTATACCTATGAGGCCATTCAGCAGGCCGTATACCTGTCCGACCGCTACATCTCGGACCGTCAGCTCCCGGATAAGGCAATCGACGTGATTGACGAGGCCGGGGCTCGGGTCAAGCTTATGCACCCCGTGCTTTCACCGGAGCTTGTCGAACTGGAAGAAAGGATTTCCGAGTTGACCAAGCGCAAGGAAAGATCGGTGAAAGAGCAGCGGTTCGAGGAGGCGGCCAGGCTGCGTGACGAGATTGAGGGCATCAAGAAGGAAATGCAGGATAAGGAAGATGAGATGGAGGCGAAAGGCGATTATCCTCAGGTTACCCACGAGGAGGTGGCGTACGTGGTTTCAAGTTGGACCTCCATACCTCTATCCAAGCTGGAAGAGGAGGAATCCAACCGTCTCCTGCGTATGGAGGATGAGATTTCAAAAAGGATAGTTGGACAGGACCATGCCATTGCAGCGGTCGCCCGCGCCATTCGCCGTTCAAGGGCAGGGGTAAAGGATCCTCGCCGGCCCATAGGTTCTTTCATCTTCCTCGGACCCACCGGGGTCGGAAAAACAGAGTTGGCCAGGACCCTGGCGCGTTTCCTGTTCGAGGACGAAAACGCACTCATAAGGGTGGATATGTCCGAATACATGGAGAAGTTCAACGTCTCCAGGCTCATCGGTGCGCCGCCCGGCTACGTAGGTTACGATGAGGGCGGGCAGCTCACCGAGCGCGTTCGCCGCAGGCCTTACGCGGTGGTTCTTTTTGACGAGATTGAAAAGGCTCACCCGGAGGTTTTCAACGTACTTCTACAGATAATGGAAGACGGACAGGTCACCGATTCTTTAGGCCGGAAGGTGGATTTCAAGAACACCGTAATCATCATGACCTCCAACGTGGGCACATCTGACATTTCTCATTCCGGACCGATGGGGTTTTCGCGCGAGGGTGTCGATGAGAATTACTCAAGGATGAAGGATCGACTGATGGAGGAGATCAAACGCGTGTTCAGACCGGAGTTCCTGAACCGGGTTGACGAAACCATCGTGTTCAAAGCCCTGAATCGCGAATCGATGCACATGATAGTCGAGATACTTATTGCAGAAATCGAAGATCGCCTCAGGGACAAATCCGTAACCCTCAAGCTCGACGACGAGAGCAGGGAGTTGCTGGTGGAGCAGGGATTCGACCCTCAGTACGGTGCAAGACCCTTAAAACGCGCGTTACGCCGGTTACTTGAGGATCCGTTGGCCGAGGAGATTTTGCGCAAGAAACTGGATACTGGACGCCAGATCAGCATCAGACGCTCAGGTCAGAAGCTTGTCTTCGAGGCCGCCAAATGAGTTTCTTCCTTTTAGTCTCATTAATAGGGTTGCCGATAGGCCAGGTACGTGTGATTCCTTCCGGGGCTGATGCCAATCTGATTACCTCCATATCAGGCCTATATACAGGATTGGAATACACCGATGAGGAGGCCTCAGGAGCCATCCGCAAGCTTTACACCTCGGGTCACTTCGATTACGTTGCAGTGGATACATCACTTGTTGATTCAAAGGTAAACGTTACCATTCAGGTCGAGCAGCCACCCAAGCTTGCCAGGATCGAGATAGTAGGCAACAGAAAGTTGAAGACCAACGCCCTGGAAAAGGCGATTGCCGCCGATTCAGGAGCCGTACTCACCGCACGTCAGCTCTTTCGTTGGGAACACGCGATTCGGGAGCAGTACAAGAAGAAAAGATACCTCCTTGCCGAAGTAGATACACGCCTTATCGAATCAGACCGGGAAGGATACGCAGTCGCCCGAATCCAGATCCAGGAAGGGAGCGGGGTCAGGATTCAAAGTATCACGTTCAAAGGCAACCAGAACGTTACCGAGGGAAAACTCAAACGCAGGATGAAGAACCGTTCGAAGTGGTTCATCTTGCGATCGGGAAGATTTGACGATAAGAAATTCAAGCAGGACATAGATAAGATAGAAGCCTACTATCACGACCGTGGCTGGATTGACGCAAAGGTTACTGAAACCGAACTCCCTATAGACTCGGCTGGTAACCTCGACATCGTGATACACGTCGACGAAGGCAAACGTTTCTATACCGGGAGGTTCGTCTTCGAAGGGATTGAAGCGTTGCCTGAATCGACCCTTACAAAGGCCGTGATACTCGAAGAAAATGAACCCTACAGCCTGATGGATGCCCAGTTATCGGTCGCCCGGATACAGAGGGCTTACTGGGAAGAAGGCTATATCTACGCTGCTGTGGATCCGCTGGAGAATCTCAGGCGAGATACGGTGGACGTAACTTACCGCATCCGGGAGGGTATTCCCGCTCACGTCAGGCGTGTATTGATCGAAGGGAACAGTACGGTTAGGGAGAACGTGATTCGCCGTGAGGTGATGCTTCTGCCGGGTTCGGTATTCAAGTACTCCCAGGTGGAACGCAGCCAACGAAACATTTACTTCCTGGGTCTTTTTGATGACGTGAGGTTTTACCCCGAGGAGATCGAGGATTCAGAGGGCGAGATTGATCTGGTCTTCCAGGTCGAAGAAAAGATGTCGGGTCAGTTCGGTGCAGGCATTACCTACAGCGCGGAATCCGGCATTATGGGTAATGTTGAATTGAAGCACCCCAACGTGTTCGGCGGCGCTCAAAGCGGTCACATACGCTTCGAGAAAGGCGCTAAAGTCACCCAGGCTTCCATCGGATTGACCGAACCATGGCTTTTCGATACCCCAACGTCTCTCGGAGGAGAACTCTACTATTACACCCGACGCTATTCCCTAAGCGGCGGTGTTGCCTATGACAAGCAATCCCTGGGTGGTGTGATTAGCGCATCTCGAGCCCTGCCTTTGGATTACAGCAGGGGAGGCGTATCGTTCAAAGTGGAAAGGGTAAATCTTGGTGAAGTTGATGGGTATACGTTTCCAACCGACATCTCCACCGAGGATTACCCCAAGAATACCATCTCTACCACATTTAATCTGACCCGGGATGCCCGTGATTACTGGATTAATCCTGCATCAGGCTCCTACTTCAAAGAGCAGATAGAATTCGCCGGCGGCCCTCTGGGAGGCGATGTAGACTTTATCAAGGAGATATTGGATATACATACCAACTTCCCCCTTGCCTGGGAACGTAAGGTGGTTCTGACCCAGAAGATGAAGTTCGGCTACATTACCAGTTACGAGCCAGGAGACGAGGTTCCACTTTATGAGCGGTTTTATCCGGGCGGTATATCCTACGACGGCATGGTCCGCGGCTACGATAATTTCTCCCTGGGTACGACTTCAGGCTCTTCCTACATCGGCGGTAGGGCGATGACCGTCTTTAATACCGAACTCAAGGTTAAGGTCACGCCCCAGTTGGCGCTATTGGGTTTCTTCGACGCGGGCAACGCGTGGGAGGACCTGGGCAGGGTGAATCTCTCCGAGTTAAAGAAGGGAATAGGCGTAGGCATTAGATTCGAGATTCCACTCATGGGTGTGATGGGCTTTGACGCCGGATTCGGCCTCGATTATCCCAAGGGATCAAGGTTAGCGGATATATTCCGTCCCCACTTCCAGATATCCCAGACCTTCTAGCGATGTTCGAGAGGTGTCGTGCTGCACTTGAATTGATATATATCGGATGGGTTGATGGTTAAAAAGGTTCTGGTGGTTGATAAGGAGGTAAAGCTGAGGGAGATACTCCAAAAAGTCCTCTCAGAACGCGGTTATGCAGTTGAGCTCGCCCAAAACGGTAAGGAAGCCTTAAAGATGATCCCGGATTTCAGCCCACACCTTGTGATAGCCGAGGTAGCGCTTCCGGAGATGGACGGATTCGAGCTTTGCCGCCGGATACGCGAGGACAAACGCTTCGGGGCGTTGCGGTTCATATTCCTCACGGCCAAGGATGCAAGAGAGGATGAGATAGAAGGCCTGCGCCTTGGGGCTGACGACTATATCACCAAGCCCTTTGACGTTGACAGGCTCCTTGCCCGCGTGGAAACCAGACTGCGCTGGCTCGATGCGGCAAAGGATATGGTTTGCGGAGAGGTGCGCAGCGAATGTATCGAAGGCGGACTGGCAGGTCGCAATCTCATTGACGTTCTTCAGATACTCGAGATGAGTCAGAAAAAGGGCAGGCTCACCGTAACCAACGAGTCGAAGAAAGTAATATTGACGGTGGATCAGGGCAGCATACTCTCGGCCAGCTTCGGAAACAAACGCGGCAAGTTCGCTGTATTCGAGGCTCTTTCGTGGGTCGACGGGCGGTTCAGGTTCGAGCCGGTTTCAGAGGCTTCAGAAGTCAAGGGAGAGGATAATCTCTCCATCACAGGTATACTCCTTGAGTGGGCGCGCATCGCGGATGAAATAGGCCAAGGCCCTATATTTCCTACCGAGAGGGCCGCGGAAACCAACGGCGTCGCAGCCGACTTCATACGCTACGTAAAGGAGCGCGAGGGAAAGTAGAGACAAGTTATTTCGCGGCTTGACATTTCCCTGATTGCCTCTTATCATTAACCATGCCGAAAAAGAAGAAAAAGGTAGAGGAAACACTTCGGACGGGCGTAATCTATTGCGGCGACAACATTGAGGTAATGGAGAGGCTTCCTTCGGAGTCCATTGATTTAATCTACGTTGACCCCCCCTTTTTTTCCAACAGGCAGCATGAGGTTATTTGGGGTAACGGCGCTGAGTTGCGTTCCTTCGCAGACCGTTGGATGGGCGGCATCAAGCATTACGTCAACTGGATGCGCGAGCGACTCATGGAGATGCACAGACTCTTAAAGCCTGCAGGTTCAATCTACGTCCACCTCGACTGGCGCGCCGTACATTACATTAAGTGTGAGATGGACAGGATATTCGGCATTAAAAACTTCCGCAACGAGATAATATGGCATTACTCAGGCTGGAACAAGATACTTAAGGATCATTTTGAGAACAGAAACGACTCCATACTCTTTTATGGCAAGGGTGATGAACAGGTATTCTTCGGTTATACTATACCCTGGGACAGCGAGGATGAGTATGTAAAGATACGCAAGCAGAAGGTGAGGACTGATGTCGATGGCCGTAAGTACGTTCTTTCAGATGCTGGCGGAGGTAAACGCATCAAGCGTTACCTTGCGGACGCAATGCGCGAAGGCAGGCCTGTGGACAATGTTTGGGATATAGATAAGATCAACAACTCATCCAAGGAATTTCTCGGCTACCCTACCCAAAAGCCTGAGGCACTGCTCGAACGCATAATTAAGGCTTCATCCAACGAAGGAGATATAGTCGCCGATTTTTTCTGCGGGTGCGGAACCACACTTGCGGTTGCGGAAAGATTAAGTCGTCGGTGGCTCGGTTGCGACGTTTCACCCACGGCTTGTAAGCTGGTTCAACGGCGAGTATCCAAGCTTAATAAAGGGAGCCGGAAGTTTGAGATTATCGGGATGCCGGTTACCATTGATGAACTCAAGAAGATGGAGCCTTTCGAGTTCCAGAACCACATCATCGTTGATCTGTTGCACGGCACTTGCTAACGGGTTAAATCCGGCGATAGAGGTGTTGACGGACACGATTTCGGACACAATCCTGTGGAGATTAAGCAGCAGGAGGGGGTGGGCAGACCGGTTGTTCAGAAGTTCCATTCGGCAGTCCTTGCCGAGCGACGAACCAAAGGAATCATCGTAGCGTTCTCCTTCTCGAAGACCGCGCATGAGGAGGTTGCCCGCATCAAGCTGGAAGAGGGGGTAGAGATTGAACTGCGCACCGTCCAGGAGTTAATCGCCGACCACTACCGGCGAATGGGCCGCAAGTAAGAAAAAGCTAAGGTAGGCCTGGGGTGTGGGTTTATTCCCTTATGCTGTTGGATAAGCCGCGTTGACATTTGAGCGCTTTACCCTAAAATACACCATGCAGGTCGAGATATACGATACTTTGTCCAGACAGCGCAAGCCTCTGGAACCAGCCGACAACACCGTCCGAATCTACCACTGCGGGATGACCGTGCAGGCGCGTCCGCACGTCGGGCACCTGCGCGGCTACATCGTTATGGACGCGTTCAGGCGGTTCCTGCGCTTCAAGGGCTACGACGTCACGCTCGTTCAAAACATCACCGACATCGACGACAAGGTCATCGAGAAATCACGCGCCGAAGGTATAGACTGGCGCATGCTTGCCGAGCGTAATACGAAGGAGCTTCTCGACGTCACCTCGGCTCTCAACGTCGAGCCGCCTACCGTCATGCCGCGGGCGACCCAGCACATCGAGGAGATAGTAGACCTCGTGTCCAGGATAGTCGATCGAGGCCATGCTTACGAGGTTTCGGGCGACGTTTACTTCGACGTGCGTTCCTACCCTAAATACGGGAAACTCTCAGGCAAGAACATTGACGATTTGATGGAAGGCGTACGCAAGGATTTGGCGGACAATAAGCGTGACCCTTTGGACTTCGCGCTCTGGAAGGCGGCCAAGGAAGGAGAGCCATACTGGTTTTCTCCCTGGGGCAAGGGCCGACCCGGCTGGCACATCGAGTGCTCGGCAATGTCTACCCTTTATCTCGGTTCCGGCTTCGATATACACGCCGGAGGAGAGGATCTCGTTTTCCCCCATCACGAGAACGAGATAGCCCAGTACGAGGCCGGCACGGGAAAGCCTTTTGCAAAAGCCTGGATGCACGTCGAGATGCTCAACCTGCAAGGCGAGAAGATGAGTAAGTCGACAGGCCACGTAGTCACGGCAAGGGACGTGCTCGATCTCTACGATCCGAACGTACTCAGGCTTTTTACCCTGCGCGTCCACTACCGCGCCCAGACCGAGTACACGATGGAAGGCATCCAAGAGGCCCGCTCCGCCTGGGAACGCATTGAAAACTTCCTCGAAGCTGCCCGGTCCGCCTTACCTGACCAATCGGTTGCCTCCTCATACCCGGAGTTCGAGCAAGCGCTCGCAGATGACCTGAATACACCTAAGGCCTTGGGTCTTGTATTCGATCTTGTGCGCGAGGGTAACGAGGCATTAGCAGCCGGAAACACTGGAATACTAACTGACGTATCTGCCAGGCTCAATCTCGCCTTAGGAATTCTGGGATTCAAACCTTCGGATAAGCGAGGTTCGAGCGAGGAGTTGGACAAGGTTCTCGCAATCGTTGCCGATTTCCGGGCCGAGCTTCGCTCCGCCAAGGCCTTTGACTGGGCGGACAAGCTGCGCGAAAACCTGCAGAAATCGGGTTTAATAATCGAAGACACCAAAGAAGGAACAAGGATAAGGTTCAAATGAAAGAACGAGATTCAACGGATTCCGGGGGGCAATCCGGGGATTCGGGGGAGGCAGTACCGTTACAGATAGCTTCAGCCGAACAACTTGCCCGAATAATCGATGCAGCCATGCTGAAGCCCCAGGCAACGCGCACCGAAGTCGAACACTTCCTTGAGGAAGCACTTCTCTACAACTTCGGTGTCGTTTTTCTGCATCCTTCGTGGATAGGCGACGCAAGGCAGGTAGTCAAAGGAACACCCGTGAAACTCGGAATTGCCATCGGGTACCCGCACGGGGCTCACCTTACGGAAACCAAGCTTACGGAGATTGACCAGGGTCTCGAGATGGGCGTCGATGAGTTCGACATGGTTGCCAATATCGGCAGGCTGCGGTCGGGTGAGCACATGTCCGTGGCAAAGGAACTGGAGCGCTGCCGGCGCAGCATCACGAGCAAGATATTCAAGGTCATTATCGAATCAGGATGGCTCACGGACGAGGAGAAGAGGCTGGCCGCTCACATCGTAGCGGATGCGGGCGCCGACTTCGTCAAGACCTCAACCGGTGTTACCGCACCCGGGGCTACACCCGCGGACGTTACACTCCTTTTCGAGGCTGTCCAGGGCAAGATAGGCGTCAAAGCGTCGGGCGGCATCCGTAACCTGGAACAGACACTTCAAATGGTCAAGGCAGGAGCCGCGCGCATAGGGACCTCGGCGGGCAGGACGATAATAGAGGAAGCCAAGAAGGGCTTGTAACGCTCACGATCCTGAGCTGAAGGTCGTAAAGGGCGATACGATCTGGACGTGAGCATAAACAAAGAAACAGAAAGGGTAAGCCGTGGATTGTACGTTGAAACGGGCTCGAGGATTCAGTCTGAAACGTCACTCCTTAATGGAAAGGAACAAGAATTGTAATCTGGTGACGGTTATCAGTCACATCTGCGGGATCAATGCACAGTCGGCAAGGGCAGCCTATATCTCCCTTTGGTCTCGAGTAAGGAATTTCAAACGAACTCAATACGACGACGCTTTATACAAAGACAGACGACTCGTCCGTACATGGCTCATGCGCGGTACCGTGCACACCGTCCCGGCAAGCGAGTATCCAACCTACCAGAAGGCTCTCGAGAGCTACCAGGTTGCGCGGCGTGAAAAGAACGAGTACGATCTCGAGAAAATGGGGTTCGGACTAGACCCCGGGTCCCGAACGAAACTCGAGGAAAGGATTGTCGAACTGTTGAGGAACGATAACCTCACCGTCAACGAATTGCTCGAAAAGTCCGGATCCATACTTGAAGGCTTGTCCGAGAAAGGCAGGCGCTGGCGGGTCGTACACGCCGTGAGACTCCTCTCCAACAAGGGAATAATCTGTCATGCCGAACATACAGGGCCATGGTATCACTTCAAGGAAAACCGGTTTACGACCCTTGAACGGTGGCTGGGGGGCATGAAACTGGGCGAAATTGACGAGGTTGAAGCGCGTGCAAGGCTTGCTATAAAGTACTTCGCAGGTTACGGGCCGGCAACGATTGCCGATTTCGCCTACTGGTCAGGGTTGAAATCGGCGGATGCAAAAAGGGCGTTCGAGATGATCAAACCCAAGCTTGTCGAGGTAAAGGTTGACGGCGCATCCAACTGGCTTCTTGCCCAGGACTCAGACATTCTGGTTGATACAAAAGAGGATAGCGATTATCCTGTACGCTTCCTGCCCGAGTTCGACTCGTTAATCATGGGGCACAAGGACAAGAGCCGCATCCTTGCAGACGAGCGCCGCCAAAAGGTCTTCCTGCGCCTGGCGGACGTAGCCCCGGTGTTCTTTTTCGAGGGGAAGGTTGCAGGGACCTGGAAGCACAAGATATCGGATAAGACCTACGAACTGGAACCCTTTGAGAAACTCGGCAAGAAAGAACAGACGTCCGTCGATGAGGAGTTTTCCAGGTTGCGGGAGTTTATGGAGGGGGAATAATACATAGAGACCGCAGAGGTCACAGAGGATGAGAACATAGGGGCTTGTCTTAAGACAAGCCCGCTTCTTTTCGGGCCGACCTGACGCGAAGCGATGCGTCAGCATCACCGTCAGCCCCTACGAAGCCCTTTCTTCGAAAGGGACGTTCTCCCCAGTCAAAGGGGAGATATATTCGGGTTGCGACTCAACACACGAATACCCATCCGCTTGCGGGATTACACTTAGGCTGATTGAGGGAAGAGAAAGCAATAGCATAATGTTGTGTCATTGCAAGCAACAGCGAAGCGCCGCAAGGCGAAGTTAACGGAGCAATCTCATACGTGTACTTCGCCAGCGAGACTGAAGTAGGGGCCGACTTTGGCGATTGGACGCCGCTTCGCGTGAAGTTGCCCCAAACAATAAACGGGCTGACCTGACGCGACACGATGCGGCAGCATCACCGTCAGCCCCTACTTTGTTCTTCTTTGTGCGCTTTGCGTTCTTTGTGGTTAGTCCCTGTCCTGCGGATTCGGATTGGGTGGAGGACGGGTTCTCCAACCCGTCTATAACCTCGTCAATTTCAAGTCCTCAACGTCAAGCCACCCCACACCTTCGCTGCGCGAAGCTACCCCGACCGAAAGAGTTAGAAGCTCGCTCCGCGAACTTCAACATGCCTGCTGCCTGCCGTCAGCCGGAAGCCAACGGAGTAAGCCCTCATGCATACAGCCGATCCTTCACCCGGCTGCCCATCATCAGCTTCAAGCAATTTTGAATTTTGCAATTTGCATTTTTAATTTGAAATTGTGACGAAGTCGCGCCGTGTCCCACTTTTGGGGTGTTTTTGTCAGGCTTTTGTGGCGCTTTTGTCCTGCTTTTGTCATACTTTTTTTGACTCCAAGCACTAAAGCCTGACGCGAAACTGGGGGTTTACAAGAAAGGCGTGGAAGCTTGACCCCACGCCCCTATTGTATACAATTCAGGATGGGTAATACTGCACACGATGCAGGAAAGACTGCGGTCATTGCCCTGGGGGGAAACGCGCTCATGCGAAAAGATGTCAAGTTCGCATCGTTCGAAGAGCAGCGTCGCGTTGTCGAGCAGAGTGCGCGCCAGATTGCCGAGATCATGGATCAAGGCTGGCGCGTGGCAATCACTCACGGCAACGGCCCCCAGGTAGGCAATCTTCTCCTCATCTCCCACATGGCTCACGAAGAGAACCGTGAGATGCCAGAGATTCCCCTGGACGCGGCAAACGCAAATACCCAAGGTTCGCTGGGTTACCTGATAGCTCAGGCAGTCAGGAACGCCTCCACGGATAACGGCGAGCGCCGGGAGATAGCCGCGGTGGTTACCCAGGTTGTGGTTGATCCGAGGGACCCCGCGTTCTACAACCCGACCAAGTTCGTGGGTCCGGCATACGGAATTGAGGAAGCGAATGAACTATCTATCCGATTGGGATGGAAGATGAAGGAAGACAGAGGCAGGGGTTGGCGCAGGGTTGTCGCATCACCCAAGCCGCTTGACATCGTCGAAATTGCAACTATAAATAAACTAATGAATCAAGGGGTATCCGTAGTTACCGTGGGAGGCGGAGGCATACCGGTAGTTAGGGAAGGAAAGCACCTAAAAGGGATTGCCGCGGTAATAGACAAGGATAGGGCATCTGCGCTGCTTGCAACGAACCTGGGGGTTCAGCTCCTGGCGATGATAACCCAGGTCTCCAACGTGTATCTTGATTTCAGTAAGCCTTTGCAGCGGACGGTGGAAAAGATGCGCGTTGACGAGGCTAGAGGTTATCTCGATAAAGGTCAGTTTCCCCAGGGCAGCATGGGGCCGAAGATAGAGGCGGCTATTAGTTTTTTAAAGAATGGGGGCAGCGAAGTGCTGATAACCAGCCCGGAGAATATCACCGAAGGTTTTCGAGGCAGGAAGGGAACGAGGATTGTATCGTGAACTGCTTGCTTGTTATCGGATTGATTGGCAAACTGCTAATCCCGATGGACCTTGCCCAGACCAATCACCTCAAGGCATACGGTGTCGCTTATCACGCCCTCGAGCAGGGCGAAAAGGTTGAATGGTTGCTAAACTATAGGGGTGGTTCGTTCCTTATGCCCTCGTCGAAGAAGATCCTTGAGGAATGCCTGCTTGCAGGAATCAAGGTTGAAGAGATCGACGTAGGTCAGGAGGCCGCGATTCGCGAGGTTATCGAGGAATCCAACATGAACGCGGTAATCCTCGAGAAGCCGCCTGAGATTGCGGTATACGTCCCTCCAACTGCCGACCCTTGGGATGATGCCGTACGGTTGGCGCTTGATTATGCCGAGATTCCTTATGAGGCGCTCTGGGATCCCGAGGTACTTGCAGGCAAGCTATCCGACTACGATTGGGTTCACCTTCACCATGAGGATTTCACCGGCCAGTACGGCAAGTTCTACTACAACTTCCGGACGGCTGACTGGTATCAGGAACAGGTCAAGCTTAACGAAAAAACTGCAGGCAAGTTGGGATTCGCGACTGTGCCCGATCTCAAGCTTGCGGTAGCAAAAGAGATAAAGAAATACGTACTCGAGGGCGGATTCCTGTTCGCGATGTGTTCCGCATCCGACACCTACGATATTGCCCTGGCAGCTGACGGTACCGATATAGTCGACCAGGTTCTGGACGGAACCCCGATTGACAAGAACATCACACTCGACTATTCACGCTGCTTTGCTTTCACAGATTTCACCCTGGAAACCAATCCCTATGTCTACGAGCATTCGGACATCGACGTGGGTGAGTCTGCGGTCCTTAGAGGTGAGAATACGGTATTCGCGCTCTTTGACTTCTCGGCCAAGTTCGATCCGGTTCCGTGCATGCTCGTTCAGGATCACACCGCCCTGGTCCCGGAGTTCCTGGGGCAGAACACCGGATTCAACCGGAATTTTGTAAAGTCGGACGTACTTATCATGGGAGAGGTAAAGGGAACCGAAGAGGTGAAATACATCCACGGGAACCGGGGCGAGGGTACGTTTACCTTTCTCGGTGGGCATGACCCCGAGGATTACGCGCACAGGATAGGAGATCCTCCGACCGATCTGGAGGTGTTCAGGAATTCACCTGGATACAGGTTGATCTTGAACAACGTACTGTTCCCGGCAGCGGAGAAGAAACCTTTGAAGACTTGACGACGATCTGAAGAGGTTAAAGGGAGTTAAAAGATAGAATCATCCTTAATTAGAGGAATAATCACAACAAACCTGAGAGGTTGAAGTTGAAATCAGATCCAAGATGTACGCCGTGCCTTGTGAGACAGCTTGAACGAAGTGCGAAGGCAATGCAGCTTACTTCTGAGGCCTACGACGAGCTTCTTGCCAAGGCGCGCAAGGTTGTCCCTAATATACCTCTCAGCCTGCCGCCCAACATCTACTCTACGCGTTTGCTCGAGTTGATATACTCGGATGGCGCCGATCCGTACAAGGAGGAGAAGGCCAAGCACAACGAAGAGGTTCAACAGATACTGCCCATCGTTCGCAAGATTATAGAGAAATCCCAAGATCCGCGCAGGACCGCACTTCTTGCAGCCTCACTAGGGAATGTAATCGATCTCGGTACCCAGGAGCATATCGATACATATCAGGTAAAGGATTTCCTGCGCGAAGCGACATTCGAGCGCGACGACTCCGCGAAGCTCCTCGGGCGACTGGACGAAGCCCAAACGCTCGTCTACGTGGTTGACAACACGGGTGAGGTTCTTTTGGACCGCTTGTGCGCGGAGTATCTTGCTGTTCCTGACACTTACTTCATCGCGAAGGAAAAGCCTATCCTGAACGACGTTACGGTTGGTGAACTTATCGATCTGGGGTTCCCGGAAGATAAGGTGCTTTCCACAGGCTCGAACGATCTGGGCATCAACTGGCAGACCTTGAATCCTGAGGCGAGGGAACTCATGAAAAATGCGGACGCGGTTATTGCCAAAGGCCACGCCAACTTCGAGAGTTTTATAGACGGTCCCCAGGAGGCGTTTCTGGTGCTGAAGGTCAAGTGCAATGTGGTCGCGGAGAAGATTCGTGAGGACCCAGGTTCCCTTATCTGCATGCATTATTCGCCACAGATCAATGCAAGGCATTCTTTCGGGAACTCATGATAATTAGGTTGGTTACTTATTAATCACTCTACTTTTTATAGCGCTGGCCTTTATCTTTCCTAATCTTCTGCCCCCTTTAATACAGGCGGTAACTCGGCAAGATGATGTCCGCTTTTTTTTATTAGATGTTCGTGAAACGGTCCGTGGAGGTAATAAAGGTTACCCCACCTTACCATTGCATACCAATCATTATTGTAGGGTAATAAATCATTCCGATCGTAACGAAAAACATTCCATCCGCCTATTTGTACGACTCCCTGATAGGGTGGGATGTATCCATTATGCACCCAAGGATGAAAACAGCCGCCACTTGCTATCGCACCCTCGAACTTATATGGAGGCATGTTTTTGGTCAAAGGGTAAACGTCTTCGTGATTGAGAAGCACCTCTTTTCGATCGTAATAAGTTATTCTCTCAGCTGTATCTGAAGAGATGGGTGTAAACATCTTTCTTGACATATTCTAATTATAGATTTTGAGCTGTCAGCGCCAAGCTGCTTTCTGATCTTTTGTTACGTCATCAACTACAATTCTTGACATTATCAGCATTCCCTTTAATGTTATGACTTGTGAAAATAATATTATTCGACATCGACGGTACGCTCCTCAAAGCAGGCGGGATCGTGCGGGAGGCCATGGGAGACGCGTTACAGAAGGTGTTCGGGACAAGAGGAGGCATAATCGACGCATCGTTCATCGGTGCCACCGACCTTGGTGTCGTTCACGAACTAATGGGCAGGGAAGGATTCTCACTTGAAGAAATTGATGCAAGATTCTCCGCTTTGATTGAGACTTACGGTCCAATCCTGGCTGAAAAACTGGCTACCTGGGATAATTTCCGGCTGTGCCCGGGGATCCCTTTGATACTGGAAAGATTGCAGGAAGATGCCTCGATGCTCGGTCTGGTCACCGGAAACTGCAAACCAGGGGCAATGGTTAAACTGAAGAGGGGCGGTCTTACCGATTATTTCACCTTCGGCGCATACGGAGACGAGAGTTCCGATCGCACGGCGATCACGAGACTCGCCCACGAACGCGGGGAAAACGAAGCAGGCTATGAGATTCCGAGAGATCAAGTAATCCTGGTCGGCGATTCCCCGAACGACATCAAGGCGGCACATGAGTACGGGATAAGGGTTCTGGCGGTATACTCGGGTTGGACGCCCAAACAGGAGCTCGAAGAGTTGAAGCCGACCTGGCTCTATCCTGATCTTGCCGATACCGAAGAAATCCTTGGATTGCTTCTGTCCTGAAACAAATGGATTATCCGCAGATTCACTCCGACTCAAGGATCCCACTCATTAAGGGATTAGAAGCGGTGTAACCGTAAGGTTGACGACTGGAAGGAGTTCAAATCTGTGTAATCTGTGGTTTGTTAATTATAACTTTTTCAGCTTGAACAACATGGCAAGAGAGAAATAGTAGAGAAGGGGGGTTTTATACAGAGGCAACCTACTGAATCTTCCCGGGATCAAGGTATGCATCAGGGCTTCCTGGATTGTGAAGTGAGATGAAAGGAGTGATGTAATCTGAGGAGGCTTGAATCGGTGAAGGTGAAGGTTGCGGAAGCGCAGCCACCCTGCGAACGCCGTATCGCCCCGGATGCGCTCGCATGGTACGACGATAACCGCCTGACCTTTGGGTTTCAAGACCCGGGCCATTTCCTCAACTGCTCTCACAGGATCGGGTAAGTGCTCGAGTAAATGGACTGAAAGCACCTTGTCAAAGAACCTATCCTTGTACGGCAGTTCGCATGCATCGCCGAGCGTGAGGTTTGTGCCTGACCCGGATCTCTTTCCTTCTTCTACTGCTAAAGCATCTGAATCGACACCAAATAACTCAGTACCTGTATCCATATACCTCTCGATGCGGTAACCTGAAGACGCCCCGACCTCAAGAACTCTCTCGCCCGGCTGTGGATTAAGTAGTTTATCGATCATCCTGGCCTCGGCTACCCCCCAGGGCAGAAGCCCCACACCTAGCCTGCGGCGTATTCGGTGCACTGATGACATCCTGAATTCTACTTTACATCTGCGCTGTGTAAACCTTGACAGGCTGAGTCAGAAGGAATACTATATCGACGTAAATCTCTTGACTTTGGAGGAGACATGTTCAAAAGCGGTATCGCCCTTGTATTTACTTTTTTTACCCTCCCACTATTGGCTATTGACGTGGAGCTTATCTACGACGATGGGGAACCGGACGGCTCAGTGACATGGCAAGAAGGTGTAATTGCCGCGGTAAGGATGAGCGCACCTGAAGGCACCTGGAAGCTTAAAGGGGCCAGCTATTACCTTTACGGAGGTAAAGGAAAGATAAGGGTCTTTGCCGACGAAGCAGGTTTTCCGGGAAATGACATTATAGAAGCCCTCCCTGTAAGCTACGAGGAAGAGCCGGACTGGTATTATGTCGACTTGACTGAGTTCGATATTATTATTACCGGCGACTTTTATGTAGGCGTAGAAGTCCTTGAGGGTATAAACCTAATCAGGTTAGGTCACGATTTTTTAGATGGAGGAAACGGACGCACGTGGAATTACGTGCCCCAAGGAGGATGGATTCAAGATCCAGACTACACCTTATTCATAAGAGCCACGGTCACTAATGAAGTTGGAGTAGAGGATGAACTTACACCTGAACCTGCAATATGGACTGCGATTCCCGGAGTCATTTCCAATTCAACCGTATTAAACTACACCCTGCAAGGATCAGGCAACGTTAAAATTGAAATCTACGATGCCTGCGGCAGGTGCGTGCATATTCTTGTCGACGGATATCAAACCAAGGGTTATCACAACATCCAGTGGAATGTCAAATCGCTTCCAACCGGAGTCTATTTCGTGTGCCTTACAGTTGGGGATTGCCACAGGGTGGATAAAATAGCGTTTATCCGCTAGGTTAAAACCCTTGACAAACCAGGATGTGTAGTTACTATATTAAAAACATTAAATCGAGAGGAGGTCAAGTATGGCCATTGCTTGTATTAAATCCAACAGGAGAAGATGGATTATCTGGGGCGCGGCGTTACTAAGTATAATTTTACTTACTCCTTCGGCTAACGCCCTTCTTTGGGGACCCGAGATAAAAGTTACCCGGAATACTCTCGGCCACTATTTTTCCCCTAATAATGCCTGGAATGTAGCGGCATTCGGAGACAGCGTTTATATCGTATGTCACGATGATCGGGATGGTCCGGACAGGCTCTATTACAGCTTCTCGTCTGACCGGGGGACGTTCTGGCTGCCAGACGACATGCTCGTAGGAGATGGACTAAACCCCTCGATAGATGCCTCAAGTAACAACGTCCACATCGTGGCTATGTATGACGACGGCACCGGGATTTATGATGTCGTCTATTACCGTTCCTTAGATAACGGGGAAACCTGGTCGAGCATGGTTAATCTTTCCAATCTGGCAGCAAGTCAAATTAATTCTAAGAACCCATCTATAGTTGTAGCCGGTAACAACCTTCACGTAGTATGGGAAGAAGAAGGCGACATCAAGTACGCCCTTTCAACCAATAACGGAGACAGCTGGGATACGACCATGATTGTATCCGGCGCTTCGGCTTCGATCTACCCCTCTGTCGCTTTATCCGGAGGCGATGTGCACGTTGTATGGTGCGATGACAGCCTGGCTGCACAAGAGATATTCTGCATTAACTACGACGGATCTTGGGGTTCAAAGATCCGAGTAAGCATCGACAACAGCAACAACTCCACCTACCCCTCGGTAGCTGCCTCCGGAGACAATGTACACGTCGTGTGGGAAGACTCACGAGACGGTGCCGCCAAGGTATACTACAATCGTTCCCTTGATAAAGGAGTTACATGGCAGCCCTCGGATCTGCGCTTGATAGATATTAGCTCAGCCGCTGCTGCTTTTCATCCTTCAATAGCTGCTTCAGGTAGCGATGTACATGTGGTTTGGCATGATGAGCGAAATACCGACGCCGAGATATATTACGACTACTCAGGTAATAACGGAAGCACCTGGGGAGCCGACCAGAGACTGACCAATGCAAGCGCAGATTCATACGATCCTTCAGTAACGACTTACGGCAACGAACTTCACTTGGTATGGATAGACGAACGAGAAGACATGGATATCTACTATAGACTAGCCGGTGAGGCTCAACCCGATAACCATATAAGAAATAATCTCGATACGGATTTTGTCGGTGACGATACGATCAACCTTACAGGTGAGAATCAAACCAAAATCCAAAGCGTTCGTCCAGGAGACACTGCGATTTATCACATCAAGATTCAAAATGACGGTGGTATACCTGACGTATTCTCTGTAGTCGGTGACAGCAGTATGTACGGCTGGACTTTACGCTACTTCGACGACACCACCGCAGGTGCTGATATAACCAATGATGTAATCAGCACGGGCTGGCAAACCGTACCGCTTTCCCCTGACAGTTTCGATTTAATAAGACTTGAGGTATTCGCAGCAATTGAGCCGGATAGTGAAACCTATGGAGTACTTGTGGTTTCTGCGTCCGAAGGCGATACAACAAAAAAAGATGCGGTCATGGCTGCAACCTCAATCATGGGTGGATTCCAACCCGACGGTATGATTAAAGGTAGAGATGATCCAGAATACGTAGGAAACGGCATTTACAATCTAGATGGCACTAATCAAACCAAACATCAGATCGTCAATCCAGGAGATACTGCCGTCTATCATTTGCTTTTCCAGAACGATTCAGAGTACCCTGATCGGTTTTCGATTACCGGCTCCAGTGGAGGTGCCGGCTGGCAAGTTCATTATTACGATGCCTTAGAAGGAGGCTCTGACATAACAATTCAGATTGTAGCCCTTGGTTGGACTACGATGTGGCTTGACCCAGACAGCATACGTGCAATGAGGGTTGAACTTGTTGCCCCCTCAACGCCTGCACCTGCATGTGAAGCTTTGATTAAAGCCGTATCAACCGACACTTCCAAGAAGGATGCGGTTAAGGCAAGCGCCTCCAATACCGCTGTGAGCGAACATCTTCCCCTTGTTTGTACGGAATACTCCCTGTCTTCTGTTCCCGCTAACAGAGGAGCATTGATCCAGTACGGACTGCCCGAGGCTGGCGTGGTTCAGCTGTTTTTCTACGACACTAAAGGGAGTATAGTACGAACCCAGGACGCCCGGCGAAGAGAACCAGGTTACTATCAATGGATGTGGGATGGTTACGATAACCAAGGTTTGACCCTACCAAAAGGAGTTTACTTTTGTGTTTTAAGAACAGAAACACGCTGTCTAAAAAACAAAGTGCTGATCGTTAAGTAAAACGGGATCTCTGAACTCCTGGGAGATCATGAAAAGCATTCCAAGCCTGAGCACTCAGGGATTTTTCGAACCTTAATATCTATGAATCAAGGTCGAATATCTAAAGATTCATCCAGGATACTGCGAAGGGATACTGTTGTGAAAACGTCTGATCACCAAGGAGGTATTGACTTACTCCTCTGGGTTCTTATCATAATACATAATTAAAAATCAAGAGGAGGATCAGTATGATCCAATGTAGTCTTCAGACCAAAGTTAGGGGCAAAATAAGGGGATTGAGAGTTTGTGTTGCAATTGCCCTAACAAGTAGTCTATTTACACTTCAGGCATATGCCCAAGTTTGGGAACCTTACAAGCAGGTTACCGACGACACGCACCTTAACTACCTGGCCAACAACAATGCATATGCTACCGCAGTAGATGGTTTCAACATACATGTGGTATGGTGGAATGATGACCAGGACTCAATCTGGTATTCTCGGAGCGAAGATAATGGAGAAACATGGACACAAGAAATACCGATTGGTGAAGGAACTCATCCTGCAATAGTTTCCGAAGGAAGCACCTTACGTGTCGTATGGACTGCTGAAGGCCCAACTCACGACATGGATATATTCTACAGCCATTCCACAAACAACGGAGGATCATGGGTATCACCAACGAATATCTCCGAAACATCATCTGATTCGTATAATCCATCTATTGCTTGTTTGGGCAATAGCGTTCATGTCGTATGGAATGAAGCAGGAACTGATATACTTCACAATAGATCAACAAACAATGGCTTAACATGGGGGGACTCGAAGAATATCGCAACTGGTTTGGTAGGAAATCCTGCAATTTCAATCTTAGGTACTGCATCTCTCCTCGTCCATGTATTTATCGTCTGGGAAGACAGCTTAAGTGGCACTGCTCAAATAAATCACAGACATTCCTCTAATAACGGTACCGATTGGGGTACGGTTAACAAAGTAAACTCTGGAAGTGCCGACGCCTACTCCCCTTCGATTGCCTCTACAACGCAAGGGGTGCAAGTAGCCTGGATCGATAATCGTGACGGCAATCCTTCTATTTTCCACAATTTCTCTTTGAACCAGGGAGCTACATGGAATCCGGTCGATACGAGGATCGTTGACTTGGGTGTTATCGATTCAGCCTACCAGCCGTCAGTATCCGCTCATGAAAGTGATGTTCATGTGACCTGGATTGATACTCGTAATCCCTTTACCGCAATATACTACGATCATTCTGAGGACAATGGTTTCACCTGGATGGAAGACAAACCTGTAACTGACAGCCTAAGAAATCCACACAATCCCTCGATCGCCTCTTATGACTCTGATATCCACACGGTATGGTATGATGATTCCGCAACCTATCAGAATATCTTCTACGCACACGCAGGAGAGGTTCAACCAGACAACCTTATCAGAAACAGATTCGATGTTGGTTATATCGGCGATGATGTTTACAATCGGGATGGAACCGGCCAGACAAGTCAACAGCTTGTTGACGGAGGTGATACGGCCGTCTATTATATCATGATTCAGAACGACGGCGATATCCCAGACGAAATCATCGTTACAGGGGATAGTTCGGTTTCTGGTTGGAAAGTAGCCTACTATAATTCCTTAACCGGTGGAACCGATATTACTGATGAAGTAACGGAAAGTGGTTGGCTTACCGGCGAATTATCGGAGGATGATAATATAAGTATACGAGCAGAGATCATCCCTGATGATACTGTGCCTTCAGGTTCATTCTTCAGCATTCTCATAATTTCTGCATCAAGCAACGATACGACATATGTAGACGCGGTTAGGGCAAATGCAGTCGTCTCCAACTATCAACCGGACAATCATATCAAGAACTCGTACGAGTCAGTCTATATCGGTGACAATATTTATAACGTTACCGGTGCAAACCAGACCGAAGAGCAGTCGATTGGTATAGGAGATACGGCAATCTATCATGTAATGATTCAAAATGACGGCCCTGACGAGGATTCATTCAAGGTCACAGCAACCCCTACTGGCACGGGATGGGACGTAAAATACTACGACGGGATTCAAAGTGAATACGATATTACAGCTCAAGTAACGACGACTGGCTGGTTCAGTCCATTATTAGGGGTTTCTTCAATCACACGGTTTCGAGTCGAAGTAACCCCTATCACTGCAGATTCCGGTGATTCACATGAAATCATGATAACCTCAACTTCAACCAAAGACACCTTCAAACACGACGTTGTTAAAGCAATAACAGTAATCGGATCAGGAGTAACGGAAGAACTATCCACAGGGGAATTTACACTGAACACGGAGACCTTCTCTGAATATTCCCGCTACCCTGTGATCTTTTATGAACTCCCTGAAGCAACCTGGACTGATATCGTTATATACGATGTAACCGGTACGGTAGTTAGGAACCTTGTCAATACCCGTAAAGATGCGGGAAGCTACCGCATAACCTGGGATGGACGTAACAATCAAGGATTAGAGCTGCCTTCAGGTCTCTACTTCTGTATGTTAAAAACCCCGAAACGCATCCTGGATGGGAAATTACTGTTATTCAAGTAGAAGTAATAAGCCATCGGCTGTGAGGATACCCTGGGGTACTACAAAAAGAAACACAGGTAAGATGGTGAACGGGCTTTACACAGCAATCCTTGACAACGTAGAGTTTTTGTTTACAATTAGGCGTGAACAAAAGGAGTAAGAATTGAGACTACCTAACCCAAAGATGCGAATCTACGAGTTTGTGCGGGAGTTCATCACCGATCGTGGATATCCGCCCTCGATCCGTGAGATTGCAGCCGCCTTGGGATACAAAAGTACCAAGGCGGTAAAGGTTCACCTTGACGGTCTGGCCGAGCAAGGTCTTATAAAACGGAAAGAAGGTCATGCTCGTGCTATTCAGATAGAACCCTGGGGCCTGCCCGTGGTTGGTAGAGTACCAGCCGGAACACCGAACCTGGCAGTTGAAGACGTTGAAGAAATCTTTACTGCCGGTCGCTGGCGTCGCTCTTTCATGCTGCGTGTAAAAGGTGACTCCATGATCGATGCAGGCATCTTCGAAGGGGACATGGTCGTGGTTGATCCAAAACAGAAGTCTCGCCCTGGAGATATAGTAGTGGCAAGACTTCAAGACGAAGCAACGGTAAAACGCCTGGTCATGCATCAGGATAGGCATGTTTTAAAACCAGAAAACAAGTCGTATGGATTGATTACCGACCCCTTCGAGGTCGTAGGCAAGGTTGTAGGAGTCATCCGAGAGTACTAAGGCCTCTGTAGCCGACATAGGTGGGAACGGGATTGATGACTAACTTCCTGGTGTTAGGATGTAAAGATGTTTAGCACTGGGATAGTACGTAGTCACAAACCGTGATAGTAATAATGGAAGTTGGCGGGAATTCATCCCTGCTGCATTTGACTCTCGTACAAGGGGAGTATCCTGCGTGGTTGAGTTAATTCCAGGAACACTTGACATGCGTATCTTAATTCCTAAGATTGTAGAATGATTGTTGAAGAGAAATCCACCGCCCCATTGGGCATACTTATACAGAACGGAACCTTCACCCCGTCCCAGATTGTTCGGGAATTGAACCGTTACATCATCGGACAGGATGCGGCCAAGCGCACGGTTGCAATTGCCCTGCGCAACCGCTGGCGTCGCCAGAGGGTTAAGGGACCACTCAAGGATGAGATCTATCCCAACAATATCCTTATGATAGGTCCTACTGGAGTGGGTAAAACCGAGATCGCCAGACGATTGGCTCAACTCGCTGAGGCTCCCTTCGTTAAGATCGAGGCCTCGAAATTCACAGAGGTCGGTTATGTCGGCCGGGATGTGGAATCCATGATAAGGGACCTGGTGGAGATTGCAGTAAAGATGGTCCGTGAAGAGAAGGCCCTTAAGATGCAGGCCAACGCGGACGAACTTGCCAGACAGCGTATCGTGGACCTCTTGCTTCCTTCCATGCCTCCCCCTAAAGAAGGAGAGGTCGACACTCGTTCCGAAACTCGGGCCAAACTCAGAAGGATGCTCGACGCCGGAAGGTTGGACGATCGATTGGTTGAAATTCAAACTTCGCAAGAACCTGCAGGGCTGTTTGATCTTTTCAGAATGAGCGGTATGGACGACGTTAACATCGAGCTTCAGGAGATGCTTCAGAATGCCATGCCCCGCAAGCGCAAGAGCCACAAGGTTACCGTAAAGGAAGCCTTAAGGATACTGACCCAGGAGGAAGCCGCCAAACTGGTCGACATGGAAGAGGTTATATCCCAGGCAAAGGAACGCGCCGAGAACTCAGGGATCATATTCCTCGACGAGATCGATAAGATTGCCTCGACCGAAGGCCCTCACCACGGCCCTGATGTCTCGAGGGAAGGTGTACAGCGAGACCTATTACCCGTTGTTGAAGGTTCAAACATCTCGACAAAGTACGGGCTTATCAAAACCGATCACATCCTCTTCATCGCCGCAGGGGCGTTCCATAAAGCCAAGCCTTCCGATCTAATCCCTGAGTTGCAGGGCCGCTTTCCCCTTCGAGTGGAACTCTCATCACTTACAGGAGAGGACTTCGAGCGAATCCTGGTTGAGCCGGAGACCGCACTCATCAAACAATACCAGGCCCTGATTGAAACCGAGAACGCCAAGCTGACCTTCACCAAGGACGCGATTGCAGCGATTGCCGAGGTTGCGGTCGAGGTCAACGACCGGGCCGAAAATATCGGCGCCCGCAGGCTGCACACGGTGATGACCACCCTGCTTGAAGACTACCTTTTTAATCTGCCCGAGGCCGGGACCCGCAGTATAAAGATCACCGGCAAGGACGTTCGCGAAAAGCTCGATTCGATCGTGGCCGACGAGGACCTGAGCCAGTACATACTGTAAAAGGATCAACTGGCACTTAAAGGGAATAGTCTTTTTAGTGGATACCTGATTTCAGTCAGTAGAAGAAAAACCAGCAAGCCTCAGAAGTAAAACCGCAGCCCTACCCCTCCGCCCACTCCCAGCTTGTTATCGGGAATGAAGTTAAGGAAAACGTCTACTTCACCGTAGACGCCCAGCCGACCTGAGACGTACTCCAGACCTACAGGCACCCGTCCGGCGAGATGCAATGAATCGGCTTCAGCGGATGTGAAGTTGAGTATACCGAACGTCAATCCCATCCCTGAGTAAGGCGAAAGATCGACGGTGGGTAAATTCAAGGGAAAGTGAAGAAGGTATGCGAACTGCGCAGAAGGCCTTTCGGTAAAGACGTTCCAGCCTGCCTCGACATCCAATGCGGTATTGGGAGTCAACCAGTACTTGAAGGACAGGCCTGAGGGCTCACCTGCTTGGATACCTAATCCAACCCTCCCGTGGTCCGTGTATGCTCCATGCCCCACAGTGGTAAAAAACATCCACGTCAAAAGTATAATAGCTGACCGTTTAATCATATCTCCTCGTTCACTTTTCCATAGGATAATTAAGACCGGGCGTTTGTCAACTTATTCGATTTATTATCTACCTCGCTTCTTGACACGCCAACCGTTTCCACTATAGTAATGTTCTAACCGGAAAGGTCGGAGAAAATTCCGCTAATCATATGGAGGATTAAGTGCCTGGTAAAAAAAAGAAACGCCTGATAACGGCACAGGATCTTTACAACTTCGAGCTTATCTCGCATAACAGACTCTCGCCTTCGGGAAAGCACGTGGTCTTTGCCCGGATGAGGGTAGATAAAAAAACAGAGAAGAAATTTGCCAACCTTTGGATAGCGCCCACGGATAAAGGCAAGCCATTCCAGTTCACCCATGGCGATCAGGTGGATTCCTCGCCTGAATGGTCGCCTGACGGTTCCCGGATCGCGTTCCTCTCGAACCGCGGTAATCCGGAGAAGCCGCCTCAATTATACGTTATTCCATTTGCCGGAGGTGAGTCGCGCAAGCTGACCGATCTGGGAGGAACCATAGGTTCTTTCCGTTTCTCGCCCGACGGCAAGAAACTCGTGTGTATGTTTCGGAAGAAGGATGCCGAGATGGAAGAGTTGGAGAAAAACCCTCAAAAGAAGAAACTGGGTATACGATCGTATCATATCAAAAGGGTTTTTTTCAAGGACAACGACGAGGGAATGCTGCCTAAAGAACGCTGGCATATCTGGGTGGTAGACCCGGGTACGGGCAAGTCAAGCCAGCTTACTGAAGGCGACGAATACGATGAGTGGGGACCGGAATGGTCTCCTGATGGCAAGAGCATCGCATTCTGCTCCAACCGTTCGGAAGATCCGGACTTCAACATAGAAGCCGTCGATATCTACACCATCCCGGCCAAGGGCGGTAAACTCACCAAGATCGAAACCCCCTATGGCGTCAAGGGCGCGGTATGCTTCTCGCATGACGGGCGCTGGATAGCCTACTTCGGAAGAGAAGGGAAAGGGCAATGGTGGAGGCAAACCAGGCTTTGGGTGGTCCCAACCAAGGGTCAAGGGAATGCTAAGTGTCTGACTGCAGGACATGATTTCAACGTATCTGCCTGGGTTATCGGAGACCTGGCCGGGCACCAAGAGCAGACACCGCCCACCTGGTCACCTGATGGGAAAAAAATCTACTTCCAGGTAGCCCATCACGGCAAAACCATGCTCAAGGCATGCGACCTCGAAGGCAACACCAAGGACATGATAGACGAGAAAGGTGTGGTTGGCGGTTTTCAGTTTTCAGCTGATCACACGAAGCTTTCCTACCTTTATTCAGATTTAACCAATCCCGGCGACATCTGGGTACGGGATATGAAAACCTTTAAAGCGAAACGCATTACCCAGGTCAATGATAGACTCTTGAACATCCTCGATCTCGGCAAGATAGAGGAGGTTTGGTTCCAAGATGCGGACAAAACGATGAAGCTCCACGGCTGGGTGCTCACCCCCCCCGGATTCTCAGAAAAGCGCAAGTACCCGTCGATCCTCGAGATCCACGGCGGCCCGCGGGTGCCCTACGGCTACGCGTTCATGCACGAGTTCTACTTCCTGGCGGCCCAGGGATATGTAGTGTACTTCTCGAACCCACGCGGAGGTCAGGGCTACGGCGAGGAGCACGCAAAGGCCATATGGAACGACTGGGGAGGGGCAGATTACCGTGACCTGATGGCCTGGACCGATTACGTGGCGCGCCAGCCTTACATCGATACCGAGAAGATGGGCGTGACCGGAGGTTCCTACGGCGGCTACATGACCAACTGGATAATAGGGCACACCACTAGATTCCAGGCAGCGGTGACCCAGCGATCGGTTTCCAATCTCATCTCGATGTGGGGTTCGTCTGACGGAAACTGGGTATTCGAGCAGGAATTCGGGGAGAAGCCGCCTTTCGAGGATGTCGAGAATTACTGGCGTCAGTCGCCCATGAAATACATAGGCAACGCCAAAACGCCAACGCTCGTGATTCATTCCGAGAACGACCTGCGGTGCGACACCGAGCAGGGCGAGCAGGTATTCGTGGCCCTCAAGAAGCTGGGCGTGCCTGCGGAGATGGTTCGCTACCCGGGTGAAACCCACGAGCTTTCGCGCTTAGGCAGGACGGACAGACGCATCGACCGCCTGAATCACATCCTGCGCTGGTTCGACATCTACCTCAAAGGCAAGAAGGATACCGAGGAAACGAAAAAGAAGAGAAAAAATTAGACAAGGGGGTTAGCCCTTCAGGCTCGCTAAAGCGTAAAGCCCCTTGTCAAAATATCTCTGCACGCTACTGCGCCACGGTCTAATACGAGAATTCTCGGCTTGACAACTCGTATTACTTGCGTATCTTTATTATAATGTAAACCAAAGTGTTGGAGGTTATAATGAAACTCTTTGGGGCTTTCATCATCTGGGGACTGCTACTTGCCAGCTTCCCTGTTAGGGCCGGATGGGTAAAAAGCTACGATGGCGGGGAGAAAAGTGAGTTGGGTGTAGTAGTCCAGCATACAGCTGACGGGGGCTTTGCAACCATCGGCTTAAGCTTTGATCCCGTTTCAGTCGAAGGTAACATCTGGCTTTTACGGACCGATTCAGAAGGCAAAAAGCTGTGGGAAAAGAACCACGGCCCCGTTGCAGGGTGGAATCCCTGCGGACAACGAACATCTGACGGTGGATATATCCTCAGCGGCGCTGCAAGACCCCTCGAGGATGGAGCTTGCGACATCTGGCTCATAAAAACCGATTCTGAGGGCGATGAAGTATGGACCAAGACATACGGCGGGCCGATGAATGACGCCGCCGAATCCATCGAACAAACCGATGATGGTGGATACGTTATCGTGGGGTTCCGAGACGCCATCGAAATCGACGACCCAACTAATGCTGACATGTGGCTCCTGAAACTTGACCCTAACGGCGACACCCTATGGACAAAAACGTACGGCGTCGAGGAGGAACCTAACTACGGCAAGTTCGTATCTCAAACGTCTGACGGTAGATATATAATAGCCTGTCAACTCAACACTCCGGAAGATTCAACGATCTCAATCTTGAAAACCGATGCTCTGGGTGACAGTGTCTGGACTTTCAAAACCTATCAAGCCGAGTTAAACTGTGTCCGGCAAACCTCAGACGAAGGTTACGTAGCCACAGGAATAAAAATCGATAATATAAACCTGCTCAAATTGGACAATGACGGAGAACTTCTTTGGGAGAAAAACTACGGCGATACTGATCAAAACGATGGAGCCTACTGCGTTCAAGAAGTCGAGAACGGTAATTTCGTCGTCACCGGCTTCTACAACATGTATTTTTCACATTCGGGTATAAATTCACAAGGCTGGCTCTTAAAAATCGATCCAAATGGTGATACCATGTGGTCCAGGCTCTACGGTAGTGGAGGTACTTCCAGCGACGCTCACTGGATAGAGCAAACCTCGGACGGTGGTTATATCCTGACCGGTGGTACTCAATTCTCGGCCAAAGTGGGTTCAGACCTCGTTCTCATTAAAACCGACTCGGAAGGTAAAGTGGGGGTTGAAGAA
The DNA here is from genome assembly GCA_016934635.1 of Caldifarciminota bacterium. Classification (GTDB taxonomy): domain Bacteria; phylum Hydrothermota; class Tepidihabitantia; order B3-TA06; family B3-TA06; genus WJJO01. The sequence continues at coordinate 32,131 of JAFGSK010000017.1, forward strand.
CCCGTACCCGCAACACACTCCAACGACTGGCAGCTCCTCTCCCCAATCGGCAACGAGATAGTGCTCAGGTTTGAGGGTAGAGCCGACGGGTTACATGCCGAGGTATTCGACGCGGCAGGTTGCAAGGTTAATGAGATACACTCAGCCGCTTCGAGCGTGACCTTGAGCTGGGGCAAAGAACAGAATCCCGGAGTCTACTTTATCAAGGAGATTTCTGGAACGGCCCTGCCTGCTCAAAAAGTAATACTCGTTAAATAGAAAAAAAGGATAAAATAAAAGGAGGCATCCCGTGAAAAAAGTGCCCTTTGCATTCCTCGCAACAATTGCAGTTGCAATACACCTCCACGCCGGCTGGATAAAATCCTACGGCGGGGAGTTGAATGAAAACGGCCAGGTAATCCAGGAAACAACCGATGGAGGCTACATTGTGTTCGGAAACATCGTTTCGCCAGCAGGCTCAAGCTACATTTGGCTCCTAAAAACAGATTCAAATGGCGATACCCTTTGGACAAGGGCCTATGCCGGACCCGCACCTGCCTACTGTTATTCGGGTCAGCAAACCTCTGACGGAGGTTATATAATTGCAGGAGCTACAGAGTCTTTAGGAGATAACCACCTGGATATTTGGCTAATAAAAACGAATCCTGCAGGCGACACCCAATGGACTAAAACCTATGGAGGGATTGGTTACGACGAGGCCTATTCCATTCAGCAAACCGAAGACGAAGGATACATAATAACCGGTACACACGACGGCCTTACTGATCCCTGGTCCGGGGATATGTGGCTCCTCAAGACAGATTCGGTTGGTGACACCTTGTGGACAAAAACATGGGCTGCTGAAAACCCAACCATGACCGACGTAGGAAACTGCGTACGCCAAACCACGGATGGAGGTTACATTCTCTCTTGCTATACCGATTTCTCAGGTGTTACTTACAACGGCATCGTCGTAATGAAAACCGATGACAAAGGCGATACCCTATGGACCTACCGTGATACGATCTGGTTCATGCCTTGTGTAGCGCAGACAACGGATGGCAACTTCGTCGCAACAGGCTATAACAATGAAGACATGTTTCTCGTAAAACTTGATTCGGAAGGCGGTCTCTTGTGGAAAAAGGTCTTCGGTGATCCAAGAGAAGATTTCCGTGATTTTGGATACTGTGTTCTAGAGATTTCAGACGGCGGCTACTTGGTAACGGGCAGTAATACCCCAGATCACAGAAATGCATGGCTTTTGAAAACCGATATTGACGGTAACGCAATATGGAGTCGTATGTACGGCGAGGCCTCGCAATCAGATGGAGCCTATTGGGTTACTGAGAACTCTGACGGTGGCTTCATCCTAACAGGTTTTACTCAAACATGGGCTTCTGCAGGCTCAGACCTCCTCATCATAAAAACCGATTCAGAAGGTTGGGTGGCTGTTGAAGAATCCTCGCCAGTGTCGCGCCTCAATGATTTGGAAATCCTCTCCCCTATCGAACACGAGATAGTGCTCAGGTTTACCGATAGAGCCGAAGGGTTTAGCGCTGGGGTGTTCGACGCCTCGGGCCGCAAGGTTGACGAGATACGATCTGCAAGCAAGAGCGGAACCTTGAGTTGGGGCAAGGGTTTTGTGCCCGGTGTTTACTTTATTCGTGAGATATCTGAGAAGTCCCTGCCCGCTCAAAAGGTGATACTCGTTAAATAGAGACTTGAATTACGGAGCGGGACTAAAGTCCCGCACTACATGTAGAAGAAGTTTTTGGGGTTATCCGGGTTGTTCAACAACTTCAGAAGGAGGTTTGGTGCTCCGTTTGGTCTTTACCTTGAATCTTTAGAACCTCACCCACCCTGGTTATCTCTCCCTTGACACGGAAGAATAAAAGATTGGAGTATCCCGTCAGGCTGGAGAGCCTGACCTCCATGCTCAGTAGTCCCTCAGACAGAAAGCGACTAGCGGCGGCAAAACCGAAGGATTATTTCTCTTCGCCCTTTTCTTCCTTCATATACTCGTGCATCGACGCAAGGCGTTTACGCACCTTACCAAATACTTCTATCGCAGTAACTCCTGTCAGCACCTCAATACCTTGCTCGATTGTTTGAACTGCATAGATATGGAACTTATCTGCTTTGACCGCATCAAGAACCTCTTGACGTAACATGAGGTTGGTTACGTTCGGCGCAGGAATCATCACGCCCTGGCCTCCTGTGAGCCCCTTAGCCTTGCACAGACTGAAGAAACCCTCTATTTTCTCGTTGGCCCCGCCGATTGGCTGAACGACGCCGTATTGATTAACAGAACCTGTAACGGCAATCGACTGGGTTAAAGGCACTCCGGAAAGGCTAGATAGTAAAGCGTAGAGCTCGGTTGATGATGCACTGTCACCCTCAAGCTCGTCGTAGAGCTGCTCGAATGTAAGGCTTGCCGAAAGCGGAAGCGGATGCTTGCCGGCAAAGGTTCCACCCAGATAGCCTGTGATTATGAGAACTCCCTTGTTGTGGATCGGGCCACTCATCCGGGTTTCGCGTTCTATCTGCAGCACACCCTTCTTGCCAAGCCATGTCCGAGCGGTTATCTTCACAGGCTTGCCGAAAGAGAAGTCACCCAGGGTCATGACGGTTAAGCCGTTAAGCTCACCGACCTTTTCTCCATCCACATCAATTAAAAGCGTTCCACGCAGCATGAGATCCTGAAGTTTTTCTTCCACTAGCGAGCTTCGGTAGATATTTTCCTCCAGAGCCTTGTCAATGTGTTCAGGCTTGACTACAGGGGAACCTGCATCCATTGCCCAGAAACTCGCCTCACTGGCCAGGTCCGAAATTTGCAGGAACCGTGTGGAAAGGCGCTCCTGATCTGCTGCAGCTCTGGAACCGTACTCGATCATGCTTGTAACCGCCTCACGAGTGAAAGGCCTCAATCCGTCATACTTACAACGTGCGGCGATGAAACGTGCGTAGGCAAGTTCATTTTCCTCGTCGCGCGGCATGTCTACGTCGAAATCGGCACGAACCTTGAACAAACGGCGGAAGTCTTCGTCCAGTTCGTGGAGTAAGGAGTATATGTAGGGGGAACCGACTATGATAACCTTGAAATCTACCGGTATCGGCTGTGGGCGAAGGGTCTCGATGATTGCACCTCGGACCTTCTCTGAGATGTTTTCAATCTTTGCCTCGTTTGAAAGCAAGGTTCGTTTGAGTGCTTCCCAGGCAAAGGGTTGAGCAAGAAGCTCTCGGGCAGGCAAGAGAAGATAGCCGCCGTTGGCGCGGTGCACTCCTCCCGGTTTAATCTTGGAAAAGTCAGTAACCATATTGCCGTTCACATTCCGGTACTCGATTGCGCCGAACAGGTTGTAATAGGTGGGATTATCCTCGAAGATGACCGGTGCGCCGTTGTACTGAGAGTTGTCAACGAATACGTTCACCTGATATCTTTCGAGAAGGGCACGCAAGTGGGCAATCTTCTCCTGATCATCGGTCTTCTTAAAGAGATCGATGTGTTTGACAATATCACGTTTGACCCAATTGAAATACTTACTTATCCTGGTCTCTTTCTTATGTTCCTCCATCAAGGGATTAAGGAGCAGACCCAGGGCATAATAGGCGACCTTGCGGTCATATTCGGTCAGTGCTTCGATCAACTCGGTTTCAATACGACGTACCTCGGCCAGGATGGCTTCCATAATTTCGGTAAGCTCCTGCCCGGCCTTCCGAACTTTCTCCTGTTCTTCTTTGGGTAATTTTTGAAAAACCTCCTGTTCTAAAGGCTTACCTTCGCGAATAGGTATCGGGAAAAGACCGGTCGGTCCTCGCTGTATCATAAAATCTCTCTTCTGAGCCTCTTCTGTTAGCTTTTTAAACTCGGCTTCCTTTCGTTCCTCATATTTGGCGGCAACCTTCTTGAGTTCATCCTGATACTCTTCGCTGTCAAATATCTTAGGGAGCTCGTTTCGACAGGACTTGACGAACTCATCCATCTTCGTTGCAAATACGTGCGCAGTTCCGTTTTTAAGACTCACAGGTATCGGCTCGGAAGGCTTCTCGAAGTTGTAAACGTAAACCCAATCAAGCGGGCTTTTTTCCTCACGGGCCCTGCGGCGTACAAGTGAAGTCACGGAGGTCATTCGACCTGTCCCAACAGGACCGGAAACGTAACAGTTAAAACCTGGTGTACCATGGGCCAGGGCGAAACGAATCGCCCGCACACCTCGTTCCTGGCCTATTGTTCCGTGTAAGGGTTCAAGATCATCGGTAGTCTTGAATGAAAACCTGTCAGGTGCTATCCTTCCCCTTAGCTTGCTAAGCGGTACTACCCTTCCTTCACGCATCTTTTTTTTATCATCGGTTTTTTCAGGGCTTTTCTTCATGTCCCTAGTATATCTTCATGGCTTTCCTTGTCAATCACTTGATACCTGACCGGAGTCGTATACAGAGCTGGTGATAAAATGTCAAGGTTTTACAAGGTACATACATTTACAAGGATGATGACTGATTTTCCTGGGATGTTAGCTGAGAAGAATAGTTTTGAGTTCCGAATAGGCTATGCCTTAAAAACGGATTGATCTTTACTCGAAATAATTGTACTTTATAGGTACAGTTAATGTGTTCAAAAAACAGACACATTACACTCAAACCGCAACCTCTCTTATTAGGAAATGTAAAAAAAGAACTTAGGGAGTCTTTTTCTGGTACGGGAATTGCTTAGTACGATTGCAACTAGTGAATATTGACAAACCGATCGGGAGCATAATAATGATTACTCAAGCTTACAGAAAAGGAGGACTATAACGCATGGAAGACGTGACAACCCATATGCGGGGGATGAATTCGGTTTTTCTCAAAAAGTGGATCTCGGAACGCTACGGAGAGGATACACTGAATCAAATAAGTGCTAAAGTCAGTTCTCTAGCCCGTGAGATGTTAGAATCCCCTAACCCTAATAAATGGTATGCGACTTCTCTAACCAAAGAAATCTACGAGGTTCTTGATAGGAAGCTCAGTCCTAATAATCCTGATGCCCTTGTAGATTTCGGAAGATTCTCCGCTGAATTGAGCATCAAAGGCTTCCTGCGATATTTGACCAGGTTACTTACCGTTCAGCAGCTCTTTAAGCGTGCAAAGGCTTTCTGGAAAAGCTATAACAAGGGAGGAAGCATAGAAACCGATCCGATAACAGAAGAGGAAGGTCGCAAGAAAACTACCGTTTACGTTCGTGGCACTTCGGGTGTTGGTCCTCAAGGCTGTAAAGTACTGGAGGGTTACATCGAGGTGCTTATTTCCCGGACAGGAGTCAATGATATCGTAATCGAAAAGAAAACATGCATCCATAAAGGAGACAAAACTTGTTCCTGGAGGGTCAGTTGGTCTTAAAGGAATGAGATCAGAAATGGAAGAAATATCGACCTATATACGTGGAGTGAATTCAGTTTTACTCAAAAAGTGGCTCTCAGAACGTTTCGGGGAGGAAACACTGAACGAAATATGCGCTGTGATCAGCCCTGAAGCGGGTGAAATGCTCCGCAATCCCGATCCTAATGAATGGTATCCAGTTTCTTTAACCAAAGAAGCGTACGAGGCTATCGACCGGAAGCTAACCCCTAAATACCCGCAAGCCCTTCAAGATTTCGGAAGGTTCGAAGTTGAACAAAGCGTCAAGGGATTTTTGAGGTATTTAGCCAGATTTCTTACAGTCCAGCAGTTATTTAAACGTGCTAAGGCTTTCTGGAAGAGTTACAATAGGGGAGGATTCATAGAAACCGATCCGGTCATCGAAGAGGAAGGCCGCAAGAAATCAAAAGTCTTCATCCATGGTTCAAGAATAGGTCCCGCGGGTTGCAAAGTGCTAAGTGGATTCATCGAGTTGTTAGTCGCCCAAACTGGTGTTCATGACATAAAGGTCGAGAAGAAAACCTGCATCCATAAAGGAGACAAAGTCTGCTCATGGGAGGTAAGCTGGGAGTAGAAGATTGAAAGGAGACAAAATGGAAGATGTAGTAACACATGAAAAGGGAGTGGAAGCAGTTTTGATAAAATCGTGGCTCGAACAGTACTATTCTTCCGACATGGAAGAAATCATCGATAAGCTTTCTCCCGATGCCCGTGACATGATAACTTCTCCTGCTGCAAATCAATGGTATCCTTTAGAATTGATGAAAGAGGTCTACACGGTAATATACGAAGTAACAAAGGAAAAAGACCCTAAAGCGATAGTAGATTACGGGAGATTCTCGGCCGAGCGCAGCGCTTCCGGACTTCTAAGGTTTCTCATGAAGTTCATCGATATGAACAAGTTGATTGAACGAATGAAAGCCTTCTGGAAGCACTATCACAAAGGGGGTAAGATTACGGCATCGGAACTGGTTGAAGAAGCCGGTCGGAAGAAGAGAATAGTAGCCTACCACGGTTACGATGCAGGCCAAGCTGCATGTCTGGCTCCACTTGGATACCTTAAAGCCATTGCCGAAAGAGCCGGTGCCAAAAATGTGAAAGTCTTAGAAAAAACCTGTATCCATAAAGGAGACAAGGTCTGTTCGTGGGAAGTTAGCTGGGAGTCGTAAAAGAATGGAGAATTGAAATGAAGGACATTGCCACCCACGATAAGGGAATAACACCGGTTCGTATTAAATCCTGGCTCGAGGAGTGTTACAAACAATCGGACATCGAAAAGATACACAAGAAACTATCGCCCGAGGCTTACAAAATGCTAACGTCGCCTGTCGGAAATAATTGGTACCCGGTTGAACTTACACGAGAGGTATACAATACAGTAACCGACGTACTCGGGAAGCGCAATCCCAGGGTGCTGATCGATTATGGTTATTATTCCGCCCAACACAGCATCACCGGCGTGCTCAGATTCCTGATGAAACTGGTCGATACGAACAAGATAGCTAAGCGTATGGGTGCTTTTTGGAAATTTTACCATAACGGTGGAAAAACAACTGCAGGCGAAGTAGTTGAGGAGGGAGGACGTAAAAAAAGAACTATATCTTACTACGGTTATGACGCAGGCAGATACGGCTGTCTGGTTTTCGAAGGATACGCTCGAGCATTAACAGAGAAGGCGGGAGGCAAAAACGTCACTATTGTAAAAAAGAAATGTATTTACAAGGGAGATGATTGTTGTTCCTGGGAAGTAAGCTGGGAGTAGGTAATTATTTTGAATCGGAGGCTATGTATGACATATGACCGCGGCTCAACCGCTATACTAACGAGAGATTGGTTGAAAGAACGCTTTGGAGAGGATGGTCTAAAAAAGGTCGCCGGAAAGCTTAAAGCTGACGCCTATGACATGCTCCTGAACACTCATTCAAATGCATGGTATCCTACGCCACTTATCAAGGAAGTATACAAGGTTATCTCCGATGAGTATGCTGGACGGTATCCGGATGTAATGTACGATTGCGGCCGCTACTGTGCTCAAAAATCCGCAACAGGGATATTGAGGTTCCTGATGAAGAATATCTCGATCGAGAATCTTTTCAAGAGGACCAAATCCTTCTGGAAGCATTTTAACAAAGGTGGAGGTGCAGAAATCCTGAAGCTGGAAGACGAAGAAGGTGAAAAGAAAATGAAGTTTATTATTCACGAGTATGACGTTGGTGTACCAGGTTGTCAAACCATGCACGGCTTTATTGAAGGGATTGCTGGGATGGCGGATTCAAAGACAAAAGAGGTTCACGTGGAAAAGAAGGAGTGTTTGCATAATGGAGATGATTTTTGTGCATGGGAGATCAACTGGAAGGTCTAATGAAAGTTAGCTCCTACCATGAGTGATACGATTCACTACATCAAAGGAGTATTTCCTTACTCCGTAAGAACGTGGTTAAAGCAACGATTCGGTGAAGATGGCTTAAGCCACATACTCTCAAGACTCGGCCCTGACGCACGTGAAATGCTCGAATCACCTTCTTCAAACGACTGGTATCCTGCCTCGCTTCTCAAAGAAGTTTATGCCGCTATTGATGAAGAGTATTCAGGTAAATACCCCGATATCATTACAGAATACGGTCATTTCAACGCGGAGCGTGATGTTAAAGGGCTTCTGCGTTATCTTATGAAATTTGTCACGATGGAGAAGCTTCTCAAGCGAATGCGATCCTTCTGGAAACAGTACAACCAGGGAGCAACAATCGAGGCCTCGCCTTTGAAAGAAGACGATAAAAACAAAAGTATTGTGCTGAGCGTAAAAAACTACGATCTCGGATTAGCCGGATGCACCTCTCTTACTGAGTACATTCGAGTTCTCTGCCTCAATACCGGTGCAAAAGACCTGACAGTAAAAAAGCAGACGTGCATCCACAAGGGTAACGATGTCTGTTCCTGGGAAGTAAGCTGGGTATAAAGATGAGTGCGATCACTCACGAACGAGGCGTAAATGCTACGCTAGTCAAGCTTTACATAAGGGACAGGTTCGGTGAAGAAGGGGTTAAGAAGGTAAGTGCAAGATTAAACCCTGATTCGCGCGAGATGTTTTTCAACGTAGTCAGCAATAAATGGTTCCCGGTGGAACTTATGAATGAAATCTACGAGGCTTTAGACCGTGAATTTGGAAAAGAAAATCCAGACCTTTATCGCGACTATGGCAGATTCGAGGTTGACCGGAGCATCAAAGGCTTCCTGAAATTCCTTGTCAGAAACCTCATGTCCGTCGAACAACTGCTTAAAAGGACGCAAGCCTTCTGGAAGAACTATCACAAAGGAGGCGTGCTGGAGACGAGTAGCATTTGGGAAGACAAAGGTCTGAAACACGTTACGGTCAGTATAGAAAAGTTTAATCTTTATCCGAAAGTCTGTTCGGAGTTAGAAGGCTTCATGGAAGGCCTGGTTTTAAGGACAGGGGCAAGCAATGTAAGTATTGAAGAGAAATCGTGCATCCATAAGGGAGATAAGAATTGTTCATGGGAAGTAAGCTGGAAGTAATAAAGTAAGGAACGTTTCAAAATGGAAGACATGACAACCCATATGCGCGGAATAAATGCCGTTCTAATCAGAAAGTGGCTATTGCAGCGTTTCGGAGAAGAAACCTTCGATAAAATAAGCTCTAAAATCAGCCTTGAAGCCCGCAACATGCTAAAGAACACTGTTTCCAATGAGTGGTACCCGATTGCTCTTACAACAGAGATCTACAAGGTTATTGATGATGAGCTCAGCCCTGAGTACCCTGATGTCATGAAAGAGTACGGAAGGTTCTCAGCTGAACAGAGTGTCAAAGGTTTTCTGCGTTATTTGACCAGATTGCTTACAGTCCAACAACTAACCAAACGTGCGCAGGCTTTCTGGAAGAACTATAACAAGGGAGGAAGCATAGAAGCAGGTGCAGTCACAGAGGAGAATGGACGGAAGAAAGCTATAGTTACAATTCGGGGTTTGAGTACAGGAGATTCAGGCCGTAAAGTGCTGGATGGATTTCTCGAGGTTTTAATATCCCAGACAGGTGTTCGTAATATAGAAGTCAAGAATAAATCCGGTATCCCTCCAAGAAACAAGGTATTGCACTGGGTTGTAAGCTGGGAGGAGTAAGAATTGTTATAAAGAAACTGAGTATATATCTGAGGTCAAATTGAAGCCCGCCTCAGAGTGGACTTCATCAACTACTTTTGTTACAGACTTTTATACTGTATATAATCCAGTCTACTGTAAGACCTTTTTTATCTTCTCCAGTGCCCAGTCTATCTCTTCTTTGGTTATTACCAGGGGCGGCGCAAATCTGATAACCTGGTGATGTGTTTCCTTGGCCAGGACACTCAAATCCCTTAGCTTCTCGCAGAACGGTCGGGCAGCGCCCGAGCTTTCCTTGATGACCACCCCGATCATGAGACCCTTACCGCGAACGTGGTCGACATGAGGACTTTCTATCTTTTTCAGTTCCTCCATGAAGTACGAGCCGAGCTCGGCTGCCCTATCTGCAAGCTTCTCATCGATGAGTACGTTAAGGGAAGCCAGCCCTACTGCTGAGCCTAGGGGGTTGCCTCCGAAGGTGGAGCCGTGGTCCCCTGGATGAAAGACCTGCATGATATCATCGTCGCAGGCAATGCCGGACACCGGGTAAACCCCGCCACCCAGAGCCTTTCCTACGATGTATGTGTCTGGAACCACTCCCTCGTGGTCACAGCAAAACATCTTGCCGGTTCTGCCCAGCCCGGTCTGGATTTCGTCTGCAATGAGAAGAACGTTCTTCTGTTTGCACACCTCAGCCGCTTGCTTGATGTAACCCTCCGGGGGTACAATCACTCCACCCTCGCCCTGAAGAGGCTCGAACAGGAACGCCACCGTATCAGGTGTTATGGCTTTCTTTAAAGCCTCGATATCGCCGTAAGGCACGGTCACGAAGCCGGGTGTAAACGGCCCGAACCCGTCTCGATATTGCTCCTCGGTAGAGAATCCGACTATGGTTGTAGTACGTCCGTGAAAATTGCCCGCGCACGTTATTATCTCCGCGGCGTCCTCTTCCACACCTTTGACCTTGTAGCCCCATTTGCGAGCGGCCTTTATTGCGGTTTCCACTGCCTCGGCACCAGTATTCATGGGCAGGGCCTTTTCCTTCCCAGTAATCTCGCAGAGTTTTTTTAAGAACTCGCCCATCCGGTCGTTGTGAAACGCACGTGAGGTCAGTGTAATGCGTTCGGTTTGACCGATGAGCGCTTCGAGTACCCTTGGGTGACGATGTCCCTGGTTCACCGCCGAGTAGGCGGCCAGACAATCCAGGTACTTGTTACCGTCAACGTCCCATACCCATACACCTTCGCCCCTGGATAGCACTACGTTCAGGGGGTGGTAGTTCGAGGCTGAGTACTTCTCAGTCTGTGCAAGAATCTCTTTCGTTTTGGACACATTTCTCCTTTCTTGTTCACGGTTCCTTGATTTTTTAAAAAGGTCACTCGGAGTCTAATCACGGGAAATGGAATGTCAAACTTAAAATTATTTCGAAAGGAAAGGACGGTTTTACCGACCCTCGTGTATGTTAATGATTTACGACTACTTGATAAGTATTACCTTGCGGGCGTCTGATCTGACTTCTCCTATCGAACATATGAAATATACTCCAGGAGAAATGGTTTGGTGTGTTACCGTGATAGGCCAGGTGATGATTCCGGACTCGTTAGAAGAACGAATCTCGTCGACCTTGCGGCCTGAGGCATCGAACACCTGCACGTGAAAGCCTTCTGCACGGTCGCGGTATCGAAGCACTATCCTTCGACCTACAGGTTGAGTTACGCACCAATCATCCTGAACGGCAGGAGACTCTTCAGCAACACTCACCGTGTCGCCCTCTGTGTCTGTCTTAACAAGCCACAAATCGTACTCTCCTGCACCGAAAGACCTGGTGGCTCCGGCAACGATGTAACCGTCGTCTGCGGCTTGATGCACACAATAGCCTGCATCTGCATCTTCTCCACCATATATACGAGTCCAGATAGTATCTCCTTCGACGTCGGTCTTGACAAGAAAGAGATCAGTCCTCTGATCGTCCCACTCGGATGTATAACCGGTAATGATGTAGCCATCATCCGATGTAGGCTGTACCGAGCGGCCTACCCCACCCGACCATTCAACCAAGTCCACATCCATTCTGCTCCACAGGGTGTCTCCATTCGAAGCTAACTTGAGCAGATAAAAATGGTACTTGCCGTCCCTGTACGGGGCGACGTAACCGGTCACGATGTATCCGTCGTCTGAGGTCTCCTGGGCCGCATAGCCTTTGCCGGGCCAGTCGTCTAAGGTTAACGTCCAGACCGTATCTCCATCTTCGTCGGTCTTTAATATCCAGAAGTGGTGCTCGGAGTAACCACTGACGATATAACCTGTATCCGAGGTCTCATGCACGCTAAATGCGCAAGCCTGATACTCAGCGCCATAGGTTTTTGACCACTGGAATCCACCTTCAGAATCGGTTTTAATGAGCCAGGCTCCGGTCGTATCTCCCCAAAGTTCGGGCTGTCTGAAACCGGTTACGATAAACCCGCCGTCTGAAGTTTCTTGTACCGAGCATCCTACGCCTCCGGTGCTGTCAAAATCGAAATACCAGTCCATGTCGGAATGCCACCAGATCTCCCCACCAAGGGAATCAAGTTTCACGAGTCCTAGGTGATACTTCCCGTCATCGGTCGCCGCCATGTAGCCGGTTAATATATAACCGCAGTCTGAGGTTTCTTGGATCGAATACGCCTTACCCCCAGTGAAAGCGAACGGCGTCGATGTCCAAAGGGTATCACCATTCTCATCCGTCTTCAGGATCCATCCTCCTGGTGATGTGGATGAATATCCAGCAACGACGTAACCGCCTTCTGCGGTCTGGCACACACAGTATCCCTCATCATCCTGATTCTGGCCGTAGGTTTGCGTCCAGCCCGCAAGGCCTGTCAACGGCACAAGAAAAACTCCTGAAAGACACACGATAAGTTTCAATGAATCCTCCTAATATTGAATGGTGCATTTCTTCTCCGGAGAAAAGGTCGCGTTTTTTATCGCATTATCACAACCTTCCTGGTCAAGTTCGACCCGGTATCATCAATCCTGATGAAATATACACCTGGCTCGTAATGCTGACCCCAAATAATCACCCCGGACTGTTCCGGTGAGTGAATCTCTGAAACCTTGCGGCCCGAGGCGTCGAACACGTGGGCGTGAAAGCCAGAGGGTTGGTTTGAGTACTTCAGAACTATCTCTTGACCTAAAGTCACAGATACATCCCAATTATCGAAGTTGCCCGGAGGTTCCTCTGAAATAGATAGAGTGTCCCCTTGAGCATCCGTTTTAAGAAGCCAGATATCGTAACCTCCGGCACCGTATGATTCGGTTCCACCAACTACTATATAACCTTCGTCCGTGGTTTGGGCACCGCAATGAGCAAGATCTGCTTCTTGACCACCGTAAGTCCGTGTCCATTGAGTATCGGCCTGTACATCCGTCCTTACGAGCCATAGGTCATCTATCTCTTCGTACCACTCGGAAGTAAATCCAGTAATGATAAATCCACCTTCTGAGGTCTCACGTACGCATCTGGCCTCTCCACCACCGTATTCGGAAAGCCAACCCAAATCCATTCTGCTCCATAAGGTGTCACCTGCGGAATCAATCTTCAACAGGAAAAGGTGGTGTTTCCCGTCATCGAACGGAAACACGTAACCTGCGGAAATGAAGCCATTATCCGAGGTTTCTTCAACCCAGTAAGCCCTGCCGAAGAACCAATCAGGCATCCCGGTTATCCAGACGCTGTCACCTGCTTCGTTGGTTTTCAATACCCAGAAACTCAAAGGTGATGACGGGGTGGAGTAATCGGTGTATCCTGCGACAACGTATCCCCCATCAGAGGTAGTATTTACGCAGCGGCCAACGTCTTGTGAGGAGCCGCCGTACTTTCTTTCCCATTCCAGTTCGCCTGTAGAGTCGGTTTTGATAAGCCATAAGTCCACGGTATCGGTGAAGATGAAGGGCTGCTTTGAGCCTGCTATTACGAAGCCGCCGTCAGGTGTTTCGTGCACCGAGTACCCGATCCCGCCGCTTGAATCGTGTCCGACCCAATCGGCGTCCATCCGGGTCCATAACTCCTTGCCTTCAGAATCGAGTTTAATTAAAACGAGATGGTACTTTCCGTCCAAGGTTGCCGCCTGATAACCGGTTGCCGCGTAGCTGCCATCCGAGGTTTCTATTACAGAGTACGCTGTACCTCCCATGAAACAGAATGGAGTCGAGGTCCAGAGGGTATCCCCGTTTTCATCCGTCTTTAATATCCATCCACCTGTAGTTGTTCCTGAATATCCGGCTATTATATAATCACCGTCTACGGTTTGCTGCACGCAGTATCCCTCATCATCGGAGTCCTGGCCGTAGGTTTGCGTCCAGCCCGCAAGGCCTGTCAACGGCATAAGAAAAACCCCTGAAAGACACACGATACGTTTCATTGAATCCTCCATTATTGAATGCTCCTTTTCTCCTCCGGAGTTTCCCCTTTGGAGACAAGATCGCTACTTTTTATTCCATTAACACGACCTTCTTGGATGAACCTGACGCAACGGATTCAACCCTAATGAAATACACGCCCGGGCTGAACTCCTCGCCCCAACTAACGATCCCGGTCTGCCCAGATGAGCGAATCTCGTCCACCTTGCGGCCCGAGGCGTCGAAGATATTTGCATGGAATCCTGAAGGACAATCCTTAAAACAGAGAACGATCCTTTGACCCACCGGGTTCAATACATGCCAGTTTGATACTCCTGAGACCACAGGTTTCTCACTTACTGATAGCGTATCGCCTGCAACATCGGTTTTCAACAGCCAAATGTCGTAGCCCCCTGCACCGAAGGATTTTGTCGCTCCTGCCGCAATATAGCCGCCTTCGGTACATTGACCAACGCAGTAACCTATGTCTTCTGCTTCTCCACCATAGGTTCTTGTCCACTGGGTGTCCCCGGCTGGGCTTATCTTGATAAGCAATAGATCCAATATCTCATCAAGAAACCCGGTGGTATAACCGGCAAGGATATAGTTGCCGTCTGAGGTCGGCCTTATGCATCGACCAACTCCTCCGAGTTCACCGGGAAAAAGATCAAAATCCCACTTACTCCACAGAGTGTCTCCGTCCGGATTGGTTTTCAGAACCATGAAATGATACTTGCCGTCCTCGAACGGAGCAACGTATCCTGTCGCCATATAGCCGCCGTCGGACGTTTCGGTAACGCCGTAGGCACTTCCGAAGAACCAGTCAACCATACCTGATGTCCACAACGTATCACCGACCTGGTCGGTCTTTAAGAGCCAGAAGCTCCAAGGCAAGGCAGACATCGTATACCCGGCCACGATATAGCCTCCATCTGCGGTCTGACATACGCATTGACCGCAGTCCGGAGCCTGGCCGCCGTAAGTGCGAGTCCATACAGTATCGCCATCCGAATCGAGCTTTACGAGCAAGAGATCGTCTATCTCATCGAACGCATGCGAGGTGGCGCCGGTAACTATGAAGCCCTTATCAGCGGTTTCCTGGATCGAGTATCCGATACTGCCCGGGGGATTCTCGAACCAGTCCCAGTCCCCCTTTGTCCATAAAGGATTACCGTCAGCATCGAACTTTACCACGGTCATGTGGCATTTACCGTCCCAAAATGGTGCACTGTAGCCTGCTGCGACGAAGTCGCCTTCCGAGGTCTCGATCACCGAGTATGCCCTGCTTGTGGGCCATTCCTCCTGCGAGGCTACCGTCCATACCGTATCACCGTTCTCGTCGGTTTTGAGGACCCACAAGCTGTTTTCAGGCTGCGAATATCCTGCAACCACGTAGTTTCCATCGGAGGTCTGGCATACACTAAAGCCCTTTTCGTCCTGAGCCGTACCATAGGTTCTCGACCAGCCTGCCTGGATCGATAAGGGTAAAAGGATTACCCCTAGAAAGAACGCAAATGTTTTCATGTTTCCCCTTATGTTTAAAGGATACCATTCGGCATCCTGTTTACCATTCTTTTGTTCGCCAACACACCTTCCACTTCCCTTCCCCCCCGCTTCCGACTCATCCCACTTTCTCCCTATAAACGCGTATCCGAACTGCGACTCACCCTATATCTATAGGCTCGATCGTAGCAACTTTAATACCAGACCTGTCATTAAAAGAGGAACTCTTTGAAAATAAAGCACTTGGAGCTTTGCATCGTCCGTAGAACGCCGATATTCACCTTCGGAAAGGTGCAAATTCTTGCTCCGAAGTGCAAAAAGTTGCATAACCTCCTGATATACTTTGAAACCTGTTAGGCTACAAAGAACCTCTATCCTTATCTAACGAGGACGGCCTTTCTAGGCAAGGCATCATTCATAAAAGGACTGATGAAGTAGACACCGGTTCGATAACCTTCGCCCCAGATTACCGTACCGGAGGCATCTGGGATGTGAATCTCGTCCACCTTTCTGCCCATAACGTCGAACACCTGGGCGTGGAAACCCTGAAGGCAGTCGACGTATCGAAGTACAATCCCTTGACCTATAGGGTTAAGGATCTGCCAATTCCCTGAGGAGTTTTCGGTTGGTTCTTCGAAAAATCCAGCCGGACTGATATGTACTACCGGCAGGAAGTCAGACCCCTGCCGGTCTTTACAGCTGCCTATTGCGACCATGTCCTTATCTGAAACCACGTGGAAGACCGCAGGAACTTCACCGTTGGTGGATCGGTAGCATTCCCCCTGGTTCAGAAACCCTTTCCAAACGAATAGTTCGTCCGAGCTATTTTTTGGAGTGCGTGTAACCGTAACGTGGGTGTTGTCCTTAAATGCAATAACGTGAAGTCTGGAAGGAGAATCTTCATAAGTTACCTCTATAGGGAGATAAAACTCCTTACCCAATCCCAGTCCATCTGGGTCGATTCCTCGAGCCATGTAAAAAGCGCAGATGTAGGTTTTGTCCAAACCGAAACTCCACCATTCGGTCTGGGAAAGCGAGATGGGCTTGTCGGAGCGGATGTAGACCGCTTCCCTAACAGGGATATTGAACATCTTGACGTCGCCCTTCTCGGCGCAGAACTCCTCTCTGAACACCAGACCTGGATCATCAAGGGCGTGCATGGTTACCGTTGTATTGTCATTCCAGGATATGATCTGACAATCCTGAGGGGTTCCTCCCCACGAATGCTGGTAGGCCATGAAATCTGTTCCTGTAAACGTTCCGTTGAACGAAGGGATATACATCCCGTTAACGCCGCAGGCGGTCATGGTGGAAACCGGGTATGTAGCTTCAACCGAGTAGAATACCGGCGGAACATCACCGTGATCCTGGATCCAGTACTCCGCACTATCCAGATCGCCCTCGAATATGATCTGCTCGTTGTCCAGGTTGCGGACGATCACGTGCGTATTATCGTGATAGGCAAACACGACCATGCAGGCATCGTTGCCTGATGGAGCAGTCTTAGGCCCTACCGATAAGAGCTTGGTCCCCAAGGGTTTGCTCTCCTCATCCACCGCGTACCAGCAGCCTAAGCCTTGACCCCAGGGATCACCGCTGAGAACGGATACAGGCTCAGATGCAGTAACCAGGTAAACGCCCCATGGAATATCCTGGGCAAACAGGTACTCGTCCAGCATCAAGGTATCTTCGGCCACTACGCCGCCTTCGGAATCGATTATCTTGCAGTGGTTGTCATCCTTAAAAGAGAATATCACGATGTCCCCGTAGGTATAGGCAAAGGTCATGAAGGTATCCTCCGGGGAAAGCCGGGAGAAATCGAATCTGCCCACTTCGTGGGTCGGTTCCTGAGTCAGGGGGGTCATTCTATCGCTCCAGGAGACGTAATCCTGGGCTCCGATCATAATCACGGGGATCAACACGATCCCGACGAACACTAAACGTTTCATCTTATCCTCCTTTATTATCATACTGACCGAACGCTCTAGGTTCGGCAGTAACCTGTAAAAAGGTCATTTCAACAGAACCACCTTCATAGGCGATCCTGAACCTTGCTCCGGTTTAATAAAATACACACCTTCCGGTTGACCGCAACCCCAGGTAAGGGTACCGGATTCATCAGAAGAGTGTAACTCGTCAACCCAGCGACCCGAGGCATCGAAAACCCGGGCAAAAAAACCTCGTGGCATGTTTTCGTATCGAAGGACGATTTGGGGACCTACGGCAGATGTGACCCGAATTTTAGGGTGTGTTTCAGGTTCGGGTTCCGAAACAGCGAGCGCTTCGGCATTAATAATCGGAAAGAAGTCTGCACCGTTGTCGTCGTAACAATTGATCAAAGTGCCTACGGTCTTATCTGCAATTACGTGATACGTTGCGGTTGCAGCCGCGTCCCAGGTCTCGGACGTAAAACGGTAGTCCTCTCCTGCGTTAAGTGTTCCTTGCCAGATAAAATCTTCAATCCCGGTGTATTTTTGTGTCCTTGTGATGTTAATGTCGGTGTTATTCAGGTAAGCAATAACGTGAAGCCTCGACGGATGATCTTCACCGCCTGAGCAAACCAGGGGCAGATGAAACTCATTACCCAGTCCCAATCCTGAGTAATCCATACCCCGCATGAGGAAAAATCCTATTGTGGAGCTGCCGTAACTGGCATAAGGCGTATGTGAAACAGATATGTCCTTGTCTGAGTGGATGTAAATAGCCCTGCCGACGTGATCTTCTGCATAAGGCAGCGGGATACGCGTTCCCTGGATGATTCCCTTTTCAAGACAAAGGTGGTCCCATACTATGTCGTAGGGATTGTGAAGATCTGCCACCGTTACGTGGGTGCTGTCGAACCATGGAAGGACTGCAATATCCTTATCAAGATCCCTGTTTTGGTAGCAATAAGGGATGTAGGTCATGAAATCTCTGCCTGTGAACGTTCCGTTGAAGTCTGGAACGTACATCCCACCCATACCGTTGAGTGTAAGAGCGCAGATAGGCTTAGATGCCTCAACCGAATATGGAAACCCTTCTGGGTTATCCGGGTCATCGTGCCTATACAGATAATACTCGGCTGAGTCCAGATCGCCTTCCCACACGGAAACATTAGCATCCATATCCTCCAGCAAAACATGTGTGTTGTCTTGATAGGCAAATACGGCAATCGCAGCTTCAGCATAGTTCCCGGCGGCTTGAAGGCATTTCGGTCCTACAGATAACAACTTAGTACTTAAGGGCTTAGAATACTCATCAACCGCTGCCCAAACCCCTAGTCCTGTGCTCCAGGGGTCTCCGCTCAAGACAGAGAACCGATTATTGCATGTTACCTTGTAAACCCCTGGTTCAAGGTCGGTTATTTGTTCGTGCTCCTCAATCATCAGAATCGTGGAGAAAACAGGTGTACCATCCTGTTCTTTAATCTCGAATTCGCTTGAGTTCTCGTAAGAGAATATTGCTATGTCGCCATAGGAGTAGACATAGGATAGCCAGACCTCTTCCTGGGCGAAAAGGGAACCTGTAGAATAAAAAAGAATACATGTAAGGATCATCTTAAGTCTCACTTCTTCCTCCTTTTACTTAACGGGTATCACTTTCATGGTACCAGGATTGCCCGTCTGGTTCGTTTAATGAAATACACCGCTCGCGGTTCGCCGCAACCCCAGATAAGGGTACCGGATACATCTGGAATCTCATCCACCATCCTCAGCTTGCCTAACACAATTTCCCGCATGTTCAATCGTCCAAATGACTTTACCGTTTTGGTCAGTTTTTGTTAGTTTGGATCTTTTAGCCTCATACCCCTCCTCAAGCGTTTCATCTACACATAATGCATTACCTTCACCTCGACACCGCATCCAACCAGTGTGGGTTAGGGCAAGCAACAAAAGGAAGGTGGCCAGCTGAATTTCTTTAAGCATCCAGCTGAGTGGATTTATTAAAAAACCTCTCCTCTTCATTATTCTATCTCCTTCAAATGTTTTGAAATCTCACCAGCCCCAAACTATGGGTCTCTTTCGATTTTGGTGGGGGTAAAATAATTCTTCCGACCGATTCCGCCTCCTTTGTTTTGCTCCTCCGTCCCCACTCCAACCACAAAGAGCCGAGTTTCTGAGCGTGTCAGAAAGATCTTGGACGGAGAGCGCCGAACGAACCTTTGAGTGCAATCCGCCTCATATTTATAATAGTATAAAAAATAAGCTTGTCAAGCTTTCTAATTTAATCAAGTATCTGCAACCGGGAATAGTCCCCTTCCTGGACTGGAGACCCCGGTGTCTAGCCGGGTATCAACCGCACGAACCGCCGCTTGCCTACCCTGAGGACGACGGTCGAGTTGAGGGAAAGAGCCTGATCAATATCTGCTACCCTCTCCCCATCGACAGAGACCGCCCCTTGTTTGATAAGCCTCTTGGCCTCGGCCTTGGATGGAGCAAGGCCGTTTCGGCAAATTACTTCCACCAACTTGATCCCGGGGTCAACGACAATCTCGGGCATCTCATCAGGTACACCGCCCTGGGCAAAAACCTTGGCAAACTCAGCCTCGGCATCTCGTGCAGCGTCCTTTGAGTGATAAAGGGTAACCACCATTCGGGCCATCTCGGCCTTAAGATCGCGGGGGTTCTCTCCTGAGGCGAGACGCTCCCGAACCTCGGCCAGCTTTGCCTCGTCTGCGAGCCCGGCAAGCTCGAAGTACTGCTCTAACAACGTGTCAGGGATGGACATGAGCTTACCGAACATTTCTCGAGGCTCCTCCTCTATTCCCACGTAGTTGTCGTAGGATTTACTCATCTTGGCCCCGCCTGATAGCCCTTCCAGCAGAGGCATCATCATTATTACCTGGGCTGGCTGACCGAACTCGCGCTGCAACTCCCTGCCCACGATAAGGTTGAGCCGCTGGTCGTATCCGCCCAGTTCCACATCCGCCTTGACAGCCACCGAGTCATAGGCCTGGAAGATAGGATAGAGAAGTTCGTGTAGAAACACTGGGTTTCCTTCAGCGAGTCGGCGAGAAAAATCCTCCCGCTGGAGTATTTGTGAAACGGTGTACTTTCCCAGGAGCTTGAGGACTCCTTGCGTTCCCAAAGGTTCGCTCCACTCCGAGTTAAAGCGCACCTCGGTTCTTTTCCTATCAAGGATCCTGAAGAGCTGACGCTCGTAGCGAGTCATGTTCCGTTCTACCTCCTCTCGGCTGAGCGGAAGGCGGGTTTTTGAACGGCCTGAAGGATCACCGATCATTGCGGTGAAGTCGCCGACTATGAGTACTGCGGTGTGACCTGCATCCTGGAAATCGCGCAGCTTGCGCAAGGGAACCGCAAACCCGAGATGGATATCAGGTCCGGTTGCATCTATTCCAAGTTTTACGCGCAGAGGCCGATGATCTTTCCTCGAGTCCTCAAGTTTTGCTTTAAGTTCCTCCTCGGTCAAGCACTCCTGCACCCCTCGCATTAGTTTAGCTAGGGTATCCGGCATAATTATAGTCTGAAGTCTCCGAAATCCTCAGGGTCGATATCTCTAAGATTGTCTTTGAGTTCGTCTAGCTTGGTCTCTTCGTCTTCTGAAATCTCCTTGCCCTGGGCATCCATCAATTCATCATCAACGAAGATCGGGGCACGCAAATGTACCGCAATCGCTACAGAATCTGAAGGACGTGCATCTATCGAAATCACATCGTCTGCGTGAGAGAGTACGAGATTGGCATAGTAGGTGTTATCCTTAAGCCCGGTAATGATTACTCGTTCCACTTTTCCACCCAGTGTTTCGATAATTCGTTTGATAACGTCCAGGGTAAGAGGACGCTCAAATGGTTCACGCCTGGCAGCGTAGGTTATCGCCGAAGCTTCGATCGGGCCAACCCAGATAGGAAGTACACGCTGTCCGCCCTTCTCACGCAACAACAGTACGGGAGCGTTGTTCAGATCCAGAGAAACCCCATGCACCTCCACCTCAACCAAGCTAGACCTCCTTTTCTTCTTCTGTGTTCTGGGTTTGCTCGGCGATCTCTTCCCCCTCTTCGTTTACTTCAACTCCAACCTCTTCAACGGCCTGATCCGGGGGGGCTTCTTCCGTAGGCGTTTCTTCAGACTCATCATCATCTAGGGAACTATCTTCGACAACCTCCGCCTTCTCGGCTTCCTCAGGTTGTCCCTCAGGAACAATCCAGACCTTGACAGTTGCTGTAACCCCTTCGAAAATCCTAACCTGTACGTCGTAGGCACCTGCCTCCTTAAGTGGATAATCCAGGATAATCTGGTGATGATCGAAGAATATACCCTTTTCTCTGAAACTCGAAGCGATGTCTTTTGCGGTAACAGAGCCGTAAGCCTTACCTGTTTCTCCAAAGGACAGGGTGATCTTTACGTGTTCGCCGTCCAACTTTTCTCGAAGCTCCTCGGCAGAGGTTCTTTCCTTTTCTACCCGGGCGCGGGTTTGACGAACGACCTCGGCAAAGTGTCGTTTGTTGGATTCGGTAGCCGGAAGGGCAAGTTTGCGCGGGATAAGGAAGTTTCGTGCATAGCCGTCCTTGACCCGAACCACCTCACCGCGGTTTCCCAACTTGACGACATCTTGTGTTAGAATGACTTCCACTTCAATCTCCCTAATGGGCTACATAGGGAAGGATTCCCAGATTACGAGCCTGTTTAATCGCCCTGGACAGCTTACGCTGGTGTTTTGAGCAAACACCGGTAATCCTGCGGTTCACAATCTTGCCCTTATCCGTGAGGAACTTACCCAGTGAAGTATCGAAAGGTGAAATATCCTTTCTCCCCTCGGAACAGAACCTACATTCCTTGCGTCGTCTCATCATCGCTACTCTTCTCCTTGTTTACTTAACTTCTGTTAATTCTCAAACGGATCCTCTTCCTCTGCTGAAGAGGGACCCTCCGATGCAGCAAAGCCTTCACCCGTTGCAGGGGCCTTTTCCAGGAATTGCAAACGTCGTGACACGACTTCAACTACATACCGGCGGTTGCCGTCCTGCGCCTCGTACGAACGGGATCGCAAAGCACCCTCAAGCATTACAGGTGAACCTTTGCGGAGCCTTTCTCCGGCCAACTCCGCCATTCTATCCCAGACAACAACGTTAAAGAAGCTTGCATCATCCTTCCACTCACCACTATCCTTGTCCTGGTACCGTCTGGATACAGCCATGCGGAATGAACAAACCGCGGTACCTTTAGGGGTGTATCGTAACTCGGGATCGGCAACCAGTCTACCTGATAAAAGAACGATATTAAGATTAGGCAGTCTTAAATCCGCCATATCTCCTCCTAGCTATTTCTCCTCTTCTTGTTCAGCCGTATCTGGATTTTCGGCCTCCGGCTCTTCCTCAGCTGTCTCTAACTGAGTCGTCTCCTCGGATTCTATATCTTCTTCAGGTTTTTTCCTCTGCTTAGTCTTCTTCTGTACGGATTCGTGAGTGGTTTCTGCTTCAGGCGTTTCTGATTCAACCTCTTCTTGAATTTCTGCCTCTACTTCAGAAAACTCGGCAAGAGATGGTTCTTGAACGGCGTGCAGATAAACCTGCCTTAAAAGAGTCTCATCGTGGCGTATCTCTCCTTTAAGCTTAGCTACTAAACCGGGATCTGCCTCAAATCTTACTCGCCAGAAGTGTGCACGAGGATACTTCTTTATAGCATGAGCGAGATCGTGCATCCTGTCGTCAAGTGTCTCGATATCAACGGCCTTACCGTCGGCAAGGAGTTTCAAGTACTTCGCTCGAAAATCATCCAGGGCAACGGAATCAATATCCGGCTTTAGTATCAGTACAGCCTGGTAACGTCTCAACGTTCCTCCTATCTGAACTTAACAAGCAGAACGTCTGCATTATTTAAAACGTAGTCCTTACCTTCAACCTTAAGTTTTCCACAGGTTCCGGCATCTTTCCAGGAACCTGCGCGTAATAAATCTTCGGCATTCACAACCTCCGCTTTAATAAAACCTCGGGCAATATCGGAGTGTATCCTTGCTGCGGCATCAAGAGCGGTTGATCCAGCCTGAATCGTCCAGGCACGGACCTCCTCACCCTTGACAGTATAAAACCTGATGAGTCCCAACTTCTCAAGGGCTCGTTCGAGTAAACCATCAACACCTTTTGCATCGACACCTGCTTCGCGCCTGAGTTCTTCCTGTTCTGCGGAGTCGAACTCCTCAATACCCTGCTCAAGACTCACGGATAATCTATATGCATCGGCTAACTCAACCCCTGACGCTTCCTCAGATAGATTCAGAACCTCAATCCTGGATCTGGGAATGAGCAAACCCAGGGATTTAAGAAGACTGATGTCTTCGGGACTGTAAGAACCGTTCAGAGAAAATGATCCTGAGGAAAGAAAGTCGTGATACCGGTCAAGGAGTTCAACCTCTTCCAGAGCCTCGATGCGTTTGCGTTGTTTTGCCAACCTTCGCTCCACTGTCTCCAAATCGGCTAATGCCAGCTCTGTTAGTATCACCTCCTTATCACGGGCCGGATCGACGGTTTTAAATACGTGGGGTATATCCTGTGCCTCGAATCCTCGTATCAGGTGAAATATCAAATCAACGTCTCTGATATGTCCCAGAAAACGATTCCCTAATCCTTCACCCTTGTGTGCGTCTTTTACGAGTCCTGCAATATCAATGACTTCGATTTGAGCCGGGGTAAGCTTGGGTGGAGAAAGAACCTCACCCAGTCGCTTAAGAAAGGGATCTACTAAAGGCGTCATGCCGCGATTGGCATCGATGGTTGTAAAGGGATAAGAATCTGCAGCAGCACCGGCACGAGTTAAGAAGTTAAACAAGGATGACTTACCTACGTTAGGCAGACCGACGATACCGATCCTCACGAGGATAACCCTCTCTTCTTCAACCTCAGCCAGTAAATCACTCCTGTAAGGAATCCAACCTCAAAGCATCTCATGACTAAGCTCAGTTTATCTGATTCATTGCAATGTCCATTCCCTGAGTTATAACGAGCAGTACTGCATCCGCGGCCCTTCCGATGATTTCTTGGAGTTCGGAGAACTCATCAGGTGTAAAATTGGAAAGGACGTAATCAGAAAGTTCGAAACCTTCTGGTCGAGGGCCTATACCTATCCTGAGTCTGGGAAAGTCTTCAGCGTCCAAACAGTCACTGATGGAAGCAAGACCGTTGTGTCCGCTGGTTCCGCCTTGTTTTCGCAGCCTTATGGTTGAGAACTCAAGGTCCACGTCGTCAACTACAACCAGGAAGTCATCAGTATGTTTCGAGAGAACCTGCTTCACTACCTGTCCGGAAAGATTCATATACGAAAGAGGTTTAACTAACCAAAGCTTTTTCCCCGAGTAGGAGCCTTTTGCTATGAGGGCTTGTCCGGAAATCCGGAATCTTAACCTCAGGTGCTCTGCCAGAGCATCAACGACCATAAAACCCAGATTGTGCCTGTTTAGAAGGTACTTCTCACCTGGATTTCCTAAGCCAAAAATGATCACCCCTTCGCTTCATCCTCTTTGGAAGCTTCAGGCTCTTTCGCTAGCTCAGTTTCACCCTCAGCCTCTGCGGCTTCAGTAACCTCCTCTTCAACTGCAGTCTCGACCTCTTTTACCTTACGAGGATGAATAACGGTAACCACAAGACCCTGAGGAGGAGCAAGAACCTCAACACCTTCCTCAAAGGAAAGGTCTTTCACACGCACCGCATCACCAACATCAAGGTCGCCTATGTCGATGTCGATATGAAGCGGCAACTTGGAAACAGGACCACGAACTTCTATCTCGTAGCGAACGTGTTCTAAGAGACCTCCCATTTTAAGTCCCACTGGTGTACCTTTAAGTGTAACCGGGATACGCACATGCAACATCTCACCAGGATGGGTCTTCTGGAAATCGATGTTGAGGAACTCATCGGTCACAGGGTGCCGCTGAATCCCTTTTATTGCGGCAAGATACTTCTCACCTTCGGGTGGTATCAACTCGGTTAAAAGAAGCTTTCCCCGCAACCTGTTGATAATCTCGGTAAAACTCTCGGTACCAACCGTGATTGAGAATGACTCCTGACCGCGTTCGTACACAACCGCCGGGATCTTCCCTGCCTTCCGCAACTTGCGCGTAACGGATTTCCCTGTACCATCACGCAACTCATATTTCAATTCGTTTTTAGCCATCTTACTCCTTCAGTTTCTCCGGTAGTCCCTGGAGACCGCTCGAGAGTGCCGATAAATCATAAGATAAGAACTCCTTCTAGTCGTCCTCCTTCGGTGACTATCGTCACAAAGCATAGACACATAAGTGTGTTGTCTCGACCGGTTGAATTCTTGTTTGTACCCTTTGTAGTTCAATTCAAAAAATTCCTAGATAAACAGTGAACTCACCGATTCACCGTTATTAATTCGTCTTATCGCCTCTGACAGAAGCTCTGCAATAGACAGGACATGGAATTTCCCTGCCGGAAGACCATCCTTTACCGGCAAAGAATCGGTTATCACTAACTCCTGTATGGGGGAGGCAGCCAATTTCTTCACCGCATCAGCGGCAAACACACCATGGGTGGCGACAACCCTGACCTCCTTTGCACCGTTCTTCAATAAGAGTCCAGCCGCTTCAATAAGAGTAGTGCCTGTACTTATCAAGTCATCCAAAAGCAGGCAAACCTTTCCGTCAACGTCTCCCACCAGATTGAGCGCCTCCGGCCTGTCCTTCATCTCGCGACGTTTGTCAACGATAGCCATCGGTAGGTCGCCCATCCGTTTTGCGTACCCCCGGGATCGTTTGGCACTTCCCGCGTCAGGAGCAACCACGATATAGGCGGAAAGGTTACGTCTTCCGAAAAACTTCGCAAACAGGGGCGTGGCGTAGAGGTGATCAACCGGTATGTCGAAGAATCCCTGTATCTGCTCTGCATGGAGGTCAAGGGTTAATACCCGGCTGGCACCTGCCTGGGTCAGAAGATCGGCAACCAGCTTGGCGGTAATCGGAACCCTGGGTTCGTCTTTCTTATCCTGACGAGCATAC
The DNA here is from genome assembly GCA_016934635.1 of Caldifarciminota bacterium. Classification (GTDB taxonomy): domain Bacteria; phylum Hydrothermota; class Tepidihabitantia; order B3-TA06; family B3-TA06; genus WJJO01. Next base: position 58,450 of record JAFGSK010000017.1, read on the forward strand.
CCGTAGTAGGGAATCACGGCAGTAATCCTTGCTGCCGAGGCCCTTTTTGCGGCATCAAGCATTAAAAAGAGTTCCATAAGATTCTCAGCCGGAGATTGGGTGGATTGGATTATAAAAACATCCGCTCCCCGTATATTCTCCTCTATCTTAACCCGTATCTCTCCGTCAGAGAAGCGATCAACAGTTGCCTTACCCAGGCTAATACCCAGTCTCTTGCAGATTTTTTCGGCAAGCTGCGGTACTGAATTACCGCAGAAAACCTTCATCGTCTCTCGTGCCATAAATCTCTCCTTAAACCTGGGGCGCAGGGATTCGAACCCCGATTGGAGGAACCAAAATCCTCCGTCCTGCCTTTAGACGACGCCCCAATACTCTAGCGTTTCTACCCGATACATCCTGCCTGGGGTGCCTTCAGGAAGCTCAGGCTCAAATTCCTTTGGACAGGCCGCAAATAAAGCAGCTCCGCTCCCCGACAATCCCGAAAACCAAGCACCTTCTTTGCAAAACCACCGAGCAACGATCTCCAGTTCAGGATGGCGTTTGTAAACTACATCTTCAAAAGAGTTATAGAGCCATCGGGCCGCTTCCTCATAGTTACGTTCCTTAAGAGCCTTAGCCAGAAGTTTACACTGCTTTTCCCCGTTTGTCAACCGTCCAAGATGTTTGTATGCCCAAGGCGTAGGAACGTTAAACTCAGGAGAATAAAGAAGAAGATCGAATCGCGGTACATCTATCGGGTCAATACCATCTCCCCTACCGGTAACTAGAGACGGTCTGGGGGCTAAAAAGAAAGGACAGTCCATCCCTAACTCAAGTGAAAGGGAAACCAGTTCCTCTATGGAAAGACCGGTGTCGAAAAGCCTGTCCAGACCCAAAAGGGTAGCAGCTGCATCTGATGAACCTCCACCCAGACCGTTTCCTACCGGTATCTGTTTTAGGAGTGTGATCTTAACACCCGAACGAACACCGGTATAAGTAAAGAAAAGATCAGCGGCCTTCCACACAAGATTTGAGGAGTCCCCAGGTACATAGGGTGCATCGCAGCAGAACTCGATTTCCTTTTCAGTGGCCTCGAAACGCATCTCATCAAACAAACCGATAGGGACGAATAGAGAACGCAGATCATGATAGCCGTCAGGCCGTCTGCGCTCCACCCAAAGCCCTATGTTTACCTTAGCCGGGGTTTTTAAGGTAATCACTTAAAGCCTCCTGCCAAGTACGTAGGTTTTTACCGAACGTCTTCTCAAACTTAATACAGGAAAGGGTAGATTGAGCAGGTCTCCGGGCTATAAACCCTATCTCGTGGCCGGTTGAGGCTATGGGTTCTATACTTGCCCCAAGTAAACGAATGATCTCGGTTCCCATCTCAAAACGGTTGCAAGCCCCCTTGTTGGTAAGATGAAAGACGCAGCAAGAATCGGACCGGGCTATATCCCAGATTCCGGGGAGTAAATCAGGTATATAACCTGGCGAACCGCGATGATCGGTAGCCAGCCTGAGAGGAGTTCCATCTTTGATTGTCCGGCGTACAAACGAAACAAAATCGCCGTTTGCACCAAAGAGCCACGCCACCCTTATTATTACGTTATCAGCCACAAATTCACACACAGCCTCTTCAGCCTGAAATTTGGTTCGGCCGTAGACGCTTATTGGATTGGGTGAATCGGTTTCTGTGTAAGCGGAGGCCTTTTCACCGTCAAAAACGTAATCGGTGCTGAAATAAACTAATCTTGCCCTGACCTCTGCGACTGCCTTGGCCAGGTTCGTTGAGGCTTCTACGTTATCCCTATGGGCGCGCTCGGGATAGCGTTCGCATTCATCCACATTCGTTAATGCAGCGGTGTGAAATATAAGGCGAGGTTTGATCTCTGTAACCGCTCGCATCACGTTATCGTATCGGGCCAGATCGAGATCACTCCGGGACACGGAAACGACCTCTTCCCCTTTGGAGGCTAGAAATGAGGCAAGAGCCGAACCCAGCCTTCCCCGCGCACCTGTAACGAGTATAACCGCCATGCACTAGTCTAAGCCCCAGGGCTCCGGTGTCAAGATTCGATAAGAAAACGACCGCCTTGGAAATCGAGGGGAAAATTGCTATTGGGAATTCGTTTCCCTTCGGTCTGAGGCTGTAAGCAAAAGGTAGGGAGTATTGAACAGGTTGGAGAACCTGTACCACACGCCCCTACTCATGGGTGTGCGTCACCCTACATGGAGTAAGGACCGGGTATTATCCTCCAGCCCCAGACGTATTCGAGAACCGTCCAGGCCAGAAGAAGCCCTGCCAGCGCCCAAGCCATTTTGGGGGAGGTTTTCTTCGCGCGCGCCATGAGGATGAACGAGATCACCGCTCCGGCCCCTGCGATCGCCGCCGAAGGGTAGGTGCTCCAGTGGGTGCGGGAAAGATGCTCGAACTGATAGATCATCCACATGTGCAGACCCCAGATTCCTGCGAAGTGCCCGAAGGCAAACGCAAAGCGGTCGGCCAGTTGCTTACGCACGATAAGGAAGACAAGGAAGAATCCAGCAAGAAGCAGAACCGGGAGGAAGCGGTAATCTGCTATCACAACCCAATTGATTGCTTCCAGGAACTCGCCTACGAATCCCCAAAGGAACAGACCGGAAAGGATTCCCCACATGTTTGGAGCAAAATCCTGCTTGCGTTTAACCTCGGCAAGGATAAACGACACCACCGCTGCAATGCCTAACAAGATGCCTGCTGTTATGTACGCAGCTTCGTTCCAGCGGGAAGAAAACACGAGCAGCATGTATGTCACGCCAAACGCGGCAAGTGTAATCAAGAGCGTTACGAGGCCTTTATTCTTCATGAATTCCCCTTTCTCAATCCGCGGTATTATGTTCGCTTGTTGAATCTTCCCATATACCTGCGCACGGTCTTCATATACCTTACGTAATCCTCACCGTATTTATCAAAGCAGAATCTTTCCTCGGCAAGGATGCTGAAATGAGTCAGAATCATATATAGTACAGTGAATACCAAAAAGACCCACGATGCAGACATCACACCTATGCCGAGGAATGCTAGGTAGATACCGATGTATATGGGATGTCTTGATATCCGGTACAGTCCGAGTGTGGCTAGTTCATCCTGCCCCACGGCGGCATAGTTTAACTTGGATACAGTAAAGATAACCAGACCGAGACAATACAGAGGTAGACCTGCCCAGAACCACGGCGTGTACAACTTGAGTGGTACGAAGATAGTGTATAGGAAAACGATCAAGCAGATTGGGATAGAGATATATGAGGCGACTTTCAGAGCGCCTTTCAACTTCGGCCAGGTGCGCGCCTTTCTGACCGCTTTCAGGTTAACAAGTGGGAATACAACTACATTCAAGATCGCAAGCGGTACTACCAGCACCCATGCGTTCCAAAGACCTATCTTGAAGTCAGGAATAAGGCTCATTCCTTCTCTCCTGTTTTATTACCGATCCTATTGGCTTTTTAGTTTTTTTCCATGGCTGACTTTTTCCATTTTCGATCCTCTACCTTTCACAGCCGACAATCTCTAAGTCACGGCCTAATGAATGTTATAGCTGCATCTATGATGACAAATATCTTCATGACCTAGGTTTTCTTAGCTTAAGGGCTTTGTAAAGCATGCCCGGTGTGTAATCACATGCAATAATAGTCGATTTCTTCAACTGAGCGTATCGATCTAACGTAAGCTCTCCGGTTCCCACCGGCACGTCCAGTATCACCCCTTTTAAATCACCGGAGATAAAGGAACACACTTTGCCCGCGTAAATATCATCCCGGATCCCCCAGACGATTCTGTTGTATAAAGCGGAGATGAAATTGGCGGAAGTCATATAGGAATCGTAGAAATCCGAGGCCTTGTCATAGGACTGACTGATTGGATCAGAACCGGCGGGCAGAAGATCGATTATTCCGTCAACTATAGAGAAACCGAGTCCGGGTTTGAAAATGTCCTTTAATGATGCCTCTTTGACCGCTACTGTCCCTTTGTTGCTGACGTCCATTTTCAAGTCAGGGCCAGAGGAAATTTATCGCGGCACCGACGATTATTACCGCTAAGAGCATGATGCCGATGGATTTCAGCGCGTCCTTCCATTTGAGTTCTCTGAAGAGAATCACGAGTGTTGCCATGCAGGGAAAAAACATTGAAAGAACCACGCTGCCCACGACCAGTTGTTTGGTTGTAAGGCTTAAAGGCGCGAACATACCGATGGCCACGTCCTTACGCAGCATCCCGACCAGCAGAGGTACGATGGCGTCTTCGGGCAGTCCCCATAGGAAGCTTACCACAGGGGCTGTGGTTTTGGCTAGATAGGAGAAAACGTTGAACTGGTACAGGAGGTTGACCACAAGCACGGCTCCCAGCACCACGGGCAATGCCTCCTTCAGGAAACCAACCGTGCGCATCCATAACTTTGAACCGAGGGCTTTCCACGAAGGAAGCCGGTAGGGGGGAATCTCGATCAACAACTCCGGTCTAAAGCCCCTGGAAGTGAACCTGAGAATAAGACCGATAAGAATCCACACGGCAAACAGGATGCCGTAAACGAGCATAACCGGCCACACACCCCGGTCACCTACCAGCCCGATGATCATGGCCTGCAGGGCAGCACAGGGCACGGCAATAGAGATCAACGTAGCGGTAATAAACCTCTGTCTTCGAGTTTCCAGTATCCTCGTAGCCATTATCCCGGGAACGTTGCATCCGAGACCCAATAGCGTCGGGATAATCGCGTAACCATGCAGGCCTATACGGTGCATGATATTGTCTAAAAACACCGCCAGTCTGGGCAAATAACCGGTGTCCTCGAGGATTGACAGCACAAAGTAGAAACTCACTATGTAAGGCAGAACCGCGCCAAGCGGGATAAATAGACCTGAGGTCAGTATGCCGAAAGACTGCATGAAATCGATCTCTCCCCCGATCAACTGCCCGATTAAAAGGTTATGCAGGAAGGTTCCTTCTCCAAGCAACCCGGAAAGCTTCATCATCACAGGCTTCCAAGCTACATCGAACAGGGCCTCGGTTCCGAAAGGTACCTTAACCCAAGGCTCTCCAATGATTCCTATGCCGCCCCCGATCAGGAACTCACCGATCATTCGTATAAGTATAAAGGACAGAGCCAGGACCAGGATGGCAAATAATCCTCCCCAGATGGGGTGAACACTCACATCCTCAAGCCACTCGCCGAAGGTATGGTGGTGATGATGAAGGATCTGCACTTCGTCCACTATCTTGCCGACACGACACCATACCTTGTCTTCGGCAAGATGCTTATGCCCTTTTGCCTGGCTTCTGCCGTGATGACGGGCTATGTGGGGATGATGCCCTGGATGACCGGCCTCGTTCCCGTAAGCAAGTTCTTCTTCAACGTCCAGAGCCAGAGTAGCCAGGATTAACCTTTTTACACCCTCGCCTGTACGAGCCACCGTTGATATTACCGGTACGCCCAGACGCCTGGCAAGCTTCTTCACATCGATCTCAATCCCTTTGTGCCGCGCCTCATCACCCATATTCAAAGCCACAACCATGGGCTTTCCCTGAGCCAAAAGCTCCATGGTCAAAGTCAGGTGACGCTCAAGATGGGTGGCATCTACAACATTGATTATTCGTTTCGCGTCGTCGATGAGATCAACGGCAACGCGGGCTGCATCGTCGAGTGGTTCGAGTGAATAAGTGCCTGGAGCGTCAACCAAATCGTAGGTATCTTTGGCAAACATCATCTTGCCCGTAGCATAGCCTACCGTGGTTCCCGGATAGTTGGAGGCGATGGTGCGAACACCGGTCAGGCGTGAAAAAAGAACGCTCTTACCTACGTTGGGTTGCCCCACAAGCAGTATATCGGAAACTACGTGTCTTCGCCTGCTCCTCCTCGATTGTGTCCTGTGCGTCCTGGACCTGCCCCTGTGCACCGAAGTTATCCCTTAAATCCGTGATTAGTTCTTACTATTATCTTTCTGGCCATCCCCCTTCCGATGGCTATCTGAGCACGGTTGATTAAAACCACTATCGGTCCTCCCCAGCCTACACGGGATATCTTTCTTACTATCTGGCCTTCAGCCAATCCTAAGGCTCTCAGTCGCGCTCTAAAGCCGCGTCCACCTTGAAGGTCCACGATCTCACCCTCCTCACCAACTGAAAGGTCAAGCAATGATTTCTCATTCATCTGTAAGCACCCTTTCCAGCTCTTCATCGAATTCCTCATTTTCCTTCAGCTTTCGCGTAAGAAAATCCAGAAACTTGGTGAACTTCATGAGGGTTAAATCGTCGAAGTGATGTTCGATACCACATGCGTTCGCCTCTGAGGTTTCAGGTGGCAATCCAAGTATCTCAGAGAAAAACCGGTAAAGCACGCGGTGTCTGCCGTAAACATTCTCCGCCTCCTTGCGTCCCTTGGGAGTCAGCTCGATATATCCGTATGATTCATGTTCGACCAAGCCCATACGAGTCAACTCTTTTACTGCAGCATGAGCGCTTGGACTGGAAACGTCCAATTTCTCGGCGATGTGTTTGGTTCTCACGAAGCGATGCTCTTTTTCGCATATAAGTATCGCTTCGAGATAATCTTCAAGACCCTCTGTTAAGCCGGCCATCTTAGTCTCCTTTAATAAAGTTAGGCTTAGCTAATTATAGGACGATTGTCCGGTTTGTCAAGACCTTTAAGTTGAAGTATTACCAAGGGAGAGACGGACATCCTCGTCCGCCCGAATGCGGTCTTTTGAACCTCCGGTTCGCAAGCGTGAACCTCCGGTTCGCAAGCGTGAACCTCCGGTTCGCAAACGTTGCAGTAGGAAAAAGGAGCACGATTTCGGGGTCCCCACAGAGATGCGCTAATTTAGCTAGAACCGCGCTACTTCGTATGGTGAAGTGGAGACGAGCGGACTCGAACCGCCGACCCCCTGCTTGCAAAGCAGGTGCTCTCCCAGCTGAGCTACGTCCCCGGATAATACGAAATTATAAGGAGCGGATATCAAGTGTCAACCGATCCTGCATGATTGTTTTGTTTTTGTGCAAATGTGGAACAGGTTTTCTAACCTGTTCAAACTTGTGAAAGATTAAATGAAACACAGAGTTGAGAGTTTCTTCGATTCATGCTACATAAGCAGGACTGTTGGCTTATTTCTTCTCTTCATGACGCGAAGCGGCGCAGCCAACCACCCCTACCTCACTACCACAACCTTCCTAGCGAGCGTCGTGCCTGACGCCTCAAGCCGCACAATATACACCCCTGAGGGTAGCTCGGTGCTAAAGGTGGCCGACCCATACCCCCGCACTTGCTTCGCGTCCACCCGCCTGCCCGATAGATCGAACAGGGTCAGGGCACCTGTGTGGCCATTCGGCAGAGAGTAGGAAACTTGGAGAGGCGTTGTCAAGGACGGTTTCACCTCAAGGGTGAGGAGTTGGGTATGAATAAAACCTGGATGATTATTGTATACATTTGACATAGCTAAACCGGTGAGTAGAATAGAGGTTCAATTGAAATCGGAGGCATAATGATTTTCAAACTTGCATTGGTGTGTTTACTACTGGGGCAGGCTTCACCTACAGGGGAGGCAGAACCGGTCAAGCAACCGGAAACAACAACCATTGAGACGGCAGAGTCCACCGGGATTGAGCCTGTGCTTGAGGCTACAGACAGCGCCGGAATGCCGGCCGATACAACAGCCGTGGCACAAAAACCCAAGCGCCCATGGATCACCTGGGTTATCCTTCTAGGTGTACTGGTAGTTTTCTATCTCTTGATGATCCTGCCTCAAAGAAGAAAACAGAAGAAACACCAGGAGATGTTAAAGTCCCTTAACCGGGGAGACAGGATTGTAACCAACGGGGGTATCGTCGGGACCATCGCCAGGGTGAAAGAGGATACTTTTATCATCAAGTCAGGAGATAAAACGGAAATAGAGATAGATAAATCCGTTGTCTCACAAAAGAAGTAATCTAAGCGACTCATGTAAATTGAGAATTCTCTACTTCGGCACCGCCGCGATTGGTATCCCCCTTTTGCGGCGGTGCGATACTTTATGGGATGTGGTTGGAGTCGTCACGGCTCCGGATAAGCCCTGGGGAAGGGGAAAGCGTCTTAAGCCTTCGCCGGTAAAGGAGGTAGGTTTAGGACTGGGACTTGAGGTTTACGAACCAGGGGACGTGAATGCCTCAGAATCCCTGGACTGGTGCTGTGAAAAGAAACCGGATGCGTTCGTGCTGTTCGCTTACGCTCAGATACTGTCTCGAGAACTTCTCAGTGTGCCTCGCTGGGCAATAAACGTGCATCCCTCTCTTTTGCCCCGCTACCGAGGTGCGGCCCCGTTGCAGAGGGCGTTAATGGCAGGTGATTCAGAAACCGGTATTTCGATCATTCAGATGGAGGCAAGAGTTGACGCCGGTGGAATTCTGATGCAGGAGACTTTACCTATAGAATCTGATGATACATACGGTGACCTTGCCGAACACATAAGCCGAGCAGCCCCTTACCTTATAGAATGTTCTCTCAAAGGTCTAAAGGAGGGAACCCTTACGCCTAAGCCTCAGTCAATTGAGGGGATAACAAGTGCCCCGAAGATCGGCAAGAAAGAACGCACCATCAACTGGGAAAAACCTGCAGGAAAAGTGCACGATCTGATCCGCGCCCTCTCACCTGAACCTCTGGCCTACACCTGGTTTCGTAATAAGAGACTCGATATCGTAAGAGCAAGGATTGCAGATCTACAAGGAAGCGGTATACCCGGCACCCTGGTTTCTGTTGAAAAAAGACTAATGACTCAGTGCGGCACAGGATTCGTGGAACTCCTGGAAATTAAACCGGAAGGGAAGAGAAAGATGGAGGCTCGTGCATTCGTGAACGGTTACCGTCCCACCTCTCAGGATGTGCTTGGCAGAAATATCCCTTAACTGAAAAGTAGCTATTTTTTTTAGATTCAACCCGTTGACTTTCCCGGCTGACTCTGCATAATTCAGTTAATGTACAAGAATATCCCCAAGCGAGTATTGTTATTCCTGATAGGTTTTACGTACTGTGGATGCTGCGGTTACTCCACACGTTCGCTTCTTCCCACATATATAAAAACCATCAATATCGCCGAGGTTAAGAACCGGACATTACACCCTCTTCTAGCCGAGGATCTCAACGACCGGCTGGTGACGGCATTTACACGTGACGGACGCCTTCGCGTTTCGCCCGACCCCTCAGCCGACCTTGTTCTAATCATAGAAATCACCGGGTACAAACGATCTGCGGCAGTATATGACGATTCTCACAACGTCTCGGAGTGGAGGTACGAACTTCGCTACAGCGGCAATTGCACCGACCAGTTAAAAAACAATGTACTGTGGGAAGGCACACAGCAGGTATTCGAGGTAATCGACGCGGATGTGGATGAAGAGGATGGCATTGAACAACTTTTAAAGAGTGCCGCCGATTTGATAGTGCAGAACATTCTGGTTGCATGGTAGCCGGGAACCTCAGGATAACGGTAGAGAAGGTGGTTGCCGGCGGTGACGGTCTTACTCACCTACCGGATGGAAGAGTTCTATTTGTGCCTTTCTCATTACCAGGTGAGCGCCTGGACGTGAGTATAGTTAAACAGAAGAAAGACTATGCGGTTGGAAGAATCGAAGGCATAGTTGAAGAGGCTGCAAATCGGGTAGAACCGTCTTGCCCCTATTATACGGAATGCGGGGGATGTCAGTTGCAGCATGTAACGTACGAAGGAGAAATCGAAATAAAGAAATCGTTCCTCAAAGAGACACTCGTGAGACACGCCAAGGTACAGATAGAACCGGAGGCGGTTTACCCTTCTGCCTGCCAGTGGGGATACAGAACCAAGAGCGAACACCCAGCAGCTCCTCACGACCCGAATCCCTTAATCGGGTATTATCGGCGCCGCACACACAAGGTCGTAGATGTACATCATTGTCCGGTTCTTGACCCCGAATCCGTAGCAGATCTTGATAAACTGCGTGAGCTTCTTGGCAGAACAACCGAGTCTATATACGATGAACGAACCGGGACGGGTAATCTGCGCTACGTTATCTTGAGACGTTCAAGCGATGGAAACAGGATGATTGGATTGGTTACATTCACCGAAGGGCTTACCGGTCCTACCGTGGTGGAACTAGTTAAAGATTTCAGCAACCTTTCAGGTATCGTACAGAGCATAAACCCTTACAAAGGAAACCGCATCCTGGGTGATGAAAACCAGATAATAAGCGGCCAGGACCATCTTTCAGAACAGATCGGGAATTTGGAATTGCGTGTATCTTTCCCCTCATTCTTCCAGGCCAATCATCTTCAGGCTGAACGGATAGTGAATGTTGTGGAAGATTTCTTAAAACCTCAATCGGAAGATGTACTCGTCGACGCCTACGCAGGTGTAGGGATGATCGGTCTGGCACTATCCTCGAAAGTGAAAGGGCTTACGGCGATAGAGTCTTCACCGTCAGCTGTAGCCGACGGCAAACGAAATGCCGAGAGGAACTCACGTGAAAACGTGAAGTGGCTTCAGGGCCAGGCAGATGATTTATTAACGGAGTTGCCATGCGATTTACTGATTCTCGATCCGCCGCGCAGGGGTCTTACCGACAAGGTGATCTCCTCCGTAATAAAGACCAGACCCAGGCGTATCTCCTACGTATCATGCAATCCTTCGACATGGGCAAGGGACATACACCCCCTTCTTGAGGCTGGTTTCAAGTTAACGCGTCTTGCGATGATTGATTTGTTCCCGCACACCGCTCACCTGGAAATCGTGAGTCTGCTGGAGGCAGCGTGATACTTTTCCGCAACGCCCTCGTTCACTCGCCCCCTAAAAAATCAATTCACGCCGACGTTTTAATAGAAGCGGAAAGGATAGCCAAGGTGGGTCGGATAAAACCAATGGCAGAAGCAAATGTACATGAGTCCAAGACAATACTTCCCGCTTACATCGACTCACACATCCACCTCCTGGAGTATGGGCTTTCTCTGCTCTTCCTCGATCTTCGGGAGGCGAAAAGCCGCGAAGAGGTGTTAGACCTCGTAAGCTCACGCCTACCAGAGGCCCGAAACCGGGGGTTCCTGTATGCATTCAACCTCGCACCGGAAAGACTTGCTGAAATCGATTGGCAGCCCCAAACGGGCGAGCTGGATACAATCGACAAGCGGATTCCCATCTTCATCCGCAGGGAGGACGGACATTCGGTCTTCCTGAACCGCGCCGCCAGACGCTGGCTTCTTTACGATCAGCCCATCGAAGGAGCGAGCGACCCCATATCGGGAAGGTTCAACGAACTTGCAGTTGAACGGATGCAGGAACGGATACCGGTCGAGCTGCGAAAGGAAGCATTCCTCGCGGCTGGTAAGTATCTGGTGAGTAAGGGCGTTACCGGTGCTGCAGTCCTGATAGGCGATTCGGCTCATCTGGAGGATGTTGAGATTTACCGGGAGATAGCCTCAAAGGTCGGGATCGAGGCAGTTCTTTTTCCTCAGAATCCAGACGTAGAAAAGGTCTGCGAACTCAAACTTTCGAGACTTGGCGGGTGCATATTGATCGACGGCTCTTTCGGCTCTCGCACCGCCGCGCTTCGTGAACCCTATACAGACGCTCCCGGCAACATGGGAATCCTGTACTTCTCGAACTCAGAGCTCGCGAACCTTGTGAAATGTGCAAACGAGGCGGGTCTGCAGATGACCTTCCACGCAATAGGCGACGAGGCGATTGAACAGATAATATCTGCCTACGAGAAATTCATCGAACCTGTGAATCCCCTGCGTCACAGGATTGAACATGCAGAGCTGATGCCCCCTGATCTTATCCAGAAGGCCATGGATTTGAACCTCATTTTGGGTGTACAGCCGATGTTCGAGGCCATCTGGGGGCAGGACGGAGGGTTATACGAGAAGAGGCTGGGTGAACGCCGCCGCTGGACCAATCCTTTTCGTTCCCAGCTTGAGCAGGGTTTAATCCTTGCCGCAGGTTCAGATGCACCCATAACAACACCCGATCCGGCCATCGGGATCAAGGCCTTCCTTACCCACCCCATCCCGGAAGAACGAATTTCACCGCAGCAAGCGCTTGCAGCCTATACCCACGATGCAGCCTTTGGCATGCATCTGGAAGCGAAAGTCGGTTCAATCGAGGAAGGACTTCAAGCCGACCTCCTCGTGTTCGATAAAGACCCGCTCAAGACCCTTGATTTCCATCCCAAGGCGGTTATCCGCAGGGGCAAGGTAGTTCACGGTTCTATCTAGAAACCTCCCACACAGCGTCAACTGGAAATCCCTCATCGGCTAAATCGGCTATGTCAACCTTCCAGATAAGCGTATCCCCTTTAATTTTACTGGCATTGTGCTTAACTACCTTACCGGGTAAAACCAGCTTTTCCGTCCAGTAGTGTTTGTCCGTTCCGTGTTTAATCACCGCTTTAAGCAATGTTGCGGTGGAGCCGAAATAACCCTCGAATCTGGTGGCAGGCATGTAGAACGGGAGCATTGAAAGATGGTAGCGGATTAGGTCCCCGGTCTCTTCCTTCTCGAAAGTAATGTTATCGATATCGAAGACCTGAGACAGAACCTCAGGGCTCGTGAAGGCACCTTCCAGCCGGTATACAATGGCAGTGTCCGAGGTATCGGCAGACATCAAGGTCATCTCCCAGCCCTGGACAGAGTCCGGAATCTCGAAGTCCGTGACACTCACACTGGCATCTTCGATTTGAGGGACCTCGACGAGGATTGAAAGCGAACCGGACCCGTCAGGCTCAATCTCCGTGACAGAGGTGTAGTTTACGCATCCCGATGCGGCAAGAACACACAAAGCTACTATCAGAAGTTTTTTCATCTTTGACCTCCTTTTTCAGATTAAAAAACTATGAATCGACCTCCCAGGTCGCCTCAATCACCAGCCCCTTCTTCAAGACGTCTGCGGTGGAACGTTCCCAGATAAGTTTTACTCCTTTTACGTCGTCCGCGTTGTGACTTAGGATTCTTCCAGGAAGAATCAGTTCCTCCCGCCAGACGAATCCCTCGTCATCATCCGGTAAATCTATACTTATTTTTACGTCCCGGTTCTCGTCCCAGCCAAAGCTTTTGTAATAACGATACCGGTAGCCTGTGGCAATCTTCTCACTCGTGAAGCTGACGCTGTCAGGGGAGAAACCCATAAAATCCCAGTCGAGGATTGGATTCGTAATCTCGACAGGCGAGGCGAACTCACCGGTAAGCCGAAGGCGCTGAACTGAATCCAAGGTGTCTACAACAAACGAATTAGTCTTCCAGCCCGGTGTTGAATCGAGCCTTGTTTTGAATCCTTCAAATGAAATCTCATTGCCTTCTTTGATCGGTATCTTGAGCTCACAAGAAAGGCTGCCGGAGCCGTCCGGCTCAATCTCTGTAACAGTGGTGTAATCAAGGCAGCCCAGAAATAATAAAGCCAGGGTTGATGCAAAGAGCTTTTTCATCGTATCCTCCTTTACACTAAGACAGTTCAACAGAAAAGACGCCTAGTTGCAGTTCAAGGTTGCGTGTTGGATGATAATAGGTTAAGGACAAGAATCCAAAGAAGCTTCACGGAAAGCCTGATCAATCATTCCAAGGCTGCCCAGGAAACCGGACTCGTGAAGAAACGACTTGAGAACTACTTAGCATTCCATGAAGCTTCCATCACGAACCCCTTATCCATCAAGCCAATCAAGTCCTTCATGTTCATTCTCCAGATCAGCGTGTCTCCCCTTCTTGCGGTCGAGTTATGCTCGATAATATCGCCCTCTACGATCACTATCTCTGTCCAGTGATATTTTTCAAGGTCTTTTTTGCCTGGCACCATTGCCAAAAGTGTTTTCGCCATCTTTCTATCTTTGGGATCCAGTGGTTCTACGATTTTTTTCAAGTAAAAACGCGAGATTCCGTTATTCCCGCTTACGGTAATTACAGGCTCATCCTGATCGGAGAAGAAATCGGGAATAGCATTCAGATTACTGAACTTTCCTTCCAGATGTTGGAGAATATATGTATCGATACCCTTGCTTACAGTTTCCCAACCTTCAGGGCACTTATTGTCATCGAATTCACTTAAGAATGCAAATTCCATGTTTTGCTTACGGGGAACTTTGATTTGTATCTTTAATGTCCCGGAACCGTCCCGGGCAAGGGTCATGACCGAGGTGTAGTCAAAGCAACCCAGCATCGAGGCAATCAGTGCTGCAAAGAGAAGCTTGTTCACTTTTCCTCCATTTATAACTGATTTAGTCAACTTAAATGACGTTATTATTCACGTAAGGTTGCCATGAGCTTGTTCATGACTACAATCACCTGCATGAATCCAAGACGTGCTGCAGAAGAGATTACCCTCTTCGCCCGCGGGTACGCTCCGGTTGCCAACCTCTCGGTCAACACCGTATGCAATCAGCGATGTCTGATATGCCAGCGTTGGCGCATGCACTGGCAGTCCGAGCGGGATAAACTGAGCCTTGCCGAAATCAAGGATATGGTCTACCAGCTGGTCAAGGACATTCACGTGAAGCGATTCAGGATAACGTCAACCGAGCCGCTGCTGAGACCCGACCTGCCTGAGATCGTAGCTTATATCAGACAGTTCACCGGATGTAATCTCATAACGAACGGTATGGCAATGACCGAGGAGACGGCCAGGAGACTTATCGAGGCCGACGTATCAAAGGTTCGGTTTTCGATCGATTCGCCTAACGAAGTGAACGACGTACTGCGAGGGATTAAAGGCTCGTGGGAGCGATCCAGGAGAGGAATCGAGATTCTCAAAAGGGTAAGGGGCGAGACGGGTAAGCCTTATCCTGAGATAGATATCTATACTGTCCTGACAAAGTTGAACATTGAGTATATTCCGGACATGTACCGGTTCGTGGCCGAGAACAACCTTGACGGCCTGGCCTTCGGGGTAGTATGGGAGAACACTGCAGAGGGAGTGGAGCAAACCGTCTGGAAAGGCCGCAAGATCGCACGCACCCACATGATACCGGTTGCAGATTCCTTGAAACCGACACCTGAGCAGATAAAAACCCTCAGGAACGAGTTGGTAAAGATGAAGCTCATCACAAAGGGAACTGAACGCGCCAAGAAAATGATAGAACGCATCCTTCGGTTGATCGAGGGCAGGCGAAGGATATTCCACTGCCCCTACCATTACTTCATCAACATCGATCCAGTGGGCAACTTCATCCCGTGTACGGTAATGGGAGGTTTTTCGTTCGGGAATATCCGTGAAAAACGCGCACGCGACATCTGGTTCTCGCGCGAACACTACGAGTTCTTGATAAAGATTGCCAGTGAACCTTTCCCAGTGTGCCGTGAGATTTGCGAGGACACCGAGGAGCTTTACATCGCTTCATTGAAAAGCGAGGTCAGGGGACTCTTGATGAGTTTACTGTATCCCGCTAATCTGCGCTCTTTGCGAAACACGTAACACACCTTTTCTGTTTATGATTTACACGCTGGTTTGATCCTGACCGAGATTGTTTTTTCAGAAAAGAAGAATGCCCTAAGGGATACGGAAGTCGGTGCGTAAATGGTTATTCGCATTCCTTCCTGACTTTTCACCTGCGGATAAAGTACACTTCTCGAAAGATACTCAGACCTGGTGACCGCAGTAGGGGCAGAACCGTGCATCCGCCCTTATCTCCCGCGAACAATACTTGCACAAAGCCCTTCCGGGTCCGCTTGAGGACTCGCTTGAAGGTACGCTTGAGGAGGTGTACTGATGCTTGGTTTTCGCCGACTCGTCAGGCAGAACGGCAACGATTACGAGGCCGATCAAACCCAGAAAGATGCCCAAAAGCAGTCCGACCGTTTCCTGGCCCTTGCTCTTGCCTATCTTGTATGAAAGCACCGCGAAAACTACCCTGGCTCCTATCGCCAGAAGGATAACTATTACATAAACTATAAAGATACCTGAAACCATAGGTACATATTCCTCCATATGTTAATCTTCTATTAACTCCTTGAGCCGGTGGATACAGAAATCCGGCCTTGGATAGCCGTCGTAGCAGTAATCCCGGTTGGATTGATAAAGAACGCTGCGGATACCCGAGCGCCTGGCGCCTAAAACGTCCAGTTCCAGCCGGTCACCGATATGAACCGTCTCCTGAGGCTCGGTACCTAAACGTTCGAGAAGAAACTCGAACGCCTTGGGGTTTGGTTTGCGTGGTCCTATCTCGTCTGTATAGATAAGATGGTCGAAGAATGGAGTAAGGCCTTCCCTGTCCATTATCTGGCGGATTATGTGTCCGTGGGAAGTATTGGAAAGAAGAGCCAAGGGATAGCCTCTGTCCTTAAGCGCTGAAAGAACCTCCTTTGCACCGGGTTCTGCGATAATCTTCACGGCAAGAAGCGATTCGTCGAATACCTTGATCATGGCAGAAAGCCCTGCCGCAAGTTGCTTTTGTATATCTAACCTTGTAAGGAAACGGTATACAAGCTCGTGGGAGGCAATCTCGGTCTCGGCCCTTAATCGTTCCTCCTCGCACTCGGTTCCCACCTCCTGTAGAACCCGTGCAATCTTTTCCGTATCTATGGTGCAGCCGTGGGCTGAAAGTATACGTGAAAAACCTTCCACCCTGAATGCATCCTGACGCGCCCATTCGGCTTCGGATTCGTATCGCCCGATGGTGTACCAGAAATCAAAGGAAATCCCCTTGATTCCTTCAAGGATTGGATTGGCCATGCGAAAGCATACTGAGCGAGAAGTTCTTGTCAACGAAACCCTTACTACCTATAAAAAAGCGCCGGGCATATGCCCGACGCTTACGGTATTTGACTTTTTCTTCCTATCTACTCAACCACCACAATCTTTTCGGAAACCGAGCGTTCCTCTGATATATATTTGATAAAATAAACTCCGTCTGATAACCTTTGACCCTTATCGTCCACAAAGTGTATCTTGTTTGTATGACAGCCCGCCTCAAGCTTCCCGTTGTGAATGCTTTTAACCCGTCTGCCCGCAGCGTCAAAGAGGTTTAATGAGACCTCGGCGTCGGCAGGCAGGCTGAACCTGATGGTGGTGGAGTTGGCGGTAATTGCAGGCTTGAGTATCTCTAAAGCGAACGGAACGTTGGTATTCATTCCGGGTTCACTGATGCCGGCATGGGTTGGGTAGTAAGGAACGAAGAACCAGGGCGACCAGCCGTCACCTGGGAATTCCGATGGGTCAACGTTGCCGCTGTAGTCAACCGGGAGTATTGAATAATACGCCCCTGCGTAGTGTTGAGGGTCGTCCGGGAATCCACCCGAGCTTTGCCAGACGTTCCGTCTTAGCGGTGCTGTATGTACTATGTGATGGCGCCTCTCGACGAAAGCCGGCGCCGGGGGTTTAGGGAGGATGTAACAGTGGTAGAGAGGATCGTAGGTCGGAGTATCCTGAACCTGAACTGTAACGTCGCCAAGAGAATGAGTATATGGCAAGTAGGGAGGCCAGTAGGTGTAAGTGATCTCCATTTTCGCTGGACTGAAGCTTCCGGTAACCTCAACCGGGCATACGAAGTAGCCGGCAAGTGAGATGTCCGAGGTGTCTTCCGGTTCTCTCCAGCTGATTCTGACCATCAGGCTGTCAGGTTCTTGAGGCTGACTGCCAGGAGGTTCTTTCCACTGGAATGCCGAGTCAGGCCAATCGATGAATTCTCCGCCCTGCAATGTAATGAGGGTTTTGCCTTCAGGGGCAATATCATCCATTCCTGCCTCGTTGTTGCAGGCATCGGCAATGTAAGAATTACCGCCAATTGCAGTCGTTGCCGCAAAGATATTTCCGTGTCCAACCAAGGCGGCTCTGGGCAAGGTTACTGAAGTGGAGGGTGTATCGATTATTATCGGGTATCGCTCGTAAGCGGATAGCGGCCTATACCATTTCCAGGTCGGCTTGCAGTTATCTCTATCCGGGACCATGTATGAGTAGTAGTTAAATTTGGTTGCACCCGGAGGCACGCTGGAAACCTCCAAAGTCACGGTTCCGCCTTCCTGGTCTCCTGAAGGGTCTTCTACGGTCAATTCAAAGCCCGGGAGTTCCTCCATAAGCGACTCTTCTTCGGATGCCGTATCCGTCAGTATGTAGCCTTCGTTGTGCGCGAGGAGCGCTCCGTGATCCCCTACCGATAAAGACCACATGTGAATAGTATCGAATCCCGGACGATACCAGAGGTATCCTGAGGCAACGTCATTCAGGCAATAGCGGTAAGAATACCACTGGAGCCTGTCGCCTTTCTGACCCCACATTGTGGCGTTGGTTGCAAGTGTGCCGTACGAACCTGCCCCTTCTATGAAGCGGTTTTCACTTGTGTCGTATCGGACGGCTATTCCGTTCAACCAAAGGCAGGTATCCATGACTATATCCTTGGGGTTATCCGGCCACGTCTGGCTGCCGCCGAGCAAACGGTCTACGTGCCAGTTTCCGTTTCCATCCTGGTAAAAAACCTTGCCCCGCATCGAACCCAAAACTATCCGTTCGGTAAGATAATCGCTTTCATAGAACCCAACGGAGAGTACCTCGAGTGAGGTATCTATACACATCGAATCCGCGTTCCAGGATGAAGTTGGGGCGTCTTCGTACACGTAGGGTACGTTTTCAGTTCCGTATCCTTTAACGAGTTGCCCCCCGTTGTAGTAATCCTCAGGCGGCTGACCGAAGCACAAGACGTTCCACGTGCCGCCTCGACCTTGATCCGGGCTGTGAAAGAATACGCCGTTGTTGTCCGAGGCCAGGTAGACGTCGTTGGGGTTGTTGTTGGCCTTTACGTCCCAGTACCAGTCTGCGTAATGGTTGTAGAAGCTGTCAGCGGTCATATCGCGCGGGATCGAGCCTATCTTCGGGCCAACGTCCCACCACTGCCGGTCTTCCTTGTCCGGGTCGATATACCAGCTTTGTCCACCATCGTCTGACTTGAGCAGGAATCCGCAACCGCAGCCGACAAAGCCATGAAGATAATCCGAGAAGTCCACGCTCAGGAACGGGACCACCGCGTCGCCTTGATAGAATTCAGGCGGCATATTTGCAGTGTCAACATCGTGCCAGATATTTCCCCCATCGGTCGTGTACCATATCTGGCCCCTTCCGGGCGCTGGGATATTAATCAATCTACTTTCGCCAACGTAGGAGAACGAGGAATCCTTGTACCCTACGATCCAACCACGGCTCTGGTCGTAAAAGCACACGTCGGTGAGGGTGTAGCAGGAACCCAGGTTGAAAGACGCTGCCGGATTAGGGCCGATTACGTATTTATTGGACGGACCTTTCGTCACGTCGAAGCGGCGAACCTCGCCTGAATCGCCTACTACCCAGAACGCCATATCGGTATTCTTGGGCATGCATACCGCGTTCCAGTCGCCTTTATCCACCGAGGTCAGCGTATCCAACAGATAAACGTTGTGGTAGAAACCTACGCCTGGCTGAGCCTGCACCAGGCTTGCCCCTGCCAGTACGGCCAGGGCTGAAAAAAGAATGAGCTTTTTCATTTTAGTTTTCCTCCTCTGAGGTTCTTATCCCTCCGGCCTTCGGCCACCTCCCTTGTAAAGGGAGGCTATATCGCCCCCCTTAATAAGGGGGGCCAGGGGGGATTATCTTACCACGACGACCCTTTGAGTCGCCGCGGCGTCTTCGGTTGTCAGGCGAACGGTGTAGGCTCCTCTGGATACCCTTCTTCCCAGGTCATCCCTGAGGTCCCACACTGCGCCCGACTCCTTTAGTCCTTCGTACCGGCGAACCAATGCGCCGGTTACGTCGTAGATTGACAGCGTCGCCTCCTTGTTTACGGGTTTATCATAATAGAACCGCACCTCGTTCCGGGTTACGGTCGCTGAAAGTATTAACTCCAAACCAGCATCTTTTTCCTTCCCCTCCTCTATTCCTGGCCCGGTAAACGTGCAAAGCCATACCTTCTTCATATTAGCTGTATAATTGCTTACTAGAAATTCACTCCTGCCGTCTCCGTTGAAATCCCCGGCAGGAGCAAGCGATTGACCCACTCTTTCGTCTTGACTTCCTTCAAGCCACCCGTCAAATACCTCGTCTATCACCCTTCCCCCACGATAGAAAAAGGCCGCACCCTTCAACCAGTCAACAGTATCGCCGATGTAATAGAAATCCATTGGAGCGCCTATGATCAGGTCGTCCCTGCCGTCATAGTCTGCATCACCCGCGCTCTTCGTGCCGCCGTTCAGAGTAAGATGCGAGAATTCGTTGCGCCCCAATATCTCCACGTCCACAATGTCGTCGTATTCCTTCCCTCCGAACAGCACGTAAGCCTTACCCCGGTTGGATGCGAAGTACTCGGTTCCAAACGCCGCATATGCGCCGACCAGGTTCTGCAAAAGGTCTATCGGACACTTACCGAGCCAGTGTCCGGGGCCTTCCCCTGTAAACGCTACGTCTTCCACCGTATCCATCGGGTCGCCCCCGAAGTAGACGTATACCCTCCCGGCCTTTATTATCTCGTCGTTGCCATAGGTCGGCGCTGAGATAATAACGTCGTCGTACCCGTCCGCGTTGAAGTCCCCGCCTCCTCCTACCTCAAAACCAAAGTATTCCTTGTATCCGTCAGACCCGTGATTTAGCCCGCCCAGGAGCATTACGTCTGGCTGGCGCTCCCCAGGGCCGAAATCCGGCCCGCCGAAGTAGATATACGCCCCGCCGTAGATGCTCGTGGACCACCCCGAATATCCACTCGCGATTAAATCGTTATATCCGTCTCCATTTACGTCTCCCGCATTCGACATAGACGAACCCAAATACGAAGGTAAGTCATCATCATCCATCCAGGCATCAGCAGGCTGGCTGTCTACAAGAGGACCGAAGTAAACCGCTAATTTGCATACGGCTCCATAATTACCAGCGATCAAGTCGTCCTTGCCGTCGCCGTTAATATCCATAACTACGATGTGGGGGCTGCTCCCTACGTCTTTATGTGTCCAAACCGTAATGTCAGGAAAGGTGTCGAGCGGGTTATTAGTAAACACGTAAACACCGCCAATCCAGTTTAGAACGGTATCATCGTATCCCCATGATACGGCAATGTCAGGCGCGCCGTCAGCGTCCAGGTCTCCTGCATCTATGCCAAAGCCGAAAGTAGTAACCCCCTGCGCGTGAGTGTAACCCTTCTCCCACAGCACCTGGATGTCGTGGCCTATGGCGGCTGGAAACAATAATAGAGATAAAATAATATTCATTATATCTTCTCCTCTTTAAGGAAATATTAAGCTAAAATGGATGTCTGTCAAGCTTGGCATAAGTTGTTTTTTAGAACCCATTTTTCAAGGCCCATCCTGAACTCAGCCCGATTCTCTATTGACAACCCTTGCATATTGTGCTAAACTATCTAAATCAATGAGATTAGACAGGTTCACGCAAAGAGCACAGGAAGCGCTCCAGCTGTCTCAGGAGGCGTTGTCCCGGTTCCAGCACACCGAGTTTGACGCCCATCACCTTTTATACGGGTTACTTACGCAGGAGCAGGGCGTCGTGCCCCAGATTCTCTCCGAGATGGGCATCGCTTCCGAGCATTTCACCGAGAGGCTGGAGCGGGAACTTGACCGTCTGCCTAAGGTCCAGGGTGCAGGCGGAGGTACGGAACAGGTCTACCTTTCCCCCAGACTAAAAAGGGCGCTTGATCGGGCATCCGAGGAGGCTTCGAGACTGAAGGACGAGTACATAGGCACCGAGCACATGTTCCTGGCCCTTACCGAGGAGAGGGAGGGGCTGGCGGCAAGGCTCTTGGCGGACTTCGGGGTAACCACCGACAAGGTTTACAGGGCATTGCAAAAGATAAGAGGTACACAAAGGATTACTTCGCAGGATTCTGAAAGCCATTACCAGTCCTTGAAGAAATACACCCGAGACCTTACTCAGCTCGCCCTTGAAGGTAAGCTCGACCCGGTTATCGGCCGGGACGATGAGATTCGCAGGGTGATAGAGATACTTTCCCGCAGGACAAAGAATAACCCTGCCCTTATCGGCGAACCCGGCGTGGGCAAGACTGCCATAGTTGAAGGCCTGGCCCAGGAAATAGTTGCAGGCGAGGTTCCCGAGATTCTCAGAAACTCGAAGGTGCTGGCATTGGACATGGGTCAGCTGGTTGCCGGGACAAAGTTTCGCGGCGAGTTCGAGGACAGGCTGAAGGCTGTATTGAACGAACTTAAGGCAAACCGGGGCTCTGTTATCCTCTTTATAGACGAGATGCATACCATCGTGGGCGCCGGAGCAGCGGAAGGGGCGTTGGACGCCTCGAATCTCCTGAAGCCAGCACTATCAAGGGGCGAGATTCAATGCGTCGGTGCGACCACACTCAAGGAGTACCGGGAGAACATAGAGAAGGACGGCGCCCTGGAACGCCGGTTCCAGCCCGTGTACGTGGACGAGCCTACTGTAGACGAGACGGTACAGATACTTACCCGCCTGCGTGACCGGTACGAGGCGCATCACGGGATAAAGATCTCAGACGGGGCGATCGAGGCGGCTGCAAAGCTTTCTGCGCGTTATATTTCAGGCAGACACCTGCCTGACAAGGCCATCGACGTCCTGGACGAGGCCGCGGCTCATCTCAAGCTCGACATATATTCACTTCCCCCTGAGTTAAGGAAGGTTGAAAAGAGGCTCGGAGACCTGACAAGGGAAGGACAGGAAGCGGTAAAGATACAGGATTACGCGCGCGCTGCACAGCTTAAGGAGGAGGCGGATAAGATTCAAGCGGATTATGTCGAAAAGCGCAACGCCTTTTTCAAAGAAAAGGGGATAGATGAGACATTGGAAGCAGCAGATGTTGCCCAGACCATCTCCCGCTGGACCGGAATACCTGTGGCCAACATGCTTGAAGGTGAAAACGAGAAGCTCCTCGAGATGGAGAAACGCATCCACCAGCGCCTCATTGACCAGGAAGAGGCGGTGGAAGCTGTTTCAGATGCGATCCGCAGGGGCCGGTCAGGGCTTTCAGACCCCAATCGACCTATAGGCTCGTTCCTGTTCCTGGGTCCAACCGGTGTAGGCAAAACCGAGCTGGCGCGCAGCCTTGCATGGTTCCTGTTCGACGACGAGGCGGCGATGCAGCGAATAGACATGAGCGAGTACTCTGAAAAACACACGGTGGCCCGTTTAGTCGGTGCACCGCCAGGCTACGTGGGTTATGAGGAGGGTGGTCAGCTCACCGAAGCGGTGCGGCGCAGACCCTACCAGGTTATCCTGCTCGATGAGATAGAAAAGGCCCATCCTGCTGTATTCAACGTCCTTCTGCAGCTTCTTGACGACGGCAGACTCACCGACGGGCAAGGAAGAACTATTGACTTTTCCAATACGGTGGTTATTATGACATCAAATATCGCGTCTCAGGAGATACTGGAACGCGGTGGTCAGCTTCCCAAGGATGCGTTGGACCATCATCTGGCGGCGAATTTCCGTCCCGAGTTCCTCAATCGTATCGACGAGATGGTGGTTTTTAAGCCTCTTTCGGAAGACCACATGCGTGCGATAGTCGATCTGCAGCTTGAGCGTCTTGAAGCAAGGGTTGCAGAGCAAGGGATCAATATAAGTGTTAGAGACGAAGTAAAGGAGCTTTTGCGGCGAGAAGGATTCGATCCACGCTTCGGGGCCAGGCCTCTAAAGCGAGCCATAGAAAGGCTCCTTGCCAATCCCCTGGCGAGGATGTTAATCAGTGAGCCTGGTAAGCGCTCTTTTGATGTCGGATTAAAGGATGGAAAAATAACCTTTTCAAGCGAGGATAAATGAAGTTTCCGAGAGAGAAACTGGTACTCTTTTCATTAAGGGCTGAATTCATCGACCTGGAAAACCTTTTGAACTTCTCCAAACGGCACCGCGCATTTAAGCGCTCCTTCTACGTCACCATCGATTACCCGGATTCCTTCGACATCCTGTTGGTCCGTCAGGGGGAGTTGTCCAAGGTGATTCGCATCGCGGCAGACAGCAACTCTTCTAAAGAAGTATCCCTTAAGGATGTAGGCACAAAAATCAAACATACCGACTCCTCCATCGTCAACATGGGCTTCGTGGACGATCAACTCCTGGCAATGATGAACGCGGATCTGGAAGATCAGAATGTTGTCCGCGAGACCGACGGCGAAAGTCTCTCCCCAGCCGACCTTCTAAAAGAGCTTTCTACCCAGCATTTTTCAGGTATCCTTGCAGTCAGACGACGCAGCGAGAAGAGCTACGCCCTCATAAATGAGGGGGATTTCGCATTGGTGTACCTGACCTCGGGTGGACGAAACAAGGACGATTTCATAAAATACCTCAACCAGGACAAGAAAGAACTCTCAATCAAGATACTACGGGAGATTCCTGAAGACGCCTCATACGCTACCTCGGCCCAGGTTGAGCTTCTGGTAACATCAACCAACAGGGTGCTCGAGGAATTTTCAGCAATCCTGGGACGCAACATCGTGAAGAAGATAACCGAGATATCCCTGAAAGGGGTAACCAAGGAATTCGATTTCTTTACGAGCTTCAATATCCTTGATGACGCCAAGATCGAAGGTGACCCGAAGGTTGAAACGGACAACCTTACAAGGGGTTTTGCAGCATTCTTCAACATGCTGGCCGATTCCCTTTCCACCATCTCCGGCGGAAGACACATTGCCGTCCTGAAGAAGGCACTTCAAGACTACCGCTTTGCTCTCAATAATCTGAAATTCTTCGAGTACGTTAAAGAACAGATCTTTTGATTGAACGCGGTACCCTTTTCGTGGTTAGTACCCCAATTGGAAACATGAAGGATATAACCTTAAGAGGGCTTGAGACCCTTGAGGCAGTGGACTCAGTGGTTTGCGAGGATACAAGAAGAACCCGGGGCCTCCTGACTCACTACAAGATTTCAAGGCGTCTTATATCGTATAACGACACGAACAAGATCTCGCGTACACCCCAGCTTCTGTCCATGCTTCGAGAAGGAAAGAGCCTTGCACTCGTCTCGGATGCAGGCACACCTGCCGTCTCAGACCCGGGCTTCTATCTGGTACGGGAAGCCGTAAATCAAGGTATCCCGGTAACACCTGTCCCAGGAGCTTCGGCCATACTCGCAGCACTGGTCGTATCAGGTCTACCCACGGACAGGTTTCTGTTCATAGGATTCCTTTCCCGAAAATCGGGCAGGCGGAAGAAGGAGATTTCTTCCTTTGCCGCCGAGCCCGGAACAGTTATTCTATATGAGTCAGCTCAGCGCCTTCAAAGGATGGCCGCCGATCTTGCCGAGACCCTCGAATCTTCCCGCAGGGTTGTGCTTGCCCGTGAGTTGACCAAGCGTTTCGAGCAGGTGGTGCGCACCGATCTTGCCCATCTTGAGGAAACCTTGACCCAAATCCCATTAAAAGGAGAGTTCGTTGTCCTGGTATCGGGAAACAAGAGGTAAAATTTACCAGGGATTCCGATTCCTGGTTTCCCCCCTGGTAAAAGCGCTGGTTCGAGTAGATATGCCGCCTGCCGCCGTGAGCGTTGCAGGCCTGCTCTTTACCGTCATTGCCTTCGTACTCATGTATCGCGGGAGCACAGCCGGTTTGGGCTGGATGCGCGCCTCAGGCGCAGTGATCCTTTTTGCCGCTGCTTGGGACACCGTGGACGGTGAGGTCGCAAGGGCACGAGGCAAGTCCTCACCAAAAGGGGCATTCCTTGACTCGATCCTTGACCGGGTCTCTGAATTCGTTGTGCTTCTGGGTATGCTGCTCTTTTTCGATTTAGGCAAGCTGGATACGGCGTTAGTTTTTGCCTTGCTTTTCGCCTCCTACTCGATAAGCTACATCAGGGCACGGGCTGAGGGCGTGGGTATCGAATGTACGGTGGGTGTTTTTGACAGGGCAACCAGGGTAGTCCTTATCGGGGCGGCTTTGATAATAATCCCGCAGTACATTAATTGGGTTTTGAGGGCGCTGTTAGCGGGCACAACCTTTACTGCCGTTCGACGATTTATCCATGTCCTTGCGTCCGGAAAAAAGAGCTGAACGAGTTTTACTGGTCGCGGTGGCCCCCACCAATCGACAGCGCTGGGAGGCCATAGACAGCCTTGCAGAACTAGCAGCCTTGACCGAGACTGCAGGAGGGGAGGTTATCGAAAAGATTCTCCAGATCCGTGAAAAGCCGGATGCCCGCAGCTTCGTGGGAAAGGGAAAACTCACCTTTCTCAAGGCGATCTGCTCCCAGTTGAAGATAGAGCTTATCATCTTTGACAATCCTCTCACCCCTACCCAGCTCAGGTTTATTCAAGAGACTTTGGGTCGCCGCACCATCGATCGCACCGCATTGATACTTGATATATTCGCCCTTCATGCCCGCAGTGCAGAGGCCAAGACCCAGGTCGAGCTTGCCCAGCTCGATTACCAGTACACCAAGCTCATCGGCTGGGGCAGACAGATGTCTAGATTGGGCGGACGTTCAGGAGCCCTTGGCGGCAGGGCAGTCGGCATAGGTACCCGTGGACCGGGTGAGACTCAACTAGAGGTGGATCGCCGCCGCTTAAAAGACCGCATAAACAGGTTGAAAAAGGAGCTTGATCACATCGAACGTGAGCGGGCCACCCAGCGTAAACGGCGCTCAAGGCTTCTGAGGGTGACCATGGCCGGCTACACCAACGCAGGAAAATCCACCCTTCTCAATGCAATGACAGGTGAGCATACCCTCGTTTCCTCCCGACTGTTCGCCACCCTTGATTCAGCCACCAGGACCGCAGAAATGGAAAACAACATACCCATGCTTCTGACTGATACGGTCGGTTTTATCAAGAATCTACCTACTCAACTGGTTGCAAGCTTCCGGGCAACCCTGCGGGAGATAGCCGAAGCGGACATAGTGCTGCACGTTGCCGATGCTGGCGACAGACATCTCGCTGATAAGATAGAGGTGGTTCGCCGACATCTCGAAATTCTCGAAGCGCAGGATATACCCTCTGTGTTGATCCTTAACAAAAGCGATCTTCTCTTTGATAATGCTGTCAGGGATAAACTCGCCCGACAGTACCTGGGTGCGGTCTTCGTTTCAGCCCTTCATGAAGAAGGTCTCGATGAATTACGCACGAGGATCCGTGAGCTCACAGGTGAACTGATGATGGAGATCGAGGTAACCATTCCCTATAACTGGCGTGAATGGGAACACCAGTTTTACGAGGCCGGGGATGTACTCGAACGGATTGATAATGAAGAAAGTATCACCCTGCGTGTAAGAGGGTATCGATCGCTACTGCAAGGAGTCAGTAAGGAATTCAGGAACCTTCAAAACTCCTCTGACAACTAATGCAATGCCTGGCATAGGGTATGTAATCCAGTCTCTCCTTTGATATCTTCTCTCCACATTTGGTGCATTTCCCATAGGTTCCTTCGTATATGCGCTTTAAGGCTTCGTCTATTGCCCGAAGGGTGCGGATCTGCTCGGAGGTCAGGCTGGCTTGAAGTTCCCTGCGAAAGGTCTCTCCGGACTGGTCAGCCATGTGAAACGAAAAACTTGATATGTCACCGGAAGCTTCACGGGCAACCTTAGCAAGATATTCTTCTTCCACCCCGATTTCCCGCAATAATCGCAGCTTCTCCTCAAGGAGTCTGCGCGCATATCTTTGCATCTCACGTTTGGTCATTAGTTACCGCCTCATAGCATTTGTCGCATATTTCAGGGTGGTCAGGGTGGCTGCCTACGCTTTCAGACCAAAGCCAGCAGCGCACGCATTTCTTACCCCTGGGTTTTTCTACCTTTATTATGAACTCAGATTGATCGGAAGAGACTGAAATATCCTCCCAATCAACCAAATCAACCTCGGAAACGATAAACATCTCGGCCAGATCGGCCTCGTATTTTTTTAACAGCCGAACCCTGTCCGCATCCTTTGCCGCTATAACGATCCTTGCATCAACCGCGCTTCCCAGACGACCTGATATACGTTCGGTTTCCAGAGCCCTTAAAACCTCGTCTCGCACCTCGAAAAGCCTTGAAAACTCATAGGCCAGATCGCGATCCTCAAGATCCGCGGTCGCATCTGGAAAATCCTCAAGAAACACGCTTTCCTTTTTCTCGTTGACCGGATTAGCTTGATAAGCCTCCTCGGCGGTAAAACTTGATAGAGGTGCCAAGAGACGCACCAGTACATCCAGAACCTCGGCCATAACCGTCTGTACCGATCGTCTTATGTCGGAATCCCCTGACCGTGTGTAAAGTGTATCCTTTACTACGTCCATGTAGAAGCTGGAAAGGGTTACCCCACAGAATCCATATATGGCTTGGAAGGCCCGATGAAATGCGAAAGACTCGAAGCCCTCCCTCGTTGCTCTGATAAGCTTCTGCAGCTCGTGCAATATGTAGCGTTCCCGTGCAGGAAGCCCTTCGTAGGGAACCTTATCTTTTGGTGAAAAATCGACCAGATTCCCCAGGAGAAATCTCAAGGTGTTGCGGATCTTCCGGTAGGCATCAATAACCCTGTCAAGTATCTCCTGGCTTACCCTTACGTCACGTGTATACTCGGCGGCTGCAACCCACATCCGCAGAACGTCCGCGCCGTATTTGTCGACGACCTCATCGGTGGTGATGTAGTTGCCCAACGACTTGTGCATGGCCCTGCCCTCGTGATCAACCACCCAGCCGTGGGTGATGACCGTCTCGTAAGGTATTCGATCCTCGGCACCCAGACTTGTCATGAGCGAGACGTTGAACCAGCCCCTGTGCTGATCCGGACCCTCCAGAAAAAGCTCCACCGGCCATCTAAGGCCTTCCCAGTTGCGGCACACGATAAGAGAAGAACACGATGAATCGAACCACACGTCCAGGATGTCGGTTTCCGGACGCAGATTACTGCCTCCGCATTTTGGACACCTGACATCCTCAAAATGACTCATCATACCCTCGTCAAACCAGAAGTCGGCGGAAAGCTTTTCCACTAGACCGGCGGTACGATTGACTAAATCCGCATCGAGTAGAACCTCCTCACAGTCCTTGCAGTAGAAGGCGGGAATCCCCACTCCCCAGAACCGCTGCCTGGACAGACACCAGTCAGGCCGCCCCTCAATGGCCGCTTTGATGCGGTCAAACGATTCCTCAGGCACCCACTTGACCTTGGTTATAGCGTCTAATGCCTTCTTTCGATGACCTTGATGATCGATGTTCATGAACCACTGGGGGGTGGCGCGGTAAATTACAGGCATATGGCAGCGCCAGCAATGAGGGTATTGGTGATCGATGGTGGTGTGTTTTAGAAGTGCTTGCGCTTCCTCGAGCGCTTTGAGCACTTCCTTATTGCCTTCATCGATGTGCAGACCGGCGAAACGCTCCCCAGCCTCCTCGGTAAAGACGCCTGACTTGTCCACAGGACAGAGTATATCCAATCCGTAACGTTTGCCTATGCGGAAGTCGTCCTCTCCGTGACCCGGAGCCGTATGAACGACTCCGCTCCCCTGATCCGCGGTTACAAAATCACCCTCAAGTACCGGTGCCGGTCTTGCAAAGATGGGATGACGGAACACCAGATTTGCCAGATCGCTGCCCGACAAACGTTTCTTTATCGAGACATTCTCAGAGTTCCAGCCCAGTTCTTGCAGGACCCGCTCGTAAAGCGCCCGGCCGAGAATATACAGCTCGCCGTCTTTTTCTACAACGTAGTACTCGAAATCGGACCTCACGGTAAGGGCGAGATTTGCAGGGATCGTCCACGGGGTCGTAGTCCAAACCAGGGCGTACGCGTTTTCCTTGGCTCCGTCAAAAATCCCGTCAGGGTCTTCCAGAAGCTTGAACCTGATCCAGATTGAATGGGACGTCTTTTCTTCGTATACGATCTCAGCGTCTGCCAGAGCGGTTTCACAGTGATGACACCAATGGATGGAACGCAGGTCCCGGTATATGTAACCTTTTTTAACCAGCTTGGCAAAGATACGCAGTATTTCGGACTCGTATTTAAGGGACATGGTGATATAAGCGTTATCCCAAGCGCCCAGAACACCCAGTCTTTTGAACTCCTCCCTCTGGATATCTACATATTCTCGAGCATACTCGCGACAGCGTTTGCGAACCGCCTGCCTTGAAAGCTCTTTCTTCTTTTCTCTGAACTCTTCAAGTATATTGTTTTCGATGGGTAGTCCGTGGTTATCCCAGCCTGGCACGAAAGGTGCGAAGAACCCGTCCATGGATTTATATTTGATGATGAAATCCTTCACCACCTTGTTTAATGCGGTACCTATGTGAACGTGTCCGTTGGAGTATGGCGGTCCGTCGTGAAGGATGTAGGTCTTGCCCTTACTCCTGGCATCGATCATCTTTTCATAGATATTTCTTTCCTTCCAGAAGGCGAGCAAATCAGGTTCCTTTTCGGGAAGCCTCGCACGCATTGGAAAACCTGTGCGTGGTAGAAGAATGGTATCCTTATAACTCATCAATCCTTGGGGGCGTAGAAAATGTAGATAAGCGTTGCAACTATTGCAGTTACCAACACTGGCTCCCACAAGCTGCCTGCCGAGGTGGATGTGTAGTACTCCTCTGTGAAAGACGAGCGAATCAGGTCAAGCTCGGACTCCGGGAACACGCTGCGTTGTGAATTCACCAGGCGATCCTTGGAAACTACCTGATTATCATGCAGTATCGTAACCTCGACATCGGCCTGAGCCCATCGTTCGATCATTCTTTTACCCAAAAGCAACTTCCTGTAAGCGCGTTTGTGTACAACTCGTAACTCGTTGACAAGATAGCGTATCTCGTATTCGGGTTTGCCGTCAAATGGAGTGGAAAGATATACCTCAATCCCCCTAGCCTTCAGAGCATCGGCCAGTTCCGATTCAACAAGATACCCGGCATCGTCCGAGGAGTATCTTGTATCGTATAAAATCACACTCTGGATGCCATCCAAACCTTCAAGATTCTCAAACATCTCTGCCACGGTTGACCGCGCTACGTCCCAGTCGGTCGGTGTCCCGACCACAATCAAAAAAACCATTACTACGCCCATAGCCTGTAATTATATGGAAAGGCTTTTTGAAGTCAAGATTACACAGTTATCAGCTATTTTCTTACTTACTCCCGGACACTCACCGGATCCATTCAGTAAGCCTTATCCCTATTTGACCAGGGGCAAGTTTGATACGTATCTGGTGACCGTCACGCTCGATAACCATGATAACCTCTTCCTGGTCAGGCTTGAGGGTCTCTTTCGCCTTTTGGATGTCTTCCAACACACTGATCTTCTTTCGGTTATAGCTCAGGACAATGTCGCCCGGTTCGAGGCCGAGGGCATCGGCCTGGCTGCCCGGTACAACATCCAGGACCGCGATCCGCTTCTTTACCCCTTTTATCTGCATCCAGGCGGTCTCTGTGCCCAACTTGATGAGGGCAGAGTATGCGGCCATTCGCATACCTTGAGTCTGGGTTTCGTCGGTCATGATATTACTCAGGAAAAGCTCCGCTCCGACGCAGCGCCTTGCGCCGAGGAGGTAAACAATCCGCTCCATTACCAAAGAATCGGTTATGTCATCGTAAAGCCCAAGAAGTCCGGCCTCGATATCCGGGACAGGATCGTCAATGCAAAGGACCTGGTTTAAAAACTCGGCGTATTCCTCCGGTTCAAGTGTCTCTTTTGGCCATAGGATGTCAACGAGTGGTTTAGGAGAACCTTCCTGAAGTTGGCAGTAAACGAAGTCCTGCGCATCGTCATACAGCTCCTTGGTCAGGGTGTGCTTTACAGGATAGCGCATGATTTCTGCAGGAACCCCGTATTTCTGCAAGGTATCAACGGCGGCTTTACCAGATTCCCATTCGACGACATCGTCGTATGCCCCGTGAAGTGCGCGTACCGAAAGGTCAAGGGCCGCACTGTCCAGGGGATGATCGGTGTCGATTGGCACCTCGAGCCAACCGCCTGCTGGCAGAAGTCCCCGGAAGAGGTTCGGGTATTGGATACCGACCTGATAGGTCATCATACCGCCCTGGGAGAAGCCGAACAGAAACACCTTGCTCGAATCGACCGCGTACTCCTGCTTGACCTGTTCGAGGACCTGGAGTATCCAGCGGGTGCTCAAATCAATGGTCTCGAGGTAATAGAGACTGTCTCCCCATATTGACCATGCCCAGCCGATTTTTTCATCGAGGCTTACAGGAAACGCGGTTTCGGGGTAAAGGCCGATTGCACCTTCCGGGCAGAGGTTCATCGCAGTACCCTTGTAGGCGCCCGCGTAGTCGCCGAAGCCGTGCAGGGCGACTATCAAGGGATAGGTGGTTACGGTGTCCGTAGGATCGTAGCCCGGCGGCAGTTCCACGATGTAGTCGAGATCAATCTCGAACGGCGCCGAGGTCTCGATGAACTCGGGCATCCCGGACTGTGCTGACATAACAGCTACTGCTACAACTGACAAAACGAAAACTTTCTTCACGCAAGCCTCCTGGATTTGGGATAATTTTGGTTAACTATATCCGGCGGGGAGTGGGTTGTCAAATTGGCAAATTCATTTTAACACAGAGATCACACGAACTGCGGGCACAGGTCTCAGCAAGGGAAGGCAACTCAGCAATCTTCGACTAGTACATAACGATTTCTTAATTATGGTAATACCTTTAAAGGGATAGTCTGAGTATACAGTTTAGCTTCAAATTCAAAGACCCCGATAAAAACCGACGGTAAGTTATCTAATTTTGGACGAATAGATATGTATTCCGGAGAAGGAAGATTTTTCTCAATATCTTGAGGTAACTCTATTTTTTCAAAATCCATCTGAACCGTACCAACCCAGGGTATTGGGAAACCTTTAATTAGAGGAAGAAGAGGATAAACTAGAATGCCGGCGAAAAGAAGAAAAGTTACAATCGCTACAAAGCTTATTAACCGTTGATACAACTTTGGAGACGACTTACGAAACCAAATAACAGCTACAACAAGCCATGTACATATACAGATAATAAAAAGAAGAATTCCCCACCATTTAATTTTATAAGACCAACTGTGACGAGTTTCTTTAATAGAGTCAAGGAGCATAATTGGTTTATAGTAACTGCTATCGAGATAAATTGCACCTTCTGCAGCGACCTCAGCTTTATCTAATTTACCTATAGAGTAATAAGCAAGTGCAAGATTGTAACGGGCACCCGGATTCCTTTCATCAGTTTTTATTACTTGATAAAATTCTTCTACAGCCTTGTTTGCTTTCTTGGTCTTCATAAAAACAACTCCACGAATATAGTGGGCGAATTTCTTAGTTTCTTGAACATCTGTGGAATTGTTTTTACCTAGTATTGTCAATACACTATCCGATTTAGATCGTGCCACTTTCAAATTGCCTAATCTAAGATTCTCATCCGCGTTAATAACCAGTATAGAAGCATATCCTTGTACAGCCATTTGTTGGACTTCGGGATTTAAACGAGCCCTTTCCGAAAAAGCCACTGCTAATTCTTTTTCTGCTTCTTCCGACTTTCCCATTTCCATCAAAACACCACCCAGATTATTATGAACTGTTGGATCTAAGGAGTCTAAAGCTAGAGCCTTACGTAACCAATATTCTGATATCTCAGGTAATCCTTTTTGTCTCAAAACATTTGCTAGATTTATATAGGATCGGATGATACTCGAATCGAGTTTTAAAGCTTCGAAAAAATACGTTGCGGCACTATCAAGACTCTCTCTTTGCATAAAGAGTAATCCTAATGAATGATAAATAAAAACACACGGAGTATCGCTAATTACCTGTGCCTTACGAATTAATACTTCTGCAGAATCAAGTTCATTCTGTATCAATAAAATACAACCTAGATTGTTTAAAGCTACAGTATTGAAAGAGTCATATTTTACTGCCAAATTATATTCTTCCTCAGCTGACGATTGATTGTTTTCTAGATAAAAAACACTTGCAAGATTCGAATGTGCATACGAATGTGTTGAATCAATATCTATAGCCATCTTCAGATAAACCTTAGCACTATCGAGTAACTCGATCATAAGAAAAAGACAACCTAAATTATACAAAGCAGTTGTATCAGTATTACATAGACTAAGGGCTTGACGGAATTCCATCCCAGCGTCATCATACTGTCTTCTTTCAAGGAAACGAACACCTACAAAGTTGTACAAATCAGGGTTCGTTGAACCGTATTGAATTGCCTTACGATACATATCTTCAGCATCTTGAAGATCGCCTTCGTTTGTAAAAATATCCCCTAGTGCCTTGTAGGCACGATAATCTGTAGAGTCGAGTATTAAAGCCGATTGTATTCCCGCTTTAGCTTCTTTGTTTTTCCCTTGTTTGTATAATAAAATACCTAAATTAAGATGCAGTAGAGAATTTCGAGGGCTTATTTCTAAAGCCTTGCGGTTCACATTTTCTGCCTCGTTAAATCTTTCTTGTTCACAATAAAGACTTCCAAGGTTACTATACGCCTCAAAACCGGTAGGGTTTGTACCAATCGCAGCAAGATAAGCCTTTTCAGCGCCACCAAAGTCTTTCTTGTCATGTAAAAGTGATCCTAAATTATTGTATGCGTGGTAGTTTGTAGAATCAAAAGCAATCGCTTGTTTATAAGCTTCTATAGCCCCATCATTATCCCCCTTCTTTTCTAATAC
This sequence comes from Caldifarciminota bacterium, assembly GCA_016934635.1. Lineage (GTDB taxonomy): Bacteria > Hydrothermota > Tepidihabitantia > B3-TA06 > B3-TA06 > WJJO01. The sequence goes on from JAFGSK010000017.1 coordinate 92,933, forward strand.
AGTCCCTAAATAGGAGTAAGCCAAAGCTTCATCGTGTCTTTGTGAAAATCTTATCGTTGCAAGAAATTCCTTCTCTGCCCCATCCCAGTCTTCTTTTCGGAAAAGACATAAACCAAGAACACCATGTGCATTGTAGTCAGTAGAATCAACTTTTATTGCCTGACGGCAAACCTTCTCAGCATTTTCAAAATCGTCTTGCATAGCGAATAACGCACTTAAGTTTAAGTAAGCCAATGAATTTTGAGGGTTAGCTTTTATAGCCCTCCGGTATTCCCTCTCAGAACCTTTCATATCACCTTGCTTAAAAAGTATTGAAGCTTGTTCCATGTGGGCTGAGGATTTCTCTGGATTAGGTTCGTGTGAACATACTATGAGAAAAACAATAGGTATTAGAAAAAGCCCAAAGATCTTAAATCTTCCTCTTAAAAACATATTCTATTATATAAATATTATCGTGTTTGTCAATAACTCTTCTTTCCCAAGCATAGAAAGTAAAACTGCACTTGACAACAATACTTCATTCACATATTCTATTATAAAAAGGAGTGCAATATGTCTGATTTAAACAAATGGGTCAACGCACGCGAATGGATAAAAACAATAATGCCTCTAGCTGTTTTAGGGGTTGGGTGGTGTCTTTCGTATTTAGTTATAAATAAAGCTGAAGAAAAAGCCAAGGCTAGACAACTTGAAATCCAAGCTGTGGAACAGCAAAGAAGTAATGACATTGCGGTTTCCCAGTCGATATTTGAAATTCTTTCTGAAGAGAGAACCAATCTCTACCCTTGGTTATCTGGCCTAGTTTCAACCATTAGAGATTCTTCTTTGCGTGAGATTATAGATAGTGCAGTTCAAGCAAACCCTAGACTCCCTGATGACATAAAGGCTAACGTTAGAGCAAGAACCGACGTTGTATTGGGTACACTATCAGTAGATGGGATTGAGAAAGAAAATAGGGATTCTGACGAAATTGGAATGCTACAGGAGGACTACCAAGAAATTATCATTTTTATGGAAGATGATACTGAAGCGGCTTTAAGAAGTCAAAATATATATAATTATCTTAAATCCTTGAAATTCAACTGCAAAGAAGAATACAAAAGCTTTGATTGGTACATACGTTATTATGTTCACACTCGGTCTGGTAGTTTAAAAGATACAGCTGAGGTTAACTACTACGGGCTAAACGACGAAGAAAAAACCCTTGCCTATTGTATTTACCGAGCACTATCCAATCATCCTGAATTAGGGAATTTTAAACTTAGGATTAACCAACAAAGGGTTTTTCCTAGAGGGAAGATAGGAATTGTCATTCCAAACACAATAAAAAACCCACTTGAGATATACTAATCTACGCTTCAACCAAAAAGTATTCTCTGTGACCTCCGTGATCTCTGTGTTTCAATCAATCCTTATTATTCTCTGTGTCCTCTGTGTGCTCTGTGTTTTAATCAACACTGCTTGACACATCATCCCATCTCCCTATCATCCCGCATGCCTTTACCGCGAGTAGACGTCGGCGACCAAGAGATCAGCTATCAGAGGAAGGGAAGAGGCAAGCCTTTAATCTGCGTGCACGGCATAGCCGGTCACGAGCGCACTTTTGACGGTCTTTTGCCGTACTTTTGTCCGTCTTTTGACGTATTTCAACTAGCCTGGCCCGGATTCGGCGAAGCGCCGTTGAGGGGAAGGTATTATACCATCGATGACCAGGTGCGCTGGATTGAGAGTTTCAGAGAGCACTTTGGATTAGAGAAGATTTACCTCATGGGCAACTGCATTGGCGCGAACGTAGCAATGGAGTATGCGTACAAGTACCCGGAAAGGCTTGACTTCCTTATTATTAACGAACCTCACGCCTACATGCCTGCCTACTTCTATCTATTGCTCTATCCTGTGGTTAAGGATGTTCTCTGGGGATTCATGTTCAAGACGCGCCTGGGCCGCTCGATTATCATGCGCGCGTTTCCGCTGGAGGATGAAGCGGGTTCAGGTTACACAGAGAGGAGACTCAAGAAGATCCGGACCCAGGTGATGGAGGCTTTCCTGCGTTCGATGTATCTTTACGCACGGTCTGCGGATTTAAGGGAACGCCCGAAGATTAAAGTGCCCTCGCTCTTCCCCTTACCTGCCGAGACATTCGGCCAGGTTACGGAGTTCGTCAACCGATACGGGTCCTGCTTCGAGAACTTGAAGCTCTTGCGAGTGGAAGGATCGGTGCATAACCCGGTTGTCGAGGACCCGGAGGCCTTTGCCAGGGCTGTATTGCCGGAGTTAGGTATCAGGTAAAAACACCTCCTACCCACATTATTATCAAGATAATAATGATCACGAATGCCACTATAACGCCCAAAATTATAATTTTTCTCGTACTTGAGGAGGTCGAATCCAGTGTTGCTTCTTCAAAATCTGCATTACTTCCGTCTTGAGAGGCATAGTCTATTTCAGTCAGAATATCTTTTTCAGATTCCTTTGCGGGCACGAACCCCTGGGATTTGAAGAAGACTAGACCGCATTGATGACATTGTTTTGCCGGTTCCTTGGAATAGATGTAAATAACCGCATATTCAGGGATTCTGAAAAAACCAGGCTTCTTGCACCAATACAGGGCATCTCCCAGCCAGCCGTCCTCTAGTTCCGCTCCGCACCGTGGGTAACGTGTGGGCAGTTCGTGAGGTTGTTCGTTTACAGGCACTTACTCAAGATGTTGTAATGCTAATGACAATCAAAACCAGAATCACTATACCGAACCAAATCGCAAGGAATATCCCCAGATACTTGAAACCATATCGTACATGTGCGCGAGGATGCGGCTCTTCCGAACGGAAAATTACCAGCTTGCACTTCGGACATCGCCTGGCCTCTACCCAGCGACCCATACCTTTAGGCCTGAACAATGCATCCCCAGTGCGCCACACCAAACGGTGTTGTTTGGGCTCGTCGTACCAATAGATACCATGTCCTCCGAAACTTGTATTATACAACCAGCCCTGCTCCATCATGGTATCGCAGTGGGGGCAGCGTGAGGGAGCACTCCCTAGACACGCAATGTTGTCTGTACTCGTCACTTCATTCATCCTCTACAGCTTACCCAATAACCAAAGGATTGCAAGCAGTAACAACGAAGAGAGTACCGATGTCCCGATTATAAGCAACATGACAATTTTGTAACGCCTGGGCGTAAACCGTTCCGGATGCTCTCTTGCTTCCTTGAATCCCTGGGAGCGGAAAACGACCGCACCGCAGTTAGGGCAGTGTTTTGCCTGAGCCCACTTCGGTCCAAATCCGACTTTAAGAACGTTTTCCTTCCTTGAATAGTACTTCGGCTCGTCGTGCCAGCCTACAGGATCGCGCCCGGCTGCTATCCAGCCGTCCTGCATATAAGCGCCGCATTCAGGACAGCGGATTGTTTTAAGAGCTTGCCTGAATTCTCCGTATCCCTTGGAGTACTGGTTCCAATCATCTTTCACTTTGATACTTCCACCTTCATTACAGATAACTCTAATTGTTTATTCAAGATTTATACTGGTAGGACATTCATAACCTTAACTTGTATTAATTTGACAAAAAAGTCTCCCTATGAAGTAGTACCGTTGTTCCATCTACTATCACTGCATCGTTGGTTTACTTTGAGGATAAATCCTTCATTATCTCCGGAACCATCCCTCCAAAATCCTTGTCTTTGCTCTGCTTGCGTGCGTCTTCCAGGATCTTGGCGTCGGATTTGGGTTTCAGTGATTCAGCGATCTCTAGTGCGGTATCGGAAAGGTCAGGTGAAGTTACAGGATTCTCAAGAACGAACCCGATCAATTCGATTGCCTTCTGTACCTGGCCTGTCCTTGCGTAGAGTTCGGCAATTGCTGTAAGCAGGGAAAGTGTATCCGGAACGACCTTCAGGTCTGTAACCAATCTCAATGCTTCCCGGTATTTATTGCGTGCATCCTCGTAGTCTTTTTTCTTTACCGCAATCCTTCCGAGTTTGGTGTAGCTTCCCGCGGTCATCAAAGGCCTGCCGAGTTCTTTCCCGTATATAGCCACCTCGGCCGTCATCCGGACTGCTTCCTCCAGGTTACCCGCCTCCATCTCCAGCGTAGCCAGGCTGCTCAGGGCTATTGCGGTTGCACTGCGGACGCCCATTTCTCGATTCATCTCGATGCTTTCATTGAAGAGTTCCCGGGCTTTGTCTATGTCCCCCAACTTTCTATAAACGCCTGCCAGATCGGACAGTCCCTCTGCAACCATCCGGCGGTCGTCGAACTCGCGGCAAATCTCGATACTCTCCTCGTTTAGTCTTTTGGACTCTTCCAGTCGTCCGGTCCGGTAGGCAACGATGCCGAGATTCCCCAGGCAAACAGCCCTTCCCAGTCTGCTTCCGCCCTTGTCGAACAACTCAAGGGTTTCCTGGTAGTAGTCCCAGGCAGCCTTGTAGTCTCCGGACTTCCGGGCGATATTACCCAGGGACATTGTGGCGTGTGCCTGCCTGATGGCGCTGCCAGCACGTTTTCCGGCCTCAAGGCTTTCCTCTTGCATCTTGCGAGCGCCTTCGAAATCGCCGCCGAACAGCGTTACCGAACCAAGGCGGTTGAGAGCATGCGACTCGTAAGAGCACTCGCCCAGACGCCTGAACACCTCAAGGCTTGCTGAAATCAAATCCTTGGCTTTTGCGTAATCCCCGCGGCATACATTGAACCACCCCTGGTACAGAAGCAGTCTGCCAATAGTCAACGAGCCTTTCTGTTTGAGCTTATCCTTGATACCGGCAGCTCGTGCGAGTTTCTCGACCGAACGTGAGAACAGAGTCTCGCCGTCTTTGAACCATCCCCTGCTGGAGTGCAGTGTGTACACGCTCTTCAAGGCCTTTGCAATTTCCTGCTCCCGTCCTTCCTCGAGTGCCCAGTCCCATGCCGCTCGGATGTTGTCAATCTCGTTACTCAGAACCTCCAGGGTCTGTTTTCTTTTATCGCTAAGCTCAACCTCTAAACCTGTGAGGAGTTCAGCATAGTAGATGCCGTGCTGTTCGCCGGAATGAGAGAATTCCTTTGGATTAGTCTTGAGTTTTGCAAGCGAGTACTGCCTTATCACCTCGTGCATCCCGAAACGTCCGTTACCGGATTTACGAATCAAAGACTTGTCAACGAGTGCTGTGAGAAGGGTAAGGGAGGCTCCTGCAACCTTCCTCGCTGCCTGACTCGTGAACCCTCCCCTGAAAACTGAAAGTCGGGCAAGGACCTTCTGCTCATCTTCTGTCAAAAGTTTCCACGAATACTCGAACACACCCTTAAGGCTGCGGTGACGGGCAGGCATGTCTCTGGTAGGTGTCTCGAGAAAATCGAGGTTCGTCGTCATCTCCTCTACGATCTCCGAAAGTGATAAGGAACGCAACCACGATGCGGCAAGCTCGATCCCCAAAGGCAGGCCGCCGACGAGTCGGCAGACCTCTATGGCAAGTTTTTCCGATTCTTGATCCAACTCGAAGGATGGATTGGCACGGACCGCACTCTGTTTGAACAGCTCAAGCGCCGAATAGGTTTCCGCGTCGCCGGCATCCTTGACTCCCGGAAACCGCATCCCTTTCACCTCGAATACCCACTCTCCCTTCAAATTCAAACGCTCCCGGGAAGTGGCAAGAACCCTGACACCAGGAGCCTCCGAAAGAATGGTCGAAAGAAGGTCGGCTCCATCCGTAAGGTGTTCGAAGTTGTCGGTAACTAGAAGCATCCTTTTATCCTTGAGATATGAAAGAAGCTGCACTTCGGGGTCATCCGAGGAGTAGAAATTAATATTCAGGGAGTCGGCAATGGTCTGAGCGATGAGCTGCGGCGAAGATACAGGCGCGAGGGGCACGAAATAAACACCGTGAAGGTACTCCTCTATTCTCATTGCCGAGCATTGCAGGGCCAGGCGGGTCTTACCCACCCCACCCTGTCCCAGAAGCGTCAGCAACCTGCATGAAGGGGTTTCAAGAAGTTTTGAAATCTCCTCTATCTCTGGCTCCCGTCCTACGAACGGTGTCGATTGAACGGGCAGGTTATGCGGATGGGACTCCAGCGATCTCAATGCGGGAAACACTTTGAGGGGGAGGCCAGGATGAACAAGCCCGTAGATGCGCTGCGGTTCTGAAAGATCCTTGAGCAGATGAATACCGAGATCCGCTATCTCGGCTTTATCGGGAACTGAACAAGTCTCCTTGACTTTAGGACTAAGAAGTATCTGACCGCCCCAGCCCACGTCGAGCAAACGGGCTGTGTAGTTAACGGAAGCGCCGAAGTAATCGGTTCCTCGCTGCTGTGCCTCCCCGGAGTGCAATGCCACCCTTAACCTTAGTTCACCCACCTTGCTCCAATCCTCACGGGCTACTGCAAGCTGGATGTCGACTGCGCAGACCAAGGGGGTATCAGTATCCTCGAATACGGCGAATATCCCGTCGCCAGTGTGTTTGATAACCTTGCCCTTATGTTTTTCAATAGAACTCGTGAGTATTTCATCGTGGCGGGCGAGTGCTGCACCCATCTTCTCACCGAACTTTTGCCACTTATCGGTCGAGCCCTCTATGTCCGTAAAAAGGAATACAGGCATAACAAATGCACTATATCATGAGTGCAGAGATTGTCAAGCAAATCGTCTGAGTGGTATTGTTACATTGCTTTCCTCTTAACCTGATCTATCCAGCCGTTTGACACCCTCGACTTCCGATCGCGCCTGGTGTAGGGCTTGATGTCCAGTACAGGTGTACCGTCAACCATGTCCACCCCTTTGACATGGAGGATGTTTCCTTCACGTTTCAGGAGCCGCACTATGGTAAGTCCGATCGGGTTTATCCTGTGCGGTGAACGGGTCGCAAATAATCCGCGAGGAGGTGGGATGCGCTCACGCGTAGGGCAGAACTCAAGCTTGTAGTCTTTGCCTGATTTGTGAAACAGCCATAGCACGTAAAGGTAAGAGAAACCGTCGATGTCGGCAAGACCTTTTGCGTATTGTGAATATCTCGATAGTTCCCCGTGTGAACCTCGCACGCTCTACGGCTCCAGGTTCTGCAAACGGTGTATGTGCAACACCTATGGAGGTGACCTCGAGTGATTGCATTGACCAAAGGATACATGCATAAAATACACAGTCAAGCGCTTGACATCTAGTCAATAACACTTATTCTCCATGGAATAAAATGCACAAATTGCAATATGAATTAGAAACAAAAAAAGAGGAGTCAAATTGAAAAAAGTATCGGTAGTGTTAGCTACAATCCTGGCTTTCACGAGTGCGGTTGCATTTGAAGGCACCTATGAGGTTGAAGGTCCGGGCTACTTTGCCGAACTGGCCATAACCATGAACCACGAGGAAGGTTACTACAACCTGGAGTGGAACCTTGGTACCCCGGGCGACGTTTACTTCGGGGCAGGGATCGAGGCATTCGGCATACTCGGCGTGGCGATGTTGGATCAGGACTACTTTGGGGTATATACGAGGCTGGATTCTGAATTCACCGGGCTCCAGGTTTCGATGGAGCTTATGGACGGTGAAGAAACTCATCCCGAGTTAGTAGAAGATGCAATCGTTCTAGAACCTTCTGCGGCAACGCTTTCCGGCATGTACCTCGTCGAATGCGAGAACAATTACAGCGAGCCGACCTTTGCATACAATATGATACTCGAACCCGCAGGCGACGTCTTGAAAGTGACCCGCATAGACGAACCTGACAACACCTACGCAGGCGTCGGAATAGTCATAAGTGACGTATTGGTTACAGGTATAAACATCGACGGCGTCAAGGAGGTCTCCATATTCAAGATTGGCGAGGAATCCCTTTACGGCGACTGGGTAACATACTGGTACGACCAAGACGAGGTCATAGACGTTGGGATCTGCGAAGCCACCCCAATAGAACCGGAAGGGTAACATGAAGTATCTCACGCTATTCTTTACACTTACGATTCTTGCATCAGCAGGATTTCTCCTATCCGAGGAAACGGCAACGGTCTACGAAGGCACCTACACCGTACAGTGCAAGAACCTGACCTCGGACGATGAGTACACCGAGGAGATCAAGATATACGGGCCTATGAGCGGAACTTACGTAGTTGAGTGCACTTATGGAGACGACTTCTCTTCGGGGGACGGCATCGAGTTCAACAAGATGCTTTTTGCCTACAACACGGCGATTGGTTATCCCTTAAGTGTATATAAAAAGGAAGGTTCCGAGTTATACGGCCTCGTGGTGACCGAAGACTACGAGATAATCCAAAAGTCGACCAAAGGCGAGTGCCCGCTTGAGTTAAGCCACATAGATTCAACACTTGCAGGGATGTACGTGGCAGAGGGTGCAGCCGACGACAAATCCTTCTTCATTGCAGATACGATGATACTCGAACCTGAAGAAGACATGTGGGAAGTCTCGCAAGTCGTTCATACACAAGGATTTGAGGACCAGCCCGGCTCTATCGAACCTGTAGGTTCCGGGTTTCAAACTGACCGGATGCTGGTCTTGAGTTATTACGACGACGGCATGAGTTTTCTCAAGATATATCCCATTGATAAACAAGTGCTTGAAGGCCGCTGGGTCGTCTATTACTGGGACTTTGAGAACAACTGCGCGGTGGTTACAACCGGCTGGGAGAAGGCAAATAAGCTGGAATCTGACTGAAAGCGTTAAAGCATGACGCGATAAAAAGTGGGACAAAAGTGCCCCAAAAGCCCCCCAAAAACAGGACAAAAATACCCCAAAAGTAGGACATTTTGGGAAGTAAGTAGGACAAAAGAAGGACAGAAATAGGACATTCTGAAATCTACCCGCTAATAGCCCCAGAACTGGTGCCAGAAATGGTGAATTTCGCAGAGCGAACTTCTAAAATCTTCGCCTACGGCGAAAGTTAGAACCCCTTACAGTCGTTTTCCTTCGGTCGGGGTCCCCGCGCATGGAATGACGACGTTCACGGAGTAACGTACGAAGTAGATTTGTGGGGTGAAAAAAAGCTACTTGAACCTTAAACGCCCTTGACAACTCGTATACGAAGCGCTATTATGGCGTATGAGCAACGGGAGAAGATCTCCTTGGCTGGCCGTAGTCGTTAGCTGTGCAATTGCGACAATTGTCATTGGTTTTTTAATCCTGGGGATTTATCTGCTCGACTATTGGGGTTGGCTCGATCTCGGATTAACTGAGGTAGACTACGATAACCGGATCAAATACCTGCTCAGCGCGACCGCGCAGGTGCTTGGGGCTTTGTTCGCGCTCGTCTTTTCGATTACCCTGATTGCCGTCCAGTTCGTAACCAAATACACGCATAGAACGATGCGGATCATCTTTAACAACAAGATTATCTTTTACATGATAACCTTTGCTTTATCCGTTGCCGTTCCCCTACTTTGGCTCATGTCCCCCACGTGGGGTGGCGGAATCATGGCAATAGTTGTCGGTGTAATTATTATACTCTCGCTCGTGCCGTTCTTCCTTTATTTGAGGGATAGTATGAAGATCGAACATGTGACAAACCATTTGAAAGATAAAGGACTGAGAGCATTTAAAAGGAACGATACTGATGAAGTTTCTAGAAAAACACGCGAATTAGACTTAATTGGGATAGGTTCTTTAGGCGACCAGCATTATGAAACATTCGGTGCAGCCATTGAAGCGTTATTTCAATTTGGACTGGGAATAGAACAAATTACAGATGAAATACAGTCTAGTTCCGATGATATTAAAGCCCGGAAAGAAATATTCAACACCCTGAGAGATTATTGTAGAGTAGAAAACCCGGACCCGCGTACACTCCGTCTGTTGGTAGAAAATACTGGTGTTTGTGGCGCGGAAGCAATTAAGAAAAGATGCCTTCAAACCGAAAACGATTGTATAAATCTAGTAATGCATGTAAGGAGGTTAACTCTAGACAAAGATTGTGGTATAAGGGAGGAGAATAGAATAAGGCTCTCTGTATATTCTGCTTTAGCCCTGAAAACAATGACGGATAGTGTTCCGCAAAAACATGAAACGAGAAAAAAAGAGTTGATGGAGAAGGTGACCGAAATTTTTAACGATCACTTTGTCCAAAATTGGAAAGACTGGTTATCCACATTCTTACAAATCACTTTTGATTTCTTGACTAAACCTGACAAATATCCGATAGACACACACGAATTTTGGTCAAGATTGCTAGAACACTTCTTTAAATACCCTGTATTCTTCGCAGATCACGATATGACAAATGAAGCAACAACAGCATCTAACAAAATCAATAAGCTACTTGATTATATCAGAAAGGAGCGTAATCTGCAAGTTGATTTGACCAAACCTTTCTTAGATGGTTTGAAACTTTATGTTCAAAAGTACTTTTCCAAAAGAGGTAAAGTATGGAAAGGGTGGGCAGAGAATATATGTAGGGAAGCCGTTAAATTATCAAAGGAGTTTCTTAACCGCAAGGAACACGATGTTTCTCTCACGGCACTTATGGTCTACATGCCGGCTATAGGTGAACACCACATCACTAAAGAGACTCTACGGTCAATGTACCCTAATTTCATAAGTCAAATTTCTGAGTATATAACGAAATCAAACAAAAGCGTCGAAAGCGATACTACAGCACCCTTGGTTAGAGCCTTATATGAGTCGTTATCACTCGAGCCAATTGCCTTTAAGGTTTTATGGTCGAAAATAGAAACGATTATTCTATCGTTGTTAAAACCCCAAAAGGCTTCGATGGAACTTGAGTCGTTCTACTCTATTTATACCGATTTCACCATAAGCCTAATGAGACGTTCAATGTATGGCGACTTAAAGGAACAGTTAAGTTTAGAAAACGTATTCCAATTTACATGGTTAGTCGCACTTCGGGTTGAACCTATTATTATGTCTACTGGTGCTCTTCCTAAGCCAATCCCTTATTGTTACCCAGATTTCAAAGAGAACGATAGAGAGAATTTGACTAAGTACCTGAACGAGTTTGAGAACGTTAAAACAAGGTTTACAGAATTCAATATCAATGGGCAAAGGGCTGAGAAGTTAAGGAAGGATATTGAAGATGCTTTTCTAAAACGGTGGGCTAAAAATCCGTAGGGGCCGACTTGGACACCTGCGGCGTCCGCTCCGCGTCAGGTCGACCCTCACCCTGTTATGAGATTGCTTCACAAGGCTTCGCCTTGCTCGCAATGACATTTTCCTTGTTTCACTTTACCAGTCTCGACACCCTGAGAGGGTGTCCTCCACACCTGAAAACCAGTCATCGTGACCGTCCGTCCGCCTCCTGCGGAGGCGGGGAAGGGTGACGATCTCATAGCAGAGTGTAATAGTCTTTTGTAGTTTCCCCATACAATAACTCAGAGGCATGCGATCCTCACGGGCTTCGCCCTCAGGATGACCTTCGGACCTGTTCCTGACACCCTGAGAGGGTGTCCTCCATAGTATGTGTCTTTGTGAGCTTTGTGTTCTTTGTGGTTCAATTCGTTACACCCTATGTAGGGGTAATTCATGAATTACCCCTACACGCCTTAACACACATGCGACCTGCGCCCGCTCGATGGTAGTAACTCCGTCTTAACACTTCCTTTTTACTTTAAAACCACACAACCCGTGAAGTTCGCAAAGCGAACTTCTAAAAGCTTC
>JAFGSK010000018.1 GCA_016934635.1 Caldifarciminota bacterium
GCTTAAATATACCAGGTAATAAGGAGAGTAGTTTAACGTTGCAGTATTGACGTGCCCCAGACCTGCCGGGTTGTAAAACATTGCATCAGGGCCGTCGACAAGAGCCGTATATGCACCTGCTAAACCTTCGTAACGCGCACTCGCATCCAACTGAACGCTGAATAGAAGCAAGCCGGATAGAACCCACAGCATTCCCATTCTCATAATATGCTATAATACCTGGAGAGGCTTATGTGTCAAGTGCTTGGGTTTTTTTAGGGAATCCGGAAGAAATTTTTACCGCAATCTAAGATTATTGAATTTCCGATTCCACTTATTAACACTGACCGATCTAAAACCAAAGCCACGTTTACTTAGTGATTCATTATTGACTTGAAAGATTGAGTTGATATAATATTTGAATGCAGTTGCATAGGAGTGTGGAACGATTGGGCCTCGGGATGGTTATAGTTATTATGATGGCGGGTCTGGTAGTGTGCGATATGGAGCACGACAGTCCCTATGACCCTGAATCGCCCGACTATCGAGGGGAAGGATCGGTTTTGGGATGGGTGAAGACACGAACCGGCGAACCTATCCCAGGGATCACGCTTGTTGTTGAACCCGAGACTACGATAACTCAACTGCAACTCAGTAACGAGGAGGGATTCTTTGAGTTTAAAAATATAGCGGCAGGTGGCTGTAAACTGACTGCCGAGAAGGAGGGGTTTGCAACTGATTCAACATGGTTAGAGGTGAAAGTAGGCGGAGAAGACACTGTAACATTCTTCTTGGACATCCTGCCTCAATTCACGTTCTGTAAAATTACAACTCGCCACGTACTCGATAATGTCCACGTTTTTTTCCAGGCAAGTGTTACCGATGGAGACGGTCCAGTCGATGTCGAATCAGTTATAGCCTGGGTCCCGGATCTCATCGACACCATAGAACTCAACTATGATTCCGAAACCCAAACCTACTGGAAGATAGTTGAAGTAAATGAACTTGAGATAGGCTCTGTCGAGAATTTGATTGGCAAGGATTGCCTTTTCCTGATCTCTGACAAGGCGAACCAGAAGGTCTTATCAGAACCGGTAAGACTGGCTCGGGTGATATATCCTACCCCAGAGGTAATATCTCCAACCAACTTCGAGAGGGTTGGCAAAAACCCGACCCTGGTATGGCACCGTACAAACCTCAACTATCCATTCACCTATGCAGTGGAGTTGATTGACTACGAGGAAGGTGTACCCCATGTTACCATATGGGTCAAAGAACATATCGAATCAGATGACACGTCCGTGGTCGTACCACTCGATCTTTCACCGGATATCTACTCCTGGGCGGTATGGGTCGTCGATGAGTTCGGAAACAGATCACGTTCCAAACAGGCAGGTTTCGAAGTACAGTGATTCAGATGGATCTTGAAGGCCTTATTCAGGTTTCCAGGATAGTAAACTCGATCCTGGACTTCCCTTTGCTTTTGGAAAAGGTAATGGATCTTGCCATCCAGACCGTCGAGGCTGAGCGTGGAGCCATCGTCCTTTTAGATAAAAATGGAAATCTTGAATGCAAGGTCGCCCGGCATATTACAAGACAGAACCTTGAAAAACTCTCGACCCTTTCGTCTTCGGCTATATGGCGGGTGATCAACGATGGCAAACCCCTGCTTCTGCACGATACCGGAGAAGATTCGGAACTCAGCAAGGCAAAAAGTATCGTAACTCAAAATATCCAATCGGTATTATGTGTGCCGCTAATGTCAAAAGAAAAGATATCGGGTGCGATATACGTAGATTCCCGAAGCAGTAAAGGCGTTTTCACCCGCAAGAACCTGAAATTTCTTGAAGCTTTTTCAGATCAAGCTGCAATTGCCATCGAGAACGCCCGACTTCACCAGCGGCTCACGGAAGAAAACCTTCATCTGAAAGCAGAACTTAAACAGGATTATACGTTTGCGAGCATAATAGGAAAGAGTCCCAGGATGCAGGAAGTTTTCAAACTAATGAGAAAGCTCATGGACACGTCGGTATCTGTGTTCATCGGTGGAGAAACAGGCACAGGAAAGGAGCTGGTCGCCCGGGCGCTTCACTACAATGGAGCACGCAAGGACGGTCGGTTCGTACCAATAAACTGCGGTTCTTTGCCTGAAACCTTGCTGGAATCCGAGCTTTTCGGCTACAAGAAAGGCGCTTTCACCGGCGCCGTTCGGGACAAGATGGGATTGTTCGAGCAGGCCCACCTTGGAACCCTTTTTCTCGACGAGGTTGCAGATATCAGCCTTACCACGCAGGCGAAGCTGCTGCGAGTACTCCAGGAACAGGAGTTCTTCAGGATTGGAGACACCACCCCCCGCAAGGTCGACGTACGAGTAATCTCGGCTACGAACAAGAATCTTACCGAGGAGATTGCCAAGAAGCGGTTCAGGGAGGATCTTTATTACCGGCTCAACGTAGTGCGAATCGACTTACCTGTCCTTCGAGAACGACAGGGGGACATACCTCTACTGGCTGAGCATTTCTTAAAAAAATACGCCTCGCAAGCGAAACGCGATGTCACTGGCTTTACACCAAAGGCCTTGAGGGCGCTGGAACGCTGCCGGTGGCCCGGGAACGTAAGGGAGCTTGAAAATGTTATCGCCCGGGCTGTAGTCATGGAGGAGGGCAATTTCATCACCCCGGAGGTGCTCGATATGACCGACGAAAGATCAGGACAGGACGGTGAGAAAACGTTGAAAGACGTCTTAAAGGAATCCGAATCCAATCACATAAAAATGATTCTCGAGCAATGCAAGGGGAACAAGACCCTGGCTGCGAAGCGATTAGGTATCTCTTTACGCTGCCTGCAGTACAAACTCAAGGAATTATCCGATGAGAAGGAAATTCAAGAACTACCGGATCCTTGAGGAGCTTTCAAGTTCAGTCCGGATTTCCGTCTACAAGGCGATTCAAGAACCACTGGACAGGGCCGTATGTCTTAAGATACTCAACCCCCGCATGAAGTTAGAACAGGAGCAGGCTCAGAGATTCGAACGGGAGGCAAAGATATGCGCTCAACTCGTTCACCCCAACATCGTCAGGTTGTTCGAATACGGTCATTGGCGCGGAGAAGCGTATATCGTTCAGGAATGGGTACAGGGCGTACCCCTGGACAAACTGCTTTCGGAACGTACACCTCCGGTAGATCTCGGACTTTTCATCCTTCGACAGGCCGCCCTGGGATTATCCTACGCGCATTCTCAAGGAGTAGTTCACCGGGATATCAAGCCGGCCAACCTACTCGTAGGTTCGGATGGAGCAGTCAAGATTACAGACTTCGGGCTGGCTCGCTCGCAGAAACTGCCCGAGATGACACTCGATGGAAGTTTTCTCGGCACCCCGAGCTACAGTTCTCCTGAGCAGTTGAAAGGGCAGAGGATCACCAAAAAAGCTGACATATTCTCCCTGGGTGTTGCAGGCTACGAGACGCTTACAGGTATGAATCCCTTTGCAGGCGACACCTATTCTTCTATCATCGATAAGGTTTGTTATTCTCGGCCCAGGTATGCCGATAAGCTCAACCCTTCGGTTCCTCCGAAGGTAGCCAGGGTTATCCATAGGATGATTTCCAAGACCGCCGGCAGGCGCCCACCGGAGTTGGAGGAATTCATTGAAATCTTGCAGGAGACGGTCGACAAAAAGGATTCCCTGACCCGGCAAGAGCTTGCCTCATACCTGGGCGGAGTCTCAGAGACACCCAGGTCGATTAAAAGAAGAGCAAAAAAAGTTCCCGTATGGGTTTATCCTGTGCTGGCTGGAGTATTGATCGTCGTTGTAATCTTTTTTGTGTTCAAACCCTATCTGCATTTTCGAGGAAGGGTCATTGAAGATACAGTCTTGTCCGATGCCCCAGGGGCCGAGTTAATCCTGACTGATTCTTTTGCTACTGCAAAGACTGCGTCAAATAACGGATCCCTCAAGAATACGGGAAACGAATCCCCTGAACAGGTCGTAAATTCCTGCCAATCTTTTCTGAAGTTTCACGTTGAACCATGGGCCAGGGTCTACATTGACGGCAAATACTGGGAAACAACCCCGACAAATAAGATACTCGCTGTCAGCTCAGGTCAGCATGAGGTGAGATTTGTGTGTGATAATTTGCCGGTGCACGAAGAACAAGTTAGCGCTAAACCAGGGGATACATTGAATGTAGCCGTTGATCTTTTGAAGAACACAGGATGGTTGAAACTTTCGGTTCTGCCCTGGGGGGAAGTCTACATAGACGGTGTACATAAAGGAACTACCCCAATAGCGCGGCCGATCCCGGTCAGGGTCGGTGTTCGCAATCTGACAGTAGTCAATCCCAAACTTGGATCCTATAATAAAAATATTGAAATTGAGGCAAGCGATACCTTGACCAAGGTCATCGATCTTTCCAGGCCCTGAGGGAGACTTGGCACGTTTTTTGCTTGATTATGGTTGTGATGAAATGCTATTACAGCCAAATCGCGGGTCTTGCGTTGCTAAAACCGCTGAACTTTTCCGGGAATAAGGGATGAGTTACTCGTTATTGGTTTTAAGGTGCTTGATTGGATTCCTTTTCGCCGCGAACCCGGTGTCCGAGGTCACTACCCTCTACAACCAGGGGGATTTCGAAGGGACTATCGAAGTCGCCGAGGAGATTATTCAAAACAATCCAGGCCTGCAAATATCAGAGTTGATTGAACTGCGTAAGTATATTGTCTATTCCCAGGTTGCCCTTGACGAGAAGCTCAAGGCTAAGGATGAATTCAAGATGATACTTAAGCTCGATTCTACGTTCAATTTTAGTGAGCAGCTGGTTTCGCCAAAGATAATTCAGGTTTTTAACCAGGCACGCGGCGAATTCTTTGCCCACGATTCTCATTCCGCGGTTATCGATTCTTCATTGTTAACTTCTCCGCTAAAACTACGAACGGCAGTATTACACTCCATGGCATTCCCGGGAATGGGGCAGATATATTCAGGGAAAAAAACAAAGGGGTGGACATTCGTTATATCTGAAGGCATATCAATCGCCGGTCTGATTGCGTCCCAGATATTCTTCATGAAAGCCCGCGAGGAATATATGAATGCCCGGGACCCTTCAGAGGTGGCTGAGAAATATCGGGTAAGTAATAACTGGTACAAGGTAAGGAACGCCTTCGGCGGGCTAACCATCGGTATCTGGGTTTCTGCGCCGTTGGATGTTCTCTTATTCCCACCAAAGTGGGGGAAGGAACGTTGAGATGTTGTTTAGTAGAGGAAATCCTGTCTGTTTAATTACTGATTGTTCAGAGCAAACAGTAGAGATTTGGAGGTAGATCATGAAGAAAGCAAGCTTGTTTATGGCACTCCTGATGATTACAGGAGGAACCATGGGAGAAATTCACGCCTCGGTAAAACCCGGGATCCGAGATGAAACTTACTATGGAAGTAATCCAAGACTCTCTCTTGCCGACAGCCTTACCGGGTCAATCTCAGGAACGGTTCTCGATTTCCTTACAGAAATGCCTATCTCCGGGGCAAAGGTATTTTCTATGACAGGATATATGTGGGAAGATACCAGCCAAACCTATACGGATGGTTCCGGTTTCTACACGATAACCGATCTGGCCGAAGGTTCATACTTGGTCCAGGCTGAAAGAGACGGGTACAACTCATCCCTGTATCCGGACACAGTTGAGGTCTATGCCGGTCAAAACACACCGAACATCAACTTCTTATTGATTCCCTGGGATACCGCGTTCGGGTCAATCTCCGGAAAGGTATACAGGGCTTTGGAAGGTACTCCGCTAGGATTTGTAGAGGTAAAAGCCGTGGCTTCTGATTCAGTAAGCCCAAACCAAGGATCTGGTGTTACAGACAGCCTGGGAAATTACATAATCGAGGGGTTGAATCCTGACATATACCGGGTAGAGATTGAAGACAGCACCTGTTGCAGGTCTTCTTTTCCTGAACTGATTGAACTCTTTGCAGGAGAAGACATCCAGGATATTAATATCGAATGTTACGAGCGGGAATCCAATATGCCCTCTATCCGGGGGACAATAAGACTGCTTGATGTTCACTGGGGATGTTACTGGAATGGGAAGGTCGCGGCCATATCCAAATCAGGGACGGTTCTGGGGGTAGCCGAGCTTGATGGATCACCCATCGATGATTCCTTGAACCGGGTTCAAGATTACGAGATTAAAAATCTCCCATATGACTCATGCTACGTATTTGCAATGGTTGAGGGATATCTGCCCCAGTACTATGACCACACCTATAAAATCGAGACCGCATCCATAGTTATGATATATCCAAACATATTCGGTATCGATTTCGACCTGGAATGGACCATAGATCCTGATTCGATTCTCGGAGGCGTGTCAGGCTCGATAACGGGCAAGAATGGTCCGCTGCCCTATACATCGATTTATGCTAAAAACGGAACCCAGTTGAGGAACGGCTGCATAAATAACCTTGTGACAGGAAAATACTGGCTTCCCCTTGATCCGGGTGTATACAGAATCTACGCAACAAGGGCAGGGTATGAAACCGAAGATTATCTCGGGTCAGTTACAGTAGCCACCCAGGAGGTTCCGGGAATAGATCTTGGATTAAAGAAGCGTAACAGTATTGTGGAAAATCAACCTCTAGACATCGAATACCCAGTTCTTGTTAGGCCCAATCCCTTTGTTGCGAGGACCAACATCCTATACAGCCTGGCTCGTGAGGGTAACGTCACGGTCAAGATATATGACGTGAGCGGTTCCCTCGTGCATACCCTTCTGGACGGTTACGAGGGACCTGGTTCCCATCAGGTAACGTGGGTCGGCACAGACTCACGAGGAATTTTGCTGCCATCAGGAGTCTATTTTTGCAGGATTAACCTCGACGGTCGAATTTCGACTCAGCCACTTGTCCTTATCAGGTAGCTACTTATAAAGAGGCTCTTGAGGATGGGTTTAGTTGGATATGAATGAACGGAGTTACTCTGGTCTTATCTTCAGTTCACCCAAAAAAACATTGCATATGTTCTCCTAGGTACGAAAATATTTTCGTTTGACGAAATAGTTTTCATAGTATTACTGAACGTTTAGGCCTACCCGTTCGGTCGTAACACGCTGTAATTCACCTTCTTCCGTAACAAACCTGTACCGGGATAAATATGGCCCCTTGGTTGCTAAGAATATCATGGGACAAGACCCGAAAGGAGGAAAAATGAAAAAAGGTCTTGCAGTCTTAATATTAATCGCGGCAACCGCTGCTAACGCAGGCTCCATATCCGGCACGGTTATGGATTCCCTTACAGAGATGCCTATCCCCGGGGCAAAGGTTTTTTCTATGACAGGATATATGTGGGGAGATACCAGCCAAACCTATACGGATAGTTCCGGTTTCTACATGATAACCGATCTGGCCGAAGGTTCGTATATGGTCCAGGCTGAAAAAGACGGGTACAACTCATCCCTGTATCCGGATACAGTTGAGGTCTATGCCGGCCAAAACACACCGGATATCAACTTCTTCTTAATTCCCTGGGATACCGCGTTCGGTTCGATCTCAGGTATTGTTCTGGATACGATGACCGGCGACCCAATAATGGATGCCAGGATATATGCAGTAATCACAGACTCTACAGGCGATACGTTAGATCCAGTTGAACATGAAGCCTATTCCGACGGCATCGGTTTCTACAAAATAGAGAATCTGGATCATGGCTTCTACCAGGTTTCAGCGGAACACGAGGATTATTATCCCGCTACTTATCCCATGTCGGTTGAGGTCGTCGAAGGCGAAGAGACGACCGGTATAGATTTCGGACTCTTTCCTCTCGACACGACTGAAGCGGGTTCCATATCGGGTCTGGTTGTAAACGCTTTATCAGGATACCCGATAATGGGGGCGAAAGTCAAGGCTCAAAACCCCGATTCCACAGGCGATACGCTGACGTATCATGGTGAAGCTTATACCGATAGTCTGGGTCACTATGTGATTAGCTATCTCGAAGCTGGAGTGTACAAGGTTACGGCACATCATCCGGGTTATTACACCTCGACCTACCCTGAGCTGGTAGAAGTTTTCGCAGGAGAAGAAACGCCCTACATCAATTTCGCATTAACACCTAAAGATTCAAATTCCTGCTGGATAACGGGAAGCGTAACGTACAATGACAGCAATGCGTATTCACCGGGAATGGCAATCGCCTTTTCGCCCTACGGCCAGGTACTGGGTACCGGGATATTCGAAGCGTACAGGGATACTGTAACCGGCGATACCTTTGTTCGATATCAGATAAGGGATATCCCGCCCACTCCATGCTACGTATTGGGATTAGCCTTCGGTTACCTGCCGCAGTTATACGATCATCAATACAGCATCGAGGATGCTGATCTTGTTTATCCCCCAGCTTCACGGATCAATTTCGACTTCGATCCTGTCTTCTTCTGGAGATCGGCTTTTATGAGTTCGAGCGGTGGGATATCCGGTAAGGTTCGAGGCAAGGTTGGCCCCCTGCCGGTAAGTGCAGTATACGCAAGGAAAGACGGAGAAATTGTTGCAGGATGTGTAGGAGATGGAACCGGATCGTACCAATTACCCCTGGAACCAGGTGAATACGTCATATACGCAACCAGACCCGGATATGTCACAGACCAGTACATGGGTACGGTTACCGTTGCAAACCAGGAAATAACTGACGTAGACATTGCGCTTTCTCCCCGATCGGTATCAATAAAAGAAGAAGAGTCTGAGAACTTACCCGTAGCGTCCGGATATTCGCTCCTGGCGACTCCCAATCCCTTCATGAGAAATACCACGATTCGATACAGCATTCCTTCTGCGAGCAACGTATCTGTCAAGGTATACGACGTCTCCGGATCGATGGTAAAGGATCTCGTGACAGACCACCGACCTGCCGGGATACATGAGGTAACCTGGGACGGTAAGGACATCAATGGAACAGAGCTTTCTTCCGGGGTCTACTTCTGTCGAATAGAGATCAACCGGATATCAAAGACGATCGCGCTAATCGTAATCAAGTAACCAGACATAAACACGCAGAAAAGCTGAAGGGGGCGGCATAAAACCGTCCCCTTTTTTAATTGCGTACCTATGCGGTTCGATCGCCGCTCGTTGTTTTCCATAAAGCGCGTAAGTGTTTTTCGTAATTTCATTTTCTTACCCGAGTCTACCTTACTATAACCAGCTTCCTGGTGATTCGGGTATTGTCTTTCTCCAGGCTGACGAAGTAGACACCGGCTTCGCCGTCCCATACTATCCGGTGGCTTCCGGTTGATGCTGATCCCTCGACCAACCTCTCAACCAGAGTCCCGGACGCGTCGAAGATGCCCAGCCTGACATTTCTGGAACCGGGGATAGAGAAGCGGATGACAATCGAGTTACAAGCGGTTCGTTCCAACTCCAGACTAAGCGAAGGGTTTGCCCCTTCTTGCACTCCCTCGGTCGAGGTAAAATCCTGGTCGGTGCGATCACAGGCAAGTGGTGAGTAAGAGTAGTAAGGAGGGGAGAAGCTGTATCCTGTCAAGCTGGGAGTAACGGTGTACGAGCCGTCGCAGGCCAGGTCCGCGAATTCATACGACCCGTCCGCCTCCAAGTAGATCGATATTGAGGTATCGCCCGAGAGTTCAATCCGGGTTCCGGCATAAGCCGAACCCTCGACCTTGCCGGATACGGTAAAGAATTGTCGGTACTTGATCGTCAGGTAGTCATACATCGTGTCGGGACCATCGCCTGAGCCACCGCAAACGTAAATACAGCCGTCATCGCCCACTACTATCCCGGTTCCGCCGTCGTCTTCCCCTGTATCGTAGACAAGTGAGCCGATCTCGTTGCCCTGGGAATCGTACTTGACGAGTAACATGTCCCAGTCCGGACCGGTAAACGTTGTTCCGGTTACGTAAAGGTTGCCGGTGGAGTCGATCGCTATGTCGTAGGCCTGGTCGCCTTTGCCTGAGTCATATACCCGAGTCCATCTCTCGTCTCCGTCGGCAAAGTAGCTTACGGTCAGGAAATCGTAATTTGCCCCGTTGTGGGTTCTTCCGGTCACGTAGGAGCATCCGGCACGGTCAACCGCTACTGCGCTGGCGCGGTCATCCCCTCCCCCGTCGTAAGTTTTGAACCAGGATACGTTGCCGTCGGGATAGTACTTGGCGGTAAGAAAGTCATACGAACCGCTCATATCGTCACTTGTTCGGCCTGTCACATAGATATAACCGGTAGAATCAACTGCTAAACCTTCAGCGTCATCCCACCGTTGAAAATCGAAGGTGTCGTCCTAAACAACGTTGAAATCCTCATCATACTTGATTGTCCAGAAGTTGCTGTTGGAAGACGGCATTCTATTTTCTCCGGTCACAAAGATGTTTCCATGTTGATCAACCGCAATATCCAAACCTTCATCGTTATTACCTTCGGAGTGCGAGGTAAGTTTGGAACCGTAAGCATCGTATTTAACGACATGGTACCGGCAATAGTAGTCAGGGTTCGGCTGGGTTATACGCCCGAATACGTAGACATTACCTGAATTATCCAGATCGATTCCGAAAGCCCTGTCATAATCATCGTCGTGATCGTTCACCTTGTTCCAATCCATGTTGCCGAACTCGTCGTACTTGACGGTGCGGTAATCGGAGGTGACGCTTATTGAGTATCCGGTTACGTAAACGTTGCCGCGAGAATCCACAGCCAAGTCCCACGCCTCATCGTCGCCGCCCCCGTCATAGATCCGGCTCCACACGACTTCCGGGAACCTTGCCGGGTATACGGCTGATATTGCGACGGTCAAGGCGATTAGAAAAAACTTGAATACTCTCATCTTCATCTCCTTTTCTATCTCAGGGTTACTATCTTGCGGGAGACCCTGAATCCCGGGGTTTCAAGCCAGGTGGAAGGCTTGAGCGGGAAATTCTTTAATCTAACCACTGAAGAAGAACCCGCGCCGCC
>JAFGSK010000019.1 GCA_016934635.1 Caldifarciminota bacterium
CTCAATCGGCTCGAAGCCTACAGCTTCGGCGAGCAGTCGGCTGTCAGCGGATTCACGTTGACAATCATGTTTACAAGCATAAGATTCTCATATGGATTACGAGTTTCTCGACCGGCTGGAAGCCCTGCTTGAACAAGGCAAGCTGGATGAAGTCCGGGAAATAGTAAACAAGCTTCCCGTACACTCCCTGGCCGACGTGCTCGAGCGCGTTGATCAGGACGATCTGCTTGCCATCTTCAGGTTGTTGGACACCGACAAGGCGGCTGACGTCATCCTGAAGGTCGACGACGCCACCCGGGACGTGCTTCTCACCGAGCTCGAAAACGAGCGCGTCTCCAAGCTGGTCGAGGAGTTGGATTCCGACGATGCTGCGGACATCGTGGCCGGGATGTCGCCCGAGGACCGTGCGGCTGTCATTTCAAGGCTTCCTGCAGACGACCGACGCGATCTCGGTGAACTCCTGCACTTCCCTCCGGATACCGCAGGCGGTCGAATGACCGTCGACTTTATGAAGGTGCGTACGACGGATACTGTCCAGAAGGTTACCGAAAGGCTGCGCAAGAAAGGCCCTGATCCTCACTACTCAAGTCTTTTATTCGTAACCGATACCAGGGGGCATTTCGAGGGTTTTCTCGAGATAGATCGGCTTCTTTTCAATACGTCTAAAACCAAAATACGTGATATTGCCCAGCCCTACCCTGTGAAGGCGTTTCTCTTGGAAGACCAGGAAAGCGTTGCCCGCAAGGCTGAGAAGGCCGAGGTGCCTATCGTTCCGGTGGTGGATGAGCAGGATAAGCTGCGTGGGATAATAACCATAGAAGACATCATCGACGTAATCCGGGAAGAGTCCACCGAGGACATCTACCGTTCAGCAGGTGTGGGCGAGGCAACCTCGCTGTTCGAGTCGCCGGCCAGGTCTGCGGGTAGGCGTTTCCCCTGGCTGTTTATCAACCTCGGTACCGCATTTGTCGCAGCGAGTGTAATCGGTTTGTTCCAGGTGACCATTGAGTCTCTTGTGGCCATTACCATATTCCTGCCTATCGTAGCCGGTCTTGGCGGCAATGCAGGATCACAAACCGTCGTAATGGTCGTTCGAAGCCTTGCCCTGGGCGAGATAACCTCAGCCGATGCATGGAGACTCTTGAGGCGTCAGGTGGTTACGTGTCTGTTGCTTGGTCTTGGTGCAGGCGCGGTGGTTGCAGTGGGTGCCGTGATATTCGCATTACCCATAATACTCGCCCCTTTGGTATTCCTTTCCCTCTTGATAAACATCATGATAGGCGGGATGGTCGGGACGCTCGTACCCATGGTTCTCAAGAAACTCAAGTTCGATCCATCCTTGGCCTCGAGCATCTTCCTTACGGCAACCACCGATACATTGGGCTTCCTGGTTTTATTGACCCTCGCGACCCTGGCACTGCGTTTCTTCCCGGATTTGGCCGCGTTTACATTCAAGCTTTTTTAACACGTGTCAAGACTGGTTCGTTCTGAAGGCCTGGTTCTAAAAAGCAGGCCTTTTCGCGAATCGTCCAAGATCGTGGCGGTGCTCACGAAATCATCCGGTCGGATTGAGGTTCTGGCACGTGGGGCACGCAAGCCCGGATCACGTTTCGGGGCCTCTCTCGAGATCGGCACTGAAGCGGAGTTTATCTACTATGAACGTGAGAATAAAAGCCTGTGGACTTTATCATCTGCAGATATCTTGAACTCACACCAGGCGCTTCGGGAAAATGACAAGACACTTACGTTACTTGCCCGTATACTTCGGGTACTGCACTACATTTCCCACCCGGGTGAGAGTAATCCCGGGGTATACAATCTAACCCTGTCCGTTCTCAATGCCATGGAGCTGGGTACACTTGCAGGTCTTTACGAACTATATCTGTGGCGAATTACCTCCTTGAACGGTTATCCGCCTCATCTGGATGAAGGGTGTCTTGTCTGCGGCAGGAAAGATCCAGTTTATTTCTCAGTTAAACAGGGCGGATTGTTATGTAATCAACATGCACAAGGTCAGGAAGCCGTTACCCTATCTCGAGAAGAGCTATCCGTGTTGGGTGAACTTCTAAACGTAGCACCATCCGGCTTCAACATTGAACTTACTCCGATGCTTGAAGGCCTTGTCCGCCGCTACGCAAGGTATCACCTTCATGCAGACGAAAAAATCATCGCCTGAACGATAGAAAAACACAGAGACCACAGAGACTAGATGAATTGCGCTACATCTGAGGTAGCAGGTAGTTTTTAGCGGTAAGCTAGGATGCCGGAGGCGTTCATTAGCCGAAACTCAATCGGCCCGAAGCCTACAGCTTCGGCGAGCGGTCGGCTGTGAGCGGGGAACGTTATCTTCTTTTTTACTCGGTCAATGGAATGATCCATAGGTCTAAGTCTGCCGGATAGGTTTCCTCGCCGAGGGCTTTCCTGTTGATGACCCCGAGGATTAGAGGATCTTGCCCCAGTGTAACCTCTGCTTCCCAGCGATCAGTCCACTCTTCGGCCATATTCTCCTTCGGTATGAAACGAACCACCTCAGCGCCCTTGGCAAAGCAAACCACGTCGTTGGTATCTGCGGTTGTCCTTAAAAGCAGACTGTAGGTATTCCCGGCAGAAAAGGCAGGGAAGGAATCGAGGTCTGCGATAACGGTCGATTTAAGGATGGTGTCCGGGTCGTTATCCTGCACAACAAGGTAGTATATCCTCGGTATGCTGGTATCCGAGCGTTCCTCGGCAAACGAATACCCGCTGATACCCCAGCCTTTCTCGTCTACGTAGCTTGCCCACTGGGTTCGCTCAGAGCCGAAATCCCTGGATATGTCTTTAGAAGTGCCGCCTTCTTGAGGTTCGATGGTTGAGGTTAGTATTCCTGTGTACTTGCGTATCACCTTTACTGTGGCCGTGTCCCCGATGGTACGAATCGTATCGCCCTTGAACTCCTGGTTGAAGGCAATATCGAGGCTCTCCGAGACGAAAGCGGTGCTTAAAGTAATCCGGGTCACCACCCATGCACTGTCTATTGCTAAAGATTCCGGAATAGCCAGATCGATTGAGAGTTCTTCAGTAACGAAATGTCCATCGTCCTCAGCCACCAGCAGGGCAATCTCTTCCTCCGCTGCATCCTGGTCGAAACCGGTGCAAGCTATCCCCCACAACAGGGGTAGAATAAATAATAATCTACGCATTGCAGATATTACGCGGTTTTCGAATGCGGTCAAGGCCTGGGTTGTTAATGATAATCGTTTTCCCGTAGGACACTGAATGCCGTGCCCGGGCGTAATCTAAACCTTGACATCGTAAACCTGCATGGTATAATCCGGCCAATGAACGCTAAAGCCGGAGCAGCAGAAGCCAGTGCCTTAGAACAACCCAAAAGAGAATCGAACTGGCAGATTTTTTCTAAAGGTATAGTCTTCGAAAACCCTGTATTGATCCTCATGCTCGGCTTGTGCCCGGTGCTTGCAACGTCAACGTCGGTAAGGGATGCTGCAGGTATGTCCGCGGCGGTTCTCTTCGTGCTTCTGATGTCCAACATCGTCGTGTCACTCATGAGAAAGATTATCCCGAATCAGATTCGCATCCCTGTTTTTATCGTAATCATCGCCACCTTCGTAACCATAGCCGACTACGCCCTGCACGCCTTTACACCCGATCTTTACAAGGTTCTGGGAATCTTCGTCCCTTTAATCGTCGTTAACTGCATCATCCTAGGTCGGGCCGAAGGTTTTGCTTCAAAGAACGGCGTATGGCCTTCTATCCTCGATGCCCTGGGCAAGTCACTGGGTTTTGCCCTGGCAATAATCATAATGGGAGCCATACGTGAGATACTGGGTAACGGCACGTTGTTCAAGATTTCAGTCACTCCCAAGGCGTTTCAGGACAACAAGATTCTTTTCTTTATACTTCCTCCTGGCGCATTTCTTGTTATCGGTCTTATGAAGGCTGCGGTGAACAAGATTTTCAAACGAGAAGGTTGATATGAGTACAGGTCTTCTGGCGATTCTTTTCGGGGCGATATTCGTAAACAATATCCTCTTAATGCGCTTTCTGGGGCTTTGTCCCTTCTTCGGAGTATCGACCCGGCTTTCCACCGCGATCGGGATGAGCGGAGCAGTGCTCTTTGTCATGACTTTTGCCACCTGGATCACCTGGGGTATTTACCAGTTGGTCCTTGCCCCGAATTCGGCGATACTTGGGGGAATTCTTCCCGGTGGATTGGTATTCCTGCGCACCGTGAGCTTCATTCTCGTAATAGCGTCGCTCGTTCAACTCGTCGAGATGTTCTTGAAGAAGTTCGTGCCTGTGCTTTATTCAGCCCTTGGCATCTACCTGCCGCTGATAACTACAAACTGCGCAATCCTGGGTGTGACCTTCCTGGTGATTGATAACAATTTCACCTTCCTTCAAGGGACAATATTCGCGATAGGTACGGCGCTCGGCTTCGGTCTAGTGATGATACTCTTTGCAGCCTTGCGGGAGCGCCTCGATATGGCCCCGATCTCTAAGTCGTTCAAGGGGTACCCTATTGCATTCATAGCAGCATCCCTTGTCGCGCTTGCCTTTGCCGGTTTTGCCAGTCTGTTTGGGATTTCGCCGCAATGAATATCGCTACTGTAGTTATCGTTTCTTTGGGGGCATTGGGAGGGCTTGGTCTTTTGATGGTCGGCATACTCGTGATTGCCAACCTCAAGCTTTCTGTAAAACCGAACCCTTTGGAAGAGAAGATTCGTGACATCCTTCCAGGAGCGAACTGCGGAGGCTGCGGTTATCCCGGATGTGAGGCATTTGCCGCTGCTGTTGCCAGGGGTGATGCACCTCCTGACGCCTGCCCTGTTGGCGGTCCGTCACTCGCGGAACAGATAGGCGAAATTATGGGTGTCGAGGTCGGCGGGGGAGAACCTCAGGTAGCGTTCCTCATGTGCCAGGGAGGTGCGGACATCGTTGCCCAGTCAGCTGACTATCACGGTATCCGAACCTGCCGGGCGGCAAACCTTTTGGGCGGAGGAACCAAGGCATGCGCATATGGGTGTATGGGTTTCGGGGACTGCTGCGAGGTATGTCCGTTCGATGCAATACACATGGGCCCCAACGGATTACCCATAGTCGATAGAGAGAAGTGCACCGGCTGCGGCATCTGCGTTCGTGAATGTCCCAAGAACGTGCTCAAACTCATCCCGGTTTCCAAGGAAGTGTACCTTGCCTGCAACTCGCTCGACAAGGGCAAGGCCGTGCGCGACATATGCAAAGTTGGATGCCATGCCTGCTCGATCTGCGTCAAGATGTGTCCGTACGAGGCATTGGAGATGATAAACAACCTGCCGGTGATGGATATGGAGAAGTGTACCGACTGTGGCATCTGCTATGCCAAGTGTCCTGTAAAACCCAGCTGTTATATCGATTATGCGGCTCCACGCCCGAAGGCGGAAATCGAACCTTCAAAGTGCGACGGCAACCACGCATGTTCAGAGGCTTGCAAGTTCAAGGCGATTGAGGGCGAGAAGGGCAGTCTCCACTCGATAGTACCTGACAAGTGTGTGGGCTGCGGCGAATGCGTGAAGGCGTGTCCCACAGGGGCTTGCACCCAGCCGGCGAGAACTAAAGTCCCTGTAGCTTAATCCAAGTAAATTCCCGATACAATATGTCATTGCGAGGAACGAAGTGACGAAGCAATCTTGAGAAGACGCTTGCGGAATAATCTCTCAGTATAGAATCAATGTATAAGATTACTCCCTGCGTTCGTCTTTCAGTGCTTTGTCCTTCATACCTGCGGTATTCAGTCCTCGCAATGAAACTGGGTTACGTAGAAGTCGGGCCGACATTTAGGGCTGTGCCAAAAGTCAAGAAAACCAGACAAGGGGTTTAAACCCCTTGTCTCAATCTGACTGTTAGCTACGTATTGATGCGACTTACTAACCAAATTTGCTCTGCGTTGTCGGACTAAAAGCGGCTCAACAGGGGTTTTGAC
>JAFGSK010000020.1 GCA_016934635.1 Caldifarciminota bacterium
CGCTGACCGCTCACAGCTTACGGCTGCCGGTTAGATAGATTGAAACACAGAGGACACGGAACGTAAACTTCAAGCTGGATGCGTGTAGGGCAAGCGCTCCTGCTTGTCCTGGCGTCCCCTCTTAAAAGGGGGCTATTGAACAACCACAACCTTATGACTCAGAGAGTAATCTGGGGAATCCAGCATCACGAAGTACACACCGTTTGACAGTCCCTCGCCCATCACCGTCTCACCTGCTCCTTGCACTGTTTTCGACTCCATCCTCTGGCCTGCTGAGTTATACAGCGTAATCGTGCCGGTTTGCCCGGCTGAAATCGAATGAGATATACGGAATCCCGCACGTACCAGTCTAACATCGAGGTCAACCTTGTCGGGTTGGTGTGTTACGGGTTCCTCTATGCCGGTTACCGCTATCTGCAATGACTTCTCGTCGTCTTCGTCACATTCGTCCGGGACCATCTCGGTGCGGATATGCAGGTTGTAGGCGCCGGGTACAGGAAAGGTAACAGAGTCGAAGGCAAGGGTATCCTCGGTGTCAGCGGGTAAGGTGTAGGGAACGGTGTCTATACGCATGATGCCGGTCGAATCCTCTATCGTGAGGATGATGGAGAAGTCGTCCGCGTCCTCGCGTCCGAAGTTCTTAATCCGGGCCTCCGGAGTGTAGGGCACGTCTGGGCTGGCTACCTCAGCTGAGGTAATCTCTTTAACCCCAACGTCAAAATCCGCATAGCCCATAAGCCGCACGTCATCGAAGAACACCTTCTGACCACGCCAGGGGTTACGGTAAACACCTATAACCCTTATTACCAAGCTGTCAACTTGTTCAGTTGGAGAAAGCACAGGATCCTGATTTTGTCTGATGTCCTCACCTATGTTTCTGGTAAACTCATGCCAGAGGGTATCGTCAGGGAAATCAACCTGGCCCAAATGCTTCAAAAATGAAGTATTTACCAAATCCCAATCCGGAGTCTTTATACCATAGCCAATCCACAACCAATTATGCCCTTCACGGTTGAAATGAAGAAAAATCTCTGACGCACAAGACATTGTAAGAACTCCATTCAGTGGAAACACTGCATAGGTGAGCATCAAGCTGTCTACATCTTCAAGGGTCTTTAGCTCAGGGATAGCCTGTACAAGATATGCAGATTCTAAATAATTCCATTCGATCTCTCCCGGGTTAGGACGGGTGTCTCCTGAACCTGAATATCGACCAGAATATATATAACATGAATCGTGTTTGTTTGAAATAGATACGCTTGGCCAGGCGTCTGATTCAGTCCACGCATGCCATGTTTCATCATCTCGCTCGAAACTGGAATTTTTGATGAGATTGACCTTCTCCAGAGCAAGCAGAAGGAAGGGCAATAAAACTGCTGCGCCTACTCGCTTCATCTTATCCTCCTTGTAATGCGCATACCGCTGACCGCTCACCGCCAACAGCTTTTAGCGCATAGATTGGTTGCTTCAAAAAAACATCTTTAATGACAATACAGTACCGGTAAGGTTTGTCAAGCAGAGTAGTATTGCAGGGAGCGGGATCGTATCCCGCTCCCTTTTCAAGTTTAACCTACTTAACCAACACCATTTTCTTAGATGCCTGGTATTCGTCTGTAGCGAAACGAACGAAGTAGACCCCTGCAGCACACTTGCGGCTGAGGTCATCCTTGGCGTTCCACTGCAATTCATGTACCCCGGGTTCGACTTTACCCGAAACAAGGTTCGTTACCATGCGTCCTGTAACGTCGTACACCTTGAGGTCTACGTTGGTAGCGTAAGGCACTGAGAAGCGTACGGTAGTCATGTTGGTGAAAGGATTAGGGAAGGGCTGGTACAGACAGAAGGGGGTAACGATAGGTTTTAGCGGTTCCTCCACACCGGGCATGAAGTAATCGGTACTGGATTGTGGTTCCTCGTAGAGAACGAATCGAACCAGACCTGCATCGTCGTCGTTGGCGAGTTCGATCCCGAGATCGGCGTCCGCCTCGTCTATCTCGATCGTGTGTACGAGCAGTTCTCCAGCGTACACCGTCACCGTATCAACTTCGCTAGAAGCGGTTATGATAACCTCGGTAGAGTCCGGACCTTCAGGATCGCCGTAGAGTTCCAGGTAAAGCTTGTAGCCAATAGTACTATCCAGGTTCTCAACCTCGTACTCCAGCGTTTCCTTGATGACGTCGACTTCGTAGTCGTCATAGGTGTCGGTAGAACGGCACAGAACCGTCATGGGATCGTTTTCTCCATCTCCGCCGTAATGCCGTGCATGGGAAATCTTCGAACCGTTCATCCCGGCGCGCTCGCTAACCACGTAGTAGTCGGATCCGACCTTGCGCGCCCAGCACATCATGAGTTCGGGATCGTCGTTAACACGGGACAAGCCCATGCCCGGATAGTAGCAGGAGTCAGCAAGTTCCCCGGATTCCAGCTCTCTATCTATCTCGTCCCAGAGGTGCATGTTAAGCCCGTGATCCGCATCCTCCGCGAGTACGTAAGGACCTGCGGCTGAGAACGAAGTCGCTTCGACGCCGGCGAACGTATCCGTTTCCGGATGCCAGCCGTCAGCCCCAAGGTAGTGGCTCTTGCGAAGAAGCATAGTGTCGCCCGATACCACGTCGCCGTATAGCACGTCTACATTGCCTTCGCTTATCGTTATCTCAGGGTGGCACCAGCCGCTCGAGGAAAGGGTATCCACGTGGTTGGTACCGCCCGAACGGTAGATGAAGATGGTCTTGTTGTTATAGACGAACGAGTAGTAGGTGTTGTGGTCGGCGTCGGCAGCCATAGCTGGGGCCTCGTCTATCCAGGTTGAGGGACTAAAGACGGTGTAAACCGGTGCACCGGTAAAGGTCGTCGTTGTGGGGGTCATTCTTGCCTCGAGAAGGACCAGAGAAGTCAAAGAGCCCAATGTCGGACCTGAAGCCTTGAAAATACCGACGCAGAACGAATCCGCCATCGTGTAAAGCCCAACCTCTGATAGCTTCTGAACGCCAGAACCACCAGGTGGAACTGAGTTCTTTTCACCGCTGGTCCCCCCGACGCTTGCCGACTGATTATTGATTGAGCCCTTCTTCCAGGCGATTACCGGCTCATCTTCGACCATGACTACCGTAGGCGCGCTTCCCGGCGAGTCGACCTTTATGATCGTATCCCAGACGATGCCGTCGTCGGACTCGGCGTAAAGCACCCTCGAGACGTCGTCGGTGTAAACCATGCCCAGCTTGTCCGAACCGAAGCCGAACTTCGGACCGGTGTAGGCGGTGGAGTACTCGGCGCCGAGGCCGTTGGCCAGGGTGTAGTTACAGGCGGAGTAGCCGGTTACCGTATCGCCGCTTTCAAGCACTACTCGGTAACGATACTTGAGGAAGGTTGAAGGGTCAGCAGATGCTGATGGCGTCCAGTTCTCTTCACCTTCATAACCGTAGTAGGCTATAGTATAGCCTTCATCATCAACCTCAGTACCAAGTAACTTGTATTCGCCAGGGTCTTCCTCAATGGCAACATTGGTATAAGACGTACCACCGTCGTACGACACGTCGACAAGTACCTCCGCAGGTTCTTCACCAGTGTTCTCGTCAATGGCAGCGGCCCAGCAAACCAAACCAGAATTGCCAGGTACTAAAGGATCGCCTATTTTGGCAGTCTCTAGAGGAATAAAATCAGCAATGTGATCTGGTTCAAAAAACTCAAACGGTACACGAACAGTATCGACTGTTTCATTGACAACCATTACTGACGTATCGTTATCACAAGCTCGTATCGCGTAGAGGTAGATTGCACCGCGTTCGAAAGGCCCTTCATCATCCGAGTAACTTGTAACATTTTCGCCCCGATGTTCAAAGGGCTCTATATTCCAATTAAAGCCCTGGCCCCATTTCTGTTTGTAGAGCTTAAAGTGACCTACGTTGTTAGGGGTTGGAGGAAGAGTCCATGTCAAATCGACCTCATCGTTATCCTCATCCCAGGTTGCAGTAAAATCACTTGGGGGGTCAACAACGGTACGTCCTGAACCGCTTTCGTGACACAATACGTCGTACATTTCGTCAACGTTCTGATAGCCGTAATCGTCCCAGCAATCCTTGTAGTAGTCTATCTTATCCCATCCATTGTAGGCAAAATTCTTGTCACTAAAAATAGCCCAGATTTTACCAATATCAGTAGGAACATCGTCATCGTCGTAGCCACCATTCCAATCTTCATCATAGAAGTCATCGTCGTCATAGAGATCCCAGAAGAACTGTACTACTGCACCTTCTACTTCTCGTCCATCTTCACAGTTTGGATTCCCACCCGAGTACATGCCGTGATCACGCCACATGGGGAAAGTATCTTGATACGGGTTACTGTAGAAATCCTCGCATAGGGGTTTATCTGCACCCCACATTGTATGTACATCGTCGTCTTCAAGACCTAAGAGAAGTCCGAAGAAATCCGCCCAGCCGGTTGCATAAGCGAAATTTCTGCTCGATTTGTCGTTCCAAGCATGTTTAGTGTGACTACCGCCGTTTGCAGGTGCACTACCCCATCCTAGATAGCCGATTCTGTCATCGATAAAGTGACCGTACAATCTACTAAAATAGTAGTTGTAATCCTGGAATAGATAAGGATTTCCGACCCAAACTGCTTCATCACCTCTACGGTACTCGAATTTATTGACTTTACCTATAAATTCGAGCCTTTTGTTTGGGTCCCATTTGAATTCGTTTTCACAAAACAACCGGCATCGATAGGCAACACTCGTTGCCCAGGCGTATGGTGCACCGCCGCCTGCAACAACAAAGTTTCCGATATTCTTATTGGTCTTACCGGTATGAAGATCCTGACCGTTTTGATTCTTAGTCCAGGACCAAAGAGATACGTTAGAGCCAAAGACTTGACCATCTTGACCAGTTACATTTAAAGCGTATCCTTTGGTCATAAAGTAGAGGGTTAAATCCCTGTCCTTCCTGACCTTATCCAGGGTAAAGTCTCCGTTTTCATCGGTATAGCCATCCTCGTGGTAATTTTTTCCCCAAGACTGCCATTCTACCCTGACCAGGATACCTTCTGCTGGCAGATCACGATAGTCATACTGCCAACCGTTCGGATTGCTACCGTAATTAACATAATTGGCGTATTTAACGTTTCCCGTAACCTGGACTTTATTGGATGTCGGATACTTAGCAGCAAACATAAGTCCGTCTGTCGAAGTATCTTCATCGGCGTCAAGGGCTGTTGTATCGATTGTCGGGAAGAAAACGAGAGGTACAGTATCAGTGACTACCACTGAATCATCAAAAACTCGGAAGTAAAGTTCCTTGTAGGTAAATTGACTGGTATCTGACAGTGTCCCAGTGGTGTCATCAGTATAGTAACCGGCAAAGAAGGAGGCCCAAAAGCAGCCCGTATTCGGGAAAACCAGTTCAAAAGTTTCAGTCAAAGTGTCGTCTTCGTCGAAATCGGAAGTTTGAATTGTATCCCCCGAAACGATTTCGATACCGTCATGATCCCAGCATAGAAACAGAATCGTTGTATCTCTCGTAAGGTCAGCAATCGTTCTGAATGATAATTCTATCGTGTCATCCGTATATGTCGTATCCGAACCAACAGCTTCCACTAACCAGTAGGTTGCATAAAATCCACCGCCGTAAGCATTCGTATCGGTAGTATCGGAATAATACCTTGGTGAGCCAAAGTTCTTAGTTGCATTTTTGCCGTCACTCGACTCAAAGATTGAGTTTCTACCTTCGTCGTTTTTTGAAGGCATGTCAACAGTTTGGGTTAACATAGCAAGCCCTACGCTTGCGACTAGTGCAAGGATTGCTATTATCAGCAATCTTCTTTTAAAGGAGTTGTTTTTCATTAGATTTCCTCCTAATCCTTTTTTGAATTTGATCCTTGTTTAGAGCTTAATCGATTTGTTTGTCGATCACCTCCTTGGTTTAATCATCTTCTTATTTTCGAATTGGCTTATCTTCCAATTCCCTATCAATTATCACTCAGCCCTTCCTGTATTTTGGTTGTCGTGCAGCTGTGCAGGCCAGGGGGAAGAGGCAAGTCCTTTCGACTCGGTAGATATTGAATACAAGTAGGTACCATCATCATTTATTATCTGGAAGTACAGGATTCCATCTTCGGCTATAGTCGGGTATACGACATATGAGATACCCTTTGGAAGTCTGTATTCGTGCAGAATATTCCCTTCAGAGTCAACTGCGTATAAATACCTGCTGTTACTGCCGAAGTAAATGCTTCCATCCGAGGTGATAATCGGATGCCTGAAATACAGGGATGGGAAATTCTTGTTTTCCTTAAATTCATCTCCCCACCTGAGTGTACCTTCCGGTGTTAAGGAATAAAACTTCAGATAAGAACCTGTGTAGATGTTACCGTCTGCGTCTATTATAGGTGTTACTTCAATCAAATCATCTTCGAGTTTAAACTTCCATTTCAAATCTGCATCGGGTCCAAGGGCGTAAAGGTAGGATTCTTCAATTGGAGGTTCATCATAATCAGGTGTAACCCCGAAATAAAGTGTACCGTCCGAACCTATCGCAGCAGAGGTCGTAATCCTGCCTCCTGCTTCGTATTCCCATAGGGGTGTTCCGTTCGGGTTCAATGCTATCAAGGTATCAGAATAATCGTAAGGTTCCGAATTCGGCGGAAAGCTTCTTATGCAGTACAGAGTTCCATCGGAGCCGATTACAGGTGTTGAAGCCCTCTCATACATCCATACTTGATTGCCGCCAGCGCTGAATGCGTAAAGGTTACCGTCGGTTGCTCCAACGTAGATAGTGCCATCCGAAGCTATCGCAGGCCATCCGGCTCCGTACTCACCGTTTCCGGTCTCCTGTTGCCATTTCAAGGTGCCCTCTGTATTTACGGCAAAGACAAAGCCTTCACTAAAAGAAAAATAGATTGTTCCGTCCGACCCTATTGAGGGAATAGACGCATAACCCGAGCTTTCTGGTTCAAAACGCCACTTTAAGGTTCCTGAAGGACTGAGGGCAACTAAAACGGGTTGATCATACTCTTCTATATAATAGATTGTACCGTCATGACCGATAGCCAAGCTACTCACCGGTTCATTACCAGTATCGTATTCCCACAGTATTTCGGGTTCTTCTACTGTACATGAAAAGCTCAAAAGTGTAACCAACCCCAGAAACGTTCGTCTTGTTATTTTCTTCACACTTACCTCCAGCAATTTTTCATGGGGCCGCGCAACCGGGGCGCTTGGTTTTTTTAGGTTAAAAGGGTCAATCCCTCAGCCGCGGTGCACGCGACTCCACTACATCTCTTTCCAAATTGTCAAGTGGGCTATTTTACATGCCCCACTCTTACCCTGCACAGAGCGCAGGTTTTGTTACCCATCTCGCTCCAAAAATATAAATTCATTCTAAAAAAAAAAACGGTTTGTCAAGTGAGCGGACGTTTACTTGCTGGTAGCTCACCGTCGACAGCTGATAGCTTGCCGTTAAAGCTAACGCTGCTATTATCAGCAGCCTTTTTTTATGAGAGTTCATTAGATTTCCTCCTAATCTTTTTTGAGTTTATTCTCCCTAGAGCTTAATCTGTTTGTTTGTCTATTTCCTCCTTTTTTTATTCTTCAGGATCGAACACGAAAAATTGACATAACGACCATGTAGCCTCAGAATCCAGGGTGCCGAATACAATCCTGTCTCCTTCTGGTGAATACTGTGCATCACCTACCCATCCGCTCTTTACGGTTTTATGTATATCGAGTCTTGAGGCCTCCTTCGTATCGAGGTCGAATACGAGTATGTCATCTTGAGGCCCTGAACTGATAAGAAGTTCTTTTGGGTCAGCGGGGTTCCAGTCAGAAGATTGAATGTATTCTTCAGGAATATCTATGAAGATCCGTTCCTGCGAGTTGAGGTTGTAGATAGTATCTCCGAAAGCAATAAGCGAATCGCCGGGACCTGGAGCCAGTGGGGATGAACCCGAAGTAGTAAGAATTACCTCATCCGTGAAATCAACGAGGTTCACTTTGTGAAGGTAGGATGAATCGGAATAAACATGGTAGTGATAATAAAAAACGTCATTCGAATCGTAAGAAAACCTGGGTGAGTAGAACTTATTCCGCCAGTCTTCGAAAGCCTCGTCAGGCATAGCAATTGAATCGAATAAAGTCCAAGTTTCCGTATCGAACACTCGTATCCATTTCTCTTGCTCCAGGTAAGTAACACAGAGATTGCCGGCAGGTGAAAAATCTATCACTCCTAACGTATCCTCAGATTCCTGCCTTACCTGTTTGTTACTTATGTCTACCGACCAGACGTAACCAGGTCCGAAGGCGTCCATTTCATCTAACGATTCCACAAAATAGATCTTCGTACCGTCGGTAGACCATTGCGGTGAGTATGCGCTTTCTTGCTCTACAAGAAGTGTAAGATCTCCTTTAATATCAGCACCACATGTTAATCCAAGGGTAAAAACCTGCACATATACACCTAGGAACAAAACCTTCAATGCATTTTTCATGCTAACCTCCAAGTTTTCTTGAGGCCACCCTTATCCTTGTGGTCTCCTTCCTTTCTGAAACCACACGTAAGGCACACCTTCGTTAACTGACAAATATTATCCTTCATTCCACTAACTAAACAGCTTTTTGGGGCTTCCTTTAC
>JAFGSK010000021.1 GCA_016934635.1 Caldifarciminota bacterium
GAGCAATTCGGCAAGATGAGAGTCCTGGAACGTCGGCGCCACGATTGGAGAAATCTTCTGTTCGGGTTCACGAGGTTCCGGTTTCAAGATGTTTTCTGCTATACTGGAAAGGACCTTGGTGAGGTTTAACCCGAAGAAACCAACCAGGGAAACCAGGAGAAGGAAGATGAGAACAACTGCCAACCCCACCTTTCCCATCAGATTGGAGAAGTATCTGAATGTAGCAGCGCCTGTGGAACCTCCTAGGGAAAATGATTCCGTAATAACGCCTGCATTGTTTCTAACAGGATAAAGAGGCGCTTCGAAGAAGCCCAACGTAACCTGAAGGAAAAATCCAAAACCCACGAGAAGCAGGGTGTTGAGAACGAGCTTCTTCATCGGTCGTCGAAGGATGCGGTTTATCCCCCACAATATTAGTAACCCCGGGATAAGATATGCTACTACGCCGAGCCATTCGTACAATTTTCCGGCAACGATAACGCCGAGTCCGCCCCCCCAGTTGAGCGGTTCGGCAAACGTGCCTTCAGGATTGAAGCTCGAAAGGCTGATTACCAGGTATACGGCCAAAAGCAGCAGCAGAAGCCCAATAATTACGTCGGTATTGTCTTTCTTCTTTGCGGGTCTAGAAGTTGAGTTCCTTGTGGATTTTGACCTGGTCGGGTTCGCCTTACGCTTGGTTCTTTTTGCCATCCTAAATATACTGAATTATACTCATTATCCTATCGCCTACAAGTAATCTTGAAAGCAACATGGATGGTGTGCCGAGGATGAACCACAGGAACGGACCAAGAATCACGATGAAAACTAACAAGATAAGGAATCCGTAACGCTGCAGCCAGATAACGATATTGTTATAGCGCAACGGCAGAAGATTGAAAAGGATCTGGGAACCGTCCAGGGGAGGTATGGGTAGGATGTTAAAGATAGCGAAAACTGTGTTGAGGATGGTTCCGAAGACCAGTATCGAGTAAAGGTAAACCGCGACGACTGAGGATGGATCAGGAGGGATGAAAAAGCTTAAAAGCCTGGCTATGACCCCGAAGGCTATCGCAATAATGAGACTGGCCATCGGACCGGATATAGAGACCAGGATCATTCCTTTCCTGGGATTTTTGAAATTTTCGGGATTAACCGGGACCGGTTTCGCCCAACCTATCCGAAAAATGAAGAAGCAGATGGTTCCGATCAGACTCAAATGTTTCAAAGGATTAAAAGTAAGTCTACCCAAAGCCTTGGCAGTGGGATCTCCTAGCCTGTCAGCTGTCCAGGCGTGGGCAAATTCGTGAAAGGTCAGGCCGATGATAATAGCAGGAACAGCCATGAGCATACCTAACCAGTACTGAGGGTCGAGGAATCTATTAATGCATCCGTACATCAATTCTCCTTTTTCTTCACGAATTCTGTTTCCTGACGCTTGGTTTCAAGTACACCATTCAGCTTTGCATCGAGAAGGTCATCCAGTATCCTTCGGTAGCGAGGCCCCGGGGATATTCCCATTTTTTTCAAATCATCGCCCGTAGTCTTAATCCTTACCTTTGAGTAGATTTCAAGATAGTCCTTGATCTTCCGGCAGCCTTTTGAATCGCTTGTTTGGGAAATTATCCTGAGACCTCTCTTATCGTGGGTGGACAGGAACCTCGTGATCGAGGACGGACTGGACAATCCGGCTAACTTGGCAAGTACAGGATTTACTTTCCTTAATGTGTTTGTCGTCTCAAGGCATGCCTTTTTAACAGGGAGTCTACTCGCATATTCGTCGGTGAAATGAGAGAGGAAAAGGCACAGGAACTCGCAGGCCTGATCGTCAGGTATTCGTCCGAGACGCGCAGCAGAGAGGGGTTTTAAAGCTTCCCCGAGGAATGAAAGAGCGTTCAGACGTCTTAATTTTTTTATAATCCGAACCCGTGCGTCGCCTGCTTCTCTCGAAATGCATTGCAGTTCGTAGAAAAGCCTTTCAGGGGATAGACGGTGTATCATTTCTACCGTCCCTTTAAGCTGAACCAATGTCCGGGATTCAATCCTGAAACCGAGGCGCTCAGCGTATCTAACCGCCCTGAATACCCGGGTCGGGTCGTCGGAAAAGCTTTTCTCGTGCAGTACCCGAATAAGCCTTTTCCTGAGGTCAACCATGCCTTCAGTGGGATCGATTATCTCGCCGAAATCCCGAGGATTAAGGGATAATGCCATTGCGTTGACGGTGAAGTCCCGGCGATACAAGTCTTCCATAATCGAAGCTTTCTCAACCTCGGGAAGCGCACCCGGTGCAGGATAGGTCTCGCGGCGGGTTTCTGCAATGTCGATACGGGACTCCTCAGGTCCTTCTAGAGTCGCAGTCATAAACTGTTGGTAATGGGTGAAAGGCGTGCTGAGTTCCTTACTCAGCCGGCTTGCGACTTTTTTTACGCTTCCTTCGCAGGCAAGGTCCAGATCCCGGGTCCTTTTACCTAAAACCATGTCGCGGATCGCCCCTCCAACCAGGTAAAGCGCCGTCTTCTCTTCGGCGGCTATCTTACCCAACCAGCGCAATGCGCTAGGCGTGCTCCGGAGGAGCAAACCCCATCTCTTTTTGTTCACCCGGTTTGTCCTTAACTTCTATCTTGCCGTAACGTGTTTCATATTTCTTTATGTTTTCTTCAAGAGTGCGTCGAAGAAGCTCCGTATGTTGAGGCGACATGATGATTCGCGAGAATACCCTTGCCTTGGGCAGGCCCGGCAGCATACGCGCAAAGTCAATTATGAACTCAGATGACGAATGAGCGACCAGAACCAGGTTCGAGTAGATTCCTTCAGCCTCATCCGGTTTAATCTCAACATCCAACCTGCGTACAGGTTTATCTCCTTGATTCATTATTTATTCCTCCGTTTATTAAATTCTATTCGCAGCAAGCCGGGAGTCAAGCAATTTTGGATTTATTGGAACAAAAGCTTCCAAGATACCGGTATGTAACCTTTGAGGTCTCCGTATCTTTCAAAAAAAACCTGATCAACCGGTCGTCTTTACAACTACGTTTTCGATCTCGAATTTTCCTCCCACGAATTCCTTCTTCTCCGAGTGCGTTTCCAGCTTGACGCTGAACTCTCCCGGTTCGGAACGAAAGAAAAAAAGCTCTGTATCCCGTAACCTTATCCTGTACTGGGCTTTGCTTTCCGTAAGCTGGGGGAAGATCGTACCCAGATATTCGATCCCTTCTTCCCATTGGGGCAGGTATATCTTTACCCTGTGGATTCCCGTGATTCCGTTTTCCTCGGCATTGGGTTTCCTGAAAGGTTGAAGATTCGCTTCGGCGTCCGATTCATACTCTATGAAGCCGATCTCCATTTCCGTGCCCGGGATCGGGGCAAGGTATATTTTTTTCCAGGGGACAGATTTCTTTATCCCGAGGAGATCGGTAAATATGCCGATGATGTCCTTTGGGGAGACTTTTTTTTCGTCATAGATTTGAAGACGCTTTTTCTCCAATTCCTTGCGAAGTCTTACAAGTTCGCGTGTTGCAATGACTAAAGCGCATGCCCCTCGATGTCCCTGGTTGTATCTTTCCACCCAGCGCCTTTCCCATCCTGAGCCAGAAGGCTCAAGCAAACGTACAAGCTCCAAGGACTGATTGCCGATCCAGATATTGGAAGATTTAAACTCCGTGGTTTGTTTGCCCGACTCCGGATCAAAAGGGTACCCTAGCGGGGATATTTTTTTCTTTAGTTTATTCAGGATTTCCTCGTCGCTATCGATGTGTATGATGAGATGATCAAGCCTTAACATAAAACCTCATGGCGTTTACTATACCCAGAGCCGGCTTAGTGTCAAGTCATGTAATAAAGAGGCAAACGTTACTTATCAATAAAAATTTTCTTTATCCAGTCCAGGGTATCTCGAAGGCTTTTCGTAAAATCCATAGGTTTCCAACCCAGCTCCTTCTTTGCTTTATCTGCGGTGAGATAAGAACGCCGGTTGGCGAATTCAGAGACGGACTCAAGGGTCATTTGTCTGTCATTGCCGAAGAGTTTGTTCCCGAGCCAGTCAAAAGCCGAAAAGAATCTTAATGTGGGGGCGGACAGTTTCATCTTGGGAATCTTGATCGAATCATCAATTCTCTTAACCTCTTCGAGTAATTCAGAAAGGGTCAGGTATTTATCCGCAGCTATATAGCGTCCTTCGGCGTTCTTGGCCTCGTAGGCCGCCAGATGAAGCCGGGCAACGTCACGTACGTCTACGTAGGTAAATGAATAGGGAGGAATCCCGGGTAGCTTATTTCGCAGGGCAAGCTCCAGGACCTCGGTGGACGGTGTATGGCGAAAGAATCCAGGTCCAATGATGGCGCCTGGATTGACTGCCACCATGTTCAGATCGTTTTTTTTACTAAACTCCCAGGCCTTGCGTTCTGCAATTGTTTTGGCTTTTACGTAGGCCAGCCTGGCATCGGTGTTCCAATCCTCCTCGTTTAATGCACGATCTGCTGGAGCGTGATTACCGACGGCAGCGGTACTGGAGGTGAAAATAATCTTCTTGATCTTTGCGTGACTCGCAGCCTCGAGTACATTCAATCCACCTTTCACACAGGGATCGATTATCTCCTTCTCAGGATCCTTTGCCCAGAGTTTATACACGGCCGCTACCTGAAATACTCCGTCAATGCCTTTCATGGCTTGCTTCAAGGTTTCAGGCTTCATTATGTCGGCCTGGACGATCTCCGCGTCGAGTTCAAGTAGATGTCCTATTCTTTCCGGATCGGTGTTCCGTACCGTTGCCCTGACCTTGTAACCTTTTTCCAAAAGCAGCTTCGTCAAGGTATATCCCAGGTGCCCGTTCGCTCCTGTCACAATAACCTTTTTCATAGAGCCAACTATATTCCTGATACACGTTGTGTCAATCCAAAAGATTGTTGGGCGGTTGGCTTCGCCGCTTCGCGTCATGAACCGCCCGGCATGTAGTGCGAAACTCACTGTGCCCCCTTCGGGCATTTGTCTCGCGGCTGAGTAAAAGCTGCAAGATTACATGCAGGTTATCCCCCAACCATTGCAGAGGCGGTAGGACACCCTCTCAGGGTGTCAGGCAGCCTGGAGAGGCTGCCCTACCGCCCGGCAAGCTTTTGCCTGGCAATGGCAATGTTGTGGTTACAGTCCTCGATCTTTCCTTTAGCCCCGATCTTTACGAAAATTTCCCGTCCCTGTAGATAGTACTCAAGGGTTTTATTGTAATCACCTAATTGTCCGTAAATAGTACCGATGTTACAGAGTGCGTTGCCTTGTACCTCAAGATTTCCGATTCGTCTTGCTATCTCCAATCCCTTCTCATAATACTCATGAGCCTTCTGAAGCTCGCCACGTGTATCGTAAACAAGTCCAATGTTGCAGAATTCCCTAGCTTGACTCTCGCTTTTGCCTATCGCTTTAGCAATCTCTAATGCTTTTTTGAAATATCCAAGTGCTTCGTCATTCTCTCGAAGTGTATAGTAGACAATTCCGATATTGCCGAAAATGCTGGCCTTGGCTTCTAAGTTACCAATTCGCTCGGTTATTTCCAAAGCCTTCTTGTGATACTCAAGCG
Source organism: Caldifarciminota bacterium (assembly GCA_016934635.1). Lineage (GTDB taxonomy): Bacteria > Hydrothermota > Tepidihabitantia > B3-TA06 > B3-TA06 > WJJO01. Next base: position 5,543 of record JAFGSK010000021.1, read on the forward strand.
ACTTTTGAAGTTCTAAAAGAGCGTAGTACACAAGTCCAATGTTACTGAGTTGGTTTGCTTGTATATTCAAATTATCGAGTTGCTCCGCTAACTTTAGTGCTTTCATGTGATAATCTAAGGCCTTCTTGTATTCCCCCAAGCTCTGATAACCATATCCTATATTACCAGTTACGTTGGCTTGTACTACGAGATCTTTTTTCTCCGCAGCTATTCCTAATGCCTTATGCCAATACTCTAATGACTTCTTGATTTTACCCAGATTATGATAGACAATTCCGACGTTGCCGTAGCCAGCTAATAGGCCTTCGTCGAATTTGGCCTGCTCCGCGATGCGAATCATCTCAAGGAAGGTTTTTTCCGCGTCGCGGTTAGCTCCGCTCTTTATCTGACTCGCTCCAATCAAGTTAAGTATGGCGCAGCGCTCGCTGGGGTTGGAGGCAAGGGGTAGGGCTTCCTGGAATTTTGCGATTGCCTCCTTATGTCGGTACTCGCGCATAGCGCGGAAAGCGTCGCGGTAGATTACAGCCTTGTGCCTGTCCCGAACTTCCGGGATGCCGTTAAGGTAGAACTGCATCTGGGTGTTTTGTTCTTTGAGCTCCTTAATCTCATCCCGCATCTCACTGAGTATCTTTTGAGTTTCCTTCTTATACTTTCTATTGGGTCGCCGCTCCACTAACCACCAGATAAACCACCCTATACCTACAATCGCTCCAACAGCGCCAAGAATAGCTAGGAAGGTAATCCAGAAAGTACTCAAAGCCGCTCCCAAAACATGGCTATATAATACCTTTTAAGGCTGTCCTGTCAAGGCACATCATAGACTGGTTAGAGAACCCGTCCTCCACAGCGTGTAGAACAGGTTGTAGCAAGGGTTGACTTGCGTATCAGATTAATTAAGATTGGCGAATTAAAATCCTACATTAGGAGGATAAGTGTATAGACTGGCGCCAGTTCTTTTTTATCTAATCTCCGCAAATGCCGAAGCTCAAGCCGGGGTCGGCGAGATCAAGTGGAGCTACAAAGCTGAAGAACGAGTGGGTTCTCCTGCAATCGGTTCGGACTACACCATTTACTTTACAACCAACAGGTACGTGCTGAGTTCTCCCGGATTCAAGGGTTCCCTTTATGCCCTTGACCCTGACGGCACGCTCAAGTGGTACGTAGACATGAACGACTATGAAAGTGTTCAGAAAGCCTTTCCTACAAAAGGGGTGGAGTTGTCAACCCCGGTACTGGGTACGGACGGCACCGTATACTTGTGTCTGATGTCTCGTATAACCGGTTACTCTTACGGATACGCCCTTGCCATGAACCATCTGACAGGCGAGCGCGAATGGAGAAAGGAATTGGCTTCGAGAAAGGACGACATTGCCTGGGAGCGCGATTCCCGGTCGCCGGCAATCGGGCCTGATGAGACCTTCTACTTTTTTACCAGTGTCGGTTTGAGCAAGGAGTGGGATTATCTGCATTCGGTGAACTCCGATTCGACCCTCAACTGGTCGGTTAACACCAATATGGGACCATCTCCCGTAATCGGAGCGGACGGGACTATCTACTACGGATACATGAGTTACTTATACGCTTTGAATCCGGACGGTACTGAAAAATGGAGAGAACTGGTTGGAGGTAATACGATGTCCGGTCTGGCAATCGGTTCGGACGGTACTGTCTATTTCGGTGGAGAAGACAGTTGTCTTTACGCGGTTAATCCTTTAGACGGTTCGGTTTCGTGGATCGCTAAGACTGACGGAGCAGTTGTCGGTTCTCCCGTGATCGGCTTTGATGAGGTAGTCTACGTAACCGCAAGGGATAGCGCCCTGAGTTCGCTTCACGCGTTCGAGCAAGGAGGGGAAGAGAAATGGCGGTATCAAATAGAAGGGATGATGACCGATCCCGCATTTGCCGCGAACGGCTTCTTGTACGTTGGATTGTGCGGAAGCGAGTCAGTGCCCTCGCTGTGCGAGATCGATGCAGGAGACCTGAATTGGAAATGCATGCTCGAAGATGATTCGGCGGAATACGTTTCAACCCCGGTCATTGGTCCGAACGGTACGGTGTACGCAGGAACGAACGATTATCTCTACGCGGTGCAGGGGTCCGCGCCTTTAGCAAATTCTTCATGGCCCATGGACAGGCACGACCTCAGCCGTACCGCATGGATTAACGGCAGTGGAGTCGAGGGAGTGGCGGAGGAGCCGGATCATGGATCCTCGTACGGGTCTGGTATCAGGATTAAGATCTGTGTAGTTTTAGATAGACTCAGGGTTGATTACATCTTACCCCAAGGTCAAGAGGGGACTATCGATGTATACAACCCTCTAGGGCAGAGGGTGTCCGAGATAAGCGTTCTCTCAAGAGGTTCAGTGGAGTTAGATTTATCCGTAGGCGTCTACCTTATCGTTCTGAGATCAAACGGGAAGGCAATTTCTTCCAAGGCGGTAGTCGTTCAATAGGTCTTTCTTGTCGTTAGGAAGACATGGACGCTGAGGTTGGCCCCTATGTTTTCCGAAGGTGTGTGGAACGGGTTCTCTAACTTGTGCATCAATCGGGTACAGACTGGAAAGTCTGTGCAACAAAGGTATAATTTGGGTTTTCAACGCACTTCCGACCGGAAAAAAAAAAGCGCGAGATTTTAGTCTCGCGGCTGAGTTAAAGCTGCAAGATTACATGCAGGTTATCCCCCAACCGTTGCAGAGGCGGTAGGACATCCTCTCAGCGTGTCAGGCAGCCTGGAGAGGCTGCCCTACCGTTCTCATTATTCCAGAATTATTTCATTCTAATCGTGAATGGAGGACGGACTCTCCAGTCCGTCAAAAAACCTATGAGATACAAAGTAGGACACCCTCTCAGGGTGTCAGGCAGCTTTTGTCCTGCTTTTGGGGAGCTTTTATACCACTTTTGTCATGCTTTTGTCCTACTTTTTCCACCCCACCCCTTCGCTACGCGAAGCTGTGGGGCCCCCAAGTTTAGAACAATAGAAAAAGCGCCTGAGCGGCGCTTTTGAATATAAGGTTGGGTGGAGTAACTACTTAGTAGTTACTCCTAAAAGATTCGTCGAAGACGAAGATTAATGGAGGCGGCGGGAATCGAACCCGCGTCCGAAGTGGTCAACGGTCGAGCGCTACATGGTTAGTCACAACTTATAAGTCTCGCTCCTTCGCTGACTTGTGACAATCCACTAGGGAGCCAGCCATCTAAAAAATCCACCTGGAGTCGATGGCGGTCTCCAGGCTTCACCCGTCCTTAAAATACGCCGAACGCTATGCCGAACAGGTAAAACATAGTGTCGACGACGCCGCTACTTAAGCAGCGTAAGCGTAGCTGTTATTGGCAGCTGTTATTCCCGTCGAAGGTTTAACGAGATTACGACGGCTCCTCGCCATGCACTCTTCCGCATCTTAACACTCCGTCGAAGCCGTTCGCCCCCTTCGCCCTAAAAAAATCGTTTCGCGATTTTAGGGAGCCCCATTGGGGAATTCATAGAAGGTGATGCAGAAAATGCAATACACCCAATTTTCCAATGATCTACCTCAGTTACTGAGCCAGTTATTATTATAGGGGAGAAGGCATAGTAGTCAAGGTTACAGCTAAAAAAACACGGGTCTTAGCGGCGATAGATGTCTCGTCTTATAGTTTCAACCGCAATCCTCCGCATTCTCGAATCACTACGCCTACATCTGAATACAGAAATTCCTTCGAGAACGTAACATTTGTAAGGTCAATAGGTTGCACGATTTCGTTAAGAATATAGTTTATGTCCGCTGTAGTATCAATATGGTGTTTCTCCGAAGTAAATCTTATGCGGTATACATCGGTCCATACTGTATAGAACGGTTCATGCCCTATATCATAGGCTAATGTGCACGAAGGCAGCGCAATCCTTGCAGCAATGGGCAGGTTAGAGTCTTTGGCAATATATTTCACGTTAAAATCGTCTTTGATCATGTCCAGACCGCTCGTGTCGCCATCTTTCTCAGATAGGCAAAGCAGGTAGTCTATCTTCCGTATGTTTTGTGAATGGAGATAGTCAGCAACAGTATGTTCAGCCTTTGACCCTGGGTTAATCAATATATTGTATCCATCAGATTCAAGAAGGGTTACGTTGCCGTTTCTTGTATCAAGGAATGTTATTACTGGCTTTTTTGATTCCAATGCCCAGGGCCATACACCAAGGTTTGCACTGATGAGCAGTACCCCTAGAGCTAATTTAAACCTGTTCGATCTGCTTTTCTCGGAATGAATTAACAATGCACCAAGGAATATACCGACTACTGACGCAATTGGCCAAGGTCCGGTTTTCCATAGGGTTCCGGGCAAAAATTGAAGTAGTTTCTCGATAGTCCAGAGGAATCCTGATACAACATAACCGAGAAATTGAGCTCCTTGAAACCAGATTATACTCACCAGTAGTATTGTTAAACCAAGAGGAAGAGTCAGGGAGACAAGAGGTAAGATTGGTAAATTAGCGAGTAAAGGCCCCAGGGTGGCTTCATTGAAGTGAAAAGCCAAAAAAGGCATGGTAAATAAGGTAGCAAAAAAAGATAGTACAAGTGGTAAAATTATCCATTTAAAAACAGGCTTTGGAATCTTGAATCGGCTCTTTTTCCTAAGTTTCTTCTTCGATTGGGACGAGCTGAACAGTTCCTGAACAAAACCTGCGCCAAGTATTATTCCGAATGCTGCTGCAAAACTCAGCTGAAACCCAGCAGTCAGTATCTCGGAAGGCTGGGCTATCATTAAAACCAGAGCCGCAATAGCTAAGCTATTTAATGGCAAGACCTTGCGTTCAAACAAGAACCCTCCTGCTATAAACAGGCTCATCACCGATGCACGAATAATCGAAGGTCTGGGACCTACCAATGCGGTGTAGAAGATGAGTATTACCGCAAGTAATGGAAGAATCAGCCATCTGGGAACATGAAAGAATCGCAAAAGCAGGAACAGAAAGGCAACTAATACACCTACGTGCAGACCTGACACGGCCAGAATGTGTAAGGTACCGGTACGTTTTAGGTTGGCAAACATCTCGTCAGATAAATCCGCTCGTTCTCCAAGAAGAATTGCTGCGTAAAGTGTAGCCTGTTTTCCGAAAAGGTCTTTGCATCTGGTGATGACCGATGCCCTTACGTCGTTCAACCATTTGCGTAGACCTCTCGGTGTATCCAGCTTGATTACCTTATCGTGTAAAATCCTGCCGATTACGCCTTCGCGTTCCAGACGTTTGTTCCTGCCGGGTACCCCGGGATTTCGCGGGTAGTTTAGCTTCTGCAACTCGCCTTTTATCGAGAGTCTGGTGCCTAAATCTTCGTCTTTCTCAAGATAGCAAAGAGCCTTACGTCCTTTAATCCCCTCAGGTGAGGTAATCATTAACTCGGTATAGCTTCCCTGAGAGCCTGTTACAGTTGCCTCGATCTCGATGGTCTTGCCGTAGTTATCGTCAGGAAAGGGCGCAGGCAACGATAGTTGACCGTACGATACCGCAAGAGAGAAAAGGGCTACGTACAGGAATCTCGGTGATATGAATACCGCAGGCAGGATGCTTGACCCGGCCAGAATTAAGGCAGCCCACCAAAGCCATGTTGCATCCACGAGAAGTCCGAGCACCAGTCCTGCACCTATCACAACAGCGCAGCGCAAAGCCAGGAAGCGTTTGCCGGTGAGAAGCTCCATTCACAAGCATATGCGTAAGTCGTTTTTAGTCAAGGGGATTAATATGCTTGGACCTTGACTTGAGAATATAACTTCCTATACTAATGCTTCAAAGAAGGGATTTAAGAAAGGAGTGGACATGAAGTATATCAATCTTATCCTTCCTGTAATGTTCTTATCGTTTTTGGCCTTGGTCGGCTGCGAAAACGAGCCGCCGGTTATCGAAAGGCTTGAGGCTAGTATTTATAAACCACTGGATAATGAAATAATCGAGCCAAGTGATACTGTTGAAGTATTCTGTAAGGCTGATGATCCTGATTACAGATCCAGTATATGGGAACCTGATGTAATGACGGGTGATGCATCTCTCGATTATTCTTGGGAAACTCTTGATGGAGGGGTTTTTCTGGACTTCCAAGCGTTCCCCAATTATGAGGCATATAGATACTGGGAAGCACCGGTGGATACCGGGAGTTATCGTATTGCCTGTACGGTTATCGATAATGACGGGGCAACGGACTCTGACACTTTAACCATAGAGGTGATTGAGGAGTAGGGGCACTGATCAACTAGACTGGCTGATGACTTAAACCTTTCTACCTGATCCGAGTCTAAAAGATATACATAGTCTTAGAAGGAGGCCTTATGAAAAGTGTGAAGAGAACGTTTCTATTAACAATATCAGTGAGTGCATCACTTGTTATTCTGGCGTCTTTCTCCCTCGGTGGCGTGGGGTGCTTAGATTACATTGGTGGTTGCAATTACGACAGCCTTTGCGTGGATCGAGATACTGCTGGTTTTGGCGACTCATTGACGATTACAGCTTTCGTAAGCGGCAAGAATTCGGATAAGATGATGTTTGTATGGGATGCTCCGGACGGTGGAACCTTTATAGAATTCCCTTACCTGCCGAGCGATTATATAGACACTTCACAAGTACATTGGGTAGTCCCTAATTCACAAGGGCAATACGAAATCATATGTGAAGCAGGTGGTAATTCCGTTAACATGGATGCCAAATCGGTCGAGATTGAGGTGATTGAGGAATAGAGTTAATCTTGACAGCAGGAATATATCACATATACTGACAGTAGCGTTTTGTCAAACAATCCAAACTGAGGAGAAAAGTATGAAGAAAGGATTAATCATTCTAGCGGTGATTGTGATCATTGGAGGGTTTTACCTCACAGGATGCGCAAAGAATGAACCGCCTACAATAACTGATCTGGAGTCATCCGATACGTTGGTTACGCAAGGTTCAGAAGTCACAGTAACCTGCACTGCGACCGACCCGAACGATGATGTCCTTACTTACACCTGGACTGCACCTGACGGCGGAACTTTTTTATATCCACAGGACAGTTCGGTTGTGATCTGGGTAGCTCCTGCACCGGATTCTGCAGGAAGCTACAGGATTATCTGTACGGTTACCGATGATCGTGACGAATCAGTATCCGACACAATAACGATTCAGGTCGCAGAAGACTACTCTCCAAAGGCTGTAGGATTCTACTGGATATACAAAGCCAATATCTTACTGCCGAATGACTCTCCGGATACACTAACTTACACGGCAACCATCGTTGACAGTATGCTGGTTGGTGATACCGTCTACTGGTACATCGAGCGTAGCTTCGATTTGGTTTCAATCGTCCTTACCAATCCGGTTGATACGATAATTCAAAAGGTGATAGGCAATGCTGTATGGATCAATGACCCAAAGCTTGAAGATGAGTATCTGGCGTTTCTTGAACCCTTATGGGTCAATAAATCCTGGGATACTGAAGACGGTGGGACTGCAAAAATCACAGAAGGGATAGATGTAACAGTACCGACAGGAACCTACTACTTGAGTTTGCATATGGTAATTACCGGAGGCCAGCGCGGCGGCGACGAGTTCTGGCTCGCTCCTAATATGGGGATAGTACAGACCTCTGGAAGCATGAACATACCTGCGGGAGATATAGACTACATCCTGAAGCTTGTAGAGTACGATACGACAGAATAAGACAAGGGATATTTTACTGAGAGGCGCTTACACTTTTTTTGGAATTGAGACGATTTGTACTCTTAAGATAAACTGAATAGGAAGTGTAGTGAGGGAATTAGCGTTTAATCGATAGCTAATCAGCTTACAGTTAGGGAATAAGGACATAGTACTCCTTACGGGTCAACACTAGGGCTTTTTTCAAACTTGACAAGCGGGTTTGGATGAATATCCTAAGCTACTTGTTAGGAGGAAATTTGAAAAAAGGGTTCATATTATTTACAACAGCGGCATTCGTGATTGCTTTGGTCGGATGTGGGAACGAACCGCCGGTAATTGAAGATTTATACGCAGATATTCCTGAAGGCTCCAGAATATTTGCGTCAGATACGGTTACGTTCATTTGTGAGGCAACCGATCCTGACGAGGACGATGAACTATCTTACAACTGGAACGTTCCTGCAGGAGGGGCGTTCCTTACACCGACCGACTCATCTGTCCTTATCTGGATGGTTCCTGCAGAGGAAGGTTCATATATCCTGACCTGTGTAGTTTCCGATCCCGAAGACAATGCTGACTCAGGCTCCCTTACGATAGATGTGTTCGTTAATAAAAGACCGAAAATCGACAGCATAACCGGGCTCAACCTCGTAACTGCAGGTGATACAGTGCTCATTACCTGCTTTGCTTCAGACGAGGATAGCGGCCAGGAATTGAGCTTTGCCTGGGAAGCTTCGGGAGGCAGCCTTACAGAGCCATCCGGTGCATCAAATCTATCCTGGGTTGCGCCTGATTATTCAGGTGTATTCGATTTAATCTGCACCGTATCCGATGGAATGGCCCAGATAGTTGATACGTTTACCGTTACTGTCCAGAACTACTTTCCTCTCGGTCTCGGGTACAAGTGGCTTTACATGGATGTGCTGGATTTCGTTGTCTTTGTCGATACGCTGTATTACAAGGCTACAGTGGTGGATTACACTCAGAGTCCGGGTAGGGTAAACTGGTCGGTCCAGAGGCAGTATTTTGACAGCGCTGAGTACGTAGATACCATTTACGATACGATGCACTACATCGTTGCCGGTGATTCGTTAATCCTGGATGACCCGAACCAGGATGAACAGTTGCTGGGATTGTTGTTCCCTCTGTGGGTAGGTAAATATTGGGACATCGGAGACGGAACACTGGCTACGGTTACCTATTCAGGACCACGAAGTGTTCCGGCAGGTCTTTTTACCGATTGTATGTTCGTTCAACTAGATGATGAAGAACGACAACCTAACGATTACTGGTTTGCACCGGATATAGGAATGGTTCAAGTCGGGGTATCCTTGGATACCGTAGATCTTGTGTTCGAGTTGACAGACTCCGATTTACACTAGTTTTTTTCATCTGCTTGACTTTTTTGCAACAGGGGTTATTCTAGGCCAGGTCAATCAAGGAGAATGTCATGAGAAGAATCGTTGTTTCTATGTTTGTCGTAGCGTTAGCGGCGATTTTATTCCTTGCAGGATGCGCCAAGAACGAACTGCCGATAATAGAAATATTCGAGGTTGATCCAGCCTCAGATACATTGATTGTTGCAGGGGATACGATTCAGATAAAAGTCCAGGCTTCAGATCCAGATGGCGATTCTGTAAAAGTCAACCTGGAAGTCGACGCCGGCACTCTCGTGGGATCTCAGGATGGTTCAGAAATCTTCTGGATTTCACCGGATTATTCAGGGACTTTCAATGTTAACCTTACCGTAACGGACAGGGATACGATAATTGATACAACAGATTGTGTTACGGATGCGATACAGGTGCATGTACAGAACTACTTTCCTATGGAAAGGGGTTACAGTTTATACTACGACGGTTTTATCTGGTTGATCACCAATATCCCGAAATCGATTACGAGGAATATCTATTCTAAAGAAGACCGCGGTGACGGGGAATTCCTCTGGCATATCGAAACGAAGGACTCAACTGCAGAAAATATTAACATGGACTCTCTGGATTACTTTTCAGTTAAGGAGGGGAGTGTTTTCGAATCGGTAAGAATCTACAGCAGGGCGTTACCCCCGAATGAAGGTGAAATCTGCGAGATGCCTTTGTGGGAAGGGAAAAAATGGGCATACAATGAAGACGGTTTCGCCGAGGTGATCGAGATCCGTAGCCGGGGTACATCTGCGTTCAGCTTCGACAGCTGTGCGCATATAGAAATCACCTTCCCAGGGGATTCCGCCTTGGTACGAACGATATGGTTTGCTCCGGATGTCGGGATAATAGAAGATAAATTGGAATCAAAAGGATCCGAGTTATTCGACTTTGAACTTCTCCAGTACGAGTTCGATTAGACCGCTACCTGAAGTATGTAAGAAATTCATTCCTCAAAAGTTCTTCAATCGATTGGATGGCGTTCTCTTTACTTTCTGCATCTACCCAGTTGGTATCTCCAAGAGCGGTGAAAAAAGTCTTCTGGCGTTTGGCAAAGGCGCGTATCTTCTTTATGATTATCTCTTTGGTTTCTTCAAGTGATGTTTCACCTTCGATATAGCTGAATATCTCCTGATAACCGTAGGCGTTGAACGCGTAAAGGTCTTTTGAGAACCCCATCCTTTTGAGTCTTTGGACCTCGTCGATAAAGCCTTCCGCAAGCATCTTCTCTAATCTCGTTTTAATCCTTTGCGCAAGCTCTGACCGTGATAATCTCAAGCCGACATAGAAGGGTTTAACAGGCGGGAGGGGTGCAGGTTGAGCAATTAATTCGGAATAAGGTCGACGCGCTGCAAGGCAAACCTCGAGCATGCGAAGTATACGCTGGCGGTCGTTAGGGTGAAGTCGGTCCGCGGTCTCGGGGTCCTCGGCCCTGAGTTTACGAGCGAGTGTCGGGGTCGGCAAGGTTTCCAGTTCCTCCCTGATTATGGGATTGTGGGGCAGGTTGGTATGCAGGGGTTCGAATATTGCCCTGAGGTAAAAACCTGAACCTCCGACGGCAATCGGTCGATCAAGATTGCTCAAAAGCTCCCAGGCATGACGTGCGAACTCCCCTGCTGAGAGTTGGTGGTCAGGAGGACAGAGATCCAGAAGATGATGTGGGACTTGTTCCCTCATCTGAGCGGTGGGTTTGGCAGTGCCTATCTCCATGAGTTGATAGCACTGACGGGAATCAACCGATACTATTTCCCAGTTATATCTCCGGGCCAATTCAAAAGCGACTTCGGTTTTTCCTACCCCTGTCTGACCGAGAATTACCGGAACAAGACGCTCGTTCATCCGGATTCGTTAAAATCTGCCGAACCGTTTGTCCAAATCGGTCATGGTGAATTTTATGACCGTAGGTCGACCATGCGGACAAAAGTAAGGGGTTTTGCAGCAAAAAAGTCGATTGATTAACGATTCCATTTCAGGCTGAGAAAGAATATGTCCTGCTTTGATCGCACCGTGACATGCAATGATGGCTGCCATTTTATCGCGATTGCCCAGCCTGACTTCATCGGTTTGATTGAATTCCCTGAAGAGTTCCTTCAAATCAGACTGTCCAAATTTAGCGTCTGCGGGAAGGGTTTCTACGATTACTTGGTTCGGGCCGAAGGACTTGGCTTCTAAGCCCAGTTTCCCTAGGTAATCTGATATTTCCTCGAAAGTAGCAGATTCCTCTGATGTAAGCTCGACTATCAATGGAAAGAGTAAGCGTTGCCTTGGCACACCTTCCAGTTGTTCAAGCATTTCTTCATACAGTATACGTTCATGGGCCGCATGCTGATCTACGATGATCAGACCTGAGGAGACTTGGGCAAGGATATAGGTGTTCTGTAATTGCCAGAATCCGGTTTGGGAGTAGGAGGAATCAGGTAATTCCATAGGTGAATTCGAGATTTCCGCAGGTACAGGTCTTGACGGAGAGAAGACTGTAGTCGGTGGCATTGTTAGCTGAGGTAAATCTTGGGGAGTAGCTGGCATATTCTGATGTGTAGTGCGAGAAAGGTATGGACGGAGTGAGGAAGCGGATGTGTGCATGGGAAAACCTTCGAGGTTTGATACCGCTTCCCTGTGAATTGCCTTGCGTACAGCTTGAAAAACAAAATCGTACAAAAACCTTTCGTCGCGAAAACGTACCTCGGTTTTAGCAGGATGGATGTTTGAATCGAGCATTTCGGGGGGTGAGACGAGTTTTAAGACAAAGAAAGGCACGAGATTGTTAGACTGAGGACCAAACCCTTCCATGATTGCCCGGTACACAGTTCGGTAAAGAACAGGCCGACCGTTGAAGAAGGTTTTTTGCACCTTGCTTACTTCCCCGCTTTGATCGGGTCTTACAATGAAACCATCGAGTGTGAGCAGTTGATGCTTTTGGCTTATGGATATGAGCTCTACTTTTTTTAGCTGAGGGAGGACATCGAGTATGCGTTTGATCCATTCCTTAGAAGGTCGGTATGAGTCCAGGATTTTCCGATTGGATCGTATCTCGAAACGAATCTCCGGTTCCAACAAGGCATAGTTCCTCACGGCACCAAGAACCAGCCTTGTTTCGTATGAATCGTTTCGCAGGAAAGCGCGTCGGGCAGGGAGATTAAAGAAAAGGTCTTGAACTGTAACCGTGGTGCCCGGAGCACGAACAATCTCGCGGTATTCCTTGATGTCACCTGCCTTTATCAGTAAAGAAGAACCTACTTCCGAATCCTGAGTTTGAGTTTCGATTTTCAATTCACAAACTTCAGCCATTGAGGCAAGAGCTTCGCCACGAAATCCGTAACTGGCAATGCGAGTTAAGTCTTGGACACTTTCAAGTTTGCTGGTGGCAAAACGACGTACCGCAAGCTCGACCTCATCAGGTGGGATTCCTTCACCGTCGTCTGCAACTCGGATGATTTTTTTCCCTCCTTGCTCCAGGTAAATTTCAACTTTTTTTGCCCCGGCATCCAATGAGTTTTCAACAAGTTCCTTTACGACCGATGCCGGCCTTATAATTACTTCTCCTGCAGCTATCTTGGCTGCAGTTTCTCGGGATAGAACTCTAATACTCACTGTGGGATTGTAAAGGTCGGAATTGACATGTCAAGCAATTTGACGTACCCTTAATCTTGACATCCAGCTTGAATTTCCTAAAATCTAGACTATGGAACGAAAGAAACCAACAAAACGCCTGCTTCTCGGTATAATAGCGCTTCTGGCTGTATCAGGAGTAGGTTTTGCAGGTTATATTGAGGAGAAAGCACCGTTTCTTATAGGTTTGACAGCTGATTCGGCACGAGTTTTTATTGCTGAAAATCTTGGTTGTGATCCTGATTCGGTTCCCTTATTTGTACGTCCGGATTCTTTCTATACCGATAGTCTTACTACAGGTATTATTATCTGGCAGGACCCTGAACCTGATTCCGCTATAGGATACAAGATTACTGTACGTTTGACCGCACCGATGACAATAGAACTTCCCGATGTCAGAGGGATGCCAGGTTTTGATGCATCAGCTTATCTACAGTCCTTGGGGCTGCAATTCTTACCGGTCAGCAAAACGGAAAGCAAAGAGTACCCGGCTGGCACAGTTATGAAAACCGTTCCAGCGCCTGGGGATACAGTTCAACGAGGGGAATCGGTAGGTGCAACCGTTTCTGAAGGAGTAATAATCAGCAAACCTGTATATACCTCTACCGGAGTCCCTATCAACCTTTATGAAACACCTTCAGCAAAGATAACCTCTATCTCAACCTCTCCAGTCGATTCCTCGACTTTTAAATTAGCTTTTTCAATACAGATAACCAATCCATACAAACATTCGATGGGAGCTGAAAATTTCTCATGTATCTTGAAGGTGAATGGTGCTATACTGAAAAAAGAGAAACCTGAAGTATCTGCAATTAAGATTGGACCCAAGGGGATTGCTAAAGGTAAGTTAGAGTTTCTTCTTGCTTACCCTGATATATCTCCAGCGCTAGCTGAAATCCTACTCGGAAAAGGACGGTATCGATTGGTCGGTACTTATGCTTTGACAGTTGAGAGCGGATATTCGACAAAACCTTTAGATACCGGGGAGTTTGAGTATGATTTGGCGTCCGCTTCTTCGGAAGTGAAGACGAAGCTCGAGGAAATCATGATTCCTGAAGAAACGGAGCCAGAAATAAAAACAGATGAGACAAATGGAGGATAATGAGTAATTGAAGGAAGGTGAATAAAGCTACAGAGTAATTTTTCGATAAAGACCTATTGGGCACATACCGCGAGGCGAACTCTCCGAGTAATTCCGGACGAGTATGATTCGTTTATTCCCAGTCCAGCAGACGCTTTTCACCCTCTAGATGGCGGATTGTTGATATATCCTGGCTCACCTCAAGGGTTCCCTTGTATTTTCCGGTTTCGTCCCTCAAGGCAAAATAACGTATATAGATGAACCTGCCCTGAAGTTGAATCCAAAACTCGGCGGATTTTTTCTTCCCTTTCCGAAACTCGTCCAGGATTTTCTCAACGATGTGTACGCTTTTTTGGGGGTGACAGTTTTGAACCTTGCGACCGATTACACCAGGTGACCGTGGGAAAAGACGGTCGTCGGTTGCAGAGTAGTACCGGACCTCGTCGTTTTCATCTACAAAGCTTATGTCCACCGGTAACGCTTTGAGCATAACATCAATCTGTTCGAGTGTCAGTTCTCCCACAGAGAGAGGCAGTCGCAAGTTTTCGGCGATCAACCGGGGTAGGTCGTTTAGCGGGTGCAAGCCCGTTTCGGAGCTTGTCATACTCATTTCTTCGCTCCTTCCTATATCTTCCGAATTCCATTCGTTCCCCGGCTCGATCAGAGCATAGCCAATCTCAGGTTCGCCCTTCTTAATCTCGACCCATTCGGCCTCATCCAGTTTTTCAAGCGCCATGGGAAAGAGTATCTGCTCTTCCTTGTAAATCATGTCGAGGACGGCTCCAGTAAGTCGGGAGCTTTCCTCCTTGAATTTCTCAACCTTCTTTCCCTTAAGAAGCGTACTTAGCTGTTTCAGCTGTCCCCTAATCCGATCGTGAACGTTCCACATGACCTGGGGTGGCCCTTTTACTCCGTGTTTTTCAAGGAACGGAAAGAGCTGATTCTCCTTGCGCTGATAGTGAACGTTTAAAAGGCTCAATTTTTCTAAGACTCTTCCGAGTTCGTCTCTGCGTGTACTGAAGTTTTCCTTGTCGAGTTTTGAAGTGATGAAGTTAAGGCTTCGCGCGAGCTTCTCAAATTCGGTGTTTTCGGATCGAAAGGTGTGTACCGGATGTCCTGGCTGCATACCTGGAGAGTTCTGTCTGTCCAAAGATTGGCGGAAAACTGCAACGTGCAGGTCGCACATCCTGGTAATATCTTCTTCTGTAATGCCGTCAGAAATCAACTGTTGCTCTATCTCAGCTATCTCTGAAGGGCTTATGTCCTTGATTTCTGCTGCAAAACGCCTTTTCAATTCCTCGACGTTTTTACCTTCTTGAGAATGCAGGTCGCCAAGGATCCCTTTAATCCTTAAGGCTCGTTCTGACAAGTCTTTTGAATCAAGAACCCCTACCTCTTCGCCGGTCTGGTTTTTGATGGCATCTTTCAAGACCTGGATGAAATCTTCAGTACTAATGTTTGCATCTGATGCTGCCATCTCTAGAGTAGCGATCTTGCCTAGGGTATTTCGGAAAACCGGGTTCAATAGCTTCTTGAACTCAGGGTTATATTCAGGCAGGAACTTCTCGAGAAAGGGGAAGACCCTGATCAATTCGGCAATGCGGGTTTTTGGCCCGAGAACCATATCTACTCCTTTAAAAACTCGAGGCCCTGTTCAGGGCTTCATCTTATCAAACCTATGGATTTCTTCGTTTTAACTCTTCAGGTTCACTAATAGTTTCGAGATAAGCGTTATATGCGAGAGTTCTTCTTTTATTATTTCCGAGATTCGGGCTGTCCCGAGACGCTCAGGAACCATATCCTTGATACCTGTGTAAAAAACGACGGATTCCTTTTCCATGCCGAGTGCGGTACCCAGTATCTCTTCCATCGTTTCATCTCCGGTCAGTTCCAGGGAAGGATCGCGCTTGTACTCGAAGACATGCCCGTCTGCAACGGCCCTGAGATATGCAGCTCCCTGGTCTTGAGGGTCCATATCCCTGGATTCACGTTCCTTTGAATCAAGGCCGGCCTTCATCTCGGCGAAGGTCTTCTCGTGCTGTACTTCCATTTCGTATAGATCGTTTAACAACTTTTTGTGCTCTTCGACTGTGGAGTTTTCCGCTGCCTTTTTATAGAAATTCTGGCCGTTACGTTCGATCTGTTCTGCTATCTCGAGTATCTCTTCTGCGTTGAATACTATGCCCATAGTTCGCTCCTTTAATCTTTCCCGGCACCGGGGTTTACGATTGTTTGGGTGGGAGGGAGGGGGCGGCCTCCCAGTTCTTTGTCAATCATGAAGATCCCGTTCTTGGAATCTCCAACCATCTTCAATTTCTCAACGACTTTTAGTGTCTGATCTTCTTCCTCAATCTGTTCTTCAACGAACCAGTTGAGAAGACCATAGATGGCCGCATTATCCTTCTCAGCATGTGCAAGATCCATCAGATCGTTAATCATCTTTGTTACCTTGAGTTCGTGTTCGTAAGCGGCCTGAAAAGCCTCTACCGGTGTCGACCACGAGCCCTCAGGTTTCTTTACTTCAAATAACTCTACTTCGCCGCCCCTTTCAAGAATGTGATTGTAAAAGCGCATGGCATGGCTCATCTCCTCGAAAGCCTGAGACTTCATCCATGCGGCAAAACCTTCCAGATTCTTGCCTTCAAACCAGGCACCTATTGCAAAATAGAGATAGGCTGCGTAAAGTTCGGCGTTCAACTGTTTGTTGAACCCGTCCAGCATCTTCTTTGTAATCATAATATCTGCGCTCCTTTCCAGATTCCGTTGATGTTGCAGTGTTTGCGGTCAACCACCCTGTCTATATCGATCATGAATGTCGTCTCCGGTACACCGCCTGGTTCCAGATGTTTGCGGTAAACGTATCCTGCTTCGTCTGTCGCTTCGATCCACTCAATACAATGATCTGCTTCCATTGGATGAAGCGTACTCCTCACGATAACTCTGAAACCGCTGTCGATCTTTTCAATCAGAGGTACGTGGTTTTCGTTCTTCCAGTCGGCTGTCTGGTTTTCAAGAAGCTTCATAGGTTCGCCATGACACGAGTAGTTGCCGCAACCCTCCTTCACAACTTCAATCATGTCACCGCAATCATCGCAGTTATATACCTGTTCTGTCTTATCCAAATCGCCCCTCCTGGGGTTCAGGCTCTTTTATTTTAACTAAACTATAAGTCCAAGACCGTTGATGTCAAGCATTGATGGGAGTTATTATAGTAATTCAGTAGGATATGTCAAGGTTAATTGGAAAAAAGGGATGCATCGACTTGCATCCCTTGAATGAAGTTTCAGTCGTTCAGTTTTCAGAAAGGATATATTCGTCGTATTGAACCTCGAAGTAAAGCTTATGCTTGGCTTCTTCATTTGCCAGACCAAGAAGAATATCCCTGAGTCCTTCATCATCTGTGATTGCAGCAAGGTTTGAGTAAAGTTTATAAGAAGCTTTTTCTCTTTGCATTGCAACGAGGAGGGCCTTCTGAAAGTCAAATTCCTCAGTATCGTCAAGACTAATATCTACTGTGTAGTCTGCGATTTTCAAATCAGTAATCTTTTCAGCAGATGAGAACAGTTTTTTTCCTTCCTTAACAGCTTCAAGTTTTTTCTTATGGTTGAGTTCTTCCGCTGCAAAACTCTCGAACATTTCTTTCATGGATTGCCTGTCGGCTCGTTTTGACAGGTTTACATAGAATTGATTGGCTTCCAGTTCCTTTCCAATAGCAAAATCGAGGAGTTCGTTTACAGAACCAAATGTATCCACTTCAAGTCCTCCTTTACTGGTTTATTCTCAGTAGTGATTATAAGGCTTTGAGGACTTCCGTCAAGCAGAAGGCTTGTCCGTCAAGCAGAAGGCTTGTCCGTCAAGCATAAGGCTTGTACGTCAAGCATAAGGCTTGCACCGTTCAAGCATGAATGCAGTTCGTTGATTCCTTCAAAGGTTTCAGGTTTGACTTGTTATTACTTTGTAGGTAGGTGAATTAGATGTGTCACCTATCACAGGATTGGAGATTGTTCAGGAGCTATTACATCCTGCAGCTTTGGATGAATCCTTCCATATCCGTATCATCGCGGATCCCTAAACGGGTCAACACGAAATCGTAGCGCACAGGATCGTCCGGCACGATTTCCTTAAATGCAGCCGTTATCTCGACCGCAGTCTTAAGATTGGCCTGCTTCCTTTTTGTCAATCCCAGGGCAAGGCCGATGCGGTGCATGTGCAGATCAACCGGTATTAATAACTTGGCAGGGGAAACGCCGGTCCAGCCGTCCGGATCAACCGCATCTTTCCTCACCAACCAGCGCAGGAAAAGGTGAAGACGTTTGGATGCACCTCCCTGCTCCGGCCTCGGGATAAGATGCTTATACCCTTGGGTTTCTGAGGTTTCTTCAAAATCAATTAAGCCCTTAAGCCTATCAACAAACCCTGACAGGGCGGGAAGAACCGATTCGTCGGTTTCGCTGTACCCGGCAAGGAAGCCTGCCTCGAGCGAGCCGTATTCCTCTATCATCCTTTTTATACTCCAAAGCATCATGGCAAAGTCCTGACCCTTGGCAAACCGGTGTTTGAAATCCCTGTAGATCTGTTGTAAGCCATATAGACCTTGACTCATCAGGAACTCGAGAGGAGAGGAGCCCATCGGCCCTAATGCCTTTTTTACGCTTCCCAGAATCTGTTTGACACCGCCGTAGGCAAGGGAAGAAGCTACCATGCCTATAATCTCCCGATCCCGGATATCCGGATAATCGTACAAGAACTGCAGCGGGTCAGGCGAAACATACTCCCGTTTGTTATAGCAAGCGTACAGGCCTTCCAGTTGAGGGATAATATTTTTTAGCGATTGCGACACCTTACTCCTTTTATGTTGAATATAGGTACTTCAATTGAACTGTCAAGTATAAAAAAGGAGGACATCAGTCCTCCTTGCTGAAGTTAGTCTGAACGTCTATCTTGCTATAATGAACTTTTTTGTTACGACTACATCAGGGGTTGTTAGTAGCAGGAAGTATACGCCCGGAGAACCTTGCCAGGTAATGTTGCTGTTTTCTCGAATTAACGAGTTCTGTATCAATGTTTCGACCACCGAGCCGCAGGCGTCGTAAATCCTTAATGAGGCCATTACAGGTGAAGGCAAGTCGAGGTTTACATCTACGCTCTGACACGAGATTGAATGGATGCGGCACATTACCACTCGTTCGATTCGATCGTCCGTGACACCCGTTGCATGGTACTGGATATACAACCGCGGGCGCAATGCCGGGTCAGCATACTCTTTGCTTGCCATCGAAGCTACAACCAGCTTTCCTTGATCGGGCACGCTGAGATAGAAGCCGTGATTCGGGAAAGAACCTTCGAGCCAGGTTTGAACGATTTCACCGACCGATGATTCGAACCATGAACCGGAACTGGGAGGCAAACTCCTCAAAAGATTTATGTCCCGGTTTTCCGGGGGCTGATTATTCCAAGTAACCATATTCTCATCCCAGGGTGCGGCGATCCGATAGATGTCCACTCCGCCAGGGGAGTATTCCGAACCGCTGAGGGTGTATAATCGGAGTACAGCTTGATCCACGATGTTGCCAGTCAGAGATGTGAGGTCGAATTGAATAAGCGAGATAGTACCCTGGCTAACCTTGGTGCCGATCACTAAAGACTGGTTGCTTCCGTACGTATCATCCGGGTAAGTCTTATTGATGTGTGAATCAATGTTAGGTTCTAGCTCCACCTCGGCACCGATCAAGGGAAATGTCAGGCAGAAAACAAAGCCTAACACGAGAACCCATTTCTTCATCGCTCCTCCTTTGTGGGTTATGCAATAGTGTATGACTGTTTCGTGGGGTGTCAATAGCGCTTTATACTCACGTGCAATTATTTGGGATCTTAAGGAAAATTGCCACCGTTGTTATACATTGCGAGATGATTAATTTTCGAACTCTAATGGGGGCAGGGGAGACGTAAATCCTTTTATTACAAGAAGTGCAAAGGTCTCGAGTTGGGACCGGACGGATTTGACGGATTTCTGCGTCAGTTTCGTTCGTTTCTTATATGGTTATGAAAGCGAGTTAAGTACGACCTCAAGCTGTTTTTTAATATCGGGATGTTCTTATCCCACACAGCATCGAGGTCAACACCTAGACAGTCGTGAATAAGTTTATCCCTCATGCCGGCAATATCCTTCCAGGGTACCTCAGGATTCTTTGATTTGAATCCATCGGTTAATTTCTTAGTGACCTCTCCTATTATTTCCAGTTGTCTTATACAACCGTCCTGAATCAGATGGTTTTCAGGGAATTTCTAGTAATCTACTTCTTGTAGATATTCTTCTATCCTCAAGATGGCGTCATGAATGTGTTTTAGATAAGCGGTGTCATCCTTGCTCATCCGTAGATTACCTTTATCTGTGTTTTGATACCTTCGATAAGAAAAGGGCTTATAAACTTTTCCGTAACCAGGTCAACCTTTATCCCTGGCCTATCTGAAAGCATTCACTCAATCCGTACAAGTTCGAGAAGGGTTTAAACTTAACCATCACATCTATATCGCTTTGCGGTGATTCTTCTTCTCTTGCATAGGAGCCGAAGATCGCTATCCTCTTGACTCCTTCTTTCTTGAGCATCCGGACAATATCTTTGAAGCGTTATTCTTTTGTCATTTCGGTTTCAGTATACTTTGGGTTTGAGTAAGGTCAACAAGGTTCGAAGAGCAAGGCATGCCTTGCTCCTACGATTTTTTTAATAATGAGACGACATCCGCCGCGTGGTACGACGACCGCACAAGCGGGGCGCAGGAAGCGGCAAGAAAACCCAAATCTCTAGCTCTTCCCTCGTACTTCGTGAACTGATCCGGACTAACGAATCTCGAAACCTCGAGATGTTTGCGAGTGGGCTGAAGGTACTGGCCGATGGTAAGGATATCCACCCCGACCTTGCGTATAGCTTCCATCGATTGATAAACCTCCTCATCGGTTTCACCCAGACCAACCATGATGCCTGATTTGGTAAAACCTTCCGGGTCAAGTTCTTTGAGAATCCGCAGCACCTCAAGGGACAACTCGTAACTCATCCTTCTATCTCTGATGTGAGGCGTCAACCTCTCTACCGTTTCCAAGTTATGGGCGATGACGTCCGGTCCGGCATTGATAATTTCCTTCAGGTTTTCTGATACGGCATACCGTTCCCCTATAGGACCATCTGCAAAATCAGGGATCAGGGATTCTACAAGAATTTTCGCGTTCTGTTCCTTAATCATCCGGATGGTCCTGGCAAAGTGTGCAGCACCTCCGTCATCGAGATCGTCTCTGTCTACCGAGGTCAGTACCACGTACCTTAACTTCATCCTCTTAACTGCCTCGGCTACGCGTTCCGGCTCCGTCTCATCCACGTAACCTTTTGGGTTCCCGGTGGTAACAGCGCAGAAACGGCATCCTCTCGTACACACATCTCCCAAAATCATGATAGTCGCGGTCCTGCGTCCCCAGCAGTCGGCTATGTTCGGACACCTGGCTGAACGGCATACTGTGTGTAAGTTAAGGTCTTTCAATATCCTGTCTACATCTCTGTACTCACCCTGGCCCGGCAGTTTTACTTTCAGCCACTCAGGTTTACGCTCGAAACCTTGACTCACTGGAAATCCTCCATTTGTTCTGTCTCGAATTCAATCTCAAAGATCTTTTCAAAGGCTTCGAGTATACCGGTTTTGACCTCCTCAAATGAAGGTTTCTTGCCGAGGAGTTTTTCCATGGAGGTTACACTTTTGTCTTCCAACCCGCAGGGGACAATCAAATGGAACATATCAAGATCCGTCGAAACGTTCAAAGCGAATCCGTGAAAGCTTACCCATTTCTTTACCGCGATCCCGATTGCTGCCAGTTTCTTGTCTCCTAACCACACGCCTACAGGATGCTTATCCTCAAACTGCATCGATCCTTTCGATGCGATGCCGAAACGACCCATCGTTTGAGTGATTGATTCTTCAACCTTTCTGACAAAAGGTCTGATGCCTGCCAGGCCTTTCTTGACGTGAAAGATCGGGTATCCCACAAGCTGACCAGGGCCGTGATAGGTGAAGTCGCCTCCCCGTTCCACTACATGTAAATCCACACCCTTTTTCTTCAACTCCTCTTCAGAATACAAGAGATTCTTGTCGTCAGCTGATTTTCCTTTGGTAATCACGTGTTCGTGTTCAACAAGGATCAGTGTGTTGGGAATCTTTTCCTCCACCCGCATCTGCCAGAGCAGACGCTGGAAATCCCACGCTTGTTTGTACCGCATCCTGCCGAGATCAACAAAGAATCCTTTCTCCATTAACCCACATTCTAGTTTAAGAAAAAGGTATGTCAACAGAATTTTGATTATACATTTGTGTAACATATAAACCGGCTGGACTTTTGCAAGTCGCGTAATTCTTGAATATACGGATTATGTTGTAGATGGCATAAATATTGCTATAATCAATATAGAAAGGGGGAAGTTATGTTTTGCTTTCTACTTGCGGTCATCGGATTTAGCGGACAAGCGGGGGAGACGCTCGTGAGTTTCGGGACGCGGTTAGTGGATACGTCGGAGAAGACGGATTCCTCCGACATTATGGAAGATTACATCGTAATATGGCCGGCACAGGTGCACAATACCTTGAACGTATCTCTGACCTATTCGTTCGGCGAGAGTATTTCGGTGGAATTGTACAACGTAATAGGGATACGGGTATTGAAGGCTGCATTGGAAGGCCCGCGTACTTCAATCGACGTTTCACGCCTGGACAGGGGTGTATACTTCGTTACGGTGATTATGGGAGACATAAGGCGCACGACGCGCAGAGTAATAGTCTATTAAAGAGGGCTTAGCGCCCGAGGAGGAGAGATGGGGTTTTTAGTAGTAGCATTGTTCGGTTTTCACGGGGTTATATCCCAGGACACAGTATGGACGGATACCGCCTATCTGACGGGTGACGTATTAGTTGAAGAAGGTGTAACGCTCAGGATCGATCCGGGAACGGTCGTACTTTTATGCGGATTCGTGTGAATGGGATACGGTGAATGTACATCTAAATGACATAGATATCTGTATTGAGGGAACCTTACGTGCAATTGGCGCAGTGAATGATTCGATTCTCTTTCGTCATTATGAAGATAACCCATGGCATATCGGGGGTCTTTTTATACATAATAACCTGGATTCACTCTGCTACTGTTCTTTGTTAGGAGGATGGGGAAATAGATTAAGTATTATCGCTTATAATTCAGAATTGTGGGCTTCAAACTCTCGATTCGAAGAGACTGGGGGAATTAGTGGTAATAAAGCGAATTTTCACCTTACTCAGTGCGAGTTTCTTAATATGATTCCTCAAGGTGTAAAGCTTGATACCGGTAAACTATATGTAGATGATTGTTCTTTTATACGGATTTTCATTGAGTTTTCCGGATATTACGAATTCGGTGGTATTATTCACTGTGAGAACCTTGATACATGTTCTGTTACGAATAGCGAAATCACAGAGGCAGGTGGTGGATGGACAACTTGGGAAGGTTTTTGTGCCGCAGGTTTAAATTGCGTTAACTGTTTTTACGTTGAGTTCACTAATTCAATAATCAATGATTTGAGAGGAGGTGACGGTGACAGTGGACCAGGCGTTGGTGGGAGCGGAGGAGATGGATGTGGTGTATATCTTGAACATTGCGATAAAATACTTGTCAGAAATAATGAGCTTGACGGTATTGGAGGCGGAGATGGAGAATGGGCTTCTATGTATGGTGGAAATGGAGGTTGGGGGTTTGGGGTATACCTTAGAGACTGTGATAATGCACTAGTTGAAATGAATCAAATTTCTAGAATATGGGGTGGTTCACCCGGATGTGGCCCTGAAGGTGACGGATATCCTGGCAAACCTTTACCATTGGTTTGTACCAACTCAAGTCCTCAGATTACAAACAACGAATTCAACAGCCCCGGCCGATACATCTCTATAGATGGAACCTCTCAACCCGTTATCGGCGGATCAGAGGGTAACGGCAACCGATTCCTCAACGCTTCAGATCGAGATTACGTTATCTACAACAACTCCTATTACGACATTGACGCGACCTGGAACTTTTGGGAATGCGGCACTGATATGATCGATTCCTTAATCTTCGACTACTACGACGATCCCACAAAAGGCATTGTTTACTATGACAACGCAACCGACGTGGAGGAAGAAGCCGAACCTGCAAAGGAAGCTGTGACCCTTTCCTCGAACATCGTAGATGACGTGCTGCACGTGCAGTTTTCCCTTCCCCAGGGGCAAACGGCTAAGTTGGACATCATCGACGTTGCAGGGCGAAAGGCGCACTCTGAGATAGTCACGGGTATGACGGCTGAAGTTGACCTTTCTTCACTTTCAGCCGGGGTGTACTTCGTGAAGACAGGGATAGGGGAAAGAGAGGTTGTGAAAAAGAAGATCGTGTTGAGATAAACTATCGATCTTTTATTTGGCTGGATCGGCATTTGACGGGATTAACAGGGTGGGGATAATTTAATACGAGGAGGGTAAGGATTATCCTTGAAGTAAGCTCTTTATCCTGGAAGCAAGATTTACGAATGGGCTCGAAGGGGAGAGAATGGCTACCATCTGTTCTCAGATGACTGGGCTGATTTCGATAAATACATCGGTGCGAGAACTGTCAAACTGGATGGGATACACTACACCAGGATGAGGTATCTTCAAATCCGGATGTATCTTGAGACTTATCTGAGAAATTTCCGGATAAAAGAGCTTTTTCGCTTAATCTGGGAATCGAGAAGACTTGCTTTCGGTTAGCCCTTTACAAGTTCCGTTCCCTGGGCTTTAACGATAGTTATCGGAGTCAATTGCGAGCCCTGTCCCATGGGGTTGTCGCGCATTAACTCTTCCAGCGCCTTTGCGTTAATCCTGGATGTCCCTGCTACCATCCACGAGCCGCCGATATCGTTTATGTCCATTATAGCGAACTCAACACCAAACCGACGCTTCAGGTTTTTTACAACCCCATCAGGATCACGAGGTCCTTTTAGCACACACTCATCATAAGGTTTAACCGGTGATGTCCCAACCGCGTCGATCATCCGGGCTTGCTTACCGGCAATCCTGTAGAAGTCACCGCGCCGCCCGAGCAGTCTCAGGAATCCTCCTAATATCGAAGCAAACCATATCCTGAGTTCGCCGCATTCCTGGATAGCCGCCTCCATTGAATAAGGGTTGCGAAGACCTATACCGTAGGAGACCTTTCGAACGAACCTCCACAGGATACGGGCTGAAAGCCTCGGCTTCATCGTTCTTACGGGGATTGCCCTTCCCTGGGTGATTGCAACCGGGGTCTCTGCCAGGACGACGATGTCTTCAAACTCTAGGTATTTAGCCGCGTAAAGTGCTACAACTTCGCCGATTTCGTCTTGAGGACCTAATGTATGTGTTCCTAATAGTATCCGTTTAATTCCGTTACGATACCTGTGTTCTATACGATGCACTACATGCATCCCTAACTCTATTCGAGATGTGAGTTCTGTCAAGAATGAGTTATAAGGTATAGGGTATTTTTCCCTACATCATACCCTAGGGTATATACCCTATTGACGCCGCCATAATTCCAAATACTATGAATACAGCGTGTAAGACCCGTTGGAGAGTAGCGGGAAGAAAAAAGAATATCAAAGGAGTTGGAAATGCCTAGAAGGACACTTAAGGTGGCTTTAACAACAGGGATAATTTTAGTGATGGTTTCGGGTGTCATAGCAGGTAAAGGTGATTATTCTTGGGAGAAATGGGCTTTACCCGGCAACATAGATTGTGTGATTAATTATGATGGTGACGGTGACGGCCGGTTGGAGGAGTATTATCCGGTTTCAGTGGCGGGTTACTTTACTTTTAGAGCCGGTATACCATACGACTACGTGATACCTGAACAGTGCGATTGGGTAGCTGTTTTCGAAGCGGCAAACGGTTTGAAGATAAAGTTAATTGATGCTACCTTGAATGATCTTAAGAATGAGGGATGGAAAGAAAACTTCTATATCTATCCGGAGACTCACTGTTTGAAATACCTGTACGAAGCGACAGGAACCTGGTGTGGTTACGATCAGGAAAAGGGTATATACTTCTGGGGTACATGGTCTACTTTGCCTCAAGGAAGACCATATTACGTCGATTACATACTTAGTGGAGATACTCCTACGCTTAGGGGACAATGGCGTGTCGTTGGTTGTTCAGATTATAAACACGCCTTTGAGATTTCCGAGGGATGTTTTATCGGTACACGGTTGGAATACGGACTGGACTGACGATTCTATACTCTTTTCAATAGGGTGAGTTGCTTGTAAGTGTCCTAATAAGTTGAGCTTAATCCAAGTCTATCTCTTTTTTCGCAGACAACAATCCTAAGGTTGAAGCAAGACCTTCTTGACTATCCTCTTTTTGAATGCGACATAGAAACCGTCATCCATGCGTTCACGTCTTTCCAGTGTATTAAAAAAACTTTCTGCCATCCTCGGTAAAACCGACCCACACGTCCTCGAAGATGCAATCGTAATCGAATTCTTTGGCGAGGAATAGGATGCGAAATGTGTTCACTGGTGTTCTTTTCTTTCATGCTGGATAATGTAGACACCCGCATACTAAAAAGAGGCCGCCTCAAGGCGGCCTCTTTTACAGGGTTTGATTAATCTTAAGGCTCGAGCAGGGCTTTCTTGACTATCCTCTTTTTGAAAGCGACATATGAGCCGTCATCCTTTTGCTCACGCCACTCAAGAACGTAAAGGTAGACTCCGGGCGAAGGCTCTTTACCGTTTTCGGTGAGACCGTCCCACGGTTCCTCGAATATGCCGCCGTACTTCAGCTCCTTGTCTGACAGCAAGGTGCGAATATGCTCGCCTGCACGGTTGTATATCCTGAGCGTCACCTGACCCCGGCGCGGGATGGTATAGACGAAGGTGGTAGGGCCGCTGAACGGATTGGGATAGTTGTGGATGTCAAGGCCTGGCTCGTATACGGTGGTTATCAAGGCGCTGTCCCGGACAAGGGTGTCGGCTGCAAACCCTGTCTGAACCCACACGTACCGCAGCTCGACCACTGAGGTGTCGAACTCCTCGCCTACTATGTAGCCGAGATCCTCGGGCGGTTTAACCACCAGCTTCAGGAATACGGTATCCAGAGTTTTTACCTCACCAAGGTCGAGTTCGCCGTCGTTGTCTGTGTCTGTAAAGGGTTTGTCTCCAGAAAAGGTCAGTTCTGCATCCCAGCCGAGATCCTGAAGCGGCGCTGTCCAGCAGCTGATCGTGTCCGGGTATTCGCCGTAGTTGGCTACCTTAAGGCTGTCGTAGACGGCGCTTTCCCCAGGTCCGATGATCATTGCTGTATCAGGCCAGATTTTGATGTCAAC
>JAFGSK010000022.1 GCA_016934635.1 Caldifarciminota bacterium
ATCCTCCTTTGTAGTTTTTTTCCTGATTATACTTATCAGGTTTTGGATCCGCTATCCTATTTTCAACAGGCTATGGGACATCCCCGTAACGATGCGTTGCAGCTACCAGTTTATCTTAATTGAAATGAGTCAGTTGGGGCATGTTGAAGTAGAGGTACGGCTTATCCTGTCTGATCGTTATCTGAGTATTAAAACCCTAGTAGTTTGTGAAAGCCTGCCAAGTTCTATCCAGGCGAAATAAATCCCTTGAGGGATTACGTCCGAGGCTTCCCAAACGCCTTTGTCTTTGAGGGTTTCTGTTAGCACCTTGCGACCGTTGGCAGAGTAGATTGTGAGCAACGCCTGACCGGAAACCTCATAGGCCAGGTGATTGATCGAAGCTTGCAGGGTCAAGATAGATGGTTGTATTTCTTCTGTTATACCGGCTACTGAAAAGACGTCGTCTGATTTGTCTTCAGCAATCACGTTACCGTAAGGATCAACCAACTCTACTTTCAGCAAGCAATCGGTAGAGGTTATAACAGGTACTGTCCATTCATATGTGTTCTTTAAAGGATCTATATTTGAAGCAACCGTATCCGGAAAACTCAGCCCGCCGTTATTCGAAAACAAAAGTCGAATAAAGTAAGGCTGCGAGGGTGAGTTTTCAAACCACCATTCGATGGTTTGAGTAGAGCCACTGAATAACCCTTCTCCTCCATTGGGTGTGTTTATCTCGAGCAGAGGTTTCATCTTAACCAGCC
Organism: Caldifarciminota bacterium; assembly: GCA_016934635.1. Taxonomy (GTDB): domain Bacteria; phylum Hydrothermota; class Tepidihabitantia; order B3-TA06; family B3-TA06; genus WJJO01. The sequence goes on from JAFGSK010000022.1 coordinate 744, forward strand.
AGAAATCCGTTTCTCCTGCCCCATATGACGAGGTTATTCCGGTCACAACGTACCCTCCGTCAGAGGTCCGTTTGACACAATGGGTCCATTCCCCGCTGCTTCCGCCGTATCTTGCTGACCAGGACGTATCACCGGACCCCTCAATTTTGAGAAGCCAGAAATCATCATCTCCTGTACCTAAAGACGAAGAGAATGCCCCAACAAGGCATCCGCCGTCATCGGTGGAACAATTCGTAAAGCCTATGTCCCTGGAATCTTCTCCATAGGTTTTTATCCACAGAACCTCTCCGTCCTTATCAATTTTGACAACCAGGACGTCACAGTCTGTATCGATGAACGATGTACCTGTCCAGCCTGAAACAATATAACCTTCGTCAGAGGTTTGACACACCGAATTCCCCTGGCTATTATTGTTCTGAACCAGTATTTTAGACCACAATGTATCACCCAGGGTATCTATCTTCAATACACATAGATTTCCATTGGGCAAAGCATCACTTTCACCGGTAAATCCTGTAATAACATAGCTTCCATCACTCGATGCACAGATCGAGGAGGCAACATCATCGCCCGCGCCACCGTAGGTTTTTTCCCAGACGAGGTTGCCTTCAAAGTCGACCTTCAAAAGATACATGTCTGTAGTTTGTGCACCAAAGGATCTTACAGAGCCGGCAAGTATGAATCCGGAGTCTTCGGTAGGTGATATCGAGTATACGCGATCCTGACCGAGATCACCGAAAGTCCTTTCCCATACAGTATTTCCCTCTGAGTCTAACTTGCACATGTAGATGTCGTCCTCAACCGCCCTGAATGAGTTCGTTATACCGGTTATCACGAATCCTGAATCGGGATTTTGGAAAACAGAAAAACCCACATCAATATTCGGACCTCCCAGGGCTTTAGTCCATAAGGTCTCCCCACGATAATCAGTTCTCACGACGTAAACATCCCAATCCCCGTGTCCGAAAGACTTGGTACATCCGACTATACAGTAACCTAAATCCTGAGTTTGAATCACGGAGTAAGGTTCTTCAGGGTCTCCCCCGCCGTAGGTTTTGGTCCACAAGGTATCAGGTTTCTGCGCGAAAAGCATGATTACCAATCCGAAAAGGATCGTAACTACGAAAGGTTTATTACATCGATTGAACATTGTATCTCCTTTATTTAAAGATTAATCATCGAATTGAAATCCCAGTGAATTTGGAATCCAACCCTTAATAAACCACATTAAATCAGACTGAATTGATGACTAAAAGGTTGTCGAGCAAAAAAAAAGGGACGAGGGATACTCGTCCCTCGGGTTAGCTGACCTTACTTAAGGATTATTATTGGCATGGTCTTATTGAAATCATCAGCCTGAAATCGCAGAAAATAGACACCTCGAGAAATCTTGTTGCCGTCCTCATCTGTATGACTCCAGGTTATCGAGTGAGAACCGGATGCTTGATACTTATCTGAAAGTGTGGTAACCTTTTTTCCTACGAGATCGTAGATACCGATTTTAATGAGGGTTGAGAAGGCGAGTTGGTAACGAATTGTTGTTCCTTCAGCCAGGATAGAGGGGTTAGCAACGACGAAGGATGTTAAAGGTTCCTCTCCGACCGCGGAACTCTGAATCCTGAAGGTCTCATCGGATTCATCGCTCGTAAGAACACCACCTTCGGGAGTTACAAGTTCGATTTTTATTCGACACTCATCAGAGGTATCGACAGGAACATTCCAGGCATAAGTAGTCATATTCGGTTCGATTCCGGCCCCGATCGTGTCATTATAATCCACGCCGTCGTTATATGAAAAGAGAAGCCTTAATGAATAGGGACTTTTCGGCAAATTCTCGAATTCCCAAGCAATATCATGGGAACCTCCTGCCGAAAGAATCTCTCCTCCTACAGGAGAAACAAGGTTGATCAATGGGACGGTCTTAACGAGATAGAAATCGGGCGCGCTCCCTACTATTTTTAAGCCTGCGGCAAGATAACCTCCATCGGATGTAAGACACATCGAAAGGGCATTGTCGTCTGTCATACCGCCACAGACAAGTCGCCATGTCTCCTCTCCATCTCCGTCGGTCTTAAGAAAGAAAAGATCCCCGGAGTTTAGGGCTATCAACCCGGTGAGTGCGTAGCCGCCGTCCGTTGTCGGGGATATGCCGATTCCGAAGTTTTCCCCTGTTTGGCTATAGGTTTTCCTCCATTCCTCGACGCCCATATTGTCGGTTTTAATAATCCATACGTTGCCAGGCGTCCAGGAACCTGAGCCGTCAACATATCCTGTTAAGACGTAGCCGCCGTCATGAGCGAAATTAACACCGTAGGCATTATCTTCGGCCGCTCCGCCAAAGGTTGCGGTCCATAAGGTATCACCATTTTCATCCAATTTGAGAAGCCATGCATCCTTACCGCCTGCTCCGAACGAGGCGGTTGATCCGCATAATATGTATCCGTCACCGGTTTTCCAGTTCCTCTTGATCGAGATACCGTATTCTTCTCCAACTCCGCCGTATCTTTTTGTCCAGAGGGTATCACCTTCCTCGTCAATCTTAAGTATCCATAGATCACCTTTGGCCCAACCTATAGGACCGTCGATATATCCTGAAACCATGTATCCGCCCTGGGCTGTAGTTGCGGTATGCCCACAGTCCTGCATTTGACCGCCGTAGGTCTTACTCCATTCGAGATTGCCATTAGGATCAGTCTTTACAAGGTACAGGTCCTTGCCGCCGTTTCCGTAACTCTCGGTATATCCAACAACAAGATAACCCCCATCCGAGGCTTCGATAACGCAGTGCGCACCGTCAGGAGATCCCCCTCCCCACGGTTTAGCCCATAAGGTATCGCCGTTTCTGTCCAGCTTCATGAGCCAGGCGTCCTGGTTCCCTGAGCCGAAACCCGTATATCCTGCTGCGACATAGAAACCGTCCGTTGTTTCGATGGTGGAGTAACAAACATCAACTCCTGTACCACCGTAACCCCGTGTCCATAAGGTATCCGGAGCCTGGGCATTGAGCACAAAGGCAAGGCTCAATACCATTAAAACAGCCGTCATTTTCATAGATCCTCCTAGATTTTTTTGGGTAGGGACCTACCCGACCCGTTGAAATGACCTTACACTACTTTACGAAAAAATCCTGGTTTGTCAAATCAACGTGCGATCATGAATCGCTTCCTCTCAGCAAACCCATCTGCTGCCAAGCGCAGGAAATAAACACCTGAAGGTAACTTGACACCGTTTCCGTCTAAGCCATTGTAGTCTAACGTATGCAACCCGCTATTTCTGTACCCGTGTTCAAGTGTACAAACCTTTCTTCCTGCTGGGTTGAATATAGACAAATCCACGTAACCCTGCTCTAACAGGCAATAGGAAATCGAGGTTTTTTCCGAAAACAAAACTGATTCTACCTGGATTGGTATTGAGCATTGTTGTAATGGAACCTCATCATCGACAGAAGCAGATATTGAATCGGCTTCGATCCTTACGAGCCAAACATCAGTTTCACCTGCGGAATTCGAGGACGTAAAACCACCGATGATATATGTACTGTGAGCGCATCTTGAGATTGAGGAGGCAACGTCGCGTCCCGGAGCTTGTCAGGTTTTTGACCACAGCATCTCACCTTTTTTGAATAACCAGAGATCGCCGTCCTCACAGGGTACTGCGGCTCCAGTTACGCCACAGATTATATATCCACCTCCTGCAGCAGGAACAATACTATTGGCAAAATCGTGCTATTGGCCTCCAAAGATAGAGATCCACTCGACATCACCTGAAGTAGAGATTTTACGATATATGCGTCCATATTTACTGAACCTAAGGACTGAGTCCTTCCTACAAGAATGCACCCTCCATCATCTACAGGAATAATCTCAGCGCCATTGTCGTCTTCAACTCCACCGAAGGTTTTGCTCCACGCCGTATCACCGGATTCATCGAGGTTCAAGAGCCATATGTCAGCCCCTCCTTCGCCGAAGGATCGGGTCGATGCAAGTACCATGTAATTTCCCTCTGAAGTCTGGATTGCATCTGTTCCCTGGTCATAATTTTCGCCTCCGTATGCCCGTGTCCACAGGGTATCTCCCAGGGAATCGAACCTTAACACCCATACGTTTCCTTCCTTCCAAGTTGCATTATTGTCAACGAATCCAGTGGCAATAAAGCCTCTGTCTTCGGTCTCAGATAGCCCGTGAATGAAGTCAAGGATTTCGTGCCCGTAGAATTTTGTCCAAACCGTATCACCTGCCGTATCTATCTTCATCAACCATGCATCGAGTTCGCCTGTACCGTACGAAAAGGTCTGTGCAGACAGAATATGGCAGTTATCAGAAGTCGTATTCAGATCGTTGCATTCGTCAAGATTTGACCCACCATAGGTTCTTGTCCACAGGGTGTCACCTTCCTCATCGGTCTTGATTATCCAGATGTCTCGGTTTCCTGCCCAAAGGATGTCGTAACCGCGGCTGCAAAAAAACCGCGATCATTTGTTTCGACAGCACCGGAACAGAAATCCATCTCGGCTCCGCCGTACTTTCTTGTCCATAATGTATCCGGTATTTTTTCCGGGAAGAAGTGCGGGTAAAAGGACCAGAAACAACGTAAAAGACACACGTCCATAAACCTCCTTGTCTTATGCAATTCACGTTAATGAACATTCTACACTAACTGACCACTTATATACAACATGACCATTTGATATCGAGAAAGGTTGTCACCCGTAACACCCGTAACACCCGTAACACCCGTACCCTTTCGGGGTATTCTTATTTTTTCTCGGGGCTGGCGCCCGGCAACCAAGGATATAACACCCGTATTATCTTTGAGTTTCCTGAATAGCGACATGAATCGGAGGTAACTCTCATTTATCCTTATCGACCCCTTATCTTAATAAAATCATACGCCTTTTAACAAAAAACTCATCATAACGGAATCCGAGGAAGTATACGCCTGCAGGCAATGGATTTCGGTCATAATCGGTTGCATCCCAGCTTATTGTATGTGAACCTGTGTTCTCTAATCTATCTATAAGCGTGTTCATCTTTCTGCCCAATGGATCGTAGATGTCGATTTTTACGTTACTTACCTCAGGTAGGTAATATACGATTGAAATCAGCTCATTGAATGGATTGGGATACAGATATACTGCCAAAGGTGTTGTTATTTTTTGCTTTTCAGAAATCGCAGGATTCCCTTCATTGTCGGTCTTAATAATCAACACGTCACACCGCACCGATCCCCAGGAACGTGTCCTGCCTGCAAGAAGATAACCGCCGTCAGATGTTTCATAGACCTCATGGGTTTCGTCTAGAAGTGCGTCGCCGTACGTTCTTGCCCAGAGTTCCTCGCCGAAAGCATCTGTCTTAATGAGGTAAATGTCTTCCTGTCCTTTGCCGTAAGAAAGGGTATTACCTGTAATAATGTAGCCGCCTTCCGCTAGTTCACAGACAGAGAATCCCCTGTCTTTGCTGTTACCTCCGTAAGAATTCGACCATAAAGAATCTCCGGACGGTGCAAACTTAGCCAGATATACGTCACCCCATATGTCGTGCGTGTAGGTGAAGCCGGTAACGATGTAGTTACCATCCGCCGTCGGTATGATGCATTCGGCCATGCCCCCGAGTATCCTTTCATAGGTTTTGTCCCAGATAATGTTACCGTTTCCGTCGATCTTGAATATGTAAACTTCGCCGTAATTCGTTTCAGTCGACTCCTTCGATCCGACAACGATGAATCCAGCATCCGGAGTTTCAACAACCCACGAACCTTCGTCATTGTAAATATCACCGTAGGTTCTCGTCCAAATCGTGTCACCAGATTCGTTAAGCCTTAAGACCCATATATCTCCTTCTCCTGCGCCGAACGAGGTCGTCGATCCTACAACGATATAACCGCCTCCCGAGATTTCGTAGATGCAGTTGGCAGAGTCTTTGTTAACACCTCCGTAGGAGCGGGTCCACAACGTGTCCCCTGAAACGTCGGTCTTGACGAGATATACGTTGCAGTTATCTTCTGGATTGAAAGAATAGGTGAAACCTGCCAGGATATAACCTCCATCGGAAGTCTCTCTTACAGCGTAAGCACGCTCTTCAAGGATCCCACCGTATATCCTGGTCCACAGGGTATCCCCGTCCTCATCGCATCTGAGAAGATAGAAATCACCTTCATTTGCACCGAACGAAGTCGTCCTTCCCGCGACCACGAATCCACCATCTTCAGTCAGATCCATTGCATATCCTCTGTCGCTTCCGTCTTCTCCGTATCTCTTTATCCACGAAAAAGCCGACTCGGGGATTATGAAGCTGATTATAATTAGAATCAAAGATAGGTGTCTACCCATAGATCCTCCTTGCTTGTTTTTTTCAGGCAAGGGTATCGCCTTACACAGATTATAAAATTCTTTAGATTGTCAAATTTTAACTTACCTCTTTATGAATCTAAACTCCACTCGACGGTTCTTCGCCCGACCTTCGTCTGTTTCATTCGTATCGATCGGTTTCGATTCCCCGTATCCCTTTGGGATAAGATTCGCCTGATTATATCCTGCTTGGATTAAATAATCCACTACAGATTGAGCTCGACGACCCGACAACTCGAGGTTATACTCGTCGGTCCCTTGATTGTCGGTATGACCTGCAATCTCCACCCTGATATCAGGATACTCCTTTAATATCTCGGCAAGGCGGTTTAGCTCTGGATACGATTCAGGTCTCAAGGTATACTCGTCGAAAGCAAAAAAGATGTTGTTTATCCTTACCACCGTATCTTTCTTCAACGATACCAAAACAATATTTTCAAGAATTTCAACGACTTGGGTTTCATTAGTTAAATCGATGTTTTTTGACACAGGATAGTAGCCTTCTTTTTCGGCAAAGTATCCGTAGTGTCTTCCCAAAGGCAGAACTATAATGTAAGAACCGTCCTGCGGATTACTTCGCAGCTGACCAGTAGTCTGACCGGTAACGAGGTTTTCCCATTTTATCTCGGCATCCAAAGGTTCACCTGCTTCATCCGTAACCCTACCTGTAATCGTTGCCACAACCTCGGGTTTTGCCTTCTCTGGCAAGGTAACTGAGTATATGTCGTATCCACCAAAATTTGGGACGATAGTCAGATCTCGGTCATCTGCTTTATCATCTCCTTCACGGTAAGCAGAAAAAAAAGCAAAATCACCTGTAGTGGCAACCTTATACCCTAGGTCATCCTCCATCGTGTTTATGCACTTACCTAGATTTACTGGTTCACTCCATTCGGTCCACGAGGTATCGCTCAATCGTACGGATTTGAATACGTCCAATCTTCCAAGACCATAATGACCTTCTGAACTAAAATAAAGTGTTTTTCCGTCAGGATGAAGAAAAGGTGTACGTTCGGCATATGGTGTGTTTATTACCTGACCCAGATTAACAGGTTGACTCCAGCCTGTATCGAGCCTTTCACAGATGAAGATATCGGTATTACCCCAGAAGTTACCGTGAAAAGGCAGACCTTTCTCGTGAAAGTTCCCTATTACACCGCGTCGATCAGAGGTAAAAAGGATAGCCTTTCCGTCACTTGTTAATAAAGCGTCGGAATCGAAATTAATACTGTTTATTGGCCAAGGAAAGTGCTTGATTTCCCCCCATCCTTGTGATGTTCTCTCAATATAAAAGATGTCTCCTCCGCCTCTTGATTCTTCAAAGCTACCCAGAAGCATTAGTTGGTTTCCGTCGAAAGAGACGGATGTTACCGATTCGTTTCCCTCAGTAGTATTAATCGTTTCACCCATGTTTTGTGCCTGGGTCCATTCACCTCCGATCATTTCAGCTACAAACACGTCTTCTTCTCCCAAACAATCGCTTCTTAGCTTACCTGTAAAAAAAAGGTATCTTCCATCTGCTGAAGGCGCAGGAAAACCTTCATATCCAGGGGTATTTATGGATGGTCCAAGATTGGTTATGATCAGATCTTCCTCTGGAGTCTTCAGTATCTCGATGATCTTGCGAAATCTTGCATCCATCCTTGGAAACAACGGCTGGTATTTCTCAAATACTTCTAGTGCAATATCCCACTGCTTTACCTGAATATAGGGTTCAGCTAGCCGTTGAACAGCAACAAAGGCATCTTCGCTAGGGGCATTTAGCTTGATAAATATCTTGTAATCCCTGGACGTTATCTCATCCCTTGCAGCCTTGACATACCCTGAAAGGGTCAACATCAATACGAGGATTGTGCATTTTGTATAAACCCACATAGATCGTATCTCCTTACTCTCGAAAAACCAGCAAAAGACCATTAATTGTAAATAAAGAATAATGAGGTTTTTCCCACTGTCAATAGGGATACATTACACTATTTTGTAACTAAATCGTAGGGATCGGCTTACAGTTCGACTCGAATAATCTTGACTTTCCCTACTCCATCCTTATCCTCGGGGATGATAATAGGAGTAGGCATCGACATCATCGAGGTTACCCGCATTCGCAGAGCTTATCAGAAGCTTGGACAAAGGTTTCTTGCAGGAGTTTTCACCGATGCCGAGCAGAAGTTTTCACTAAAACACGCCGATCCTTCCCAACGCCTTGCCGCACGCTGGGCTGCCAAGGAGGCGGTGGCAAAAGCCCTGGGAACCGGGTTTGCTCATGGTGTCAGACCTAATCAAATAGAGATCATCGACAACGAACACTCACGTCCTACGGTTAACGTTACCGGGATGGCTGCGAAATATCTCGGGGATATGAAGGTCCACCTGTCTATCTCACATATAAAGGAGTATGCCACAGCAGTGGCTGTGATAGAAATTGTCGAAACCACAGATTAGGATTCCTTTCAATCACCCTCCTTCGGTGATTTCGTCGCATGCGTACACCTAGGAAACGGATTAAAGGATCAGAATCTGCGGAAATCAGTGACCGAAGGGGAGCGATCTTAGAGAGCTTTCCTCTGTGGTTTCAAAAACTCATGAGACAGCAGAGTTCACGAACAAGGTTTGCCGCAAGCACGCATGGGGCGACAAAGTCGGCAGCAAGCGGGTTGAATTCAACCAGGTCTGCGCCAACGATATTCTCACCTTTCAAGGCAAGTAATAAGTCAATCACTTGCTTGTAAGTTGCACCGTTAGGTTCAGGGGTACCTACGGCAGGCATTATGGAAGGATCGAGTAAGTCAAGGTCAAAAGTTAGCCATATCGGACGGTTATTAATGGCTTTTATTATCGATCGAGGTTCATCGATCTTGAATCTTTGAATGCCTTTCGCTTCAATTTCTTCTTCAGCAAATGAGCGTAATCCCACCTGGATTAAAGAATTAGGCTTCAAGATATCCACTATTCTTCGCATAACCGTATCGTGAGTTATCTTCCCGCCCCTTTCCCCCATGTCTCTCATGTCAGCGTGGGCGTCGAGTTGAAGAACCACAAGATCAGGATAGTGTTTTAAGACGGCATGGACAGCGCCAAGGGTTAAGGTATGTTCTCCGCCGATGAGAAGAGGTTTAGCTTGGTTATTTATCCAATCCTGGATTTTTTGGGTGATGCTTTTTAGTTTGGTTTCGATACCAGGCAATCCTTCGAGTTCGATGTTGCCATCATCAAAGATATTCAAGCAAGTAAGATTGTACTTGAAAAAAGGGCTGTAACTTTCTACTGTTTCAGCACATGCGCGTATCCTGTCAGGGCCAAAACGAGTTCCTGGAATATAACATGCTGTTTCGTCTAAAGCTACACCCAGGATTACAACCCTGGCATCTTTTCTTCGGGATTTGGCAAACCAGAATGCCATCGGTTCAGGAGAAAAACTCCTTGATCTTATCGATTACGAACGAACGCTGTTGGCTGGTTAGCTCAGGATAGACCGGCAAGGACATAACCTGGGTAGCTGCCTTCTCGGCTTCAGGGAATGAACCTTCACGATACCCTAGCCCCTTAAGTGCGGGCTGCAGGTGTAATGGGTAAGGGTAGTGAATTCCTACACCTATCTCATTTTGTTTAAGAAACTGCATTAATTCGTCTCGCTTAGAGGTACGAAGTGTATACTGATGATAGATGTGGTTGCAATCCGAATGGATCACGGGAACATCCACGAGATCATTTAACGCTTCCGAATACACTCTCGCATTTTCAACCCTCTTCTGGTTATAGGAATCGATATGGGTGAGTTTTATCCTTAAAAATGCGGCTTGTAGTGTATCGAGTCGGGAATTCTGTCCGATAAGGGTATGATAGTACTTCTTAGGTGCACCGTGAACTCGAATTAGGCGGCATTTTTCGTATAATTCGTCGTCGTTGGTCGTTATAAGACCGCTGTCACCGAGTGCACCAAGGTTCTTTGTAGGAAAGAAACTGAATATGGTCAGATCACCTAGGCCGCCGACCTTCTTACCTTTGTAGGTAGAACCGAATGCCTGAGCTGCATCTTCAAGGGTTTTAAGGTTATTCTTATGAGCGATATCTGAAATCGGATCCATCTCAGCACACTGACCGTAAAGGTGAACCGGAAGTATCACCTTGGTTTTTTCCGTGATAGCATCCTCGATCTTGGACGGGTCAAGATTATACGTATCAGGTTTCATATCAACGAACACAGGTTTCGCTCCAAGAGCCACGATCACTTCGGCTGTGGCAATGAACGTAAAAGGTGTTGTAATTACTTCATCACCAGGTTCTATCCCTAGGGCTCTTAAGGATATAGCCAAGGCGTCGGTGCCGTTACCCACGCCGATTGCATGTTTTACATCCAGATATTCAGAGCAGGCAGCCTCAAACTCCTTCTCCTCCTGCCCTAGGATGAACTGATTGGAGCGAACTACACGTTCCAAAGCTTCGCTGAATTGAGCCATCAAAGGCTCGTGATGAGCCCATAAGTCTATTTGTGGAACCTTCAAGCAATCCTCCTAACCTCATCATTTTCAAGTTTATAAGTACCCTTACAACGTTTATCGCATACAGCCAAGCCATTCTCGTTAAACTCCAGTCTTTCTCCACATTCACACATCCAACCAATCTGTCGTGCTGGAACCCCAACCATCAACGCGAATTCTTTAACGTCCTTATGAATCAAGGCTCCTGCTCCGATGAAGCAGTGTCTGCCCAGGGTAACACCGCATACGATAGTCGCGTTTGCCCCGATGGATGCGCCTTTCCTGACCAGGGTCGGTATCCATACACCGCCTTTTGGAAATCCGGCACGGGGATTCATGTCGTTGGTAAATACCATCGATGGACCGCAAAAGACGTTATCCTCAAGGGTCACGAGATCGTATATGCTTACGTTGTTTTGTATCTTACAGTTGTTACCTATCACTACACGTGAGGCTACGAATACGTTCTGTCCGAAGCTGCAATTGACACCAATCTTGGCACCCTTCATAACATGAGAAAAGTGCCAGATCTTTGTCCCTGAGCCTATCTCCACCGGATCATCGATTATAGCGGTGGGGTGGGCAAAGTAATCCTTCTCATTCATTTAATGTCTCCATTTTCAAGAGTTTATTTTTTTTTCGCAGGAATTACTCGATCTATCTTTCCTCATAAAGGAAGATAGGTTCCCTTTTGTTTCATGGAATTATCGGCATGTTCAAGTATCGATACTACGGTCGCACCGCTTCGACCATCTGCAATCGGCGGTTTTCCGTCGACGATGCTTTTGATAAAATCCTCACATTCCAGTTTTAATGGTTCTACCTTATCGAGTTCATATATCTTGGATTTTTCGTTCTGATTATGTTCAAATCCGCCTGCTTCCTTGGGCTTAATCCATTTGTCATAAACCTCAATCACTGAACCTTTACCGATATCGTTAAAAATCGCTATGCCTTTGGAACCCACGACGATAAGCCTCCGGAGTTTCTCGGGGTCAAGCCAGGAAGCCCGTACATGCGCGATATTCTGTTGGTTAAAGAATAGGGAGAGAAACACGATATCTTCTACACCGGGTGTAAGAAAGTCCTTGCCGGTTGCCGAAACACCTACCGGGTGTTCTCCTTCGAATAGATACAGGATGATGGAAAGATCGTGGGGAGTAAGACTCCATAATGCGTTTTCGTGAACCCGTGCGAGTCCGAGGTTTACTCGGATTGAATTGATATAGAGTAATTCACCTATTTCTCCGGAGTCAAGAATTTGTTTTATCTTACGTATTGCCGGATGATAAACCATCACGTGTCCCACCATCAATCTGAGATTCTTCTCCTCGGCTATCTTTACCAACTCCTCGGCTTCCGTAGTCTTGAGGGTCAGAGGTTTCTCGCAAAAGGTATGCTTGCCTGAAAGAAGCGCTTTTTTGGTTAATTCGTAATGAGTCGGGGCATTCGTAGCTACACAGATCGCATCAACCTTCGAGTCAAACAACTCTTCGGTATCATTGGAAAAAAGGGTATCAGGGTACTTTTCCTTGATTCTATCAAGGGCTTCGATGTCAAGATCGATAACCTTTTCGACTTTCACTTCCTTGATTGATGCAAAATTACGTATCAGATTCGGGCCCCAGTATCCGGCGCCGATTACACCAAGGCGGATCATCTGTCTCCTTTGTTATTCGGGTTGATAGGATGGGGTTCCAAGGTTCTCAGGTCCCTTTGATTCTGGTTTTGGTTGCGTGTACGGCTGAGAAGGCGGTGAGGCTTGAACTCTTACGGTCTCGATGGTGTTTATAGGGAGTTTGATCTTCCATACGGTCAGGGCCTTGGCTTTACCTTTAACAGTAACCGGCTCCATGGGAATGAAATCAAAGAAACCTTTGACTTCATGGTAGACTGAATCCGAGACTACTACCTCTCCAGGTTTAGCCAATGTTTGCAGTCTGGCAGCGGTGTTAACACTGTCCCCGATTACAGTATACTCCAACCTTTGAGTAGAACCTATATTTCCCACAACCGCTTCTCCATAGTTAATACCGATTCCAACATGAATATCACGCTTTCCTTCGAGGATACGCTGCATGTTCATATCCTCCACCTTTTTCTGTATCTCGACTGCGGATTTTACCGATTTATAAACGTCGTCTCCATGCATCACCGGTGCACCGAAGATAGCCATTATACAATCCCCCATGAATTTATCTATCGTCCCCTCATTTCTGAATATTATAGATGTCATTTCTGTAAGATAGAAGTTTAAAAAAGCCACGACCTCTTCCGGAGGCAGTTGTTCAGAAATCGTGGTAAATCCCCTGATATCACCGAAGAATACGGTAACAGGTCTTTTTTCACCCTTAAGTGATTTGGCAAATACATCAGGATCCTTAAGTATTTCGTCTGCGACCTGGTGGGAAACATAACGCTTAAAGGCATCCTCTATAAGAACTTTATCCCTCAAATCTTTTGCCATGACGTTGAAGGCAGAGGTTAAATCACCAATCTCATCATTGGTTGATTTCTTGATTCGATAATCAAAGTTACCTCTTGCGATTTCGGCAACACCCTTAACCAACGCTCTCAAAGGTCGAATCAGAAGTGTACCAAGTCCGAAAGCTCCGAGTATACCAATAATTATACCGACCAAGGCGATACCACCCACTACCATCTGGATCCTTCTTGATGCCCTTTGGAGATGTGTAAGATCGATGCCTACATGAACCTCACCGATCTTCTTTTGCCCGCCTAGCATAACCGGAACCGCCACCTCATAGATCTCCTTCCAGGCAGGTCTTTGCAGCCCAGATTCACCGATAGCATACGCTTCCCTGTAGCTTTCCTTTACCCACTCTGGAACGGCGACTATCATTCCTTCGTATTCCTGCCCAGGACTTATGCTAATTTCGCTTAAAATCGTCTCATGCCATTTTTCCTTGGCGAGTCGAATCGAATCTTCCTTGGTTCCTGCTTCCAGAAGAACTGCAGGAGAAGCAGATGCTACACCACTCGTATCCAGGATGTAGGCGTAGGCGCTGCCCGTATGTCTCAACGCGTCACGTGTTAGTGTGGTTAGAGTAAGATCATCTGCTTCCATCAAAGGATCTTCTGCAGAAAAAGCTATGTTTCTGGCTAGGATGATTCCTCGAAGTTTGATCTCTTCCAGAAACGAATCCCGTACAAGACTAATAATCGCAAATCCGGTTCCCGCCATCAACAAAAACACTAGTACAACCAGCAGTCCGGATATCTTAAACCGAATGCTTACTTTCACGAAAAGAATAATACTCACCTGAAGCAAAGAGTCAAGTTCACATGATCGATCTTTAATATTTTATACGCTTGACTTTGACATCATCGGTGTTACAATTGCATAAAACGTGTTACACAAGGAGAAAAAGATGAAACTTGTCAGATTCGGGGTCTCAATGGAAAAGGAACTTTTAGCTGAATTTGACTATTCTATTGAAAGCAAGGGATACGCTAATCGATCTGAAGCTCTTCGGGATCTGGTACGTAAATGCCTTTTAGAAAACAAAGAGGAAGACCCTTCTACTCCGGCAGTAGGCGTAATTGCTTATACATATAACCACGAACGGCGTGAACTGCAACGACGCTTGACTCAAATCGGACATTCCAGACTGGGTAAGATTATATCTTCAATGCATATACATCTCGACGAAATCCTATGCTTGGAAGTAGTTGTTGCCAAAGGCACGATTGAAGAGTTACGAGAACTTTCTAATCTTATCCTGTCCAATCGAGGAGTCCTTTATGGAGACCTTATACTTTCAACTCAACCAAAAAAGCTGTAACATTTCAGTTACAGTTGACAACCTTTTTCTATTCCCTAAAATAGCCTATGCAAGTAAATGTTGACCAAAAAACCCATGACTTATGGGCTAACAGGATGTCTAATCCAGAGCTTTTAACTAAAGCCCTGGATAAAATCAAAGGTGTTTTAGGCGATAGGATAGAGGAAATCAGGGCTGACAAACTTGGGATCCACTTTATTTCCGACAGCAGAATTATTATGTCTCTTTACGCTTCCTACCCGCATCTCAGAATCTCTTTTGCGCCTGCAGCTGGTTTACTCCTTCAGGAAGATGAAACCTTCGATGTCGCTCGATACAATTTCTGGGAAACAACCTGGCGCATGACCCACGAATGCTACACAGGTATGTCTATCTGGATCACGGAAGAGGACCATTTAGGAGCATTTAACAAACTTCTGGAAAGGATCAAAGCCGGCGTAGGTTAGTTAATACGCCAAATTGATTCAAAGGATTAAGACCCGCCAGAGGCGGGTCTTTTTTTGTAACAGATACAGCTCCCCGGGAGGGATTCGAACCCCCGACCTAGTGGTTAACAGCCACCCGCTCTTCCGCTGAGCTACCGAGGAATCACGAATTCAAGTATATCCATGAAAAAACCGCTGTCAACATATGCGATCAGATTAGAAGATTTAAAGATTGCCGGAGTGGTAGCCAATCCGTTGTTCTTTAACTCATCGGCAAGTCGTCCGGATCTACAGAAAATCGGGTTACACCGGTGAAAGAGTCGTGGTTTCTCCAAAGTGAACCTTCTCAGGCTCCCAAATCTCTATCTGTGAGGTCCGAGACCTGCCAGGGGAAGAACCGTTCAAGAGAATGTATCCTTGTGAGTTTTTTATAACAGCACCCATCATATGAAGTTGAGATATACAATTAATCTTATGCTCGCGGCGAACCTCAAGCAGTCTCTTTACCGTTGTAGGACCGAATCCAGGAACCCTAAGAAGAAGTTCCTTACTGGCCGTATTTACCTCCAGGGGAAAGACCTCAGGATGGTTCTCCGCCCAGATCATCTTAGGGTCTTTCCGTAAAGGCAAGAGGCCTTTATCATCAAACCCTATCTCCTCCATCGTGAATCCGTAACGCCGGAAAAGGAAATCCACCTGGTATAAACGGTGTTCGCGCACCAAAGGGGTTGGTTTGAGTGAATCCATGGGCGTATCCTTAGCCGGTTGGAACGCGCTGAAGTAGATGCGCGAAAGATCGAGTCTATCGTAGAGATTCTTTGTTAATGCAAGTATCTCGGTATCGGGTTCCGAGGCAGCGCCTACAACAAACTGGGTTGTTTGCCCCTTCGGACCCCAGCGCTTGCCGTGATTGGCCTGATTAATAAGCTTCGAAAGAAAACGTACCCTTGAGAGGAGTTCTTCTGAATATTTCTTTTCAGGTGCAATCCTTTTCAGTCTAGAGGAGGATGGGGCTTCAAGATTAACGCTGACCCGGTCGGCCAACTTCACCGCCTTCTCCATATGCCCGAGATCGGCACCAGGAAGGATCTTCAAGTGTATGAAACCACGGAATCTATAGATGTAACGAAGTATCTCAACCGTCCTTATCATTCTGTCCATGGTTTGACGCACGTCCTTGTAGATGGCTGAAGATAGAAACAGCCCTTGAACAAGCTGTTCGTAGAACATCTTCATGAAGAGGTCGGCAAGCTCTTGAGGATTGAAAGAAAACACTGGTCTGTCAATACCCGAACGGTTAACGCAGTACAGGCAATTGTTTTCACAGACGTTAGACATAAGAACCTTCATGAGGAGTATATGCTTGCCGTCAGGTAATGCAGCCGGATAAATCCAGTGACCGAGATTTCCCTTTTGTCGATGTGCAAGAGGATCGCCCTTGGGATTCAAGCACGAACCGCACATATCATACTGTGCAGCCTTGCCTAGCCTTTCGAGTTTATCTAAGGGTTCAAGCCTCTCCATATGTTTACTATACTGAAAATCGAGTCTTTGTCAAGTGTTTACATTTAAGGTCAGAGGATATTAATATCGGGCAGGCATGCCGTACTCCTACTATATTGCTGATCGAGGTTTATTGTGTATTTAAGGCATTGGTGGGACGATCCTTTGTCCCTTGGCGTCGGGTTTACCGGGGGAGTTGTCGAATACCTCAACAACGTAGTAAATAACGGCGATAAACTCCTTGTCAAAGGACCCGTGGAAGTAGGAGTGAATAAGGTTTGCATAACGAACCTGGAGTCTTTGTTGTTCGGTAAGTTCAGGGTCTTCAGGGTGCATGAGATAGGCGACTGCCTTGAACTCGAAGGACGGGATGTCAAGGAATACGACCGCACATTTCGGGTTCACCATCTGGTTAAGAAACGTACCTGTCTCGAAACGGGGTTCAGAGTAAAGCTCAAGACTCACCTGACAGCGCGTATCGTAAATCTCGGTTCCAAGGCTGTACAAGGAGTCCAGGCGGTCGAGTTTTGCACCGAAATCATCGTCTATGGTGGATTCGAGAAGGTCGATAACTTCTGTAAGCTTATCGGGACGGGGAAGCCAGCCCATTCCTTTAACCGCGTTATTTATCTTGAACCGGCTGTCCGAACGGGCAACACCGTAAGTAGCAACCATGCCGTTGTGCGGGCCTGAAAGCTCAGGCGGTTGGTTCTTACGAAATCTTACAAAGGTTTCCAGCCGCTTTCCAAAGCTCCACTCAACGAAGGCCCCAGGCAACTCTCTTATCTCGAATTCCTGCCAGGAACCGTCGATCTGAGCCTTGATTACTCCTTGCTCTACTCGAGATACGTCGACGGTCTTCTGGTGAAAGTACCCGTCTTCAGTCCAAAAATCCGTCTCGTTGCGTGTAAGTGTCTTCTTTTTACAATCCGTGCCAAAAAGAACAAAAGCAGTAAGGCTTAAAGTGAGGAGTTTTTTCATTATTTCTCCTTTGTTGTCTTGGGATTGGTCCTGGAGGCCGGGAAAAGCACCCTCAGGGCTTCGCGTATAGTTTTTACCCTTCTGAAGGTCAAGCCTTTGCGTACGTTTGCAGGAATCTCGCCGAGGTCCTTGTCGTTCTGGGAAGGGATAAGGATTTTCGTTATCCCTGCACGCTTTGCCCCAAGAACCTTTTCCTTGATACCGCCTACAGGAAGTACCCTTCCGGTAAGCGTAATCTCTCCGGTCATCGCAATCTCGGGATCGATCGCTTTTCCTGCAAAAAGGGAGTAAAGCGCTGCGGTCAATGCTAGACCCGCGGAAGGACCGTCCTTTGGTATTCCTCCGGATGGAATATGGATGTGTAAGTCAAGCTCGGAAAGGTCAATCTCCGAAAGCTTCAATTCCTTTGCGTGACTGCGTAGAAAGGAGAGTGCAGCTTGGGCCGACTCCTTCATCACATCCCCCAATGATCCTGTCAGAACAAGTCCTTTGGAGCCAGGCATCTTGGTCGCCTCAATGAAGAGAATCTCTCCGCCGACAGGCGTCCATGCAAGACCGGTCGCCACGCCTATTTCACCTTCACGTGCGGCGAGTTCCGAGAAGAACTTTCGGGGTCCAAGGAAATGGGAGACATCGCCTGCATCAATCTTTACCTTCTTTTTTCTACCTTCGGCATACCGACGCGCTATCTTGCGGACAACGGAACCAATCTCGCGCTCAAGATTGCGAACGCCTGCCTCACGTGTATAGGCGTTTATTATCTCAAAGATAGCGTGGTCCGTGAATTCAACGTTACCTCGCTTAAGTCCTGCTTCATTGATCTGTCGCGGAATCAGGTAATCCCTGGCTATCTCGAGTTTCTCCTCGTCGATATATCCTGGAAGCTCAATAATCTCCATACGGTCCCTTAGGGCGGGAATAATCGTCTGAATAATGTTCGCAGTGGCGATGAACATGACCCGGGAAAGATCGAACGGCACCTCCACATAGTGGTCAGAAAAGGAAAAGTTCTGTTCAGGATCGAGCGCCTCGAGAAGCGCTGAGGAAGGGTCGCCGCGAAAGTCGGCGCCGACCTTGTCTATCTCGTCCAGCATGAACACCGGGTTGTTTGAGGAAACGGTTCTAAGGCTCTGAAGGATGCGTCCGGGTAATGCGCCGACATAAGTTCTGCGATGGCCTCGAATCTCCGCTTCGTCGCGTACGCCGCCGAGTGATAGCCGCACGAACTTCCTGCCCAGCGCCCTTGCAATTGAACGTCCCAGGGACGTCTTCCCCACGCCTGGAGGCCCCACGAAACACAGAATCGGGCCTTTGGAATCAGGCTTCAGCTTGCGTACCGCCAGATACTCAAGGATCCTTTCCTTGACCTTTCCGAGATCGTAATGATCTTCATCCAGTATACGTTTTGCCCTTTTTATGTCGAGATTGTCTTCAGTGCCTTCCTGCCAAGGAAGATTCAGGAACCAGTCTATGTAGGTTCTTATTACGGTGTACTCGGCGGCTGCAGCAGGCATCAATCTAAGGCGATCCAATTCCTTTAAAGCAGTTTCCCTGGCATCATCCGACATAGGTTTTGCTTCAATCTTCTTTTTGAGGTCTTCCATCTCAGCGGTTTTCTCGTCCTTTTCCCCCAGCTCGTCCTTTATCGCTTTGAGCTGTTCTCGTAGAAAATACTCCCGCTGGGATTTATCAACTTCTCCTTTAACCCTGTTTCTTATCTTCTCCCCCAGTTCAAGTATACCTATTTCCTTGGAGAGCAAGGTATCAAGTTTCTTAAGCCTATCCTTGGCTGAGAATGTTTCAAGAAGGCTTTGTTTTTCTTCGACCTCGAAGTTTACGTAAGAAGCGACGAAATCCGCCAATCGATCAGGATCGTGGATGTTTAAGACGACCGCCATCAAATCCTCGGATAGATATGGAACCATCGAGACCAGACGTTGAAAGGAACCCTCTACATTGCGCATCAATGCTTCGGTGGCTGTATCACGGTCATCCGTAGGCTTGATTAATTTTACTCTTGCTGCGAGGTAAGGCTCTTGCTGAATGTAAGCTTTTATCTGACAACGCTGCATCCCCTGGATGAAGATACGCAGTGTATCGTCTGGATAACGTCTCATTTTAAGAATGAGGGAAACCACGCCCACCTTGTAAAGATCGCTGGGCTCAGGATCCTCGATTTCAGGATCATGTTGAGTAACGATTGCAACTATCTTTTGCCCTGTCAAGGCTTCGTCCACCAACCGAATAAGGGATGGAGTTGATACGGCAAGACCTGTAGCAAGATTCGGGAAGATGACCCCGCCTTTTATGGGTAAAATAGGTATAATCTCAGGAATCGATGGGGTATCCGGCAAGATTTCTTCGAGCATTTTTTCTCCTAATCAACCGGTATTTCGATAATCCGACGTCTGCTTCTTGGGATACGAATATCGAGGATACCGTCAACAAGAGAAGTTTTGATATATTCAGTCTCAACCTTTACGGGTAGCGTAATGCGCCTTCTGAAGCAGCCGTAAAACGACTCAAGCTTGTAGAAATGAGTGGCATTGGCGAAAGACTCCGGTTCCTTCTTTTTGCCCCGTATCTCCACGTGCTCGGCGGTAACCGTAACCTCAAGGGATTCCTTAGGGATACCGGGAACTTCTGCCAGGATACAGACCTCATCCTCGGTCAAAAGAAAATCGACCAAAGGATAGGTCTCTTCCGCTCCCCGCATGAATTTTTCTGCATCTATGTAGAAGAAATGACTCTTCATACCTTCTCCTCCGGTTTTGGTGGATTTAATATAATCTTGGAACCTACATCAAGCCCAAGCTTGTCTGCCGCATTTTGTCCATAAAAAGCAATCTCATAGTACCCCCAGCTGTCAAGTACCATTCCAGGATTTTCAGGCTCGATTGCTGAGTAGTTATCTTTGAGGGAAATAGGTTTGTTACCGAGCAGGAATCTTGCCCCTTTCGTATAATGAGCGCCCCTAAAATTTGTTACAAGATTCCCGAAATGATCGATATAGATTACTTCTCCCTCAAAACCGTTATCTGTTTTCAAAGGCTCAGGAAGTTCAAGAATTACTGGATCGCTTACAGGCTTCGTGAATCCTTTGTGATTGCTTTTTGCCAGGAGTTTGCCTGCTGCCAGGGCGTATATGTCCCGACCGTGGAAGGTGTTGCTGTATGTTTTTGCCCCAAGGGCATCCGGATCAATCTCAAAACACTCGCCTTTATGGAGTCTCGCGATTCTCCCAAGAATGCCGTTATCCGGCCCGATAAAGGTATGCGAATTTGCTTCTAGAAGCAAGTGTCTACGTGGAGAACCTACACCGGGATCGATGACCGTGACGTGAATTGTCCCCTTGGGAAAGTAGCTGAAACTAGCATCGAGTATTAATGCCGCTGCGGTCAAATCGAACACACCAACGTCGTTAGATAAGTCAACCAATTGAGCCGCCGGGGCATGAGTCAAGACAACACCCTTCATAGTTCCTGAGTATCCATCCTTCAATCCGAAATCGGTAAGAAAGGTTACTGTTCCGCTGTAGTTTTTATTTCGCGTACTCGACGTTGCGCACCTCTCTGATTACTACAACCTTAATATAGCCTGGATACTTGAGTTCGTTCTGTATCTGTTGGACGATCTTTGAATTCAATTCTTCCACCTCGAGATCGGAGATAACGTCTGGCTGGACCAGAACCCTGACTTCACGCCCGGCCTGGATCGCGTAGGCTTTTTCAACTCCCTCGAAGCTTGTAGCTATATTCTCAAGCCTCTCAAGCCTTTTAAGATAAGCCTCAAGGGTTTCACGCCTTGCTCCCGGACGTGACCCTGATATGGCATCCGCTGTGGCAACAAGAAAAGCGTAGGCATTCTCCATGGGAACCTCTTCGTGATGTGCAGCGATCGCATTAACTACTATCTCATCCTCTCCGTACTGAGCTGCTATGCGAGCGCCTATCTCTGCGTGTGGTCCTTCCACGGACGATTCGGCAACCTTGCCGATATCGTGAAGAAGCCCGGCTCTGGCTGATAGCTGAGGATCGAGTTTCAACTCGGTGGCCATCTGCAGGCATAAGTGAGCGACTTCTCGTGAATGCTGAAGCAGATTCTGTCCATAGCTGGAACGATACTTCATCCGGCCGATGTAGTTGAAAAGCTCACTGTGAAGACCGATTATGCCCAGTTCAGCCGCCGTTTCTTCTCCCAGTTCCTTGATATGAACCAGGATTTCTTTTTCGACCTCCTGGTTCACTTCTTCGATACGCGCAGGATGAATGCGACCGTCGGTAATAAGTCGCTCCAAGGTCAATTTCGCTTTCTCCCGACGAATAGGATCGAATGCGGAAATAATCACCGCACCAGGGGTGTCATCGACCAACACTTCCACCCCGGTCAGGGTTTCAAAGGTGCGGATATTACGTCCTTCACGTCCGATTATCCTGCCTTTCAGTTCGTCACTGGGAAGTTCCACCACCGATACGGTGGTCTCAGTCCAGTGGGATAGGGAAACTTTCTGTATTGCCTGTGAGATGATTTCCTTAGCTGCCCGATCGGCCTCATCCCGGGCACGTTCCTTTATGTCTTTTACCATCTGTAAGGCCTCAAGATCGAGCTGCTTGCGAAGGTTCTTTAAAAGTTCCTTCTTGGCTTTCTGTTTACTGATAAAAGCTATCTTTTCCAGACGTCGATTCTCTTCTTCGATAAGTTGATCGTAGCGCTCCATCTTGGTTTTAAGCAAACGCTCCAGGTTAGCCTGATATTTCTCGTTCCGGATCAATGTACTTTCTCGTTCGGTAAGGTAATGAGAACGTCGTTCAAGCATTGCCTCTCGTTCGGACAGCTTCTTGGCTTGTTTTTCTATCTCTTTTCGGGTAGTTCCTATTTCTTTTTCGAGTTTTTCCTTGGTATTGAACCAGCGTTCCTTCCCCTCTACTTCCGCTTCTTTTATAATACGTTCTGCTTCCTTTTCAGCATCCTTGATTATCTGGTTTGCTTGAACCCTTCTTTCAGCACGACGTCTGACACCAAATATCTGGAAAAGTATAAATCCTATTACAAGGATTACCAGACCTGAAAAGATTCCGATGAGAATCCATATCCACTCAGGCATCGTTGTCCTCCAGTAACTCTCCACCATGCCGTGATGACGGGGGTCTTGGAACCCAAGAAAACGGAGAGGTTCGGCATAACGAATTCTGAAAACTTTATGAAAAAGTTCTCAATGCAACGATGCTTTTCCTCATTCCTTGAGTGTTGGCTCAAGACTTTAATCCGCCACCACGAACACGGCAGAGTATTAAATTACCTCTTCTATCTCCCCAATGAGACGCCTGAGTTTTCGCGATACCTCATCCGAGATGAGATCTCGTTGCTGATCCATCTTGTCAGCCAAATCAAGGGCTACAAGTAATGCACAGCGGGTTACAGACATGTTTCCGAATTTTTCTTTTTTCTCCCGAACCAATTCATCAATCCACGAGGCCAGGTGCGCAAGTCGCTCCGGAGACGTATCGTGGCGAACCTGGATCTCGTAGCCGGAAATCTTTACCCGATCAACAGCCATAAGCGCCTCATTCGGGTTCTTCTAATCTGTTAAGTATTCCAGTGAGCCTTGCGGCAGCAGCTATACGTAAATGTTGCAACTCGTCAATTTCCGCCGCTTGCCGATCACGCTCTGCTTCCAGTTCCCGTACACGCTGAATCAACGCTTTGATCTTTTCCTCCAGTTGTTTGAATTCAGCATCCATCCGCTTCTCTTCCTCTAACTACGGCGTTGTACTCGGATGCCACCTTTTTGCTTAACTCCTTCATGAGCGCATCCAACTCTTCCTTGGCCAGGTTATTATTCCGGGGCTGAAAATTAAGCCTTAGCCCCAAATTACGCTTTCCCGGTTCAAGGGGTGGACCGACAAAACTGTCGAAAACCTCAACATCCGAACATAAGGCTCCTGCTTTTCTGCGAATAAATTGCATAATTTCGGCTGCATTATGATCCGCATCGAGGAGTAGTGCTAAATCACGTTGAACGGTCTTAAAGCGTGGCAAAGGTTCGTACAACGCTTCTTTTCCAAAGAACGCTTCAAGGGCGGTAAGATCAATTTCAGCAAAATAGACTTCCTGCAGTATGTTGGATTTCTTCAAAATCTCGGAAGAAACCCTGCCGAGCACTCCTACTTCCTTCTTCCCTATAATAGTCTTAGAACGAGGTTCGTCAAGGTATCCTGATTCAACCAGTTCATACGATACATCCACTATCTTGAAACGGGCAAAAAACATCTCGATGATACCTTTAAGGTCAAAGAAATCTAGTAGTTTTGATTTCGAGTCCCAGCCAACTGGCTTGAGCTGACCTGAAAGCAATATCCCAAGGTGTAAGGGTTCTGAAGGTTTGTCCTTGCCTTTCCTGAAAATCTGACTTACTTCGTATAGGGCAAGATTCTCAATCCCAAATCTTACGTTTTCTGCAGCCGATGCCAGTAATCCGGGCAGAAGCGAAGGACGGAGTACACTCATTCGCTCGGTCATCGGATTGGTTAAAAGGATAACGTACTTTCCGAACTCCTCCGGGATTTCAGACTGAGAAATAAGGCTTGGCGTGTAGGTTTCTTGTAGCCCCAAACCGATTAGAAAATCTCGAATCAAATTGATACGCTTCGATAACTGATTGATTTTCCCAGGCTTATCAGAATGGACTGTGAAACGCGAGGGCAGTTCGTCGTAACCCGAAAGGCGCAAAACCTCTTCTATTAAATCGACATCCTCCGCCATATCGTTACGGTGGGAAGGAACGCCGGCTTTAAACGAATCCCCTGATGTCTCAACATCGAATCCTATCAATTCAAGATTACTTCTTGCTTTTACCTTATCGGTCTCGGTAGCCGCATAGGTATCCAATCTGACATAATTCAGGCTTACCTGATCCTTAGGTTGAGGCTTACCATATACCAATTCGCCTTTGACTACAAGGTCAGGACAGAACCCAGCCAAGATTTCCATAAACACGAGTGCGGCCTGCCGAACCATCTCCCCGTCTACACCTGCTGCAAAGCGTTTGCCGGATTCACTCTGAATCCCGGTATGAGTTATTGTCCGGCGTGCAGCCTGCGGGGTAAACTCAGCCGATTCCAGGAAAAGCCCGGTTGCTCCTTCCGAAACCTCTGAATCCACGCCTCCCATTACCCCGGCAAGGGCAATCGGATGAGCCTCGTCCGTAATGAGGAGGCAATCGGCTGAAAGCCTGTAATCCTTGTGATCGATAGCGGTAAAGGTTTCCTTAGGGGATGCACGACGAACCTTGACCACCGACTTGCCTATCAATGATGCGTCGAATGCATGCAGGGGCTGACCGGTAAGAAACATGGTATAGTTGGTTATATCCACCACGTTATTTACAGGTCTTGCTCCTAATGCGTGGAGTCTCCAGCGAAACCAGAATGGAGATGGCCTAACCTTGATACCTTCGATTACGAATCCGTAGTACTGAGTAACGTCGGCTTCCGCCTCGATCTCCAGGCGAAAGGGATGTTTACTCGAGACCATTTCCACATACGGCGGTTGGGGAGGTTCGAACCTCTCGCCGAAGAACACGGACAATTCCCTTGCAAGGCCGTAAACCGAGTAAAGGTCTCCCCTGTTCGGCGTAATCTCCACGTCCAGCACGGTCGAATCCAGGACCTCGGTCACAGGAACGCCCAGAGGCGTACCTTCGGGAAGTATAACAGGTGCATCGTCCTCAAGCCCAAGGTCTTTTTCTATCACAACCGCGGCTGCAACGTTCTTGTGACGTTCGAGCGCTTTCTTTGCCAGAGGGCTTTGTGCGAATGCAATCAGAACGACGGTTTCCGGAGCAACGTCTATGTGAGAATACACGTAGTAGCTTTCATCTTTGGTCTTGGCTGTAAGAATTACTCCGTCTGCAGATTCCTTAAGCTTACCTGCTATCTGAGCGGTCCGCACATCAGGATCAAATGGTAGAAGTTCAATTACCTCTTCTATTGGAAATCCTACCTTTTCCAGATGACGCGCCACCTGATCGGCAACCAGTTCGCGACTTGTAATCT
Source organism: Caldifarciminota bacterium (assembly GCA_016934635.1). GTDB lineage: Bacteria > Hydrothermota > Tepidihabitantia > B3-TA06 > B3-TA06 > WJJO01. The sequence goes on from JAFGSK010000022.1 coordinate 26,337, forward strand.
CCTCGAGTAAACGCAATGGAAGTCTCATACATAAGTTTACTTAGGTTTGGAGGTTATGTCAAGACTCTCAATTACATTTCTGTATTCTTCTTCTGATTTTGAATTGGAACTCGGCAATCAGACAAACAATTCAAGCTCTCTTCAATCTAGGGTAACCCTAACACAAACTAAAAAAAAAGCGATTTGTTATATATCGATAATCCCCGCCATAACCACCTTATCTTCCCAGTAGGTTACGCCTAACTGTCCCGGTGTTATCGCATCGACCGGATGCTTTAGTATTACCTCGTCTCCTTCAATCCTGCACCCAACCTCAGGAGTAGCATACCGTATCTTGCAGGTCAGGGGCAGGTCGGTTAAGTTACGATCAGTGAACTTGTTAATGTTGAGAAGTCTGAAGTGGTCTCCAGCCAATGCGGAACGCGGACCGACCACTACCCGGTTGTTTTGCATGTCAAGTTTCACAACGAAAAGTGGCTCTTTTGCGGCAATACCCAGGCCCTTGCGCTGACCGATTGTGTGACACCATATTCCGCGATGCCTTCCGAGAACCTTGCCTTCTGCATCGACGATGTCTCCAGGTGTATCTCCCAGATGATTACAAATAAACCTAGCCGTATCTCCACCGGGAATAAAGCATATGTCCTGGCTTTCCCTGTCTATGACCGGTAAGTCGTTGTCACGAGCAATCTCGCGAACCTGAGGTTTTGTTAAATCCCCTAAGGGAAACAGGATACGACCCAGATATTCTTTAGAGATCAGGGACAGGAAGTACTCCTGTGATTTTAGCCTGTCCTTCGCTCTCGCCAGAAGTAATTCTTCCTGCGGAGTTTCAGGGTCGCCGCCTGAGAAGGACACGGGTTTTATCCGTGCATAGTGGCCGGTGGCGAGATATTTCGCACCGAAGGAATCCACCTGTTTCCAGAACGAACCGAAGCGAATACGCTGATTGCAGATAGCGCATGGGTTGGGAGTCCGGCCTTGCCTGTAGCCCTCGAGAAAGCAGGAAACGACTTCAGCTTCAAATTCCTTGCGAATATCGATTATGGTGTGTGGGATTCCTATCTTTCCGGCTATCTGAATCGCTACCTGGATGTCTTCTTTCGAACAACAGCGTCCTTCGTCAGTCCACATCCGTAAAGTGAAACCCTGAACCTCATACCCCTGTTGCTTAAGCAACAGGGCGGCAACCGATGAGTCCACGCCGCCACTCATCCCGATTGTTACCGAGGTCACTTGTAAGCTAGTTTGGTTCCCAGTCCTCAATGAATCGAAGCAGGGTCCTTACGCCGAACCCGGTGGCTCCTTTTCGGTAGCAGCTGTATGGTTTGTCCGTGCTTTCTTTTGATGCAATATCTAGATGAGCCCAGGGCTTTTTATCGACGAAGCGCTCAAGGAATTTGGCTGCAGTGATGCATCCTGCATCCCTGCCGGTGCTGTTTTTAACGCCGGCGGCAGTGCTTTTCAGGAGTTCCGCGTATTCGTCGAACAAAGGCATCGGCCACAGCTTTTCACCGGTTTGTGCTACGTTGTCTAGAAAAAGTCTTTGCATTTTATCCTCAGTGGCGAAAAGTGCCGCAACCTTGTTGCCTAGGGCCACGACCGACGCCCCTGTAAGGGTTGCGATATCAATCAGATAGGTAGCTCCGAGTTCACGAGCATACGAAAGCGCATCCGCCATAATCAACCTTCCTTCCGCATCGGTCGAGATTATCTCAACGGTAGGGCCGTCAAGACCCTTGATAATGTCACCAGGATTCATGGCACGTCCGCCAGGTGAATTGACTACCGCAGGCACTATTCCTAACACGTTCTTTTCTATACTTAACTTGGCAGCGGCCAGCAACGCACCGACAACCGCCGCACCTCCACCCATGTCACCCTTCATTCCTCCCATTCCTTCGGATCGCTTCAACGAAATGCCGCCGGAGTCGAACATAACCCCTTTACCTATAATACCCAGCCACGGATCTGCCTTGCCTGCACCTTGATGCCTGATTACCAACAATCGCGGCGGGAGATCGCTTCCTTTAGCCACACCCCACATGAGATTCATACCCTTATCTTGAATCCAGCCCTCATCGTAAACCTTTACGTCTAAACCTGTGTTTTCCCCCACTTCCTCCACACGAGCTGCAAACTCAACAGGGGTCATAACGTTACTGGGTTCGTTGACCAGATCACGGGCAAAGTTCTGCGCCCAGGCAATAGGCTCTGCGTGATGAACCCCGGCTTCTATGGAATCGAGGTTGTTACCGTCGCGTTCAAGTATGATAAGATTTTCTACGCCAGGTTTCAATCGTTCCTTATCGGATTTATACTTGTCAAACCGGTACGACGCCAACAATGAACCTAATGTTGTAGCCTCTGCGGCAACCTGAGGATTTATTCCCCCAATGCCTGCGCCGTGAACGATGGTTGCCATCTGTTTTATTCCAAGTCTTTCAGCCGCCCATACTGCAGATGCCGAAGCGCGACGAATCTCTTCCGGACCGAACTTAGATGGTTCCCCAAGCCCGATAACCAGTACGCGTTCGGCAGGTATCTTGTCTTCAGTTCGGAAGAGAAGTGTTTCTCCAAGCTTGCCATGCATCTCCCCAGCTTCAAGGGCTTTGCTGATCTCGCCACCTATCGCCTTATCAACCGCACCTGTAGCTCCGCCAGGCACTTTCACATCCTTAAAAAGGTTCACTACGAGAAGCGGCGTAGTAAAATTGGTTACATCACTTTGTTTGACTCCGACTTTCATCTGTTAATCTCCTGGCCTGAATTTGATTTCTTTAGAACGAGTATAAGCAGTGTAGCAACATTGTCAATCCTTCAAGCTATCGTTGACTTTGTGAAATACTTAAGTAGGTTTGGAAAACAACTAAAGGAGGAACCGATGAAAAAGGCGTTAATCGCAGTGCTTGCCGTACTCGTGTTCGTAAGTCTGGCAGGAGCCCAGACTGACACCCGTAGCACCCTTTACGTGACCGGCACCGCAGAGGTCACGGTGACACCTGACATCTGCTATCTCAGCCTTGCAGTCGAGACCTTTCACAAGGAGATAGGCCAGGCTTACACCCAAAACAACGATCTAACGAACAAGGTCAAGAAGGCTATCAAAGAAAAGGGCGTTGAGAACAAAGACATGCAGACCACCGGATTTTACATCTCCCCGATATACGATTACGACGATTACGACAGACAGAAATTAATCGAATACAGCGTATCCCACTATCTTACGGTAAAGATCCGCGATCTGGACAAGGTTCCGGATATCCTGGATGCAGCTGTAAAAGCCGGCGCGACCTCGGTTGATAATGTTTCCTTTACGGTCGAGAATCCCAAGGAATACACCCAGGAAGCCCGCCAGGAAGCGATCAAGGCCGCTCGTAAGAAAGCGGAAATCCTTGCACAATTGAATGGAGTTACCCTGGGTAAGCCAATCTCCATATCCGAGGCCGAGCCAGGAGGATACTCCTACTACTCCAACTACTATCCACAGGCTAGTATGGCGTACGGCGATTTTTACCGTAACGGCGGCGGCGCACCCCTTGAACAGGGTGAGATAAAACTTACGCATACGGTGTACATCACATACGAGATTCACTAGATTATGCAGGAGGAGAATCCTTTCAACCGTACACTTAAGGTTATCGGACAGGCAACTGTCAATACCGTTCCGGACGTTTGCTGGATGTGCTTTTCGGTTGAGACTGAAAACAAGAATGCTTCCCGTGCATATCACGATAACAACCGCAAGATAAATCAGATAATAGAAAAGATTGAACAGGCTGGAATCGGCAATCACAATATAAAAACCGCGAACTTCTCTATCGTACCGACTTACAAGATGGCGGGTAATTCAACAAGGCAAACCATAGAGGCCTACCGTATCTTCCACTATCTCTACGTTAAGATTGAAGAACTTGACAAGGTTTCGGTCGTGCTCGATGAAGCGGTTGCCGCCGGCGCAACAGGCGTGCACTCCATCAACTTTACCGTTAAGAATCCGGAAAAACATACAGCAGAAGCACGCGCGAAAGCCCTTCTCGATGCGAAAACAAAGGCCGAGAAAACAGCTTCTGCACTCGGATTCAAGCTGGGCTCGCCTTTATCAGTCTCGGATTCAGAAACCGGTCAACACCTCTATCGTGCCGCATCAATGCAAGACGGTTTGGCAGAAGGCGATATGTCCACGAGAAGTAAAGGCGCGAACCTCCAACCAGGAGAAACTTCATGGAAATACGAGGTTTACGTAACCTATGAGATAGAATCTGAGAATTAAATAACCAAAGGAATAAAACGCTGCGTCCTCTGTATTGACTATTTGACTTGACTTAGTGAAATTAAACTATAGTCTTGATGTAAATCAAGGAGGACGAACGTGAACACATCTATAAAAACTCTGCTGGCTATCCTTATAGCAACAGGGCTTTCTGCAGCTGAAAAACCCGAGCGAAGGATAATAACGGTTACAGGTACAGCCGAGGTTACGGTTACTCCGGACATCTGCTATATGAGCTTTACTGTTGAATCAACCTCAAAGAAAGCTCAAGAAGCGTATCAGGAAAACGTTGAGATAATGAATGCTATCAACCAAGCTATTAAAGCCCACGGTATCGAACCCAAGGATATGAGAACCGCATATTTTTCCTTCACCCCCCAGTACCGCTACACCAACGACGGCAAACGTATCTTCGAAGGTTACTACGTTTACAATACTCTGAACGTAAGCGTTCGTGATTTGTCCAAGGTTTCGGTTGTTTTAGATACTGCAGTAACCGCAGGCGCCAAGGACGTCCAATGGATTAACTTCACTGTGGAGAATCCCAAGAAACATACCGAAGAAGCGCGCAGAGAAGCCTTGAAGGCTGCAAAAAAGAAAGCCGAAGAAGCAGCGAATCTTCTCGGATTCAAGCTTGGCGCTCCGATTTCGGTTTCCGAATCCGAACCCTGGGAGTATTACTATCCTCAGGAAGCAGCCAAGCCTGCTACAGGATATTCGGAGGCAGGCCTTCTTGCCGCACCAGCGCTTGAGGCCGGGACAGAGAAACTTACTCGTACAGTGTACGTAACGTATGAAATCCTAGAGGATTAAGGAGAAAAAGATGAAACGAGTATTGCTAACATGTCTCCTTCTTCTAACAACGGTAGCCCGGGGGAATGACCAAGAACCAAAGCGTCGTACACTCGTCGTAACCGGCACTGCCGAAGTGGTTGTTGCTCCTGACATCTGTTACATGAGCTTTGCCGTGGAATCGAGCTCAAAGAAAGCTCAGGAAGCGTACGAGGAGAACGTAAGGATTATGAACGCCATAAATCGAGCAATAAAAGCTCAAGGTATCGAACCCAAGGACATGAGAACCGCATACTTTTCTTTCACGCCTCAGTACCGCTGTACTAATAACGGAAAACGGATATTCGAGGGATACAACGTGTACAATACGTTACACGTAAGCGTGCGTGATTTGTCTAAGGTTTCCGCCGTCCTGGATACAGCTGTAACTGCAGGAGCTAAGGACGTAAAGGGAATAAACTTCACTGTAGAGAATCCCAAGAAACATACCGAAGAGGCGCGAAGAGAAGCCTTAAAAGCGGCAAGGAAAAAAGCCGAAGAAGCCGCAGAATTACTGGTATTCAGGCTAGGAACCCCAATCTCGGTTTCCGAATCCGAACCCTGGGACTACTACTATCCCCAGGAGGAGATCAGCGCCCGGGGTGGATACATGGAGGCCGATCTTATTGTCTCGGAGCCTGCACTCGAGGCTGGCCAGCAAAGGCTTACCAGGACAGTATACGTAACATATGAAATCCTTGAAGATTAAGGAGAAAAAGATGAAACGAGTCTTAACCGCAAGCCTGGCGATCCTGCTATTTTCAGGCTTAGCTTGGGCCGAAGACGAAAAGCCCGAGCGCCGTACCTTGGTCGTAACCGGCACCGCCGAAGTGGTTGTTGCTCCTGACATCTGTTACATGAGCTTTGCCGTGGAATCGAGCTCTAAGAAAGCTCAGGAAGCCTACGAGGAGAACGTAAGGATCATGAACGCTATAAATGCGGCGATAAGAGCTCACGGCGTCGAAGGCAAGGATATGCGAACCGCTTACTTTTCCTTCTCTCCTCAATACCGGTACACTGACAACGGTAAAAGTATTCTCGAAGGTTATTACGTGTACAATACCCTTCAAGTGAGCGTGCGTGACCTGTCAAAGGTTTCGGCGGTGCTCGATACCGCGGTAACCGCAGGAGCAAAGGACGTTCAAGGAATCAACTTCACGGTTGAGAATCCAAAGAAATATACGGAGGAGGCTCGCAGAGATGCTCTGAAGGCTGCCAAGAAGAAAGCTCAGGAAGCTGCAGAACTTCTCGGATTCAGACTGGGCGCACCCATCTCGGTTTCCGAATCCGAGCCCTGGGATTACACATACTATGCCCAGGAAAAGCAGTATCTCGGTGGCTTTGCCGAAACGGGTGCAGATCAAGCCCCTGCTCTGGAAGCCGGCGAACTAAAGCTGACCCGTACCGTGTACGTAACCTACGAAATTTTAGATAAATAAGGAGGACATGATGAAACGCTTATTACTTATATCCCTGGCGATCCTTATGATGTCGGGATTCGCCCTGGCTGAGGATGAGAAACCGGAGCGCCGTACCTTGGTGGTAACCGGTACTGCCGAAGTATCAGTTGCACCTGACATCTGTTACATGAGCTTTGCCGTGGAAACATACAACAACAAGGCCGCCGAAGCTTACCGCGAGAACGTTGAGACGATGAACCGTATCAACTCGGCAATAAAAAGCCACGGTATCGAACCCAAGGACATGAAGACTCAATACTTTTCCTTCACACCCCAGTACCGTTACACTGACAGGGGTAAGCGGATATTCGAAGGCTACCAGGTATATAATACCCTCATGGTCAGTGTACGAGACCTTTCCAAGGTATCGGCAGTTCTCGACGCCGCGGTCGAGGCAGGGGCCTATGACGTACAGAGCATCAACTTCACCATTGAGAATCCCAAGGAGTATACCGAAGAAGCACGCAGGGAAGCCTTGAAAGTTGCAAAGAAAAAAGCCCAGGAATCGGCGGAGATTCTTGGCTTCAGACTCGGAACACCTATATCGGTTTCAGAGTCAGAACCCGGGTACTACCAGCCATATTCACAGGCTAACGTTGCCTTGGAACGCAGTACAATGTACATGGACGGTGGAGCAGGCGGGATAGCCCTTGAAGCCGGAGAGCAAAAGCTCTCAAGAACCGTTTACGTAACCTGGGAGATTCTGCCGAAATAATGTAGTCACGTTAACGCAATCCGTGCTTCGTGCGTCAGAAGGATCTAAAAACAGGATTAAAATCCTTCGTCCAACAAAGGTTTACCTTGAGTATAGACGAGTTACCTTGACATCCATGATTATCTGTCTATCCTTGGGGTCAGATCAACAAAACCTAGGAGAATATGATTATGAAGAAAACTCTTGTATTAGCAGCGCTGATACTACCGGTTATCGCTGCGGCTCAGCTCGGCGGACTGGTCAAGACCCCCAAGCTCGATACCGACAAGGTGGAAGACTTCGTTGCCGAGACCGCTAATTTCGAGACAAAGGTCGATACCGCCGGCGACAAGCTCTATTCCGCAACCGACGAGTTCTTCGCAATCGTGGATTCGGTAACCGATCTGCCTACTCTGACCGAAACCTGGGAAGGCGTAAAGTCCGATATCAAATCCGCGGTTACCGAAGAAAAGCAGGAAGCGGCCGAGGAAGGCCTAGTAAACTACCTCAAGGAAACCGGCGATCGAAAGAACTCGTTCGACGAACTCTGGCAAGACAATACCGTTCGTACAGAGATAATCAACCACTTCACGAGCGAAAAGGAAAGCCTTGAACCTATAATGAACGAATTACAAGCAGCCCTCGATATGGATAAAAGCGCACTCGGGATGTACGATGAAATCTATAAAGCAGGCAAGGATGCCGTTGCCGATCTTGCCAACCAGATTAAGGAAGCCCCTTTAGCTGCGGCATCGGGTAAAAAAGTCCTGGATGAGGGCAATGATGCCCTGGATACGTTGACCAATACCAAGGAAGTGGCCGAGCAGCACGTCGAGCTGGCCACCTATATCCTGGACAAGATTAAAACGGTATTCCAGTAAAAGAACCAGATTTAATTCCCTAAGAATAAAACAAGCGGGGCCAAAAGCCCCGCTTGACTTTTAGAAACATACAAGAACTACTCGATCAGGCCGCGTTTCCTTAAAAGCGCTTTAACCGTATCTTCCAACTCAGGCAAAGCCGCTTCATCGAGATCATAAAACACCCTGGTTGAAGGCTTATTGAGCTGGATAACCTTACCGAGATCTATAGGCGTTCCGATGACGACTGTGTCGCAAGGCACGGCGTCTATGGATGACTTCATATCTCGAAGCTGCTCGGCGCCGTAACCTAAAGCAGGAAGCAAGTGTGCGCTAAGATGATACTTCTCTATCGTTTCCTTGATACGCCCCACGGCATATGGCAAGGGATCGACTATCTCGGCTGCCCCGAACCGCTGGGCCGCAACCGTACCCGCACCGGTCTTCATCTCGCCGTGAGTGAGTGTGGGCCCGTCCTCGATAACGACGACCCTCTTGCCTCGAATGGCTGATTCGTCGGCGACGCTGACCAGGGAAGCGGACTTGATTATCTTCGCCTTCGGATTAAGCCTGACCGCCGCCTCTTCGACCTCTGAAATCTGCTCAGGCGTTGCCGAATCCGTCTTGTTGATCAGAATTATATCGGCCATGCGGAAGTTCACCGCTCCTGGATAGTAGGTCTGCTCGTGCCCTGCACGCAAGGGATCTGCGACGACGATGGCAAGGTCGGATTTATAAAACGGGATGTCGTTGTTCCCGCCGTCCCAGATAACCAGCTGAAAATCCTTTTCGCACTCGCCCAGGATAGCTCCGTAATCCACACCGGCAAACACCGTATTGCCCGCAGCAATATGCGGCTCGTACTCCTCACGCTCCTCGATGGTGCAGTCGTGTTTGTCCATGTCTTCGTAGTTGTCGAAACGCTGGACCGCTTGGGCTGCAAGATCGCCGTAAGGCATGGGATGTCGTACCGCCGCATAACGGATTTCGTGCACGGCTAAAAGCTTGGCAATGGCGCGAGAGGTCTGTGATTTTCCCGAGCCTGTACGTACCGCACAAACGGATATAACAGGCAGCTTCGAGGAAATCATGGTATTCTTTGGTCCCAGAAGCCGGAAATCAGCGCCTGCGGCCAGGGCGGTGGAGCCGCGATCCATCACGTACTCGTGGCTCACGTCCGAATACGAGAATACAACTTCGTCTGCGTCGAATTTCTTTACAAGCTCAACCAAATCCTCCTCCGCCTGGATAGGTATCCCCTCTGGGTATAAAGAACCCGCCAGCACGGCAGGGTAACGCCTGCCTTCGATGTCAGGTATCTGTGTCGCAGTAAATGCCACAACCTCGTAGTTTTCGTTGTTCCGGTAGTAGACGTTGAAGTTATGAAAGTCGCGTCCGGCAGCCCCCATGATGATAACTCGTTTCCGCATCAAGTCTCCTTTTTGATTTACCACAGTTGTTATGAATACAAAGAATACGGATTAGGAACGGGTTGTCAACTCACCTTGGGATAAGGATAAATTTCCGCACGGCTGCCCCTTCCTCAGACAAGGCTCGAATAAAGTATACACCGGGTTCAAGGGTCTCACCCCACTTGATCGTACCTGAATCTCGCGGCCCTCGTAACTCATCTATCTTGCGGCCCGAAGCGTCGAAGATTTCCGCGTGAAACCCGTTCGGCCTATTCCGGTAACGCAAAACGAGATCTCTGCCTATCGGCGTTATCTCCCAATCGAGGGCCGTCACGCTCACCCGCGGCTCGGCAATGCCCACCGTATCCCCCTTATCATTCGTCTTTATCAAACCGAAGTTGTCGTAATGGTCATCCTGCAGTTTATAGATAGTGGATATGATGTAGCCGCCATCAGAGGTCTGCTGCACGCAAGTTCCAACATCCTGCCCCCCACCTCCATAGGTTTTCAACCACATCTCATTGCCCAAAGAATCGGTCTTGACCAGAAAAACCTGACCTGTGAGCGGTGAAGGGTACATCCACGCCACTCCCACCGCAATGTAGCCTCCGTCCGTGGTTTGCTGGACGTAGTAGCCGTCGTGAAGTACGGCTCCCTCGTCTCTGTATTTCTTCAACCACAATGAATCTCCATTCTCGTCGGTCCTCAACAGCCCCAGCCAACCGAGATCCATGGTTCCGGTTACGATGAAACCTCCGTCTGTGGTCTGTTGCACACACATTCCATCGTCAGAGTTTAGGGTTCCATAACTATGGGTCCATAAGGTATCGCCCTCATCATCGATCTTGAGCAGCCAGATATCCCATTGCCTTCTCTCACGATAGACAAACCCCGTTACGATGAAGTTACCGTCAAAGGTTTGTTGAACCGAAAAACCTCTAGGTAGATTTTCACCTTCCCCAAATATCGATCTCCACAGGGTGTTACCGTATTCATCGACCCTGAGAACGAGAAGGCCTTCAGGCAAGTAGGGATATCTTGTGTCCCCTGTTACGATGAATCCGCCGTCGTCGGTAGGCGCGACGCCCAAACCTATGCCTTCATATCTGCGGGACCACACGATATAACCCTGGTCATCTAACCTGTAGAGCCAAAGACCGTCCTGTTCTCCCGGCTCAGCAAAGCCGGTAGCCGTGTTGCTGAGCACGATATACCCCGTTTCTCCGACCCGGCGAATGCACCTTCCTTCGTCTCCGACCATCTCTGTCGTATCGCCGTAAGTGCGCGTCCAAAGGGTATCGCCATCAGGGTCGGTCTTGATTATCCAAAGGTTCCCAAATGCGGCGCCTCTTTCACCCACCGCAATGTATCCGCCGTCCGCGCTCTGAAGAACCGACCATCCCTCTCCGTTCCCGTACGTCTTTATCCAACCTGCATGAGCCGGCACTGGCAACAAGAACAGCAATGTGAGTCCTGCCATAACATACGGTTCGATTCGAGACTTATGGATTACATCTTTCATAGCTATATCTCTTTAATATATAATAGTCAAAGATACCCGGATGTCAAAACCGGTTCGCTGTCATGGTTTATTCCCATAGATTCTTACTTATCGAATTAGAACGCTTAGAGTGTTAATACGTAGTTTATCGAGTATTTATGGCCTTGACATGAATTCTAATCCTTTTATTATCGAATAATAACCTAAGGAGGAGTTGTGAAAAAAGTAGTCTTAGTTCTCGCAACGATCGTACCGATGTTAGCGATCGGTGTTTGGGTTAATCCGATTTCTGTATCAGTTCCGGAAGAAGAAAGCCCTTGCTCTTTCTATCCTACCGCCTGTTTTCAAGAGATGGACGGCGAAGAAGAAAAATATGCATACCTCTTCTGCAGGATCGAAAACCAGATCAAAGACCAGATTAAACCAAACATAGTTCACGTGGATAGCATCAAGCACGTGTTTTCCGCCGACGAGATCTACGAAGCGGTATTTGCCGAAGTAACCCTTGAAGTTAATTGCTACGAAATATGTTTCTGGACGGTTGATGAACGTGGCTGTGACATCTGCGAAAAACCCTTAATACGTGACTTCTGCTGCGTTGCAGCGGAGGAAGAACCTGAACAAGATGAAGTTACCCTGGATATTAAGCCTCTCCCCTCTTCCGTATCTGTTTATTACGGGTTGAATCCCGGTCAAACCGGTTTCCTGCATCTATACGATTGCACGGGAAACGTCGTAGATAAGCTGCAGATAAGTAATCGAGGAAGCTCGAATCTTGGCGAAGAACTTACTCCGGGCGTGTATTTCGTTCGATTGGAGGCAGGCCGAACGAGAATCGTACAAAAGGTTGCGCTCACGCACTAAATCCGTCTCGATTGAGTTTTACCCCAATCGTTGGGCTTGACATGCCCCCAGATTTGAATAAGCTTAAGGGCTAATAGTACAGCTAGGAGGAAGCAAATGCTGGAAAAGAAACCACGTTCGCCGAACGAAAAACAGTTAATGCCGGGTGAAAATCTGTTCAAGGAAGGGGATACGGGCGAAGTTATGTATTTCATCCGAAAGGGTAAGATCAAGATTTCCATAGGCCAGGAAGACCAGGAAAAGGTTCTAGCCATCCTGAAGGACGGCGATTTCTTCGGCGAGATGGCGGTGCTCGACGGAAGCCCTCGAAACGCGGACGCTTCTGCAATCGAGGAAACCGACCTCATAATCATCGACAAGGAGTCTTTCCTTTCCAAGGTTAATGAAAACCCTCTTATCGCCTATACCATCGAAGAACTCACGAAGCGTATCCGCATCCTCGACGAACGCCTCAAGTACGTCACCATCAAAAGCGCTGAGGAACGCATCATCTCCTACGTTCTTTCCAAGGCCAAGAGCAAGGGTATTGCCGCTGATGACGGTGCAGTGAGGATCGAGAATGCCTCGCCTGACCATATCGCCTTTATCACCGGTGTCGACGGACAAAAGGTTGTTGAATATCTCCAGCGCCTGCAGGAAGTGGAGCTAATCAAGGTCGAAGGCGATCAGATCACCGTTCGCCGTATCCCCGACCTCGAGGAGTACATCCGATACCTGAAGCTGCGCGACAAGTTCAAGAGTTAAGACGATCGCGGTATCCCGGTGCTTTATCTTGCATGCTTCCTCCTTGTATCGCAGGATGAAGAATTTTAACCCCCTTTTTTTTCACAACCCGAAGCCTAAAGGAATGTCTGAGGATATAACGAGGTTTCAACCCGGCTCTTTCACTTTCTAGATAAAATGATACATGCAGTATTACGGGCTCCAGCGGAGTCGAACTAGTATGGATTTACTGGATAAGCTTAAATCAATGGAAGCTGAAAAGTCTCAACTGGAACACAAGCTCCTGGATCGGGCAATACTGGCAGATCCCCAAAAGATGAAACCCCTTACCTATCGTCACAAAAGATGTGAAGAGATCCTGGCAAAAGGAGATGAGTTGCGTAAGGTTATCAAGGAGATGGAAGATACCGAGGAGATGCTTTCACGTGGAGAAGAAGACAAAGAATTCCTTGAAGGCCTGCGTTGTGAACTGGCAACACTTGAAGAACAGCGGAACGAGCTTACAAGCCAGCTTGAAGCCTTGCTTATCCCCCAGGACGAACGCTGGCAGCGCAACTGCATCATTGAGATCCGGGGAGCGGCAGGTGGAGACGAATCAACCCTTTTTGCCGCTGACCTTTTTCGGATGTATACGCATTATGTCGACAGGAAAAGATGGAAGCTAGAAATCCTATCCTCGAATCCTACCGAGGTCGGTGGCTTCAAGGAAATTATCTTTCTCATTAAGGGCGAAGAGGCATACAAATATATGCGATTTGAATCAGGTGTGCACAGGGTACAGCGTGTACCTCAGACCGAAGCATCAGGCCGTATACATACATCGACCGTTACCGTTGCCGTACTCGCAGAAGCGGCGGAACAGGATGTTGAGATTGATCCAAAAGACTTACAGGTCGATACCTTCAGGGCATCAGGTCGAGGGGGACAACACGTAAATGTTACCGACTCGGCAGTACGAATAACGCATAAACCTTCAGGAATCGTAGTAAGCTGTCAGGACGAACGCTCCCAGCACCAAAACAGGGCTAAGGCCATGCGAATACTCCTTGCCAGGTTGGAGGACTTGACTCGAAGACAACAAGAGGCCAAAACCGGTGCGGCTCGTAAAGCGCAAATCGGCACTGGCGAACGTTCGGAGAAGATTCGCACCTACAACTTTCCCCAGAACAGGGTTACTGACCATCGAATCAAAGTCAGTCTTTATAAATTGGAAGAGGTTATTTCCGGAGACCTCCAGGGGCTCCACTCCCTGCTTTTGGAAGAAGAAGCGAAACGCTATGTCCAGGCCGGCGACTGACGTAATCTCCACTCCGAATATCTCGGATATAGATCTCGATGATAGATTATTCATTCTGGAATATTTAACCGGAAGATCTGTTGCTGATTTGATCGTTGACCAAACCCGGCTTTCTTTAAGAGAAATTAAGAAATACAACGACCTACTCGAATTGCGTCGATCCGGCACCCCCCTGCAACTTATCTTCGGTACATCCTGGTTTATTGATTTCGAGGTGTCGGTTTCTCCTGGCGTCTTCATTCCGAGACCTGAAACCGAACAGCTGGTTGAACAAACCCTCGAAAAAACAAGCGCCAAACCCAAAATCATACTGGAGATAGGCGCCGGTACCGGAGCTGTGTCCATTGCATTGGCAAGGGCCTTTCCCGAAGCGCGAGTTTATTCTACCGACCTTTCACCTGCCGCAGTAGATCTTGCACGCAAAAATGCCGCAAGTCTCGGGATCAAAGATCGTATCCGATTTATAAACGCAGACCTTTTTGATTTTAGTGATTCCAAACAACTTGAGTGTAGGGTTGATCTTCTGATATCGAATCCCCCCTACCTCCCCACTAGCAGGCTCAATACACTACCTCCTGAGGTCAGGAACTTCGATCCAGTGCTTGCCCTGGACGGCGGGGAAGATGGATTTTTGGTCCTGAAAGCCTTACTCGATAACACGGAAAGGTTTCTTTCCACAAATGGGTTTGCCGCCTTCGAGATCGATCCGGTATTAAAAAAACCTCTGAAAAACTACACCCGATCCAGTAATCTTGACTTTGAATACGGGGTTGACAATTATCGAAATCTGCGTTTTCTATTCGTGAGGCGCAAATGAAGATAGCTGTCGTATACAATAAGAAAAAATCCCAGTTCAAGGAAGCATTGGATAAGATTAAAACCTGGACAGCCAAGCAAGGTCACCAACTACTAATAGATAAGCCTTTGACCAAGACGGTCGATTATCTTTTAGCCCTTGGAGGAGACGGAACGATGTTGCGGGCTGTACGTGAAGCCGGACCACTCGAGATACCGACCATGGGTATTAACCTGGGAGGATTAGGATTTTTAACCGCGTTTCAATCATCCGAGCTTGAACGCGCCCTTAATGATCTTGACCACCACAGGATCAGGATCGAGCAAAGGATGCTTCTTTCTGTTCGCTTCAAGAACGAGAATTTCATTGCTCTCAACGATGCAACCTTTAACATGGGTACTGACGCCCGGCTTGTGGAACTTTCAACCTGCGTCAACGATCAATTCTTAACTCGATTTACAGGAGACGGACTCATCGTGTCGACACCCACCGGCTCCACGGCTTACTCCCTTGCTGCGGGTGGACCTATACTTTATCCAGACCTTTCGGTGATGATCCTGACTCCAATATGTCCCCATGCACTATCAGCGCGGCCCGTGGTCGTTCCCGCCCAGGACACGGTTACCGTAGAGGTAGGTTACAAGAACCCCGTAGCCTTACTGACGATCGACGGTCAGGAACGACGCGTGGTTGAAACCGGTGAAAAAGTAAGGCTTTCCCAAGCAGATCTTCGTGCCCGAATCGTGATGCCCGAAAAAGTAACCTTCTTCGAAATCCTCAGGCGTAAGATGCGTTGGGGAGGTCTGCCGGATGCTTGAGCGCCTGCGCATCTGTAATTTTGCACTAATTGATGAGTTAGAGCTTTCCTTCGAGAAGGGCTTGAATGTACTCACAGGGGAAACCGGAGCCGGTAAATCCATCCTCTTGGGCGCACTTTCTGTTGTGTTGGGCGAAAGAATAACCCCGGAACTTTTTCGCTCGACCGAACTCATCCTGGAGATCGAAGCATCGTTTTCAACATCGGGTCTGGCGCTGCCTGTTTGGATTAAAGACAGAGAAGATGTCCTTTTAATCGTGAGAACCGCTGAAAAGGACAAGCGGGTTCAGAACTTCGTGAATCAACGGCAGACCACCCAGAATTCATTAGTCGAACTGGGCGAGGGATTGGTGGATATCCACGGTCAGCATCAACACCAGTTACTTTTAAAATCATCAACTCATGGGCAGTTCCTGGATGCCTACGGAGGACTCGATACTCTCAGGGAACAATACGCCTCAAGGCTATCAGATTACGAGAATCTGCTTTCGCGCATCCATGAACTCAAGACTGACCTCAAACAACGTCGGGAGCAGAAAGATTTCCTTGAGTTCCAGCTTGAAGAGATAGCGAAACTGAATCCTCAACCAGGTGAGTCTGAGGAGCTTAAAAAAGAACGGGAGTTTCTCGCTTCAGCCGAGCAGCGTTCAGACATGGCCGCACGACTCATTAACCTGATTTCCGAGCAGGAAGAAGCGTCCATACTAGAAGGATTAAGCATTGCAAATCAGCTACTGGACGATTTGACAAAGATCGATCCTTCGGTCGCCGACTCCCTGGCAAACCTGCGTCAAGCAGAAATCAGCGCCGAGGAAACCTGGAGGGCCTTGGTAGGGTATAAAGAATCAATAGAGTACTCCCCGGAAAGGCTGGAGGAAATCAACCAGCGTTTGTTCAACTACGAACGGTTGTGTCGGAAACACTACATTGACGAACAGGGCCTTATTAAGCTTCGTGATGAGTTGAAGAATAAATTGGATTCCATCGAAATCGATGCAGAGGAAATCAAGGGACTAGAGAAACAGGAACAAGTACTGCGAGATGAGATAATTAATCTTGCCGTTGAACTTTCACAGGCTCGTCTGAAAACCAAGGAAACCTTTGAACAAGCCCTAAATCTTAACCTTGAAGGACTTGCCATGCCCAAGGCCGGGCTGGTTGTGGAGTTCGTACGCATTGAGGACCCCGAAGGTCTCTACGAAGAAGCCGGGCGCCGGTATAAACTTACAGACAAAGGCTTGGAAACCGCACAATTTCTCTTCTCTGCCAATCCAGGTGAAGAACCAAAGCCACTCAATCGAATTGCTTCAGGAGGTGAGCTGTCCAGAATAATGCTTGCCTTAAAAACCGTCCTGGTTAAGTCTGACCAGGTACCGGTTCTGGTATTCGATGAAATAGACGTAGGTATCGGAGGCAGCACTGCGGAGACGATAGGTAAGAGACTCAAGGAACTGGCTTCATCAAAACAGATACTTCTGGTAACCCACTTACCCCAAATTGCAAGGTATGCGGATTGTCATTTCAGGGTTGAAAAAGAGGTCACCGACGGACGCACCGCAACCAGAATTGAAAAACTCGACCACCAAGGACGTATAGACGAACTGGCGCGTATGCTTGGAGGAGAAGAAATCACTGAAACTGTTCGCGCCCATGCAGTAGAACTCCTTGAAGGCCGCGAATGACCCCTTCCCGTAACACACCACCCTCACTTCCTCGCCCCCATAAGAAAACATATCAACGAAATCCAAAAAGTAAAACCGAGACACCAAATCAGCCGCTAGAATCTCAAGAATCAGGGAAAAAATGGCGATTCATTACTATCCCGAACCTGCTCTCCATTCTCAGGCTACTGCTACTAGGTCCCACTGTCTGGGCATTAGTTCACAGACCTCCGATCAACTGGCTGGCGTTCGCGTTCTTTGTTCTCTCCTCGATTACAGACGCCCTGGACGGATGGATAGCCCGCAGGTTTCGTCAGGAAAGCGAATGGGGAAAGATACTGGATCCAGTGGCGGACAAGGTTACGATAAATACCTTGGTCATGATTATGGCTATCCAGGGAAGGATTCCTCTATTCCTTGCAGTTGTGGCGCTCAGCCGGGACGTAATAATCCTGGGAGCCTGTTTCGTATTGCTTACCTCCAAGACCCTCGTACCACAGTCGAACTGGGCAGGTAAGGTAACCGGCGTCGCTTTCTTTGCCTTGCTTTGTTCAGGTCTTTTGAACGTTCGATGGCTGCTTGATAGATTTCTGGTTCCTATCGTAACCGTACTCGTGCTTATTACGATCGTCGTTTACTCCCAGGAATTTTTACAATATTTGAAAACCAGGAAGAAGAGTTGACTATTTTAGTCCTCAGCGATCTACACGGCAGCCAGGTAGATCGGTTACTGTATATAAAGGGAATTGATATGGTTCTTGTACTCGGGGACATAACTACAGGCGGTAGTCTTGAAAACACAAAGAGGCAAGTGAACGCTCTGAGACATACCTATCGAATGCTTTATGCAATACCCGGGAACTGGGAACACGCTGAATCTCGAGCCTGGCTCGAATCCGAAGGCATCAGCCTTGACGGATACAGCATCAAACAGGAAGGGCTGCTATTATACGGTATTGGAGGTTCTATCACTACACCGTTTTCCACACCTAACGAGTTCCCGGATGAAGAGTTTCCCGAAAGGCTTAGAGATTGTCCAGAGCCTGATTCCGGTGACCGTTTAATCCTGCTCTCTCACACCCCACCTTACGGGGCATGTGATCGAACCGGTTTTGGTTCGCACGTCGGTTCCAGGAACCTGAGGAGTTATATCGAGGAAAGGCATCCCGAACTGGTGCTTTGCGGCCACATCCATGAAGCAAGGGGTATGGACAGGATCGGTTCGACAATAGTAGTAAATCCGGGCACTGCACCAAAACACTACGCTACGGTAGACGTTCAAAATGAGATTTCAGTCAAGTTGTTTTAGGATTAACGCCTGATATTGATCGACCTTCCTTGCGCTTTCCGAGGAAAAACCAACGGTTTACAAAGACACTACTTAGTATCGAGGATCAGTTATTTGCCCCTTGAGCGTACGAAGTACGCTATTGATCTGTCGTATGTTCGTTCCTCTTCAGGCGTGAACAAACATCCTGGAAGTTCTCCAAGTTTCCGATGATAGGCTATGCATTCACAGCACTTTCCTTTACGTGAACAGGGTTCGTACGTGCACGTGCATTCAACCTTATTGTTACATTCTTCCATTATCGATTAATTTCGCTTACCCAGCTTACTCTGTATAATAACGACGATACATCTCCTTGACAAGTTTTTGCTGAAGCATCCTTGCCTTACCAATGTTTCCGTCCTTGGCAAGGGCGATACCTGTATAGTATTTATCGCCGATCATCCGGACGATTACGATCCCGGTTGTACCTGCCAGCATGAGTTCTTCAACCTCGCCAAAAGCAGGCCCCAGATTTACAGCGGCTTTCTGTCCAGATCGAAGCATGGAAGCAAATTCTGCATCTGCCGCTTTTGTATCAAAGCCCTCTACTGTGTTATAAACGCCCATACTGATTCCATCCATACTAATCAGGCCTGCGGCAACTGCGCCATCCGTTTCTTGAACAACATAACGAAGGATATCCACATCCTTCATATTCTCGAAAGCCATTTTGACCTCCTTGTCATATTTCCGCAGGGCTCTCAGATAAGCCCTTACGGTCTTTTCATCTTCCGGCGTAAAATGCCCCTTTACCCGTTCTTCTACTCTTTCTTTACCGGACTTGCGACTTTTCGAGTACAACTCATCTATTCTACGACTACCTTCAAGAAGCAAACTTGTAACTGATTTATTGATTGAATAGAACTCTGGTTCCTCGAATGATTCCACCTTGAATATCCCTGATTTCCAGCCTATTATCTCATAAAATGCTTCTTCCCCATGGTTTTGTTTTGTCTCTGCATGAATCACGTTTCCCAATTTAAAAAATATCCTGCCTATTTCAAAACCTTTTCTTAACTCAAGAATGAGATCCTTATTCTCCAAGGCGTATATCTGGATTAAATCTTCGCAGGGCAATTCGACGGATCCAATCAACCTTTTTGTCGTATAGTTTATTGCATTCTTAACAACTTCAAGGAATCTTTCAGTTGTAAAAGGTTTAACTAGGTAGCTTATAACTCCGAGTTTAAATGACTCATCCTGTGATTCATAAGATGGAAATCCTGTAATAACGACTATTTTCTGCGTGGGATGGATTTCCTGAACCCTACGAATCAACTCGATGCCGTCCATATCAGGCATGTTAATATCGGTTATAAGCAAGCTATATTCGCGTGGTTTGAACCTTAGGATTGCATCAGTACCTGTATTCTCTGTATCTACATCGTATCCATGAGATTTCAGTGTATCTGATATAGCATATGTAAACTCCTTTTCGTCATCGACGAGAAGAATACGTGACTTTGGGCTCATGTCTCAATCCGGATTCTCATAAGCGCTTGTTCACTGATCTCTCAGGTTTCCACTTACAAACTCTCATCATAATTTATCTTCCACTTATCCACTGAATTTCTCGTGAAATATTACGCCCCCATAACTTATTTCTTTTTTTAAGTATAGCACTTTTAGTTCGTTCGTCAAGCGGATTCATCCATCGAATCCATCTCTTTATCATAGTAACGTAGATGCATCTCAAGTACCAGTTTCTTCTGCATAAGTCTTGCCATGGCAATGTTCCCGTTCTTTTTTAAGGCTATCCCTGTATAATAATCATCACCTATCATTCGTACGATTATAATTCCGTTCTCAGCACCTACTATAACCTCTTCCAAACCACCCATATTAGGACCTAGGTTTCGAAGAGCTTTACGTGTCGCACGAAGTATGGTTGCAAATTCTGCATCTGCTGCCTTTGTATCAAACCCGGGCATGGTATTATAAACACCCATACTAAGACCGTCCATGCTAATTAAACCTGCTGCCACCGCTCCCTTGACTTCCGATACCACATGCTCAAGCAGTTCGAGATCACTCAGTTTTTTAAAATTCACGGAACCTCCTTTCAAATGCTATAGAATAGCAAGTTTTATTAATTTGTCAAATTACACTAAGAAGCTTGAATAATAAATTGCAGTCCGTATACTTTGCTAATTACGGAGGTTTTTGATGCTCATTATTGCTATCATATTGTACTCCGCTGTCGAGCTAGCCCCAGAACCTTCTTGGGAATCGGCTGATACAGACTACTGCACCGGAGGCATACTTGCCGATATAGATGCAGACGGAGACCTGGATCTGGTTACAGGCAACGGCAATGACATGGCGCGTAATCCGAACAAGGTCTACTATAACGCGGATGACATGCTTGAGGAAACCGCTTCCTGGGTTTCAGACAACCTGGCTTGCCACGGTCACATAAGCCTCGGTGACATCGACGCGGACGGCGATCTGGACCTGTGCGCAGCAGGTTTTGCCTACCATTCCGGATGGGTCTCCGATCCAACTGTTGTCTACAAAAACGATGACGGTCGGTATACGCAGAATCCTGTATGGAGCGGTGCAGATGAGCTGCACGTGTTCAGTTGCGACTGGGGGGATGCTGATGCAGACGGAGACCTTGACCTGGCCTTAGCCGCAGGAAACGACTACATAGACCTCAAACAGAAGGTTGTGATATTTGAAAATCTAGGTGGAAACCTTTCTTCGGAACCTATGTGGGAATCGGCTGATGAGGAATATAATATGGACGTTTGCTGGGCAGATGTCGATAGTGACGGTGATATTGATCTGGCTGTCGCAGGATACATCAACCGACTCTACATCTGCGAAGAAGGAACTCTCAACACTCAACCAAGCTGGAAATGTGCCGACAGTAACGCAACCATACAGATAGCCTTTGCCGATTTCGAGAAAGACGGCGACTTAGATATGCTAACAGCATCCAACAATCAGTTCGGTGCAAATAGACCGGGAGAAAGCAGAGTAAGGATATATCGTAATAATGACGGGGAACTTACCACAACACCTTACTGGGAGTCAAAATTGTGGTCAAACCAGTCCTGCGTTGCATGGGGAGACGTTGATGGAGACGGAGACCTTGATATTGCCGCAGGCGGCTGGTGGGAACCTTTGTCGGTCTATGAAAATAAAAACGGAAGCTTTGACGCTGATCCGAACTGGACATGGACCCCGGGATCAGGCTCAAGTCTTGTTTGCGAACAGGTAATCTGGGCAGAGGTTAATAACGACAACTGGACTATGGAGACGGAAGACTTTGGCTTTCTCGAGTCAGGAGATGTAGTATATCCATCGGTAATGCCGATATTAGACGTAGTAGAGGTGAAAATCGGGGGTTCTGCGGCGACGACTGCCGATTATCTCTGGAATCCTGCCTCTAGCTGGATACAGATAAACAAGCCAGGCGGCGTAGAGGTAACATATCGTTACAGTAAGTATCCTGATTTGCTCGTTACAAACTGGAACGCACCAACCGGCAACTTCCTGTTCCTGAACGAAGCGGGCGACACAAACGTTATCGCGGAAAATCCTTCTCAAGGATTTCCTGACGTCAGGTTAGAAAAGACGGTTTACAGACAAGGAGAAAAGGTCTTGCTATTAACGGAACAGGAATTGCAAATCAAGGAAGTCGCTCTCTACGATATTACCGGACGCAGGATTAGAGCCTCCATACAGCACTTATCCTCAAATGGTTTCGAGTTGGAAACCTCGGAACTGATTCGAGGGATTTACATGCTGCAGGTAAAAACCCAGCAGGGGCAGGTTAATTTTAAACTTCAGGTCATGTAGAGTAACAAGGGGCTTAAGCCCCTTGTCTAATGGTATCATCTCGACTCAATGCAGGATCAAAGCTTTACACCTTGCTGTTTGTCCGGCTGCTGCAAGCACCAGGAAGTAGGAACCGGCTGCAACCTTTTCTCCCATATTATCCTGACAATCCCACCGGATTTGATGAGTACCTTGAGGCATCTTCTCGTCTTTTAGCGTCTTAATAAGCCTGCCCCCTGCGTCATAGACAGCCAGCTTAACATATGCAGTAACCGGCAACCCATAACGAACAATTAACTCACCTGTTAAAGGCCTTCGGATATGGTCAATATAAATCTGGTTGGGAACTGAAACAGCGTTTTCTGCAACACCGACCGAAGTAACTACGGAAACCACATCCTCGAAATCATCCGAAGAATCGGACACCGATTTGATCTCAATAGAGTAGGTTTTGTGAACGGTTAACGTTGACGGGGTAGTAACCTCCAATCGCAGAACCTTCTCCTCCTCAGGTTCAAGTTCACCGGTAGACCAGCCGGATACAGAGGTTATTGACGTTGTTATCTCTTTATTGCCTTCATCTTCAAATAAGTGGACATCCCAGCCGGCAGGTGCTCCATCCTGTGCAAAGGCTGTATACTCACCGGCTATGTTACCGTCGTTCTGAATCTTGATGTAGTAGGTAACCGTATTGTCATAGCCTGCTTCATAGACCAGGGTCTGATCCTCGGCAGTGGAGTTGTAAATATCATCGCCAATGAAATCGGAATCCGGAGAAAGACTGATTGCGTTATCGGGTTGGTATGATGCCTGGGGCGCTACGATGTCTACCACTGCACCGTCGATTATATTAAATCCCATAGGGATACCGTCCGGAATGATATACCAAGCAAATCGAATATTACTTGGATAATCCGATCCCCAACCGAAATTGAGATGGTATGCGCAGTCGCCGTTGTCTCTAATCTGTAACCCGTCGCACACGACCGCGTGCCCTTCTCCTTCCTGGTTATACATACTTAGTATGGCTGGTAAGGAATCCTTCATATTCTGACTCAATTCATCGAAGAAATCCTCGTCGTCTCCTTTAATGTACCTCGAAGATGTATACCCGAATTTACTTTTTAATGCCCCTGATGCCCATAGAGTCAAGGTTCCTGAACCGGAACCCGAGTATTGCATCTTTACAGGAATACCGCTGGCAAAACATAAGGCGGCAATATCGTTGTTGTTCAGGTTTTGATCGGCGATATATTTCGTCCTGAGAGTAATAAGATAACCTGTAAGTGTCTCAAAATCAGGAAAATTGTATACTGATGCATCAGCATCAATCCAGATACTGGGAGATGTCTGGTCGGATTCGTAGCTATCTCCGGCTCCGAATATGACATTATGAAAATAATCCCTTCGTGCGGAATTGTAGTTGATTACTTGAGCCATTGCCATGGCAACGCATCCCACATAACATCGCTTTCCACTTCCAGGTTCCTTCGGACAATAGTTATTGTAAGGCGCCTCCTGTTCCCAGGTTGTCTCTAACCATCCTCCTGTACTGGTGCTACCTTGGGTAGGCCAAAACTTGGTAGCCTGAAATGTAATTTGACCTGATAGATATTCAAACCATTTCTCAGCATTTATCTGGGTTGTCTTCATGCTGTTTAACGCACGGTTTCTGGAGGTAAAATCACTACTAAAAACCAGATCACTACGAAAAGCAAGATCCTTACGAACAATCTCGAGGAATTCGTCTCGATAATGCTCTTGTAGTGAAAAAATCCCGTGATAGGAGTAAGCGATAACCGGATCAAGAGACGTGTTTCCTGAAATCACTATAAAGCCCTCAGGCTTCAGTTCTACTATGTAACCGAGAAGCTTCTGAGATTGGTCATCCAAGAGTTCAAAGATCTGGCCTGTCCTTACCCTCTCTCCACCAAGATGGACAAGCGCGCTCCATTCGTTTCTTGTAGCTTCAATGTGAATAACGGCAACGCGTAAAGCCATGTCCTGGGTTACGGATTCAGCATAACTGGTTGTCGCAAATATCAAGAAGGCAACGCCCACCGATCCCAGCACGTTAACACGTTTACCTCTTTTCATCAACTAACTCCTTTTCGTTTGCCTTCGTAATATTAGTTAACTTGTAAGGTATGTCAACTGAACATCATGAACCTACAGATTGACTCCCGCTTCAAGCTCCGATTTGGTCTTATCTGTTGATCCGTAAATGAAAATTCCTTACAGAAGTTATCCTTCGGTCGTAGATTAAAGAACTTAGTGACCGACGGCTAAACCCCTTGTATGAAGTCCGATGCTGTTACTTTTTAGTATCCTAGTTTGATTTGATGTGTCGAATCAAAAACTTCCGGTATTTGCGCAGAAGATACTGCGTAATCCATTGACAGATGCAATCATATGTGTATCCTTCAGAGAAAACTGAAACCTTCAGGAGGAACTTTTGGCCGTAACAATAGACGATTTCAAGAAACTCGACCTCAGGGTCGCAAGGATACTCGAGGCAGAGAAAGTCGAAGGAGCGGATAAGCTCTACAAGTTAAAAGTTACGTTGGGCTTAGAGGAACGCCAACTTGTTGCAGGCATTGCTCAGCACTACCCTCTGGAAGAACTGGTCGGTAAGCAGATAATTATTGTCGCCAACCTTGAACCCGCTGTAATTCGCGGCGTCGAGTCCCAGGGCATGCTCCTTGCCGCAACCTCGGAAGGCAAGGTAATACTCGCGACAATGGATAAACAGACCGACCCTG
Source organism: Caldifarciminota bacterium (assembly GCA_016934635.1). Lineage (GTDB taxonomy): Bacteria > Hydrothermota > Tepidihabitantia > B3-TA06 > B3-TA06 > WJJO01. Next base: position 51,404 of record JAFGSK010000022.1, read on the forward strand.
GCTCCAAATTGACCTAGGGGCTGCACAAGGATGATTTACTATCCGCAGATGACGCAGATTAGAGCTCCTCTCCGGTCTCTTTCCTTCGGTAACGCAGATTTATTTAATTCCTTCTCGGTGTCCTCTGGAGACAACTGCGTCTTAATGCTCCTTTTTTGCTTTGCAACGCTTGCGGCGTGGAGGGTCACGCTTTCGAACCGGAGGTTCAAAAAGATCGCAGACGGATTGAAGCCCAATCAACTCCCTCGTCTTCTTTCGTTTCGTCAGGTAGGTGTGCCTGTCCCACACACGATGACTCAATTTGCATTTTGCATTTTGAAATTTGAATTCGCACGAAGTGCGTGTCGTCTTCACTCACTGCGACCTGCGCCCGCAGTCCTTTGGAGACAACTATGTCGTCTTCACTCACTGCGACCTGCGCCCGCAGTC
>JAFGSK010000023.1 GCA_016934635.1 Caldifarciminota bacterium
CTGCCCATGTATGTACCCTTGCCTAACAGGAATGTGATGCTTGCCGATATCATGATCAGGGATATGCTTGCCACCAATTCAGGCAGGGTTTACACCGATAGGCAGAAGATTTCAGTTGAAGAGGTGGTTGGTCGTCAGAATCTGCCGTTACTTGCCCAGGTTGGTCTGACAGGAAAAACCAGAATACCTGCTGAATACATTGCTCCGATTAAAGTATTTAAAGACAGTGTACTTGCCGGGTACAAAGATGGTGTTATGCCTATATTCTTTTCGACAACAGTTCGTCACGAGTTGATTCAAGATTATGCCCCCGCCCTTTTGCAGGAAGGCCTGACCTACAGATTTGTCCGTATCCCTGATGGCCCAATACAACGTCCTTTGCCGGCCTTGGATGTCGAGCGGACATACCGGCTGTTTACCGATGAATTTCAGATGACCTCAATACTTGACCCGAAGGTTCGCAAGGAAGAACAAACCCGTGGTTTGTTCGTCAACTACGGATTAGCAATACAGGCTATCACCGATGCCCTTGTTGCGATGGGTCAACCGCAAAAGGCTTACGATTTTGTCAAGGTGATTGATCAATTTGAGATGGATGCGGAAGTACGCGGCATATTTCTAAGAGACCTTTATGTGGTCGCCCTTGAGGCCGGGATACAAGCCGATGCCGCCCGATACGCAGAAGAGCTGAAAACGCTGGGTTACAGTGCTCAACAGCTTCAGAGATTGCCTGTGGAGTACTATATGCGACTTGGAGTCGTACACCTTGGGCAAGGGGAATTGACTCTCGCCGAGCAGATTTTGCAAAAGGCCTACAACCACGCAACAAGGGAGTACCCAGATCCCTTCCACAGATTGGTTACCTATTATGTGGAAATAGGCGATACTGCAAAGGCTTCTCAGCTGGTCGCCGAATGGGACAGTAGGTATCCGGGGGATCCTTTGACCTTTCAGATGTATCTGAATTATCTCAACAAACCTAGGGCTGCCCTCGAGGTTCTCGACAGGATCATCCGGGATTATCCGGATGAACCTGAGCTCTTGCAGGTACGAGACAGTCTAAAATCCGCCTACAATCTCTAGATATTTGTCTTAAGGAGGAACTGTATGATTAAATCTTTGAAGGCGCTTAAGGAAAGAGCCAGGGAATTAGGTCCAAAAAGATGCGTCGTCGCAGCCGCTTCGGACCCTGTAACCCTTGAGGCTCTTTCCATGGCCCAGAAGGAAGGGATCGCCAGGGGGATACTATGCGGAGACTCCCGGGAAATCAAGGCCTCTGCAGACAAGGTTAAGGTTTCACTCGACGGATTCGAGATTGCAGACTGCCCTGCATCAGAGGCCGCGGGAGTTGCCGTCAAGGAGGTCCGCGATAACGGGGATTTCCTTCTCAAAGGCCATCTTCCTACGTCTCAATTTCTGGGAGCAATCCTTGATAAGGAGCAGGGGTTACGTACAGGCAGGGTGCTTTCCCACATTGCAATACTCGAGACGGTGAATCTGTCTCGACTACTCCTGGTTTCCGACGGAGGAATGAACATCGCCCCTGACTTGAATACGAAGCTCGATATTATCAATAATGCAATAGAGGTCGCTCACTCGCTGGGCATTGCCGAACCGAAGGTGGCCTTGCTTGCAGCGGTGGAGCAGGTAAATCCCAAGATGCCCGAGACCATAGAATGGGCAGAGATTTCCCAGATGGCTTCCCGTAAACAAATAAAGGGGGCATTGGTGGACGGTCCTTTGGCGCTCGATCTTGCGGTTTCGGAAGAGGCGGTACGAATAAAAGGGATTACAAGCGACGTGGCAGGTTCGGCGGACGTTTTGATAGTACCGGATATCGCCACAGGCAACATCTTTGCAAAAGGGCTTATCTATCTTGGCAAGGCCCAGGCCTGCGGGATAGTCGCAGGAGCGTCCAGACCCGTAGTTATGCTCTCTCGTGCCGACGACACAGAAACCAAACTGAACTCCATAGCCCTTGGAGCGGTGGCAAGCGAGGCGTAGGAAGCTTTTCCCGAAGGCAGGCAGGGAACAATCAGTCAGTACCGTTACTTTGAACTGGTCTAATATTACCCAAAAAGATAACTTAACTGATACATTTGGTGAATCATTTATGGAAAATACTAAGGAGTCCTTTTTCGTCCCCGCTATGCATTGAGTAGTAAGGGTCTGAACACCTTGCCTTTTTACAAGGTTGGCACAACTATTGCTTAAGTAATCTTGAGAGGGAGGAGGAAGGGGGCAGGGGTGAGGAGAAGGAGCGCTGGGATGGGGGAAGGGAGGCAGACACGGGACGGACTTAGACTTAAATCACTAGATTACCCAAAGCAGAATTATTTGGTTAAGACGACCTTGATCTTTTCCCTTGAATCTTCAGTAAATACAGAGATAAAGTAGATACCATTACTTTTATCTTTGCCCCATGAGATAAACCCGGATGATGCGCTTGAATTTATTTCGTCCACCCTACGTCCCGATGCATCGAAAACCTCTGCGTGGAACCCGTCTGGCATGTCGGAATACTTAAGGATTGCGTTTGGACCACATGATGAGATGATTCTCCAGTCAGGCTTGCTCTGAGGAGGTGATTCATCTACAGTTGTAGGATTCATCTCTCCGAGAGAATCGACCTTAAATAGCCAGAGATCATAGCCACCATGTCCATACGACTCGGTGTAACCTGCTATTACATATCCTCCGTCAGGTGTTTGCTGGACACACCGGCCCCAGTCCCGACCCTCGCCGCCGTATATCCTGGACCAGAGTGTGTCTCCGTTTTCATCGGTTTTAATCAGCCAAGCGTCAAATTCCAGAGTTTCTTCCGATTCCATCGCTCCTACAATAATGTACCCTTGGTCGGTTGTTTGTTGCATACTATAGGGTAGGTAAAATTGTTTTTCACTGCCAAATTTCTTAGCCCATAAAATATTACCCTCAGTATCAAGTTTCATTAACCAGGCAAATTCTGGAGGAAAGCTTTCGCATACCAGAACATAATTTCCATCCGTTGTCTGTTGAATGCAGTAACCAGGTCCATAAGATATTCCACCATCCTCGTAGTAAGATTTACTCCATTGTATATTGCCATCTACATCGGTCTTAATAATAGATAGAATGTAAGCACGTGAACCGACAACTATATAACCACCGTCACTGGTTTGCAGTACTGATTGTCCATATTCCTCTAACACACTTTCATTGTCAAAAACTCGGATCCACGTGGTATCACCTTCGTTATCAGTTTTCAGCAACCATATCCTGCCACCCACTCCACCGTTTATATCAAAACCATATTCCCCTGTAACGATGTAGCCGCCGTCGGATGTTTGTTCGACGCAGTATACTATTTCAGAGTAAGTACTAGGCAGACTTCCGTAAGTCCTTGTCCATAAGGTATAACTCAAAAGAGTTGCTACCAGGAATGCCCCATGTATTCCCTGTGATTATGTAACCTCCGTCATTCGTCCGGGTTACCCATAAACCTATATCCGTTGATTCTCCACCGTAGGTTTGGGTCCAAAGGGTTTGTCCATTGGAATCTGTTTTAAGTAAGATTATGTCTCCGTACCACATTCTCTCGGTACACCCCGTGCAGCCAACCACTACATATCCACCATCGTCGGTTTGATCAAGGCATAGTCCGTAATCTAGATCCCCCCCCCCCCCATGCAAGACCCCAACCTGCACTTGCCGATTTTGGTACGAAAGCTAGCAAAGCCAAGAGTGAAAAGATGGGTAAATACTTCCTAACCATGTTTACTTCCTTTGTGTTATTACCTATATAAACTCAACCGCCAAGACACCAGTCCTTTTAAGTTAGAGTAGCTTAATATAATACTAGGGTAAAAACAGTCATTGTCAAGGTTGCGTTTTCCTTTCAGATTCTTTGTTGAGTTTTAGTCTTTCTGCGATCTTTAATGCAGTTGAAGCCTTGCAAAAAAGGGCAGTTTGTTATTCACCTTCTTCAATTCTGCGTTTCGTGAAGTAACGTACTAGTACTCCGGCAACAATCACAACACCTACGACAACCAGTATCAAAGGCCACCAGGCAACCTTATCGGTAATAAAGACCATCCCCACAGCGCTGAGTACGATACCTGGAACAAGCATACCCAGGCCCCGGTATCGGAATCTGGCGATAAATAACCTTACAACACCACCCAGGAGAAATATTCCACCAAAACCCAGCAATAGATAAGCCCACCAGTTTTCATCCGGGATTACGTCGGTGTATCTGAGAAGGAAGAAGACACCTATCCATACGACTATCAATCCTCCTACGATCCCACCTACAGGGTCACGCCACGATCTGTAATGATGGGGATGTCTCTCGTGAGGGTCCCAGTGCCAGGGATGCTCGTCTTCTCTGTTCTTGTCTTCCACGATTACTCCTCAACTTTTTTCTTTTTATGTCTGGATGCTATTCCCCAAACGGTGGATACTATGATTACCAGACCGACAGCGACTATCATGAACGGCCACCAGGATTCCCATGCATACCAGCCGCCGCCTACGAGGGGTATGAGTCCTGTTACGGCCAGAAACATCGCCGGAATCAGCATGCCGATGAAATCCTTGCGCATACCCGGTATGAACAACCAGGCTATTCCTTGAAGCAGAAATATGACTGCAAGACCCAGGGTGTAGTACATTCCCCACTCACCCCAGGTCAATATCCCGGATGTCTTGAAGTACAAACTGAGGCCTGTCCATACCACCAGAAGGCCTGCAAATATCCCCCCAATTATTCCCCTTGCAGCTGAATATCTCGACATCGTTCCTCCTTAATATTACTTTTTACATTCCACTAGACGGTTTTATTCGTCGTTATTCTTCTTGGCTATGAGTACTCCCCATACGGTAGACACTATTATGACCACACCTACAACGATGATAATCACAGGCCACACCTGGAATGCACCGAGCAGCCCCATTATTCCGACTCCGGCAAGGACCAGACTGGGGATTAACATACCGATGAAGCCTTTGCGCATGTAGGGAAAGAAAAGCCAGGCGATTCCGTTGAGGAGAAAGATTACGCCCAGGCCAATAACCAGTATCGGCCACCATAAACCCCACGTAGGAATAATTCCTTGGATCCTGAGCAAGAAACTGACACCTACCCAGATAACTATGCAGCCTGCAAATATACCGCCGGTAAGCCCACGAACCCTTGTTTTTTCACTCATGCATCCTCCTATGGTACGAAAACAGCGGCTGCAAGGACCGTTGTCCAGAGGCCGTCCTTATCGCCAACCGCGGTCTGCGTGATATGCCTCGTGTGAACTATCTTACCCGATATCTTCCAGACTTCCCTTCGCTCATCGTAACTGGAATCGACGTTAAACGGAACACCCAAGGTCGATGCAAGCATCTGAGCCGCAAGATCCTCGGCGTAATCGCCTGCCTTGACCTCTTTTTCTCCGAACGAGTGATACTCGGAGAGATAGCCGTACTGGTTTTCGTCTGCCGGTACAGCCACTCCTATCGATGCCGAGATGAGCCGGTGAGGTTCGTTGGATTGATTTTCACTCATCACGAGGTAGACGATCTGTCCTGTGGTTAGTTCTGCAATTCCTTTATTTCGTGGTATGATCTTGCATCCAGGGGGCAGGATGCTTGAGACCTTGACAAGGTTAAAAGGGGCTATATCGGCGTTTCTCAATGCCGCCTCGAATGAAGCCAACTTATCCCTTGCACGGCCTACGCCACGGGTAAGAAACATCTTGGCTGGAACAAACCGGTTCACTTCAATGGAGCTGAGCGGATTCGAACCGCCGACCTCCTCGTTGCGAACGAGGCGCTCTCCCAGCTGAGCTACAGCCCCTGAGAACGTGAAATATTACGCGGGTTCGGAGCCGATGTCAACCGGGTTATCCGAACCACAAAGATTACATGAACTGCGGGTGAAGATCGCAGTGAGTGAAAACGACATGCACTTCGTGCGAATGCAAATTAAAAATGCAAAATGGTCAGTCCAGAATTATATAAGACAGGCACGCCTGTCGAAATAAGGCTTATTCCGCTATTCGGTTACAAGTTCTTGATTTATCTGTAATGTGTGATAGAATTGGTAGTGTTCGCTTACTACTCCAGACGGGTCGACCGCAGGTTTTTTTCAAAGATTAATGACTGGCTTGGGGAAAGAAACTATACCACGGATCCTGAAAATCTGACCACATACATAGGGAACGCAGGTAAGAAAACGGTCGAGGAGTTCTTCAATGTCGCCTCATACCCCAAGGTCCATCTTGAAAGGAAGCAATCCTACCCTCCATTGAAGTACGAATTTCGATTTGCTTCACCTTTAACCTCGGGTTTCGGCGAAAACGATGAAGTTTATGGCGATGCCTACCTTAATTATTCTCTTTCCGCACCGGCTGTGGTTATGTTTTCAGGCTGGCTGGATACGGCAACCGACTACACCCATCTAGCAACACAGCTCCGTCTCGCAGGACGCAACCTATGGGTTATGGACCTTCCTTATCATATAAGACGTACACCTGGAGGCTACCATTCCGGTGAGCTTTCGCTGACCGGTGACATTATTCGCACCCTGGAGTGTATTCGCCAGGCTGTTGTCGACGCGAGGATTCTGATTGCAGTCCTTCGCGAGATGGGTTCTCGTGACTTGGCGCTTCTCGGTTTCAGCCTCGGGGCCTGGGTCGGTGCACTTCTTTCGGTCGTTGAACCAGGTGTCTCAGGAGCCGTGCTAGCAACCCCTCCAATACGCCCTGACGAACTTCTCTTGAAATCTTTCCGTTTCTCGGCAATCAGGGCAGGAATACCCGATCGCGTAGACGAACTTCTGGACAGTATCCAGAGGCTCTTCCTGCCCAAAGAGCTTTCGCCTGCAGTCAATCCAGAACGCATTTACCTGATCGGAGGACACGAAGACTTCATAGGCTCACCTGAGGTTGTAGGTGAACTTGCTCGATGCTGGGGCTGCAACTGTAAGATTCTGCCAGGCGGGCACATAAGCGTGTACGTAACCCGAAGGTTCTGGCGGGAGATACTTTATATCCTTGACATCGGTAATGAGCCGGGTTGAGGAGGAAAGATTTCTTGTCCTCGCTGCTACAAGTACAATCAAAGTGATCGAGTATGAATTTCAATCGCAAGGGCTACTCCGATTAAGAATAGAAGCCCTTCTTCGGGATAATACCTTCGTTCGGTGTGATTGCGAATTTTAGGTGGATATATGAATGACAAAGCGCTAGAAGTCCTTCTTTCCGAAGCCTGCGCCCCTATCCGGTGGCGTCTGGAGCGTGATATTCTGGGCAGTGATAAGCCGGAGACTGTCAGTAAAAAAGAACTTGCAGAGTGGCCGCAAGTCCAGAAGAACCTCGATCTCCTTACAGGTGAATGCCGGTTCGACTGGCTGCATTCCTCCCTCGACAAGGCGTTCGAGAACATCTGCGGTGAACTCCACGATTTAGGTGTGTGCAAGGATTTTGCTGGTCTGTCCGCCAAACTCGAACCTTACTTCAAATACCTTGAGGGCTTTCTTCCTGGTAGACCTCCTTTCGGCGGTTTCCTGGCTTCGCTCATTTCAGCATCTGCAACCTTGATAGGCTACGGCCAGCATCCCCTGGTCAGGCAGCACGTTACCAGTCGTCTGGATTATCTCGTGGAATTCAAGAAAAGTTTCGATCCTTCAGTTTTCTACGCGCCGGATCCGTCGGATATGCCAAAGGAATGGCGCGGCAAGAATCAGATGGTGAATCCCGACTTCTACGATCCGGTCCGGGGCATTCCCCTACCTCTGATCCACGATTTGAACTCCTGGATAGGTATTACTGATAGGCTCATCAAGCGCAAGGCTGAAGAGATGGTTGGATTCATTCTATCGCCTGATTACCAGGAACGCATCAAGCCCGGGTTCGGTACTGTAAAAGCCGGTTCCCGACGCTACTACGCCATGGGCTGGAGCGTGCACGTGCCCGGATGGAAACGAGTGCCTGATTCACGCGACATGGCTGAACGGTTCAGGTATATGGAGATCATTGCTAGCTTCAAATCGGCAAGAACCCACCCATGGTTCAAGCGTTCGTTCGCCTGGCTGGAGGAGTTTACCGGTGAGGACGGTCTGTGCTAGATTCCCAAGGACTCGCTCAAAGGCTCGACACCGGCTTACTGGGTGACCGGAGGCCGGATCGCACTGGAGTCAAAACCTCGTACTTATCGAAAACGTGTCCTTGAGGCGACCTTCAGGTTAGAATTAATCAAGAAGCTTGGGTCTTGACATCTGAGGTTTCTTACGGTAACCTTACGTTGAGAAACCAGGAGTGCAAGATGAAGAAGATATTCCCGTTACTAGTATTTTTTGTTTTGGCAGGGTGTACACCAACGTCCCTTAAGCCGGCGAAGGAAAAGAAAATCAAAGCCTTGTATAATCCTCAGGCAGCCACAGTCAGGGTGCTAGGTGATGTCAAGGCGGTTAAAAAAGAAGCCGAGGTCATAATCAGAGGTACGGACGGCACCGTGGCCGCCACTACAACCGCGAATAAGGACGGTTCGTTCGACGCCTTCTTCTGTGCCGGGCAGTGGGCTCGCGAAAACCTGAACTGCAAATATCAAGGTGATGCATACCCCGGAGACTGGATCAGGGTCGAATACAAGTGGGGCGGCTTGACAAGTCCGCCCACACTCGTGCAGATATGGAGCCGCTGACATGTACTCGTAACACACCCTTTCCTGAAATTGAAAGGTTCGAAGTAGCTGAAGTACAACATAATTAAGATTCAAAGGTGTGACATGAAAAGACTTCCAATCCTATACATATTGATCTTACTTGCGGGTTGTACTCCCAAGGGGCTGAAACCTCCAAAGGAGTCTAAGATCAATGTGTATTATACCCGTTCGTCGACCGTAACGGTGGAAGGCAGTATGGGCTCGGTTCCACCCTGGGCTGAGGTCGTAGTAAAGGACATACAGGGAACGGAAGCGGCCCGAGTTATTGCCGACAGAGACGGCTCTTTCAAGATCAATTTCTGCGCGGGTTCCTGGGCACGAGAAAATTTCGAGAACTGCACTTATCAAGAAGACCTCGCTGCAGGCGACAGCATCCAGATACTATACGTTGATATGGGGATGACAGGTCCGCCCCTTGTTGTCAAGATTGAATAGAGGCTCGTACAGATTATCGGTTGGAAGTCGTACTAGGGAGCCTTTTTTTAAGACCCTTCAAGAAGGGCCTTGCGGTGTCTGGCTCTGTTCAGATTCCGTTCAACATTCGTAAAGGTTGAATCGATCTCCAGGATCTGAGTCCAGATACTGATCGCGGTATCGTAATCGCCGGCTGCATATGCCGTAGTCGCGCTGAGATCGAGTTGAATCAGGGCGTCGCGATCAAGGCGTTCCTCCTTCTTGATACGCTCCAGGTATTGTTTTGCTTTTGTATTCTCCGGATCTATGGCCAGGACTTTATTAAACTTCTCGGTTGCCTCGCGGTAGTTGTGATCTTCATAGTCTGCCTCGGCAGCATCCAGCAACTCACTTGTCCTGCGTGACGCAATACTTATAACGGCTTCCCTCAAGGTATGAGCCCGCGCTTCGGTCGGGTCGATCTCGAGGATTTTTTCAGTGAGCTCGATAGCTTCACGGTAGGCATCACGTCCTCGGGCATCGTAGGCTGCGACCATAAGGCTGTCTATCCAGTCGTCGCTGCGCTTTGAGGCAAGTTCAATGAAAGGCTTAATTTCCTCGATGTGCGGATAGCGTTCTTCCAATTCCTGCCAGGCCGTTAACGCCTGGTAGAATTTCTCCCGGCGAAAGGCATCGACCCCTTGTTCAAAAAGTTCAACTGCTTTATCCGGTATATCCTGTTGAGTTAGGATAGGCATGTTCTCCAGTTCCAAAAGCATATCCGCACGACCGGATAGGGCGTGTGAATTCCCCACATCCAAGGTAAGTACGAATTCATACTCACGAAGGGCATCCAGATAGTTGCCGGTTTCGCGAAAGTTGCGCGCCGCGTCGAGATGCAGGATAACCTGACGTTCATTCTCTTTGGCCAGGGCTTCATTATATCCATCTTCCGCCGCAGTGTTTTCAGGATACCAGGTTAAGGCTATCTCAAAAAATAGAAGCGCTTGCCGGTAATCATTTGAAAGCATCGCTGTGTTACCCTGTTCGGTAAACTGTTGCGAAGTTTCTACTCTCAGTGTAACAAATGGATCATCCTCTATCTTTACGGGGATGATGAACTCCAGACCAATGTGGTGGGAAAATCCTATGTGGGTGTGCCAGGCCGTCGCGTATGCCAATCTTAGTCGTTTCAGATCGATACCCAAACCAGCACCCAGATAAGGTCTTATTCCGTAACCCCCTCCTGCGTAAATATCGAGAATCTCAAATAGTATTCCTCCAATGCCCAATGTTCCTTCCGTGGTGCCGTCAAGCCCTATTGAGATACCTGCTTGCATGTTGAGTTTTTCTGAAGCTTCCCAGGCCGCACCCAATTGAAAACGGGCAGGCAAGGGTGCATGGCTTGTCCAGGGTACATCTCCCAAAGGTTTGGATGAAAGACCAAGGTTTGTTACCGAACCTCCAAAATGGAAATGCTTGAGATTGTAAACCGTCCCCGCACAGAGATAGCCGGATATAACCGAGTAGGTGTAGATTTTCTCGTACGAGCCTCCCAAAGACATACCCAGTCTGAAATTGCCCAGCATCCTTGCATAGTGAAGCTGGAAATTCGTATTGTAGGAGGGGAAGGTTTCTGGAGCCGAATCCGGGTGGGGTCGGTATTCCAGATCCCAGATATGAAAGCCGCTTGCACTTACACCTAACGTACCGATTTCTTTCGCCGGGTAGAAGAAATCGACCCTTTCCCAACGGGTTCCTGCGAACCACTCGGTGTGGGACAAGTGTGTGTAGGTGGAGGGTAATTGTGGGGACGTGGCATTTATTGCCAATGCAGGGTTAGCCAGGTAGGCCGATCGTTGGTGCGAGGCAACCAGCGATTCACCGTATACGGCGGAAAGGGGAGAGGTGGGAATCAGCAATTCACGTATACCCGATGTCGGTAAGGCAGATAACAGAAGGAAAACCCAGCTCATCTCAGCACCGCAAACGCCTTCCTTACTGTAGAACGCTGGCCTTTATCGTTTGATACCTGGATTACGAACAGATAGAGACCCACCGGCCAGTCCGAGACGTCGCAGGAGAACACGGAGCGTATTCCACCAGGGGCGTCCTGTATAGGGTCCGGTGCCCAGACTTCCTGGCCGTCGATGGTGAATATCCTTAAGGTTGAGGTTACGTCCTCGCCGGGGACAAAGTAGATGCCAACGCTGTCTGAAGCAGGATTGGGCGCAGCATATGCCCTTTCCGGAGGGAGTATCTCAACCGAGGTGATGGTGAAGCTGAATGTATCCTCGTCAGTCCTGTGGTCTTTATCCTCTCCTATGGCTTTACCTCTTATTTTACCTTTAGGGAAGCCACTGCTCAGACATATCTTCTGGGTTGCGGTATCCTGAGGGGGAGGTTGTACCGAAATAGGCGGGACGTCCAGAGGCTCACCTTCGCTGTCAAACGTTAAGAAAAGACTGGTTAACGGAGTATTGGTTGTGATTTTAATTTTTAGTGTGTCGCCTGAGGGAAGTGCATCTTTGCCGGAAACGTCTACATCGATATCCAGTCCTGTTCCTGCTGTGACCTCAAGGACTTCGGAAGTGTCGGGTCCGAGGTTGTCACTCTGGTCACGAGCCTGGAAGGTGAATGTGTGGGTTCCCAAACCTAAACTGTCAGTGTACACGGTTTCAACGAAAAACTTTATACTGTCGGGGAAATCGTTCTCAGGCTCCATATGATAGATTTCTGTATAATTTCCGTCGATGAAGTATATACAGTCCTGAACAACACTACCGCCGTAACCTACATCGGTTGCCCGAACTCTCATCGCAACTTCTTCTGCTCCCTCGGTTGGGTTGGGGTTAGAGCTTACAAGGGTGATTCGTGGTCCGGCAGTATCTGACACTTCAGAGGTCATGAAATAGGAAGAGTAAGTAGAATCCAGCCCATTCCCAGCTAAATCGGTGACTGATGTAAGAACTTGCACATCGGTTCTTGTAGTTTCAGCAAGTTCTTCTTTCAGTTCAATCTTATAACGGTATTCGATGATTGGATGAGGATTGACGGCAGAAATTGTTCGTAATGAGTCTCTTTGTATAATTCTATAATTATTCGGATTGGTAGCTGAGGCTGGAAGCATTTCTTCACTGAATGTTATGTAAATTTGTGTGGTTGTAGCAACTGTATCGTCTTCTGTAGGAAATATTTCATTCACCTGAGGCGGGGTTACATCGATGTTGAACGGAACGCCTAATGATTCACCGTCCTGTTGAGGCACCGTATCTTTGTTTCCTGCAAAATCCGACGTGATTATCCTCCACCAGTATCGGGTTTCATCAAGCGTGTCACTGGATCGAAATGAGTTAGAATCGGATGGAACGGTGAAAGTGTAATCAGGTCCCGGAAAGAAATCGGGTCGGGAAGCTGTTTCTATTCGATACTCCTTAATTCCAGATCCGGGATCAGGATCGTGTCCCTTGCGCCATTGATACAAAATAAAGGTATCGTTAATAAAAGTATCTAATGAAGGAATAACCTGCTCTATATCTCTCGGTCTTTGGAAATCGAGCTTCAAAGGCCCTACCCTTTCCGGTATTGAGACGTTTCCAACTCTGTCAACCGAGGCCATGTGGAAGTAGCAGTTGTTACCTTGACAGGCGTTTGGTATGGTTAAGGTTAGTTGGGTGAGTGTTGTATCGTCTATTTGTACGTTCATATCGGGAATTGTACTGGAGTCATTGCTCCACATGTAGCTGTATCCTGCAAGACCGCTGCCATGCGGGTCAAAACCCGGCTCCCAGGTCAAGGTTATCTCGGGGTTGTTGTACCATTTATTAGTGTCATTGTGGGTAGGAGATTTCAATTCTTGCGGAGGCTCAGGAGAGGTCATATCTTCTTCAATTTCAACATAATTTTTCAGAGTGCCTACAACGAATGAATCCACGACCCCGGACCGGGGCCAGTATATTGCAAGTATGTGATCGGCAGGATCAGTTATGGCAAATCCTATTTGTGGTGCGTCCTGTCCCGCATGACCTGAACCTGCCGCAATCTCCCAAAGGCCCTTGATTGTGTCTGCTGAATCGTACAACGTGATACGAGCACCAACGGCAATCTTGTTGGAAAGGTTAGAAGCCAAGTCACGGCGACCGGAGAGTCTGATTACATAATGATCGTCGCGAGGAACTGTATTTTCATATACCGCGTTGCTCCCAGCACCCACTACCACTGCATCCATTCCATTGTTACCGTCAAGATCGGCCAAGGCCACCGAACGTCCTTGGTCGGTCCCGAAAGATACGGAGTCTTGGGAAACGAAATCAGGACCGATGTATATACGATCAGGTGATCCGTAGTTGACAAAGAGGATGTCTTGCCCAGGTAGACTGTCGAAATCCCCGGTAGCGACTGCCATCGTCGGTTCAACAAGTATATCAATATCGTGAGGTGTGAATCCTGATTCCGTATGTTCAATCCAGAAGTTAACGCCGGCTGAATCGGCTACAACCAGATCGAGTAGACTATCCGGACCGTTACTGAACCAGCGCAAACCTCTTGGGGATACGGCTTCAAATGATATATCGCGCTCAAATTGACCCGTAGATAGGACTCGATACAGGATTACGCTGTCATCAACTGCCAAGGCCAAATCTAACACACCGTCGCCGTTGTGGTCCGCGATTGATACCGCATACCCCCTTCTTTCGATTATTCCGGCCACTGAGAAGACAGCGTTACCGTCGTTTTGGTAGAGTCTTGAGCTGTCCCCGGCCACAAAGATATCAAGATCTCCGTCCTCATCATAATCCACGAAGGCTGCGGCGAAGCTTTGATCGGAATGGAACCAATCCTTTCGCTCAAACTTTGGATCATCAGGATTATCGTCTGTCGTTTGCATTAGAAAATCCCCGACCGAGGTGGCTACGAAGATATCTACGTCCTCATCCGTATCAAGGTTGGCTGCCAGTACCGCACGGGCTGTGTTGGCACCAGAGATCACTATTGGATCGGCGAAACTCAGATTACCGTCGGTTCGTGTATTTTTATAAAAATACACTCCAGTATCGGATGCCATTATCACGTCGTAGTTGCCGTCTGTATCAAAGTCGGTGCAACATACACCGTGACAGTCTCCTTGCTCGAAAACATCCAACGGATTGAATAGTTGAGCCAGAATGACTAACGTCAATACGCCCTGCATCATGGGTAAGCATATCGCGCTAGGCTAGCTTGTCAATACCCGAAAAAAGCCCCGGGCTAACCCCGGGGCTAAGTCGTTAAAAGTTACTTACTTATTTTGCCTGCGTTTTCGAGCTATAAGAACCGCAATCCAGGTTATGAGAAGCCCCAGAGCTGCAAGTGGTGCAAGCACGGCAACCGCTGCCATACCGCCGAAGAACCAGCGGCCGGTTTTTTCCCAGCCGGACATTGTAGTTGAGGTTCTCCTTGTGAGCACAAGGTTGACACTCGATTCGGTTGTTACGGATTCCAGATGGGCAAGTCGAGACTGAATGCTGCTTATTTGGTTATCGATCCTCTCCAGATCCTCCTCAAGTGCCAATACGGTACTGACGTTTCCGGAACGACTCGCAAGGTTGGATAGTCTTTGCTTCATTGCCAGTTGGGAGTAAAGCTCCGTCCTCAGTCGGTAGTACTCCTCGGTTACGTCAAGACCTGTTATCTGTTTTTCGGTTACAACGCCGAGTTCTACGACTTCGGTTACGAACTCGGAGAAGTTTTCCGGAGAAAGGGTAATAGAGAGGTCTGCCCGACTTATCTTTTCTGCAGGTTCGGTCAGGGTCTCTGAAATGGTACTTGAGGTTATCTGACCGTCTTTATCATCCACTAACCGTACTATCGAGGCGTAGGCCGAATCTATGTTTTTTACTTCCATGACAAGAGAGGCGGACTTCTCAATCATCTGGCCTCGGGACTCAAGGAAGTCTCCTTCCTGTGCGTTAAGAAACCCTACTACAAACAGCGCAACGATCGCAGCGAAGAATGATCTATTCATATCAAGCCTCTCGGTTGGCCCGTTTCCCGGCCTAGGCTTTCTTTTTCTTCTTGCTCTTACGTACTATCCAGATTATTATGAACACGATTAAGAGAACCAGTGCCGCTATCGGGATAAGAACCACGAGTACCTGCAGGATTCCGAAGAACGCGTAGACGAGTATCTGGGCAGCCCTCTTGAATCCCAGGCCGATCTGATTCCAGTCCACGAATGTGGACGGCTTCTGGCTGTAGAGGGTCAGGTTGACAGTGGATTCTGCGACCATTGTCTCAAGGTACTTCATCCTGCCCTTAACCTGGTTGATGTAACCTTCGACGCGTTCAATCTCCATTTCTACCCTGAGAATTTCTTCAATGCTTCCCGTGTGTTTAAGTAGTTCATAGAATCGGTCCCTCGCAGCCGTCCATTTCCTTAAATCACTTTCGAGATCGTAGTACTCCTCGGTTACGTCCTGACCCGAGATATTCTTGTAGTCAACCTCTCCGAGTCCTTCAAGATCGGTTATCAGTTTGGTAAACTCGTGCGGATTGACCTTTAACGTCATGTCGACCCGGGTGCCTTCAGATTCTGAAAACGTCCCGGAGTGAACGTAACCGTCGTGCTGTTCGGTGAGTTGAACCGCACGTGTGTATGCGGCATCGACGTCGTCTACGCGCATGGAAATGGAAGCGGTCTTGATGACCATCCTTGTGGTCGGGAGTTCCGCATCAGAGGTACCGAGAATATCACCTGTCGTTCCATCCATTGCCTGGGTGGGCGCTTCGCCTTCGCCGCCCAAAGCACTCTTGGACATGGAACGTCCAGGAGCTTTTTCGTCAGCAATTTCAAAGTCGGCCTCCTCTGCCATCTCCATCATCGGCTCTTCCGGTGCGTATTCGGCTTTTTTCTTCCCGCAGCCGAAGCTTCCTGCCACAAGCACAAGAATTGCCGCGAGCGCTAACCATCTTTTCATAATCGCCTCCTTGGCAAGTTAATTAATCACATCTAATCTTAATATACCCCTCAATAGCGTCGATATTCCCTTGATCCATTACGGGATATCGCATTGAACTATAGCCAGACCGACAATCGGTATCTTTACGGTTTGGGCCGCCTTAAGCTGACTTCCGTAATAGAGTTCAACCTTGAGCTCGTTTTCAGTATCGGTGTATGTCGTTTTCCAGAATACCGCCCATACGTGATCTCCTTCCGGGTCGACTTCGACCTCATGCGTGGAAGGGGTCGTGCCCAATACGTAAGTGCTGTCGATGAGGTCACTTTTAAAGGATCCGGCGTAAGCCTGAGGTAAGTCGTCAGGGTTTGAGAGTTCTATCCGGGCATAGTTTTCGTTTTCGCACCCGACGACGAATAAACCCAATATGATAATTCCAAAGACGAGAAGCCTTTTCATGCATATCCTCCTTGGGGTTTAGAAAAGTTTACGCCGGAAGGTCAGGCTGTCAAGATGGGAGGGTGGGATTGGATTTTGATAAGGAAAAGCGGTGGATTAAGGCCGTAAATTTCGGGGCCAACTATCCTCGATCAAGGTGAAATATGTTGAAAGCGAATCACATATCTCAGCAAGGGAAAGCGAAGCTGGTTCCAACCCAATCGGTGCGTAAGCAAGCTTGATTTTATCGTTGGTTATAGTGTACTTTCATTCCATGCATAAGCTCGTGAATGTTGGTTGGTTTTCCGAAAAGCTTATATAGTATTCTTTTACAGGAGATAGGAACACTTCGCCCAGTTTGAAACTTGTCGAAGCAAAACAAAAGTAACCTCTTCCGTCAGATCCAATACCTCCATCCACTACTATGTGTATCGAGCCTTTGGGCAAGGGCAGGCTGTCGGTCTTGGCACAAAGCGCAATGAGCTCGGCAAGATAATGCGTACGCGGCATGCTGTGCTCGCCCCCGGTGTAGTACATGCTGTCGACCTTAGCTATTACTACTATCTGAGCCGAGTCCAACATTGCCTGGAAGGTCGGGTAAAACGGCCTCGTTGCCGTATTCGACTCTGCCTGCGCTAAAAGCAGCAGGCTTAAAAGCGCGGTCATAGAGTCCTCCTTATCCTGTTTAAATACTATATCTTAATCATCCTACTTGTCAATGTGCGGCAGCTCGCAGGAAAAAAAGAACAGCCGGTACGAAGACCGGCTGGTTTTGTGTTGATAGTCAGCATTTTTATTCTAAAGGAGGTACAATCTCTTCTGGTTCTTTCTCGGTTTCATCGAGTTTCTTCAATTCCTCTAAATCGTCAGGCAATACGTATTTCTTACCCGCAATTTCCAACTCGATCTTCGAGGATTCCTCGTCAACCGTTACCTTAATTATCTTGATTGGGGTTTCGGTATCTCCGAATTGGTTTAGGACGATTATCTTTTTCCCAGCTTCTTCGGTTATTTCGATTCCTTCAAGCGCATCCTGCAAGAGTTTATCAAACTCAAGGGTGTCCGCTATTATCACCTTACCATCTTCGAAGATCTTGAGGCTTGTCATTCCGTCGTCACCGGAGCAGATTGCCGAACTCATGATGATCGTTTTAACCGAATCATCACCTTCACTAACCGTAATGTATATCGCGTTACCATCTTCGAGTGTTACGGTTTCACCGTCTACAGCACATGTCACTAACTTGATGGTTTTCAAATGCTTGCGGGATGAACAAGCTAGACCCAGCAGTCCTACCAGAATCATCCCCACGACAAAGGCTTTTTTCATTTCGTCCTCCTTGGAAAAATTCTTAAGCGCCTAACATAGATAAGACGAGAATGGTATTGATTTTGTCAACTGATATCGTATTTTATTAAAGGATTACAGAACCCTAACCTGTTGACAAGCCCGGCTTATAGGGTAATCTATGTTTTTGTCAGGAGGAGATGATGCAGATGAAACTTTTTGTATTACGAGGAATGCTGACCATTTTCTTCTTATTTTCGCTTGGATTGTCGGGAACAGAATCAGATGAAAGTCAGGCTATGTTCATTCAGGCGGATTCGTTACGGGTGACGGCAGACAGTCTGAACGCCCTGGGGGACAGCCTGTTCAAGGCAGGAGAAGTGCTGGAAGGGATCAAAGCATATAATCTGGAGCTTGAGGTTCGTAAACAGCTCGTGTCCGATTCACTTCCGCCCTTGAAGTACGAAAGCATAGGAGATTACGTTGCCGCCCTCGAAAACCGCCTCAAGGTTATGGATGTCTTCACCAAGGTAGGTGCCGCGTATTCTAGCATCGTAGGCGACTACAAGCTGGCAATCCAGAGTTACAAGGAATCCTTGAAGGAAGGCTTTATATGGCTCAGCCCTGAGAGTCCCTACTTCAGCGAAGCCTACTATAACCTAGGACTCATGTACCGTAAGGAGGGTGAGAACGATTCAGCATTAGCTTATCTTAGGATGTCAATTGATAACATAGAGCGATCTTTTTCAGAGATTCTTACACAAGGACGCAGTATCACTCAGGCTTTGAACCCGGAGGAGATACTTTCACTCGCAGGCAAGCCCCTTGGATATACCGAGGAAGGCTTCTCACTTGCGATGAGGCAGATGAAAGAACCGATGTCCGCTTACGAACAGATCATATCGCTGCTGGTGGAGATGAAGAATCCCGAAGAGGCGTTCGAGTACCTTGAACGGGCCAAGATGAAGTTCTTTAAGGAATCCTGGGATTCAGAAGACAGCCTTTCATTGGGACACGGAGACCTCATGGAAAAAACCGAGCAGAGCAAGGAACTGGAAAAGGAAGTCAAGGACCTCGAACAGAAGCTCGCGGATGAGAAGACCAAGCCTGACTCCCTGAGGGATACGTCAAACATGGAGAACCTTTCCACCTCACTCGCAAATACCAAGGCGGAGTACTTCAAGGTTACATCCGAGATTCAGGCCGACCCTGACTACGCTTTTGCGGTAAAGGTCGATCCGGTTCAACTGGGTACGATCAAGCAGGACCTGCCTCCAGGTCAGGTCTTGCTCATGGGGTACGCATCACAGGAGGAGCTTTACCTATTCATGGTGTGCTGCGACGGGTACGAGGTTCGCTCAGTCCCTGTAATAAGAGATTCCCTGGACAGCCTCATCTCCAAAGCCCGATACTTGTGTGGGGCTGAGCACGTAGCGGAGTTATACAAGAAAGACCGTCTCCTGGGTTGGAACTGGGCGCAGGATACGACAGCCTTTTACGCGGAAGAGGTCGGTGTTCTGAAATCGACGCTTGCCGAGCTTTACCGTTACCTGATAGAGCCGGTAGAGCAGAACCTTGTTTCGGCGCAGGTAGTAACCATAATTCCATCCGGGAACCTTTACTACGTTCCTTGGGGGGCGTTACTCGACTGCGATGACGGCGGTGAGCCTTTATTCCTGTCCGAACGTTGCAACTGGCACGTCATGACGTCTGCCGAGCTTCTGCGCTGCATCCAGCGAAGGGATGAGAAGAAGGCATCCGTAGAGAGAAAGGTCGTGCTCGTAGGCAATCCTGAGGGAGCCAACCTGCCTTACGCTGAGACCGAGGTCTCGGCCATCAGCAGCGCATATCCAAACTCAACGATCCTTACCGGTACATCAGCTACAGAACCTAAGGTAGTTGACATGACGCCGGAGAGTCAGGCCCTGCATCTCGCGACCCACTGCGTACTCAATCCTCGCGATCCCTGGGATTCATATATCCAACTCGCGAGTACCGAGGAGACCGACGGGCACTGGACGGTCGCAGAAATATCCGGACAGTCATGGCAGCGCATGCAGCTCGTTACGCTTTCGGCGTGCGAAACGGCCCTGGGCGGTGAACGCCCCGGTCTCGAGTTCGAGAGCATGGCCAAGGCGTTCTCTCTAGCAATGGAAGGCCCGCCTTCAATCGTCGCCACCCTGTGGCCTGTCGCGGACGAATCAACCAAGGAGTTCATGGTTACCTTCTACAAGGAACTCAAGGACAACCCGAAATCCGAGGCACTTCGCCGCGCCCAGCAGAAGTTAATCCACAGCGGCTGGTACTCCCACCCCTTCTTCTGGGCTCCATTCATTCTCATAGGTGAGTGGCGCTAATCGAATAACGCTCACCGCCGACAGCTTACCGCTAACCGCAAGGACTCACTCGTGTGTCTATTTGATTATTTGATAGACTAAGTATAGGGAGATTGAACCACAGAGATCACAGAGGACACAGAGCGAACACGCATTTCGTGTGGGGTTGGAGGACGGACTCTCCAGTCCGTCTATTCTATTATTTGATGGACGGGTTGGAGAACCCATCCTCCATTAACTTAGTAATGTAGTTCTTGACACCGGGATTAATCATAGTATTGTTTACACATTAAGGAGGCGAATAATGAAATATTTGATGCCTGTATTGGCAATAATAGCGTTGATTGGTGCGGGTTGTAATAAGAAGCCTGTGGAGATTGAAGCAAACCACATACACTTCATGCACCAGTCGTGCGGGGGCAATATAATCGACGATCATCCCGGCACCGATAACCATCCGGATCCTGACTACGGGTTAGGGACGCTAATCCGGAATGCAGGTTATACCTTTACCGACGAGTGGATGGACGATTCATATCCAACATCCATCGCCGAGCTTTTTGCAAACGACGGAAGAAGACTTTCCCGTGACGCCGAGCGGGCGGAGATACTGCTTTTCAAATCCTGCTATTACCCCATCGACGGACTGACATCCGATGCGGAATTGGAAGCGTGGAAACAGGCTTTCCGGGATGAGATCATTCCCTACGCACAGGAACATACGGATAAGATAATCGTTGCCATGCCTGCTGTTCCGTACCGCGAGCAGGATACGGATCAGGCAAATCACGATCGCGCGCGTCAGTGGGCCGACTGGCTAGCAGATGAGTTTCTCGAAGCCGCACCTTCAAACGTTACGAGCTTCGATCTGTTCGATATATGGGCCGATCCCGAACACAACTGGTTAAAGGAGGAGTATGAGGGCAACGACTCCCATCCGAACGCGTACGCGTACTTGATAATGGCCGATTCAATCGCGGCGTTTATCGCCGAGCTTACAGCTTCGGCTGAGTAGAATGTGACAATTATAAAAGATAACCGTAGGGGCCGACCTTCAGGTCGGCCCGGAAACCTGGAATAAGCGATGGTCTTTAAAAAGAGTGAGATTGAGGAACTTCTGGTCAAGACAGGCCGTCGCTGTTGTATATGTGGTAAGCTTCATGATGTCCAAGTACATCACATTATCCCTAAAGGTGAAGACGGTTCTGATGATATCGACAATGCCATTACGCTATGTCCGAACTGCCATGATGAAGTACACTCTTACGCACCTGGTCGAACAACTCGTAAATATTCGGCTAATGATTTAAAGCTTCATCGACAAGAAACGATTGAAAGGGCTAAAGCGGCAAGGGAGCTTTATCCACAACTAAGACAGATGAGCTTTCCTGTAGAAATGATGCGTGATCAAGAGTGGGTAGCTACATTCGGTCTGGATATTTGTGAGGTGTTTGAGAAAGATATGCTTCCACCAAATGCACCAAGAGACTACCTTTATCTATGTGACTGGTTGACAGATGATCTAATGAAACGACTATCGAGAGCAGTTCTGGATTTGAGATTCCTGGAGGATGCAAGAGATGGAGAGACGCTTTCGATTAGGGTTGGGTTCAAATGGAACCTAGACAAATCACCTCTTGACTTTGGGGATATAAGTTGGTGGGAAGTTCTTGAGGTAGATGAATATGATAGAATATACCCTAGTTAGATGCATAAACGGGCTACGGAACTACGGCGGATGAGTCCGTGAACAGATCTCTAAAACGATTCTGGCTCGTAGGATTAATAATCTGCGGTGTTGCTGGTTGTGAAGGAGAGTACACAATCAATGAAAAACTTGGATTGTACCTTGTTTCAGCACGTTCGTAGGATATAAGAAGGCATAATGTCTGAAAAGGTAGTCGGTGCGGTATCCGAGGTTAAAAAGCGAATAGCTTCCCTTGACCTTATACGAGGTCTTGCCATCTTTCTCATGATTTCCGTTAACGCATTGTTCGATTACAAAGCAATCCCGTGGTGGCTCAAACACGCTCCCTGGGACGGTTACACCATATCGGATATAGTTGCACCCATGTTTCTTTTCTCCATAGGCGTTGCTTACAACCTGTCTTTCAAGAAACGACGATCCAGCCATGGTACCGGTAAAACCGTCCTCCACTTTATTATCCGATACGTTATCCTCTTCTCATTCGGTTTCTTCGGAGAGTGGGTGGTACTCGGCAAGATAGGCTGGGGAGTTTTAACGATGATAGGCACGGTAGGCATCTACTGCCTGGTTTTCATGTTTCTCAGTCCCACCCTTCGAGTGATCATATCAGCTGTTCCTTTCATTGCATATCAGGTATTGCTGTCCTTGAACGTCCCGATCATCCTTTTTGTCGACGGCGGTCTTGGCGGTCCGGCTGCAATCCCTGCATGGGGATTCATTGTAATTCTTGCATCAGCCGCGGGCAACTGGATATATAAGAAGGATTACAAACGAGTTGCCTCAGTCCTCGGCATCTGGGGCGCTGCTCTTACCGCATTCGGCGTAATCTTATCCTTCATCATTTCTTTCAACAAGCACTTGGTATCGGCGTCTTACGTTCTTTTCTCTTCAGGGATTAGCTTGCTAGCCATGCTTTTGTTTTATCTTCTTGCCGATATCTGGAGATGGAAGATCCCCATTCTCGGTATCATCGGCCGCAACGCCCTGGTCTTATACATCCTCAGCGCCTTGTTCATTCTCGGGTTCAACGCTCTTGTACCGATTGAAGCAAAATTACTTTATGTGATTCTGGGCACCGCTGCGGTTCTGGGTATCTGCATCGGTGTCGGAGTTCTCTTGGACTGGAAAAAGTGGTACGTCAGATTGTGAATACCGTAGCGCGAAAAGAGGGTTCGCCTTCCTAAGGATACTTTAAAAAGCATACGAAGGGATAGATGATTTTCGACATCGTACAGCATCATTCGACGTAATCAATACAATATTTTCTTGACACAGCCATGTTCCTGCCTAGACTCTGAGCTAAAGGAAAACTGGTTGAAAGAGGCATGAAATTCAGATACGATACTTACTGCGGACTTAACTGCGGGGCGTGTCCGGTGCTAGGGGCGAACGAACGCGGCGACCAGGAGTGGATAGCAAAGGCCGCCGAGTCCGAACCCTGCAAGCCGGAGGATCTTCGGTGTGAGGGGTGCAAGACAGACGTAACCGCCATGTTTTGCACAGACTGCGAGATTCGTCTGTGCGCTCGAGAAAAGGGCGTAGAATTCTGTAACGAATGTGAAGACTTTCCCTGCAAAAATATCTCGCAATTCCAAAGCGACGAGCACCCCCATCATTCGGCAGTATTTCAAAACCTGCGTACAATCGGTGAAAAAGGTGTCGATGCCTGGCTTGCGGCACAGAAGCAGCGCTGGGCCTGCAAGGAGTGCGGTACAAGGTTCTACTGGTACTCGGAGAAGTGTGCGAAGTGTGGCGCTGAGCTTTATAACGCTGTTAAAGAAGAGAAGGATCTCACCGTTTAGCGAATGACGAAAGTGCCGGCCTGGTCGTACAAGCAATTACTCCCTTGTCCAAGATGTGTAAGCGGGAAGGCGGAGAAAATCGACGTACCTCTTTTTTGCCATGTTCAGATTTTGGGCAGTTCTCCCTCAGCATCGAGAATGCCTTGAAGCCCTTGGATTGTCGTCGGGAGTACGACGGTAAGACCGGTTAAGAAATATCGAGCATGCAGAAAAGACGCGTCCTTTTCGGTAAGATAGACAACGCGTTTTTTTAATATCGTCTTTAGAGTGGTCTACTTTGTTGGGCGATTTTAAGAATCGTAAAATGGTGATCGAGAATAGGAAATCTTGACAACTTGAGCTTTACGGATAAAATCCTTCGATTAGGAGTCCTGTGGAGAAAAAAGTAGTCCTTTTCGCATTTAACGGCGATCCAATGTGTTTCGTACACGTCTTACTCAACGCCCTTGAGATGAATCAGAAGGGCTATGACGTTAAGATCGTGGTCGAAGGTGAGGCTACTAAACTCATAGCCGAGCTTGCCGACCCTTCAAAACCTTTAGCAAATCTTTACAAACAGGTCAAGGAGATGGGATTAATCGACTGCGTATGCAAGGCTTGCGCTACGAAGACGGGTGTTCTGGAGTCAGCCTCGGAACAGTGGCTGCCTATATGCGAGGAACTCTCCGGGCATGTCTCGATGGCGAAGTACATAGAAGAGGGATATGAGATAATAACGTTCTAGAGACAGAGATTTGAGTTAAGAAACAGACGATACCTCGAAGTACATGTAATATGACTCTGGAAAGAAAAGGGCGGGATTGCTCCCGCCCGTAATTTTTTTTCAAGAGTTAAGGAAGTATCCGCTGACCCTGCCATTTACCGATCTGTTTGGAATGAGGTAATGACCAGGTGCCTTCGGCGTATCCGGGCTTGATGTTTTCGTCGAAGTAGCCGTCCCAAACACCTATTTCGTTGCCTTTGTGGTCGTAGATTATACCTTTTTCTATCTTGTAGATTCCGTGTCCTGCGTACTCCAGAACCGCATAGAGTTTTCCGTATTCGCCGTCCGAATTGACCCATTCGCCTTTAAAATATGGAGGATCTTGTTCCTTACCGAAGAGGGTGCCTTTCCATTCGCCTTCAGAGTCTCCCCAGAACTTTCCGTGCCAGTCTGTTTTTGCCATTAAGGTGCCGGCTGAAACAAGCATCGTTAGAACGCCGACGATAAGCAGAGCTTTCTTCATGATGATCTCCTATGTTTTATGGTTATGAAGTTTACTGGGAACCTTCCCAGGTGCCTTCACCTTCTTCTGTCCACCATGGACCTGTTTCGTGAGTGTCATTATAGATAGAAAAGGTGCCGGACCAGTGACCTATTATTTCACCGTCGTCACTTAAGATATCGCCTTCCTTGAAGACGTAGTTTCCGTTATAGATGTCGCCTTCTGCGTACAAGGTACCTGTTTGGCCTTCTTTTGACATCCAAACGCCCTGAAAAAGAACCGGGTCCTGGAAAGCAGTTATGGTTGCTTTCCACTCACCAGAATCGTAGCCCGTGTATGTTCCGCTCCAGTTGGCGGCAACTACTGCGGTAGCACCAACAGTCACAAGAGTTATAATGATAAGGCTTTTTTTGAACATTAGCGCCTCCAGTGATTTTAAGATAAGGAACCACTCCTTATCCTGCAGAAGTATAGATAAAGTAGGTATGTTTGTCAAGTGTGCGCATTGCCTCATCAGAAATCCACCTGACTGAAGGATGACGTTTGCGGAATAAGTTGTCTGGTTGCCTCACATAAGAATCCACCTGACCGAAGGACGAACGAAGGGAGTTCCGAAGGACGAACGAAGGGAGTTCCGAAGGACGAACGAAGGGAGTTACGAGAAACGGACTATGATCGTATCTGGAACAATATCAAGGAGACGATCATATGGCACTGACGTTAAAGACAAGGAGAGAAGTGAGTAAAGAGACTTTCAAGCGCTATCAGAAAGCCCGCAAGAGTGAGAAGACGAAGATACTGGATGAGTATGTGGCTTTAACTGGCTACACCAGGCACCATGCAGCTCAGGTTTTATCCAGATGGGGTAAACGAAGCCCACCCAAGCATACCCGTTGTAAGCCTGTGGTATATGATTACAAGGTATTCGAGGCGCTAAGGAGGGTATGGATAGTATGCGACTGTATCTGCGGCAAGCGATTGGCTCCTTATCTAGCTGAGATAGTGCCGGTTCTTGAGTCCTGCGGCGAGTTGGTAGTGGACGATGTTACCAGGGATAAGCTTGTCAGTATAAGCGCTGCCACGATAGATAGGCTATTAGCGCCGGAGAGAGCAAAGTATGTTCTGAAACCCAGGAGTGCACCTGTATTCTCGCTTATGAATCGGATACCTGTAAAGACATTCTCGGAGTGGGATAAGACTGAGCCTGGGCACGAGCAGGTGGATCTCGTGGAACACAACGGAGGAGTTACGAAAGGGGAATATGCTAATACGGTGGTACTCACGGACGTGTGTACTAGCTGGACCCAGATGCAAGCGGTACTCAACAAAGCCCAGATAAGGGTATTTCGGGCTCTGGAGGAGGAGATAGAAGAGATTCCCTTCGACGTTGAAGGACTTCACTCCGACGGTGGCAAGGAGTTTATTAACCATCACTTGAAGGAGTATTGTGAAGACAAAGGGATAGTCTTTACCCATTCGCGCAGCTACAAGAAGAATGACAACTGCTACGTTGAGCAGCGCAACGGGAACATCGTTCGCAGGGCGGTGGGATACGCAAGATACAGTGGGGAAAAAGAAGTGAAGCTTCTCAACGAGTTGTATGTTTCGCTGAAGCTCTACGTGAACTTCTTCCAGCCAGTGATGAGGCTTGAGGAAAAGACACGTTTAGGCAGCAAGGTGAGGAAGCGTTACGATGCAGCTAAGACACCTTATCAAAGGGTGTTGGAATGTACCAAGATAGACGATAGTGTGAAGGAAGCTCTGCGCAAGAAGTATCGTACCCTGAATCCAGCTGAGCTAAAAAGAAAGATCACACGCTGTCAGAATAGACTAATCAAGTACGCGTCAAAAGATGGAGGACGGACTCTCCAGTTTGCCCAAAAACCGTCAGGGTTTTAACTTCCTCAATTTCCACAGCATGGCTTCGTGATGCGAGCCCGGCCAGAAGACCTTGCCGCATCCCGGGCAGCGGTAAAACTTCTCCTGAGTCTCGTAGGTATAAAAAGGCACCTTGCCCTTGACTTGCGCTTTATCAACTTCCTCGAGTTTCTCGTTACACTCGATACACCTCGTGAACGGCTCACCTGCTGACAGAACCCGAAACTTCCTCTCGAGCTGAACCAACTGCTCGGTCAGCTTTTCGTTTTCCACGAACACGAGCCGTTCATCCGTTAATCCTTGTTTGCGGGTGAGAAGTATCCTGCCCTCGGCCTTGGCTTTTTTCAGTAAGACCTCGGTAGATTTGCCCTTCACGTATTCACTGTCCCACCCAAGCACACGCAGCCAGCGGGCAAGCTTTCCCAGCATAGCATCGACGATGAAACGGTGTTCTGGTCGGCCTGGATTCATTGTTTTGATTGTAGAGTTTACCGGAAGAAGGTCAAGTACCCTGCGCTGAGTTATGGTTTGTGGAGAACCTTTAGGTCAGAAAAGCGTGGCTTTACGGCCAACCGAGCCCGGCTGAGTGTTTACCTTCGTGAGTTCAATAACGAAGTGCGTCACCTTTACCCAAAAAACGGGCACAGGGGAAAACGTGATGAAGCCCTTAAGGATACCTTCCTACTGAAGAGCTAATGACTCTCTACGTAGCGGGCGAAATTCTTAAGGATCCGCTTGCCGTCGGCTTTGGCAATGCCGGTGTAGAGTCCTTCAAAACCTGCCGCGTCAACCTCGACTATGCTTAAGAAATGCAACCGGGTGCGTCCGGAACCCAAGGATTCAAGGCTCCAGCATCCTTCGGTGCGGCTGACCTTGATTGGCAGCGGAGATTCCACGACATGGTTGATGGTCTTAGTTCCCACCCTGATTCCCTGTTCCATAATCCACTTGTAGTTAGTTACCTCGATGTGAACAAAGGGGAAGTCACCTATATAGCGTACCTTGTACCAATTATCTCCGCCGTCCAGCGAATCGATGCTCTTGACGTTGTCGATGTATTCCTTCAGGTGATGGAACTCCCACAGCATGGGCCATACATCTTCAACCGAACGTTCGATATCCATCGAAGCCATGAGAGTAAACACCTTTCCGTCACGCTGCACATCGGTCTTGGGTGTGGCAAGGGCGAACATGCAAAGAAGTATTCTAAACATCAGTGCTTCCCTTCTTGAAGTTATCGAAGGCTTTTGACATGATCAGACCTCCGTAAACCGGTCGGTCATCTCGGCCACCCTTGCGTAAAGCGCGCGGGTTTCCTCAAGGTCGCGGGTTTCGCGGTATACCTGTTTATCGAGTTGTTTGTTCTTTTCACCGCCGGGCCAGATACGCCATGAATCGTTGTCTATTACGTCGGCTACCACCAGCGCTCCATCGTCGGTGCGACCGAATTCTATCTTGAGATCGACGAGTTTGATGTCTTGTTGCACCCAGGCGTCAGCAAGTATCTCAAAAACTTCCCGTCCGGTTTTTATCACCTTTTCAAGCTCCTCTGGGGTCAGCATAGGTTCAATCTCCTCTATAACGTTCTCTTCTGATACAGGTTCCTTTGCAGGATGCAAAAACCAACTGTCCTCGCTAAAGGCAACTATAGGGTCGTGCCTGGAGTCGTCTTTTAGGAAAAACTCGACCGGTCTGGGGTCGAAATCCATGCCTTCTCGGGCCAGGGGATTGCGCTTGAGATAGGAGCCTGTTGCAGTACCCCGGATCACCACCTCCAAAGGAATCATCCTGCACCTCTTGCAGTGAAGCTTCAATGGATCGATACGCCCAAGATAATGGGTTGCTACACCCTTGCGATTGAGAAGCTCGAATACGTTTGCGGTAGTCCGGGTGGCAAACCCGGCCTTGCCTTCGATAACATCGTGCTGATCACCGTCACCTGAGGTTATGTCATCCTTGGCAACCATCTGGACAGTGCCGTCGCCCAGATCGTAGATGATCTTGGTTTTACCCTCTATTAGTTTATCCATCATTGAATTTTCTCCATTGCCGTCCAAAAGTCAACCTGACCGCAGGTTAATCGAGAAGGGTTCCAACATACAATCAAGTTAGACGAATGTTCTTAAGTTAGGGTTTCGTATTCGATCTCAGGCCTGTCAATTTACGGCTTATCTCCCACAGCCGGATCCCAGCTTCCACATTATAAGAGGTTTTAGACGATGGAACATCTTTTAGGTTCTCGTAATACTTGCCGGTTACGCCTTCAACGCCTTTAGAGCTAGCGACGTAGACTATGGTTTCTGCGCCTTGTTGTGGGGTCTTGGCCATCTTTGAAACCATCCACTTCGTGAATTCCCCGAACCCGCCGGGCTGCATGCCTAGACCGGTGGCTGTGAATCCCGGATTCACTACGTTTACCGTTACCCCGGTACCTTCAAGTCGTCTGGCCAGCTCGTAGGTGAAGAGAATGTTTGCCAGCTTGGACCGACCGTAAGCCTTGAAACCTTTGTAGCCCTTGGCAGTCTGCAGGTCATCAAACGGCATCCTTCTTTCCCTTGCATGGATGCCCGAGGAAACATTGATTATCCGGGCCGGGGAGCTGGCCTTGAGAACATCCAAGAGAAGATCGGTCAAGAGAAAATGTGAAAGATAATTAAGGGCGAATGTGAGTTCAAATCCATCCTCAGTTTCGAAACGGGTGTTGAAGAATCCGCCGACGTTGTTGACAAGAACGTGGAGACGGTTGTGCCTGCTAGTGAAGTCTTGGGAGACCTTGCGAACCTCACGCTGAACGGAAAGGTCGGCGACCATATACCCAACCCCATCGTTTCCGGTTTCTTTCTTTATATGGTCGACGGTCGCTTCGCATTTTTCCTTGCTTCGACCTACCAGGATTACCATCGCCCCCAGTCGAGCCATCTCGAAGGCCGTTGCCTTTCCTAGCCCTGAAGTAGCGCCGGTAACCAGTGCGATCTTACCGTGCATGGGCCTATCCTGCATGTTCATTAACCCCCATCATCATTTTATAAACCGAGCCGTATAGTTCCAGAAACTACCCTGGACTTCGTCAACTTGAAAACCTGCTTTTTGAGCCAGTTTCACTGTGGTTTTTTTCAAAGGATAATCAGGGTCAGGAAAGAACTCGGTCACGGCAAGGATGCCCGAAGGCTTGAGCACGCGAAAGCTCTCCTTCAATGCCTTTTGCCTGTCCGGTATCTCCTGAAGCACGGTTATCATGTACACGAGATCGAATGAAGAGTCGGTAAAAGGCGTGCC
Organism: Caldifarciminota bacterium; assembly: GCA_016934635.1. Classification (GTDB taxonomy): domain Bacteria; phylum Hydrothermota; class Tepidihabitantia; order B3-TA06; family B3-TA06; genus WJJO01. The sequence continues at coordinate 29,954 of JAFGSK010000023.1, forward strand.
GTAAGCGCTCGCTTCGACGAGTTCTACGTTTTTAATATCCCGGTTTTCCGGTTTCCGGAGTTTTCTTTCAAGCTGGGCGAGCATCCCGGGCTGGATGTCCAGGGCGTACACTTTTCCTCTGGGACCTACCGCACGTGCAACGAACGTGGTGTAAGCGCCTGAACCGCAGCCCACCTCGAGGACCTTCATGCCCTGTGATATGCCGGAGCGGGACACAACCTTATCCGCAGGCTGAACACTGCGGCGGTACCCTGAATCCAGGAACCTCCCGATAAAAGCTGGCGCCGGGAAATGCCAGAGCTTGCGCACTATCTTGGCCACGGTCAGCCACAGTAACACGAACCCCACGATTGAGCCAAGAACGATGACGATCATGAGTAACCACGTCGGCATCCCTTAGCCTATTCAGAACTTCCTCTCAGTCAAGCTCAAAACTCATTTAACGTTTCAGCAGGACGTTCTCAATTCAATAACGCAATTAATCCTACTTGACAAGTAGTATATTTTGATTAAGCTGATGTCAGAGTCGAATAAGGAGATTTTGTGAAGTACGGTGACGAAAAGAAGATGCTTCCGGTTGCTCCGCTGATGATCGAGCACCGGCTCATCGAGAGAATAATTCCTCATATGATGCGTGAGATGCATAGGATTGAAAAAGATGGTGAACCAGACCCGGTATTTATTGAAAAGGCTGTTGATTTCTTCCGTACCTATGCCGATCGTACCCATCACGGTAAAGAGGAGATATTCTGTTCAGGGAGTTAGCTAAGAAAAGTATTCCACCTGATCTTAAAAGAATTATGGAAGAGCTGATCGAAGAGCATCGAACAGGTCGCAAGACCGTGAAGGCGTTGCTTGCCGCAAAGGAGCGATACAAGATTGGGGAAAAGAAGGCGGTACTGGATATCATCAGACATCTTAAAACCTTGATTGAGTTTTATCCCAAGCACATCGAGAAAGAGGATAGACATTTCTTTCTTCCCTGCATGGAGTACTTTTCAAACAAGGAGAAAAAAGAAATGCTTGAAGAGTCTTTCCAGTTTGACCGACGGATGATCCATGAGCATTACGAAAAGGTTCTTGATGAGTTGAGTAAATAATCGGTTTCGAGTAAGCATCCTTGACAGTCTTCAGGACTCAATCTATAATCAATCCATGAGCAATCAAGCATACCAAGGCAAACTCGAGAAGCTGGACGCCAATCGCTGGCGTATCCCGCGCAAAGGCCGGATGCTGGTGGACGGCGTCATCTACACTAGTGAAAAACTGCTTCCTGTGCTGGTGAGTGACAACGCACCCCAGCAGGTCGAGAACGTGGCTCATCTTCCAGGCATCGTAGGTTTTTCTATGGCCATGCCTGACATCCACTGGGGGTACGGGTTCCCTATAGGCGGGGTGGCGGCCTTCGACGTGGAAAAAGGCGTTATCTCACCCGGAGGCGTGGGTTACGATATAAATTGCGGGGTAAGACTGATGCGTACGGATCTGGAGGCGAAGGATTTGAAGCCCAGGATACGTGAGCTGATGCAGGCGATGTATAACGCAGTACCCGCAGGGGTGGGCAAGAGCGGTCGCATACATGTAAAACGCAATGAACTGGAAAGTGTGCTTCGTCAAGGCGCACGCTGGGCAGTGAAGCAAGGTTACGGCTGGGAAGAGGACTTGGTTCATACCGAGGAGCAAGGCTGCCTCGACGGTGCAGATTCTTCGAATGTTTCAGATCGTGCCTTTGAACGAGGCTTGCCCCAGATAGGTACGCTCGGCGCAGGTAATCATTTCCTGGAGATTCAGGAGGTCGACGAGATATTCGATCAGGAAGCGGCTGAGGCAATGGGGTTACGCAGGGGACAGGCGGTGGTGATGATTCACACCGGGTCACGCGGGTTCGGGTACCAGGTGTGTGACGATGCGGTGAAGTCCCTGGGCCAAGCGGTTCAAAAGTATCACCTTTCGATCCCGGACAGACAGCTTGCCTGTGCACCGGTCTCTTCGCCTGAGGGCAAGGCCTACTTCGGGGCGATGGCAGGGGCGGCAAACTACGCCTGGGCAAACCGGCAGGCTATAATGCACTGGGTACGCGAGGCGTTCGAGCGAACCTTCGGCATAGGTTCGGAAAAGCTTGGGCTTGCGCTCGTATACGACGTGGCGCACAACATCGCCAAGTTCGAGGAGTACCAGGTCGATGGCAAAACTCGTAAATTGTGTGTGCACCGAAAGGGCGCTACCCGGTCGTTCGGACCCGGACATCCGGACATACCCGCAGTCTACCGTTCCATCGGTCAGCCTGTTATCATTCCAGGAGACATGGGAACAGCGTCCTACGTACTTGTGGGCACGGACAAGGCGATGCGCGAGAGTTTCGGCTCAACCTGCCACGGTGCGGGCAGGGTATGGTCACGGTCAAAGGCGCTCAAACAGGTTCGCGGGCACGAGGTCAAGTCCAGGCTGGAAGGCCAGGGGATACTGGTACTTTCCGCTTCCACAAAGACCCTGGCCGAGGAGACTCCTGAGGCGTACAAGGACGTGGATGAGGTAGTCGAGGTAACTCACAATGCAGGAATATCTAAAAAGGTCGCCAGGATGAAACCACTGGGTGTAATCAAAGGGTGAAGATAATAATCCGCAGATGACTCAGATTGACACAGATTTTGATAAAACAACGTCGGTAAATGCAGGGGTAATGCATGACCCGAAGCGGCGAAACCTATTACACCTACATATTACAATTGCCTTTTCTCTGTACCTCAGTAGCTCTGTAGTTCATTAGTCAATGGTTAACAAAGCCGTACAGGAATCCATCAGACAAGCCCCGCACAAGCCGGGTGTGTACGTGTTCAAGGATGCCCGGAACCGGGTGCTTTACGTAGGCAAGGCCGCCGACCTTCGAAACCGTTTAGGCTCATATCTTTCGCCTTCTACGCCGCAGGTCAGGGCATTCATGGGCAAGGCCGCTCACGTTGAGGTTACATTGACCTCAACCGAGGCCGAAGCATTAATCTACGAAGAACAGCTCATAAAACTTTCCAAGCCCAGCTACAATATCCGCTACCGTGACGACAAACGCTATCCTTATCTCAAGGTTACCGTAAAGGAAGCCTTCCCACGTGTCTATGTTACCCGCAACGAACGCCGGGACGGGAACCTGCTGTTCGGCCCTTACTCCTCTGTCAAGAACCTGCGCCGTACCCTGGACGCGGTGAAGCGAATCTTTAAGATCCGGACCTGCCAGTATGACCTTCCTGAGGATAGACCTGAACGTCCCTGTCTCTTGTTTCAATTAAAGTTGTGCTCTGCGCCTTGCAAGGAAGGGTTTACCAAAACCGAATATGAAAACCAACTCAAAGGCCTTCTGGATTTCCTAATGGGGCGTTCTGAGAAGCTTGAGCGGGAAACCGAACAGTGGATGTGGAAGGCTTCGCAGGAACAACATTACGAGGTTGCAGGCTTACTGCGTGATCAGCTTCTGGCCATACGGGAGGTTCAATACCACGCCAAAGAGGCTTCGCTTGACGCCACTCCGCGCGATTTCATCTTTGTTGCCAGGCGCGGCTACCGCGCCGCTGCCGTACTCTTAAGACTTCGCGAACGCAGGCTTTACGCCCACGAAACTTTCATGCTTACCGTTCCCGCCCACTCCACCGAACAAGATCTCATCCATACCGTTCTTCGATCTATATACACTCATACATACGATATACCGGATGAGATAGTCTTGCCTTTTCTACCTGAGGATACTGAGGTTTTCACCGAGTGGTTCAGAGAGTACCGCGCGAGGAAGGTCAAGCTTTCTGCAAACGTAAAGGAAGAGAAAAGACACCTTCTCGAAATAGCGGCCGAAAACGCCAAGCTGGCCATTCTTCAGGATCATGAAACCCCGCAGACGAATCCCTTGCTTGAAAAACTTCAGGAATACCTCCATTTATCAAGTATTCCTAACCGTATTGAGATGATAGACATCTCGAATATCCAGGGCACCAATCCAACAGGTTCCCTTGTGGTTTTCAGGAATGCACGGCCCTGGAAAACAGGCTACCGCAGGTTCAAGATTAAAACCGTGGAAGGCGCAAACGATCCCGGGATGATGGCCGAGGTTGTGGCGCGGCGCATAGCCCGATTACAGAAAGAGGGCAAGGAGCTGCCCGATCTTTTGATCCTTGACGGCGGCAAGTCGCAGATGTCGCTGGTTCGCGTTCTTCTAAATCGTATCAACGTCGATTTGTCGGTTTTCGCATTTGCCAAAACCCACGACCACCTGTTCGGTCGGGACGGCAGAGAGTTAATTATCCCGGCATCAGACCCGGTCCTTAAGCTTCTTTACCGCATCCGAAACGAATCTCACCGGTTCGCCATTGAATACCATCGTAAGTTGAGAGGTAAGGCCGCGGTTTCCTCTGAACTGGATTCGATCCCTGGAGTAGGAACGAAGAAAGCCAAGCAGCTGGTTCAGCGCTTCGGCTCAGTGCCCAGGATACGCAAGGCGTCACTGGATGAGCTTAAGGTAGCGCCCGGTATCGGAGAAAAGCTGGCGGAAATAATATACAGACATTTTCATAAAGAATGACTAATCCATAGATGACGATGATTTTCACAGATTTCAATTTACTACATTTTTACCAACTATCAAGAAACCCAGAAGAAAGACCGCTTGAGGAATGAGGAATTGCGATCTTTTTGCCCTGGGCAAAAAGGAGCATGAATGCAGAAAATCGAGATAGATGACGTTACTATAGAGCGCTTTATGGTCGGTCTACTGGAAACCAACTCCTACCTTCTGACCTCTGAGGATGCAGCCATCCTTATCGATCCCGGGTTTGCCGAGGACGAACTGGTTGATAGGGTAGAAGCTTTCAAAGACCTGAAGACAAAAACTGTGCTCCTGACTCACGGACACTTCGATCACACCGGATACTGCCCCCGGTTACAGAAGGCGGGTTGGAGGGTAGGTATTCATACCGAAGACAAGTTTCTTTTGAATCGGGTGCCCGGTGATTTCGATGATCTGGGTTATCGGGATGAACCATTTGAGCCTTACATTACGCTTCGTGAAGGTGTATGCTACAATATCGGCAGTCTGAGTCTCGATGTTATACATACACCCGGGCATTCCCCGGGAAGCGTCTGTCTTCTCGACTTGAAGAAACGCATCGCTTTCACCGGGGATACCTTGTTTGCGGATTCCATAGGCCGATCCGACCTTCGAGGCGGTGATTACGATACCTTGATGGAATCTTTAAAGAAGCTTACCTCCCTCCTCGAACCCGATACCTTAATCCTGTCCGGTCACGGGGGCAGGGCGCAGTTCAAGGTAGTCAGGCGGATCAATCGCTATCTATAATGCTCCTTTTCTCCTTTAGAGAAAAGATCGCAGAAAAATCAATCCTGAGGATGCAATATAAATGCTTTTCAAGTCAAGGGTGTAAAAGTAACATTACTCGAAAGTCGCCACCCATTGGCAGGAGGCTTTACCGTAAAGCCCGCAGAGAACTATGCTACGATATTCTTTTTTTCATCAATCAAAAACGCTTCGGATATTCTCTATAACGGTTAGGTAATGATACGACGTTGACTATACTAGGTCAACTTGATGTTCCACCGGCAGTACTCGTCCCCTTCGTATACGCAACTTACTTTTTTAAGAGTATATTTTTTTGTCCCGGTCAGTTTAATCATCTCCTCCAGCCATATTTCTATTACCCGGCAGCCGAACTTTTCCTGTTTCCAGTCGTACACTGTTACATTGAACTCCGAGCGCGAAATCTGATCCGTTTCTACCCTTCCCGAGGAATACATTCGCTTCCAGAACGACGATGCGCGCTTTGCCAGCGTCAGGGGTGAAACAAAAGACGCAAGCCCCCTAAGGAATCCGGTCAAACTTTTCTTTATATTCGCCTTGATTATCTTTTCGCTGATATCCTCACCCAGCTTTTTATAAAGGCGTTGGTGTAGGGCATAGGATTTCTTGGCAGGATACCATCCCGCTCTGTCAACATTCTCAAGAAAGTCTGCCAGATCATCCGGGAGCGATGCCTTGAATTCATTGTAGAAGTCGATCCCTTTGTTTTCAATTATCCATTCCCTGAACAAGACGGTAAAAACTCCCCTTCCGCAACCAGGCTCGGGTTTGCTACTCATAATTAACCATCCACCGACAGAACTCATCGCCTTCAAATACGCAGTTGACCTTATCAATCGAGTATTTCTTTACCCCGGTCAACAGTATCATCTCTTCTATCCATATTCCGATAACCCTGCAGCCGAATCTGGTGCCCTTCCAGTCGTAGACGGTTACGGTGAATTCCCTCTGTCCGACCTTTTCGGTAACCAGTCTGCCGCTGGAATAAGTCTTGTCCCAGAAAGCAGGTGCCCGCTTGGCCAACATCGTAGGCGAAGCAAAGGATGCCAAGCCCCTGAGGAACCCGGTGATGCTCTTGCGGATCATTGTCCTTGCCATATTTTCAACTACTTCGGCGCCCAGAGTGTCGACAAGACGCTGCTGAATGGCAAGAGAGTCTTTTGAAGGATACCATTCTGCTCGTTCAGCTCTTTCCAAAAGATCAGCCTGTTCTTTGGGGAGCGAGTTATTGAATCGATTGTAATACTCCTGTCCTTTGTTTTCAACAAGCCACTGTCTGACGTATTCAAGAAATACACCTCTCACGCAGCGCGGCCCAGGTTTCCTACTCAAAACTGACCTCCCAGCGACAGAACTCATCTCCCCGGTGCACACAATGTGTTTCTTCAACGACAGGATTCTTTCCGCCTGCAACCCTTACAAGCTCTGCAAACCAGAGGGCATGCACCTTGCAGTGGATAGGGCTGTAATTCCAATCGTAAAGGGTAATCGTGCCGTGGTTTTTATCGACAATCTCTATCTGTGGTCTTCCGGTGGAATGGAAGCGGTTCCATAAAGCCAAGGCTCGTTTGGCCAGGCCGAGCGGGGAGATGAACGCCACCAGTCCTCTTATGAATCCGTGGATGGATCTGGATACATAGAAGTGCACGAAATCGGTTAGTCCGCCATCCCCGAAGCATTCTGCCATATTCTCATAGATTATCCTTGAATCTTCGACCGGATACCATCCTGCAGGATCCGCATTCTCCAAGCGTTCAGATAACTGCGGATGCAATGTTTCTTTGAATTGATTGTATCGGTCCTTATCGTAAGTCTTTGCGACCCATTCTGCGACTGCCCCATAGAACTCCCCACGATCCGAAGGAACTTCTGGATGTGGCATGCTGTATTCTAGTGGTGTTCGGGTTGCATGTCAACTAGGTTGAAGATTTTCGAACTAAACGGTCAAAAGGCTCGATCAGGTTCGAGGACGCTAAGCAGACCATCGTATACGTTACGTGTGGATGAACGAGAACCGAAAATGGTTGTCCCGGTTTCCGAGGTAAAATAGTATTTGTCATCGTAAGTTTCAATAACAAACCAGGTGATAAATCCGTTTATAAAGACATTCTCGGTTCCCAGATATTCCAGCCTGAAGTCCCCTCGTCTGAAGCGATGTTCAACGTTGCGTTCACCTTTAATCTTTGCGGCAAAGAAGATTATCTGCGTCTCGTCCGCGAATATGACACCTGCCGTCTCCCATGGAAAGAATTTGAAGAACCTGTGATACTTCTTGCTGGATGCGTATCGAACCGGGTAGTATTGTCCCCGATTAAGTATATCTTGTTTGGTTTCAGCAATCATCCGCTGGAACTTCTTCCTTCTTGCTGAACTAACCCCGGCGATAATGAATATCGGCGCCACCGCGACTATTACACCTCCTATGACAATTAAAAACGGTATGCATACTTCCATAATCTCTCTCCTTGCATCGATAAGATACTTATCCATTCTGGTTTGTCAAGATAATGACAGTCTTGAGTATGCCAGTTATAATTAATACCTCCCTTTTCTTGACAATACTCAAGTTTTGATTAAAATAATTGTGGATGGAGCGGCGCTTTGCTACAAAGGAGGCGCTTCTTCGCGTACAATTGAGATGACCGAATAATTGCTTGGGGTGAATAATTACGAGAGGCCCTTGTTGGAGGATGGGTCGCTTCAAGCAATTGTGTGGAGGATTAAATGTCAAAGGTTCAGATTTTTTGGGACCCGAAGGGGCTGGAGCTTGATACCCTTGGCAACAAGAAATACCTGCGGGCTACGGATGGAGATACCCCTTACATATCATTATCAATAAGGATGCTGAGTATCGATACACCTGAGGTTCACTATCCGGGTAATCAGAAGCCTTCAAGATACGATGACAGACTCAAAGAGTTAGCCCAGTGGATCAAACAAGGAAAAACCCCTGCAAACAAGAGCCTTGGTGAGTCCCTTTATCCAAAACTTGCTACCGGAAAAGCAGGAACCCTTCAGGAAACTCAAGGGCAAAATGCGACCGATGCATTCAACAAGATGCTCGAGGATAAACTGACCAGGGTCAGTTCCTCAGGTCGTAAGAGCAAGCGTCGGGTATTCGTATACGTGGCGGATTCCCATTTCGATCAGTACGGCAGGGTACTTGCCTATATGGCTCCAGCTTATAGCTCCCAGGAACGTGAGACCATGACCCTCCGCGAACGTGCTACATTCAATCTGATGATGGTTGAGTCGGGCTGGGCCGCTCCATTCCCTATCTATCCCAGTTTACCCAAACACTTGGATTTGGTGATGCTTCAGGAGGCGGGTAAAAATGCATACGAACACAAGAAAGGTATATGGACCGATCCTGCTACACTGACCGGCTACGAGTATCGCATGTGTGTAAGGCTTTACGAAGTAACCAAAAAGCTGGTGGCTGGCAAAAAACTCAACTCCAAGGAGAAGTACGGTTGGATATCCCGCTTCTGCTTCGACATGACTACACGTGAAATATATTACCCTCAATATTACTACAGGGTTTTGCCCTATAACCGTGTCTTTATCTGGCCGGATGAAGTAACCGATGCGGTTGGTAAACTAAACCTGGTTCCTTCACAGTAACGCATCCGGGAGCGTTTAATCTAATACTGAAGCCCGAACTGCACTAAGTTACGGTCACAAGCCAGAAAATAGGAAAAGTTCACTGATTAAAGTAATGGTATTGACAAATACGGTTCAGTGGTTAAGGTAGACTGTGTCTAGATGTTTTAAGAGATATATCGAACAGAGGAATATCACCTACAACGATAGCTTCGGAGGTGCCGCTTGTGAACGCTGAATTACTCAATTCTATTATCTGGACAGCTGCAGGTTTTGCATCCGGATCGTTGATGATTTCATTCTGGATGGGTAAGTTTTTCCTAAAAGAAGACATCCGCGAGTACGGAGACCGAAACCCAGGGGCTACCAATGCCTGGAAGGCTGGCGGCTGGAAGATAGGACTTCCTTCAGGGCTTTTAGAATTCGCAAAAGGCGGTGCACCTGTTGCAGTGGCGGTGTGGGTCTTCGGGGTCGAGGGATGGTACCTGGTGCCGGTTGCGTTAGCCCCTATACTTGGGCACGCGTTTTCCCCTTTCATGAAATTCAAGGGAGGTAAGGCCATAGCGGTCACCCTTGGGGTGTGGACCGCAATTACGGTCTGGGAGGGATTACTTGTCCTTGGACTCCTAATCGGACTCGCATACATCATCCTCAATCACCCTTCCTGGTCTTTAATCTTCGCCATGCTGGTTTTCCTTGCTTATCTCGTGGTCGTCGGTCTACTCGGGAGAGGTGTGGCATTTCCCATACTTGCCGTCTGGGCAGGTAATATGGGAACGTTCCTGATTAAACATTTCCAGGATCTCAGGGAACCACTCAAAACCCGCGATTACATAGCCAGGATTTTCAGGAAGGCGTCTTAGAATTCATAGTCCTCGAGATATCTGACTGGTTATACTCCCCCAACAATTTTACACAAGTAAGATAACAGGGCTAGTAGTGATAGGCAACCATTACTGTACCAGGCCCGGTGTGTGAACCTATAAGAGGGGTGAGCTGGGCGGTGAATAGAAGGTTTACATCCAAAGCCTGGATTCCATGCCGGAACCTTGATAAAGCATCCTCCGCAAGATCTGCGTGTGCAAAAGCTGCCGTTAACGGTCCCTTTTTAGAAAGCCTGGCAATCTCCCTGATCATCGCTTTAATGTAATCCTTTCCGGTCATTTTAAGGCCTGTCATCTTGACCTGACCTTTGACTATCCCGATCGCCGGACGGAACCCGGCATTCTGCATCGCAAGTGCAGGCTTAGCCCATGGATCGTGCAGCCTGCCTCCCTTTACTAACCATTTAAGATCCTCGATGAATGCCAAAAGCTTGACAGTATGCCTGAATTCTTCAAGGCTCGCAACGACATCGTTAAGTTCCATGCCGTTCGCTATCAAATCATGCGCTCTCCAGACGACAAGCCCTTCAGCTACAGAGGCAAGGTTGCTGTCGAAAAGAGTAATTTTATTTTTATCGTCGGGGTCCATCTGCTCCCGGGCATTGTGGGCCGAGTCAAATGATCCTGAGAAGCCTTTGTAAAGAAGAACGGCAAGCACCTGATCGTATTTCTTTAACTGCTTCTCGTAGGCCTTCTTGAATCTGAGCGGAGACGGGGCAGAGGTCTTGGCCATCTTTTCCTTTTCCCTCATCTGCCGGTATATTTTTTTTGTGTCATAGACCTCCTCGTCATCGTCAGGGAACCAGACCTGGAACTTGGCGACTTCTATATCCAGGGCCTTAGCACACTCCGGCGGGATATTACTCGTCTCGTCGGTTACGATGCCTATCTTACGAGTGTCCATAAGCTACTAGTCCTCGGCCAGGTCTTCTATCTTGAAGCTCGTAATCTCGCTGATCTCGCTGAATCTGTGGGCGATATCTGCAACCATGTGGGGGCTGTCCGTATGTATATGTATGGCAACCCTTTTTCCGGTAGGGGAGACGCGGATATCCAAACTATCTCCCAGGGGAGCGAACTCATCCTTCAGCAAATCTTCTTTTAATTTCTCCTCGGCCATAATTACTACTACAACTCCACCCCTTTCCCAGATCGTCTCCACTATAGTTTTACGAAAACTCTCTAAAAAGATCTGAAACCCCAAAGCCCCTGCATCGACTACGTGGTTTTCCTCTAGGTTATGAATCTCCTCGGGTGAGTTCTTTCCGCGAAGCAAAACCCCCAGCCTGTCGGTGGTCTTGAGAACCGACGCTCTGACTTTAGGGATGATTTCGTCGAACAGAGAAAGCAGATTCTTCTCTTTTTTACATCCGGCAAGGGCGGTTTTGGCACAACTTGAGATAGGGTCGAGGATCGTCCCTGACTTTGGCTGTGCAAATACCTTGTATCCACTTTGCCTGCCCCGCTCCATGGCGTGAGCCAGGCTCAGTGTATTAAGAACCAACTCATCTCTAAGATGGTCTAGGAACCCTGAGAACCAGCCGGTAAATATCATCCCTGCGTTACCCCTGGCCGAATCAAGTAGTATCTCTTCCTGAAGCTCCTCGATCAGCTCCCTCTTTGGTCTATTGTCGGTTCTTTGTATCCCCCGGATAATACCTTTGAGAGTACCAACTAGGTTGTCGCCGGTATCAGAGTCCCTGACCGGGAAGTAATTCATCTCGTTCACTTCTTCTTTACGGGGAGAGATGCGTTCGAGAAAACCGGTAAATGTGTTTACCAGAAGCTTCCTTGAAAGCTCTATCTCAGAGATAAAAATCCCCTGGCACTCATCCTTTATGTTAGCCATAGTGGATGATTGTAACTAACGCGTCGATACCTGTCAACCGTAAACCCTTAACCAGTGAAATATCTTTCGAGTAAATAAAAACAAGGGGCATTATGCCCCTTGTTATGTAACTTACGGAACTATGAATCAAAAACCGGAGTAAACCTCATCTTAGGAAAAGGATTTGAGATTTTGCATCCAGGGCGCCGGCAACTTGCAAGTAGCTGATATAAACCCCGCTTGAAACCGGTTTACCTTCTTTATCTGTTCCGTCCCAGGTAACGGTGTGAGTTCCTGTACTTTGAACACCTTGAACTAGAGTACGTATCAAGCGACCCTGCGTATCGTAAATCGCAAGTTTTACGTCACCGGATTTAGGAATGGCATAATTAAGCGAGGTCGTGGATTTAAAAGGATTAGGATGGCAGCGTGAAAAAATCATGAGGGGCTGATCCGTCGCCTCCGAAGTCGCAGCGCCGCCGTCCCAGCCGGCAAGTCTGGCCATCATCCACCATGTTGCCCTGCCTTTCTGCTCGCAGCTCGTGAAGGTCGTGTGTGCGGCTTCGTTTCCATTAAACTGTTCGTGTTCCACGTCGACATCGGTTTCTTCATAGTCGTAGGTTGAATGATCCCACGTTGAACCGTTAGTCCACCAGCAGTCAAGGTCTGCAAAGTCGAAAAGAACCTTATCGTTGGCCTCGCAGTAATCGCGAATCTGCTCGTCGCGGAGAAAGCAGTTATAGCCCTGGGAACCTGTGGCCTGGCAGTTACAGGTCATGTATACGAAAGTAACTCCGGGATACTCGGTCTCGAGTTTAGCCATGGAATCGAGGTATTCCTGGGTTTGCTGCTCGTTGTAGCTGTAAAGTTGACAGCACCACGACCACATGGATACGTTAATTTCCGGGTTGTGGTCGAGAACGTCACGGGTCAGGTTCATGCCGCCTTCAGCCTGCCAGTACAGTTCAGGTGTGATGTAGGTTTCGGATTCCTGTCCGTCGAAGATGCAGAGGGCTCCGGCCTCGGAAGGTAAGTTGCTGTACTGCTGGACCTGGCTGTACTTGGCGTCGGCGGTCTCGATCCTCGAAAGCCCGGTAGTCAACTGACCGCCGTGGGAGGTGTGTGCGTAGTGAATCTTTAGATTTGCCTGCGCAGAGTCGATCCATTCGTCCGGGATCGCGGTAAGATCGGTACAGAGATGATTTATTATCATTGATGCGGGAAGCGGTTCTTCCTCTTCTTTAGTACAAGCCGTTGCAAAGAGGGGGATAATCAAAAGAGCTGTTAATATTATTACGCCTGGCTTTCTCGCCATAGTGCTCCTTTCTGGCTCATGGCCTGTTAAGTTTAACACGTTTCCCCGACCGGGACGCCTTGAACCAGACGGGTCCCCATAACATACTCGGTGTTTTCACACACCACTGAGGCACCCTCTCGACACGCTGAACACGCCGAGCTGTGCAGGATTGAACTTTGGACTACGCCCGAGATCAATCCCACACTTAACCTAAGTGTATGCACGGATTGGAGTTTGTCAAATGGGCGCATTGCCTCATCAGAAATCCACCTGACTGA
>JAFGSK010000024.1 GCA_016934635.1 Caldifarciminota bacterium
ACCTGGAATGTGGGGTGGAGAGCTGAAAACATTCTCCACCCCACAAATGCGAGTTCTATTATGACTATTTGGGTATTAATACACCTTATGCCCATTCATTCTTTTCAATTGGTTTTCTCTTTGTTTTTTGTAATCTATGCGGTTCACTCTCTACAGCCAGTGGTGAATATCTTCGGTTACTCACCAACCAGTTGCACATGCAACAGCCGCGAACGCGGGCGGTTGTCGAAGTCGATGTAGGTAACCTGCTGCCAGGCGCCTAAAACGAGTTTCCCGCCCTGAAAGGGTACTGAAAACGAGGCTCCGATTAATGCCGAACGCAGGTGCGAAAAACCGTTCCCGTCGCCCCAGGTGGAGTCGTGGTGGTAGGTTCTGCCCGAGGGTATGAGCTTTTCTATGAGTTCTTCCAGGTCTTTTAAGACCCCGGGTTCGTACTCGATTGTGGTAATTCCTCCGGTGGAGCCTGGAAGTATCACGGTTAGTATACCTTCCTTGAGCTTGGAGGTCGCAACTATCTCCCTAAGCTTCGGTGTTATGTCGTGCATGTCCGCGAAGCCTTTGGCCTTTAAGCTGATGTTATCAGAGTAAACGCTCATCATTGCTCCTTTCAGTCGCGAGGTTGACGGTTCACTACTGACGGCTTGTAAAGAATGTTCGTCAGCGGCGAGATGTACGTAGTGTGGAACAAAATTAGTCGCGGGTTGAAGAACCCGCTCTCCATCTTTAGTCATTGGTTTTCTCTGTGTCCTCTGTGGTTTGTTCTCTCTATAGAGCAAGCTGTAAGCAACAGGCAGTCAGGGACCTGCGCCCGCAGCTTGTGTCTTCTTTGTTTAATAATTCGACAGGCAGGAGTGCCTGTCCCACACGCTCCCAATTTCAAATTTGCATTTTGCAATTTGATATTTGAAATGAACCCTCGTGTTCTTTGTGGGGCAAATTCTCTTATCGCTTTGTGTGCTTTGTGGTTCAATCTATCTCTGCCGTCAGCTGTCAGCCGTAGGCGGTCAGCGTCTCATCCTTCTCCCAAAAGCTTTTGCGCCTGGGGGCTTAACTCCCTGTATCCAAGTTCGAACGCTCGCATTATCTCCTGTCGGGCCTTTTCCCTGCGACCCAGGGCCAGGAGCGCTTCTCCCTGATGGTAGATGGCCGAGGCGTCGGTCGGGTCCTCGGCAAGCGCATGGGAAAGATACTCGAGGGCCTTCTCGGTAGCCCCGAGGTAAAGCAGGGCAATCGCATAATCCCTCCAGTGCCATGCTGATATGTTCCCTTTCTTTTTGTCAACCAGCTTCTCGTAGGCCTCCACAGCTTCCTGGTTCCGGCCAAGCTCGAAAGCGGCGGTTGCGGCAACCTCGAGCGCTTTAAGATTGGATGAATCATGCTCAAGAACCTGGTGAGCGGCCTCTAAGGCTTCCTCCTGTTTCCCAAGATAGGAAAGCGCTTCTGCGTAGTACAAAAGAGACCTGTCATCGGATATTCCGAACGATTGTAACTCGGAATACTCCTGAGCCACCTTGTCGAGTTCATCGTGCTCGTAGTAAAAGTAGAGCTTGGAGAGAAGAATCTCTGAATCGAGCTGGATTATCTGGTTTATGCCCTTGAACCTTGCTATATCGACCCCCTTCTGTGCGATATCGAGTGCACGAGTCCGGTCAAGTCCCTTTACCGAGCTGTCGTATACGACCGCACTGAAGGACGCCTTGTCCTGCTTGGCGTATCTTTTCCTCAGGTCTTTTATACTTTCTGCTACCTTGGAGGCTGAGGTAGCTGAAGGCAACCAACCGATGTGGTCTCCTGAAACGGTACTCACGACCTCGCCTGGAGGAGCCATCCGTTCCAGTTCGGCAGCCAGGCTTCGGTAGAGTTCCTTTACCGTGGATGAACCTCGCTGGTCCCTGATGGTAGCCAGGTTATCGAAGTACAGAAGTACTATAAGGAAATGTTCGCGCTCCTGGCTCTCGCGAAGCCTCGATTCAAAGAGAGCGCGTGAGGTAACGCGCGGTTCTTTCCTGCGCTCCTTGCGGCGACGGTCTAATACAGTCCTTTTACCGCGATCAGAAGGCGGCACCCACTCAAGTAAAAAACCAGTCTCCGGACTGAAGGTCTCCCCTGCCTTTCGCAACGCGAACGAAACCTGGGGCTGACAAAGTATTACCTCTATCTCTCCAAGTACGATACGCGGATAGTAGCCTATGACCTTCTGTGAACCCGGCTGGATAACAGGCTCGGAGTCGGTGAATTTCCGGTTATCGTAGACCTTGAACACGTCCTCTACGTCCACGCCCATGTCCGAACCGAGATCTATGGTCACTATCCCGGTACGATCATCGAAATCTATGACCGTTCCCCCTTCGTCCCTGATGCGCTCGAAAGCCATGATCCTGTTGCGCCCGAGTTTCTTTGCCACGTAGGTCGCAACGTCTGCCTGCTCGTATAGCTGTTCGAGTTCTCCCGAAAGACCTTCCTCAGGTGTGCGCATGATAACAGCGCTGTCACCGGTGGATATGCCGATACTCGTAGTAACGTTCGGGATGGAGAGGGCCTTGAAATCAGGATTGGATTGTCTGTAGCGTTCAAGTTCCCCTGAGGTGGGTATCTCGGTTTCGTTGATGTAGGCCCTGAGTTCCTCGCCTATCTCGCCTGCGTCCTTTGCGGTAACGTAAGGTACAAGAACCCCGAACTCTTCTCCACCGAGCCTGGCCAGGAGTACGCCTTCATAATCCTTTCTGGTGAAGAACTCACGCACGTGTCTTGCGAACGAACGAAGCACCTCGTCCCCGAAACGATGTCCGAGCGTGTCGTTAACCGACTTGAAGTGGTCTAAATCGAGGTGGAAGAACGAAAGTGCAGGGCTGCGCTTTCGCTCGCCCGTTTTCTTCGACGAGGCTTGTTTTTTTACGCCTATTGCGGTTTCTATCATCCTTGCGCGGAACGCGTCTTTCTTCAAGAAACCGGTCAGGCCGTCCCGGTCCCGCTCCTCGCGTAAAAGGAAGTTCCCCATGAGAAACGATAGTAGGCTTGAAATCTCTGAAAGGTCTAGCTTTAAGACCTCGTCAGGCGAAACCGCCCCGACCAGGCGTCCGCCGGCGCCTTCAAGTGATATTACGAGCTTCGCGTCGACGGTCTTCTCCTTGGCCCTACCCAGTTCCTGGACTAAAGCTTCCATGTCTATATCTTTTTCAGCGGATGTAAGCTGCTCATCGTTTAGCATAAAGCATATGCCTGAAAGTTTTGCCCCGAGAGGCTTAAGAGCCTTGGAGGCTTCCTTGCGAAATTCGTCCAACGCCTTGCTCATGCCCCAGTCTAATCGGGAGTTGCCGACTGTCAAGTTTAAACTTGAAAGACAGTGGAGAACGGACTCTCCAGTCCGTTCAAAGAGCTAAGGGACCAACCTTCAGGTCGGCCCGAAAGGCTTGACAACCAGGTAACTCCAAGTATTCTAATGCATACAAATCAAAAAATCAAGGAGGGTATATGATAAACTTAGTACTATTTTTACTAACCCAGCCCGGGGCAGATTGCGACTATATGTTCTCGGCCAAGGCCTTTGCCGCGGACACCTTCGTGTGCAGACCCAAGTGGTTTATAACCTACACGGCACTGACCCCTGACCCTTGGGATAAAACTTCTATGAGACTTCTTGAGCTTGCAGATTCGATCTACTTTTCGTCTTGTGATTCATCGCTCAGGACCGAATGTCAGAGAGAAACACGCAAGACTGCCTACGCTGTGTATGAGGCGGTTACAAAGATCTACCCATACTCGTCAGCAGAACCGTATGTACGCACAACCCTTGCGTGGCGAATGCTGGAACAGGCAAGATTCGAGGAGGCGGTCGAAGAGTTCAAGGATTTATTCGACCACTCCGAAGATAAAGATATCCGGGTTATCGCCGCCTACGGCAAGGGACTTTGCCATTTTTACCTGGGTGAGTACGAGGAAGCTTTCGGCTGGCTGCTTGACGAGGAAGGCTACCTGAAAAACTTGAAGATAGCCTCGAACAAGGAAGACGAGGATACTTTTATTGGGATTGCATACAACGAGACCGCTGACAGCCTTGTGGACAAAGCCCTGCTTATGAAAGCCCTGGCTGCAGAGCGATTAAGGTGGTGGGGCGATGCCCTGGCAATATACAGGCAATTAACCGATGAATACTCGGAACGAGCGTCAGCAGGAAAGGCGTGGTTTAAGATAGTGGATTTCTATCTTCAAGCGAGGGAGGTCGAAAAGGCAGAGGCTGCAACCTATGATCTGGTAAATCCACGCATTCCTGTCCGTTATATGGAGTGGTTCAAACATGCACTGGCCTTGATGTACGACTACATGTTAAACGTTGCATTCGACACCGCCAAAGCTGAAGGATACAAAAAACAGTTAATGGAACTCGATGGTTCTGATGAATTGAGTAAAAAGCTCTTCTTAGAAGGATTCATTGAAAAGTATTACCAGGATGTTGCAATGGGATTAACCGATCCATCTGAAACCAATGACTTAAGAGAAGTAATCGATCATCTGCACCGGTTCAACCCACAAAGCAATTACCTGCCTAGGCCGTTAACGCTACTTGGTTTGTTGCTCACCGAAGCGAAACGCTACGACGAGGCCGACAGCGTATTCAATACTGTAAAGAACTGGCCTGACAACTTAGCAACCCTCGACCTCTTGCCTGCGGTGGAGTTTCACCTCGCGCGTATTCAGTACTGGCAAGCACGATACATCGAAGCCACTACAACACTCGAGACCTGGCTTAAGGATCACGAGGACAACCGGGAAGTCGATCCCAATCTTAAAGCCGCAGTGTACTGGTACCTGGGGCTAGCCTGTATGCAGAATGGAGAAAGAGAGAAAGACCCCAGGATAAGAGTGAGGCTTTATAAAAGGACCGATGAAGCGGCTCTAAAGCTTAAGCAGGAATATTCCGAAACAGCGTTTTACGAATGCTTGGTTCGAGAGAATGGGGAGGATTTCTATGCCCCCACTAATGAGGTTTATCCACGATAAAATTTCTCATTCTGGAGATCGAAAAGCGTAGGAGTCGACCTTGAGGGACTGCGCCAAAAGTCAAGAAAACCAGACAAGGGGTTTAAATCCCTTGTCTCAACCTGGCTGTTAGCTACGTATTGATGCGACTTACTAACCAAATTTGCTCTGCGTTATCGGACTAAAAGCGGCTCAACAGGGATTTTGACCCAATCCCTTGAGGTCGGCCCGCCCGATCCCATGTTACCAACAGACACTTCACATAGAGTGTCTTCTGTTTAAATAGAATTCATCGAGGTTTTTTCGTTCTAAGGCATTGAGCTGCTGCAATAAAGGTTCACTTACCTCCGCTTGACAAAACTCGATTCCGGGTTAAAGTTAATCGTATGGTAAATTTCATTGTAAGCCTTAAATTGCTTCTGCTTGCCTTACCGCAGGCATGGACCATTACCGGTCCGGACGGCGGCATGGTCGGCCAGGTCGCCGTGGATGGAAGCGGCTATTACCACGTAGCCACGTTGGAAGGAATGTTTAAAGGACCAGATGGCAATTTGGAATACGACGGAGCAGTACCCCCAGGACTGACCGAACTTGCTTTCGTTGGAGGAAAGAAATGGGCTTGTACAGACGGCTCAGGTTTGTTGTTCAAGGAAACCAATTCTGACTGGCAACCTGCACAAGGAGTTCCGCAAACTTCCTCGGTAGTAGGTATTGTTGAGTTTGGTAACTATATAGTCGCAGCAACTCGAGTAAGCGGTGTTTATTTTTCAGAAGATAACGGCCAAACCTTTAAGGCAATAACCTCAGACTGGGAGATTCCCAACGGTGCCATATCCGCGATAGCCGGTTCAGAACCGGGAAATTACGAATATCTAGGAATAGCCTTCAGTAGCCCTCGTCAATTATACTTCCGTAAGACAAGTGAAGAAAAGACGAGTATCCCAATTCCTGGTTACATACAAACCGAAATTACCTGTATGGTTTCTGTCTCAGGTGAGGTTGAAGGAAGTCGTTACTTCTACATAGGCACCGAGGACGGCATAACCTGGGTTTTGAATCCGCTTTCGGTACCGATCTGGCAGGAGAAAATGGACCTTATAGGTTCGTCTATAGTCGAACTGGCCGCCATGAACGGCCTTATCTATGCCGCCACCTATGGAGGTGTACTGTACAATACTGCAGGAAACGTAACCGGTAATTGGCAGCCGGTTACCCAAGGAGAAATAACCACACCACTCATCTTCGACCTTTACGCTACTTCAGACCTCGTCTGTGGCACCTCAGACGGTGTATACCGCCTTGGTGGCTCTTCGGGCTGGGACAAGGTTGAAGGTCTGCGTGCACATGCCTTTACTTCGATAGATATTGCCCAGGATGATGCTTCAGGGCGCATAGTTTCCTCCCTGGGCGGCGGTTTGTACTATAGAAAAGAAAGCTCCACGGACTGGGGTCAGGATGCATGGCACGTTCCCTTTGCTTTCGACGCAAAAGCAGGAGGTTATTCGGAAAAATACAGGTTTTACGTTGCCGGTCTTCCAGGACTTGCTCCAGCCGAAATGAGCAGTGGCATTTCCTGGGGTTCAACAAGAACCTATCCAGGCTCGGGTGTAGAAATAATGGCAACGGTAACCCACGTTGCCTGCAGACCCGATCAACCCCAGGATGTGTGGTGTATAACGACCGATAGTTCCGGAAGACCTTCACCGACCAAACTTTACTTCAATAACAATTACGGTGCGGCCGGTTCTGACGTCTATTCGCTCGATTTGGGAAATGCATACATCACAGACCTTGTGTACTCGAAAAATAACAAGATGCTGTATATAGCCGACAGAAACCAGAACGATATCTTGCGCCTGAGTAATCCTGAAACCCAAATATTTGATAGAAGAAGCTTCACTGACGGGATACCGGTCCAGTTGGCTGCAGCCGGGAACAACCTCTACTCGCTCACCAGCACAGGGGATATATTTTTAAGTGTCGATAATGCAGAGAATTGGAAAATGACACCATCCCAACCGGGTAACGGTTCTATCACGGGAATTGCCGCAGACCCCTCCTACCCTAATTTCCTGTTTGCTGCGGAAGGCGGCTCTAATCCGGTTATGCATGCGTCCGCCGATAGCGGTAGAACCTGGGTTAACCAGGGAAATGTAGATGGGAATTTCAAGTGCTGTGCTGCAATGGTCGCAGAGGATATGGGTAACCAATACAAGATTCAAGCCTACGCAGCTACTCACCAAGGGGTTTTCTCCGAAACCTTTACCCTAGAGGTCGGCGGTTCGGGACAGGAAAAACTTGATCTTGTAATTTCGGTCGTAAACCCGATATTTCGTCCTGAGATCGGCGAAGTCGCAAAATTCGAGTACGGCGGGCAAGACATTAACGATCTCGACTCGTGGACGCTTGAGGTCGTTGATACAGCAACAAGACAAGTTTTGTTCAGGCAAGAGGGGGGAGGCCCATCTCCAACCACTGAATGGGACGGTTATGATATGAACGGTGTCATGGCTCAGGATGCAGAACACCGAGTAACCTTTTCCGGCTCCAACTCACAAGGATCCGGTGCAGATACGACTTACGTAAAGCTAATTATCGGCAGGCCTCCGCAGAGCACAGTCATTGAAGCTACCAAGGGCGCCCGTAAGTTGAACCAGTTTGCTAATAAAGCTGAGATTTGTTATCTCAGCAGAGGCCCGCTTGAGGCCTTTCTGGCTGCATATAATCCTTCTGATGAAAGCTACCTTTTCGGATATTCGATAAGTAATACCAGGGATAACATGACCCCGATCTTAACGACCGCTCGCGCAGATAATAATACCTCCTGGTTGGCATGGGTAGATGAAATCAGCGGGAATTCCCTAGTATCCATTTCGGATAAACAAAACTCCTACGAATTTACTACCGGTGATGAAAAGATCACTAATATAGCGATTGCGGTCTCAGCAACCGGGATTCCTGTCATCGCAGCGACAAAAGAACCACTAGGTGGATATCTTCTCTTCATTCAAGACACCTTGGGATTAGAGGGGGATTTCACCGAGGGAGAATCGGTGAAAGATATCGAACTGGTTCCTGCCTCAGACGGGGTTCACACCTTGTATCTCTCGAACAACTTCATCCACGATGCGCTATGGACAGGTCCTAGCCTAGGGTTCGATCGCAGCAAAGACCCTGATATTGGAAACTCGATGGAGCTTACCGCAACATCACACGGTTCCGATGTGTACCTGTTTTACTTGAGCGGCAGCGGTGAGTTGTTCCTCCGGGAATACTCGTCCTCTACAGGCTGGGATGAACCTTACTCCATGGCACCTCACCTGAGCGGTGCCCAACCCCGCAACATCACCTGTACGGTTGATGACGAAGGTGACCTGACCCTGGCCTGGGAAGAAGCCGGCAATATCCGCTTCATCCAGCGCGTAGGCGGAACCTGGAGTAGCGTTGGCAATCAGACTGAATCAGCGAATACATACTTTCCCCAGTTGCCTTCGCGCGTATTCGGTACTGACCAGCCGCTAATCGCCTGGACCGAAAAAACCGCAGGCCCCATAAACAGGGTGCAAGTTACGGAACTAGGCCAGGCTCCGATCGAGGATACGTTGACTCTCACACTCGATTACCCCGACCCTTTTACCCACGGAGACACACTGAATATCAAGGTCCATGCAACTCCCCCTGCCCAGGAACTCGGTGTATGGGTAGAGGTTCTCAATGAACCTGATGAGATACAGAGGTGGCCTGCTTCAGACGCAACAATCGATTCTATCTCTGCATTCTTCTACAACACCGACCCTCTGCCCCTAGGTCAGGTTGCCCTCGGAGCAGACGGCCTTTACAAAGGAATCCCTTACTCGAAAGTAGGCGCTTTCCAGGTGATCCCTGGAGCGAATACACCAAGACTGAGTATGGATTTCCCTGAGTACCTTTTCCGTGGCGACACCCTTGAAATCACGGTAACCTCCAACCGCGTGATGGATTATATAGATGTTGAGATCGAGTTGGATGGCGGGCAGATTACGAAGAAACCTGACTATCGTGATCCGCCAGAGGGTTCCAGCAGCTATCCCTCGCTGTACGCCGTCTACTACGGTACCGAAGGCTGGGAATTGGGACCTCATCAGTTGTACGCCGAGGGAGATACTGAAGATGACGACATAAATCTAAAGGTTTATGACACGGTTTATGTCAGAGAAGCACGGGATACCTTAAACCTAATCAAAGAAGAAGACGTGTACTTTGTGCCGAACCCGGCTATCCAGCAGAGCACTGCCTACATCTACTTCGAACTAAATTATGCCGCCCGGGTAACACTCGAAATCTACACCGTGCGCGGCAAACGCCTGCTGCAACATCAAGCCGAAGACGGCGAGATGATCGAAAGAGGCTACCGATCCATCGAATTGGATGTTTCAGAGTTGGGGTCTGACGTGTATCTTTTCGTCTTCATCGCCGATGCTGCCGAGAGCACAGAGTTCCAAGACTTAAAGAAGGACATAGAAGCAGCAGGGGGTGATATCCCGGATGACTACGTCAAGATCGTCAAACCCTTCGTGGTGGTGAGGTGACGATGGAAAAGCGCAGTCTTCAAAGAATCGACCGTGTTGTTTTCTTTAGTGTGATCATCGCGACTGCAATCGTTTCACCACTCGGTGCTCAAGAAGCCCTTCCTGTTTCATATTCTGGACTCGGGATACTCGACCTTTCCTTCGGCGCACGAGGGCTTGCCCTTGGCGAGGTGATGCAGGCCGTACCCGCAGATCGGTTCAGCCTTTACAACAATCCGGCGACCTCGGCATTTGCAGAACAGACGGTCGTAATCGCCGGTGTCCAGAACATGGGGTTGGTAAGCTGCGGCGGAATCATCGGCCTGTTCCCGTTCAAGTTCGGTACCTTCAGCATAGGTATCAAGGGAGCAACGGTTGACGGTCTGGAAGTTCGCCCTGATCCCAGCGATCCAGACTTCGTACGAGACACTACCGCCGCGGTAATGGCCGTGCCTGCACTCTCCTTTGCTCGGAAATTCGGAACCATCAGCGCAGGCCTTACCCTGCGTGCGCAAACCGTCTCCTTAGGCTACAACCCGGCCAACGACGAGCAGCTAATCTCTACGGCTGTAGGCCTCGATATAGGCGCGTACCAGGATTTTAAGGATATAGGCCTTGGATTGGGTTTCGTCGTTCAAAATCTCGGCCCACGGATGTACTTCATCGGCGGCGAGGAAGATTCCGTCGGTACACCCCAGCCTACCTACATAGCAGCCTCGGTCCGTTATTCCCTTCTGGGGAATAAACTTCATCTTCTGGCAGGCCCTGGTTTCGGTTCGCGTGGTTTCGCGTTTTCCACAGGGGTGGAATTTTCCCCCTGGGAGATATTCTCACTGCGCATAGGCTATGCAACTGAACGCTTGGCGGACAACTTTTTCGACGGTTTTGCGGCCGGTTTCGGACTTCAACTGTCCAATCTGGAGATCAACTACTCATATCTGCCCAATACTCAGGTAGGCGGCGCTGGAGGTGGTATACACGGCATAGACCTGGGATTCCACTTCGGCGCCAGCGCGGTACAGAAGGAGCGCCTTCTTGCCGAGGCACGCGCCCAGGCTGAGAAAGAAGCTCTGGAACGCCAGAAGCTCACGAGTAAAAGTCTATACGAACAAGGCTTGACCCAGTACAACATGAAACAGTACGACGAAGCCCTAAGAAGCTGGGACATGGCTTTGATATGGTGGCCTGATAATACGGATGCTCGGAATATGATAGACAAGGTTACCGCAGAAAAGGATGAGATGAAACTAAACGCCCTGGTGAATCAGGCCAAGCAGGCATATGTGAGTAAAAACTACGTGGCGTTGATGGTGATGACCGAGCAGATCCTTGCTCAAGACTCGGCCCACAGCCTGGCTTTATTCTATCGCGAAGAGGCCGAGAAAAAAGCGACTGAAGAGCTTATCGCCAATGCGCCTGCACCGGTGCAGGAAGACTTGAGGGGCGGCATTGCCGCCCTGGCCGAGCAGGACTACCTTACCGCAATGAACTCCTTTGAAAAGGTTCTGGATTTCGATCCAGGCAACTCGTTCGCCCAGGATTACATACGTAAGACCCAGGCTGAGATAGACCGCTACATCTCCGAGCAGGTAACCGAGGTTGACGAGCTTCTGGGTCGCAACCGATACAACGAAGCCAAATCAGAGGTGCGAGAGCTTCTCGAACTTGCTCCGCAGAACTCAGACCTGCTTCAAAAGCTTGGTGAAATAGACACCAAACTCTCGGAGGACGTGGAGCGCCGCATGAAACGGGCACAGGAAACCGAAGATGCAGCCCGTTCAGAAAAGGAGCTTCAAACAGTCCTGCAACTCGATCCCACAAACCAGCAGGCACAGCAAAATCTTAACGAGGTCCAGAAAACGACCAAGAAGACCCAGGACGTGCAGACCCTTTACCTTCTGGGGGTGGAATCATACTCAGAGAACAACTACGAACTCGCGATAAGTTACTGGCAAAGGGTATTAGCTATAGACCCCAATCATGCGAATGCGCGCAAGAATCTGGGGCGAGCACAGTCCAAGCTTGCCGCGCTCAAGGGCAGCTAGAGACTGACTTTCGTTCAAGGATTCGCCTTAATTCGAGGAGGATACATGGCGGGTGTTCGGATTGACGTAGGTGGAGGTTTTATTGTTCAGTATAGGCGAGGACTGTTCCCCGATCTCAACGAATCAATATTACCCTTGCCGTCGAGGAGGTCTCTGTACTCCTTACGTAGTAGACACCTGAGGGCAACCTGAAACCTGCATCATCAATTCCTCCCCAGGAGAACGTAAACTCAGGACCTGTAACCTCACCTGTATAGATCCTGCGACCCGAAGAGTTGAATATGGAAAAGGAGAGTTCCTCGATGTCACCCGGGTTCATAAGTCTCAGCAGGACACCTTCCCTTGCAAGAAAGGATTCCGAGATAATCTGCATATTCGGTTCACCCAATTCATCTTCATCCACTCCGGGATTAAAAAGGCTTCGTGCAGAGTAGCCCCCGTATGCAGACCATAGCGCTTGTGGGTTGTACCAGACCCGGCATGCGGAGCCGGACGCCTCGTAAAGTGCAAAGGTACCTGAACCCGGCGTTTCCCCCGGGTCTGCTATTAGAATTACGTGCGAACCCGGTTTTACAAGCGCATCACCAGGAAGAACGTCAGGCTTTGCTACTGCATAGTAGTTGTCGAGGATACCGCCGGTGTTCGTTCGTGGAACTCCCCAACATCTGCAAACGAACGCCGAGCAGTCTATACCGGTTGTCCAGTCCGGAGGGTAGATCCCGGTCGCCGCACCATAGTTCTGATAGTGGCACATGTGGTTGCCCGCTGCAAGACCGTCCTCCAGCTTCTGGATGTATGTAACCGTGTCGTCATTGCCCCCGTATGAGTAGGCCATTCCCTGGTAGGTGTTTCCAGGCTCCCAGTCGGAGGTTTGGTGGTCTGCGCAGCCGTACCTGGCGAACATCGAATCCCAGGCGGTGGTGTTTGCCGAATCTGCATACCAGGTAAGTCCGGCAAAGCTTTCCGCACGCGCTAATATCTCCTCCCTTGTGACGGCATTAGCCGATCCCAACGTAATACAAAGGAGGAGAGATGTCCGTAAGAGGTGCGTCATGAAACGCTCCATTTTAGGATATACGCCTTGCCATCATCGCTGACGGTGAATACATAAACATCACCTCGGCAATTGACCGCAACGTTGCGCCAATGTACTGAAGCATAGTACGTACCGGGTAAATCTTTAATAAGCATAGTATGGGTTTTCCCTGTAGCAGCGAACAAGTGGAAGGTTCTGGTTGTTATGGATTCAGTCCCACGCGAATCCCAAAGCCAGAGCTCAGAGCCTCGAATCTCTCGAATCGTATCGGCGGTATCAAGAAAATCCAGACAATTTCTCGGTTTGCGCAAAACCTCGGTAATATATGTAGTCGATGAGAATCCTGCTCCATCAGTATAACCAACACCGTTTTCAGATTCAAACGCCATTTTTTTGTCCAAGTAAAATGTTTTAATTGTGGGACTGCACGAAAGAAAGCCATCGAAATTAAGAACCTTCTTAGCTTTATTGAAGCCGTAATTCGTCCGGAACACCAATCCTTCACCGGGGTAAATGGATATTTCTCTAATCCTCTGTATCGTATCGTGCTTGATCTTCATCCGGTCAACCTCCTTCTCGCCATCCATAATTGTCACGAGGGCAGTATTAGAAGTGGTATCCAGAAGGTATATCCGATCGAGGCTGTCGAGGGCCATATCTGCGGGTCCGAACTGCAATTTAACCTGACGGATGAATGAACCTGCCGTATCGAAGTACAATATGCGTTGATTGAGTTGATCGAGGAGAAAAAGCTTTAAATCGGTCGCAATTAGACGGCAAGGACCTTTTATGCTATCACCGAGATGAAGGGCTACCTGATACTCTCCACTACCTGGAGTAAACTCGACTAGCGTATCCGGCCCTGCGTAGGTGACGCCCTCGAAAGGTACAGCCGCAACTGTCGAAGCTAAAAGAACAAATACTAAGGTGATACGCGCCATTTCAGGATGGATGCCCTGCCTTCAGGAGAGGAGGTAAAAACGTACACGTTTCCTACCGCGTCCACCGATACGTTGCGCCAGCCTACGTCGTAGGAAAAGTAGTTTTCGTCTACCGGGATCACTACAGCCTGCTCACCATCCTCGTAGACCTTCAGCGAACGTTTGTAAAACGAACCGGATTTGTCTTGTATCACGGATTCTATTCCTAAGTAAAGTTTACCCGAAGCGTCGTCGGCAAGGATCGTGAAATCATCGCGCATTGAGGGCCTGAGATAGAACTCGGTAACCTGCCCCACCTTGTCTATGGCTTCTACGAACCAGGTTCGGTAAGCTGCCGTAGGCATGCAGGTGACCTTCAGACGATGTTTCAAGGCAAGTGTATCCGTGGGCTTAAGGGTAAATTGAGCGCTTGCCCGACAGGGCGTTCCGCCTGAGAAGAGCACCAACTCATCGTTGTAGTCCAATGAGATTTCTGTAATGACGGACAGCGGTTCATAGCCGATCTTTAAGGAATCGACTTCTTCATCGTCATCCATTATTATTATCTCCGCAGGCTGGGTACGATTCTCCAAAAGCCAGATGCGTCCTGAGCCGTCAACCGCCATGTCGGAAGGCCGGAAAGAAGCAATTATCTCCTTCACAAACCTGCCTGATGTGTCGAAGCAAAGAACGCGGTGGTTCAGCTGATCCAGAAGATAAAGCCAGGGGTCGGCTGCGATCAACCGATAAGGACCCAAAGGTACATCTTCATCTTTTAGCCCGAGTTCGGGCTGCCCCGAGCCAGGTTCAAAAACAACCACCTCCTCAGGCAGCCGGTATTCCAGCGCCGGGAGGGTTGTTAAAAGGAAAATTATTCCACACATTATCTTCATAACAAAACCATAGTCATGGATGGAAGTTTGTCAACACCTAACGCTTACGACAACGAATGTGCAAGAAGTGCGGGATAAGTCGGGTATCGGCAAGGTGCGGCGCCTTTTGGATAGCCTCGTCCGGAGCGGTTGGCTCCTGTACGTATTCAATAACAAAACTTGAACCGATAAGGAGATTAAACCACTTAGAAAGTGTTAGAGTAAAACGGGGCATAAGGAACTCTTTGTAATTTGCCCTTAGTTCCGGAGGCGTCTGGGAAAATATCCAGGCCTCAACCCTTCCCTTACATCCTTCAAAGTATCCTCCAATCTCGAGTGCAATGTGATTGCCTTCCTCGTTATCAACCCATTTACGGTGAGGGGTGTCGGTGCATGGGTGGCATATCGAAAACTGAAAGAACCCTGCGGGTTTTAGTACCCTGTAAGCCTCTTCGATAGCCAAATCGGGGGAGGCCATATCCATCAAACTCATGAATGCAGTGGCAAAATCAAAGGACTCGTCTCCAAAGGGTAGTTTTGTCCCGGAGGAAACCAGATAGCGGATACCCATAGGATTTTCATTTTCCGTTTCTGATGCATATCGAATGAATGTAGGCGCTATATCGACTGCAGTCATCTCTGCACCCAGCTCTGCAAGTTTGCGGGTGTTGTAGCCCTCGCCGCAGCCAATATCCAAACCTCGCAGACCCTTGATGTCTGGAAGTATCGAAAGGAATGCCGGGGTGTTAAAAAGATCACGGTACACGTCATACCCCATTCTGGATAGCTTAGTCCATGCCTCCGCATTCTCTTCCCAGTAACGTCCTACTTCCTTATCATACAACGTGCCTCCTTGTTTGATTAACTCATCTCACGACGAAGGGAGACGGGGTTTTGTTGATGTGCAACCTTCCCTTGCCAAAGCCCGTCTTTTCAGTAGTATAGAGAAAAATTAAAAAGAGGTTTGAGTATGCAGTATTTATGGTTTATCGTGGCCGGGATGGGGTTTTTCACATCATCTTCGGTGAGCTTTTCCGAGCGTTCGGATGCGCTGTGGTCCAACCCGGCAGGTCTGGTTCTTCACGGCGACGGCGTTGAACTGCAAAGCGGGTTTTCATTACTCGAAGACGAGCCGGCATTCAATCTCGGCATTGCCACGGGTTTCACTGGCCTGGGATACCGTACCGGTTCAGAGGATACCCTTGGCAATATAGGAAACATCTGGGTGTCCGGCCTGGGGATACCTCTGGGCAAACACGTTCGAATCGGAACGTCCTACTTCTGGGGTGAACGCAAGTATTGGAGTTTCGGACTCCAGGCGAACCCATGGAGCTGGCTGGCCCTCGGTGTCCGGCTGGAAACCGGCGATCCTTTCGGGGCAACCGCAGGTATTGGCCTGCGTCCCTTTACCGACAGGATCACACTGTTCAGTGACTTGACTTACAGAGATGGATTTGACGTTCTTAAATTCGGGGCAGGTGTAGAACCTTTCACAGGGATACTTCTGTATGGTACGTACAATATGTACCAATTTGGTGGCTCGACAGAAATAACTTCTCCAATCTGGCAAGGCGGTCTGGAACTTGCCCTTGAATCATTCAAGCTCGGGGCAGGTTACGACTCCGAAGGCGAAATTGCAATCTCACTGGCTGTTTCATTCCCTCGCTACCCAGGCATCACGTTCAAGAAACCAGGGCCAAAGGTGGTCGACTGGGTCCCTCGCGGTCGCAGTGAAGAGCCCGAGGCCTCAGGATTCAAGATAGGCGCAATCTCATTCGGTTCAACAAAGGCAAAGACCTTCTACGACCTTCTCAATGAAATTCGCGACATGGGAGACCGCAAGGACATCAAAGGTGTTCTTTTGGATTTCCGTGGTGCGAGCTACTCCTGGTACCAGGTAGAAGAGATCCGTGCGGAACTTGCCTCACTCAAAGAAAAGGGTAAGAAGATATTGGCATTCTCAGAAGGGTACTCCATCGGGAGCTACTATCTTGCATCGGTAGCGGATAGAATCTACATGATTCCTACCGGGGACTTCTACCTTGCCGGTGGATACTATCGCACCCTGCATGTCAAGGGCACTTTGGATAAGCTGGGTATCGAACCTGACTTTTACAGGGTTGGCGAATTTAAATCCGCATACGAAGTAGTCAATCTGAGCGAACCTTCAGCCGAGGATAGAAAGCAGCTCGAAACCTGTCTGAATTCACAGTACACTCACATACTAACCACAATCGAGCGTGACCGTGGCATTCTTCGTTCCGAGTTCGAGAAGCTGATGAACGAGCGAATATTGTTTACAGGTGATACTGCATTAGCCCTGGGTCTCGTGGACAGTCTATGCCAGGCCCTTGACCTTGACAGCATCATTAAACTTGAGTTCGGCGAGAGGGTCGAGAGTGCCGAATTTGCTACGATACACAAAGAGAGGCCCGAGGTTCCCAGGTCTTGGATAGAAGGCGAGGAGACGGAAGGGATCCTTGACCGAGGCAAGATAGCGATAGTGGTTGCCGAAGGCAGTATCGTGACCGGTGAAAGCGGCTCAAGCCCGTTGCCAATCCCGCTCGTAGGCGGGAAGTACATGGGTTCCACCACCATCTCCGAGATCCTCGATAAGGTCAGGGAAGATAAACAAATAAAGGCCGTGGTGTTTCGGATCAATTCGGGCGGGGGTTCGGCACTGGCATCTGAGATAATTAATCGCGCGCTTACAGATCTGGCAGCCGAGAAGCCTGTCGTGGTTTCTATGGCCGGAGTGGCCGGCTCAGGCGGATACTATATCGCTGCTCCCGGACAAAAGATATTTGCAGACGCCACGACGATAACCGGTTCCATAGGAGTCCTGGGCGGTAAGTTCGTTACCAAAGGATTTAACGAGAAACTGGGTATAACCCATGGGACAGTAAAGATTTTTCCTCATGCCGACATGTTCAGCCCGGATAGAGCATTCGACGAGGAAGAGGCAAAACTGATGCAAAGGTTTATCGATCAAGGGTATGCCGAGTTCGTTAACCGTGTCGCAGAAGGGCGGGGCATGACCTTTGAGGAGGTGGACAAGGTGGCCCGAGGACGCATCTGGACAGGTACGGACGCAGTTGACGCAGGTCTTGTGGATGAGGTCGGAGGCGTCATGGACGCGGTCCACGAAGCACGCAAGCTGGCCGATCTGGATGAGGATTGTAAGGTTGTGATATATCCGAAGGCTGAGGCTGCATTCGATCTGGATGAAGGTTTCGGTGTCAACCTCCTATCTGCGGATCAGCTGCCCTCCTGGATTAACGAAAACATGCTGTACCTCATGCCTTACGAGATAGAGGTCCCTCTGGACGAGTAAGTTTTATATTGCCTAAGGGCCGCGCAAGCGGCCCTTTTTATACCTACGAATAAAGAAGGGGATTCATTTCGAATCCCCCTCTTTCCAGTAAACCCTAGCTAACGAGTACAAAGAGCCAGGGAACTATCTTATCAATCTCAGAATCCTGGTTTCTGAAAATGACGGCGTCTGCAATCGATAGAAGTAAATACCACTGTTATGGATACAGAACTCCACAGAGTGTTCGCCCTTCTCTAGCACCCGGTCAAGGAGAGTTATCTCTTTCCTTCCCAGAATGTCGAATACCTCGAGCTTGACGTATTCGGATTTCTCCAGAGAAAATCTTATCGAGCCTGATTGATTCGTGATACCTGGTGAAGTGATGTCGATGAAAGAAACCGGGCTGAACACATCTTCCTCAACTCCAGGCTCCTCAATAGGCATGGGGTGAGAGGAAAAGAAATCCCATATCTCGTCGTTGGCAACCAGCTGCTGTGAGCCCAGGACGGTTCCAGGCCAACGGTGTTTGTCGTCGTCCTCAGTCGTCCAGAACACCACTTCACAGCTTGAGTCTGCTCTTGACCACGTTTGCCTTAAGGCACCTTTTTCATTCGTGAAGGTGTCGGGATCCAGACTGCAGCCGAGAACCTGGACCCAGTGTCTCATCACCGAGTCTATAGGCGCCCAGTAGTAATTTTCGTAAATCCCTTGCCAGATCCTGCCGTAATAGGGGACGCTGGGGTCTTTTCGCGCGTGGATATGCATGATGGGAATAAGCCTCTCAGGCTGACATGAATTCCAGTCCTCGACTACCAGACAGCCCATCACGGGTGCAACAGCAGCAAGTCTTTCGGAAAGCTCACAAGCCAACCGGTGAACCATCATTGCACCGCCGCAAAATCCGGTTGCGAATATACGCAGGGTATCTATCTTGTAGTTGGCTGTCAATGTATCGACGAGTGCAGATATGAAACCTACGTCGTCCACGTCGGTCTCGAAACAGGGACCGGCGTTCCAGCAGGTAAATCCGGCCGGGATTATTGTGCCTGCAGGGTAGACGATAAAGAATCCTTCCTCGTCCGCCTTAGGGTTCATGCCACAGAACGAAACCATACCCTGGGGGGTTCCGTCCCCCCAGTGGAGATTGATCACGAGAGGAAGGGGTTCGGATCCGTCGTAGGTCGAAGGAACGTGCAAAAGGTAGTATCTGGTCCTTCCGTCGAAGGAAAAGCTGTCCTCAACGTCGGCTGCGTAAGCCAGCCCAACACCCAGTACTATCAGAAAGACGCAACTTCTTATCAAGACGGAACTTTTCATCAAAACGGATCTACTTATCATCCGCGCTCCTTTTATTTGATAAGACGGATGAGAGAGGTATTGG
Source organism: Caldifarciminota bacterium (assembly GCA_016934635.1). GTDB lineage: Bacteria > Hydrothermota > Tepidihabitantia > B3-TA06 > B3-TA06 > WJJO01. Next base: position 19,092 of record JAFGSK010000024.1, read on the forward strand.
TGAATGTGGGGGTTTCCAGAATGCAGAAGTAAACCCCAGCATGTAATCCACCAGCATCAAGCACTATCGAATGCTCGCCTTCATCCAAAACCCCATCGATAAGCGTAACAACTTTTCTTCCCAAAGCATCATAGACCTTAAGTTTCACATCTTCCCTTTCGGCAAGCGTAAATCGAATCGTTGCAGATCGAAGGAAAAGATTCGCGGCGTCTGTTTCCAAGACATTTGAAGGAGTTATCCGTCCTTCTGTTAAACCAGGCTCTTCTTCAGGTAAGGGGTGGGCGCAGAAGAAATCCCACATGACGTCGTTTGCCGATAGCTTGTGTGCGCTTTCTTCGAAGGGCCAGCCGTGGCCGCCGAGCTCTGTAGTCCAAAGAACCACCTCACAGGCTCCATCGGTTCTGGACCAGGTCTGTCTCAAGGCCCCAGTCGCATTGTAGAACGAGTCAGGACCCTTGTCGCATTCGAGGCGTTCGGCCCAGTCGCTCATCGTCTCCTCAACCGGTTTTATGTATCCTCCGTCGCCATAGTAGGGCATCATGGGATCGTCACGAGCATTGAAGCTGACAATTGAAGGTGGCCTTGTCGGATAACAGCCTGACCAGTCGTAGGTCAGCATCGACCCGGCAACAGGTGCGAAAGCTGCAACCTCCTCAGAAAGCTTACAAGCCATCCAGTAGGTCATGAAGGCCCCGGCAGACCAGCCAGTCATGAAAACCCTGCGTTCGTCTACCGCGTATCTTGCTTTCAACGTATCCACCAGCTCGTCTATGAACAACGCATCGTAATCTGTCCAACCCTGGCCAATCGCATTGGGATAAGCTGCAATAAATCCTTCCTCGTCAGCCTTCACGCTCAGTCCTGTGACCGAAGCCATATTCTGACCTTGGTTGATTCCAGCGAAGTGAAGGGCCATTAGTAAAGGCAGCGGTGTCTTACCGTCGTATCCGGGAGGCGTATGAAGAAAACATGTTCTTTCTCGCCCATCTGAGGTCGTTACGTTCTCGGCAACATTGTTGGCAAAGCCTGCTCCGAGTATGCATGAGAAAACCATTACTGCTATTACCTTCTTTATGCTCATTTTAATTTCTCCTTTCTATCTAATCACCCTGACCGGCAGGGCTTTCCCACCCAGGGGGGGGGTTCATACGGCAGAAATAAACACCACCGGGAAGGCCAGATGCATCGAACTCAAATTCGTGTTGTCCGGCATCGAACAAACCGTCCGAGAGTATGGCTATCTTGCTGCCTGTTACGTCGTAGAGAACAATCGTAACACGACAAGCCTGATCGAGCGTAAAGCGTACTGAGGCTGTACCTGACATAATTCCTTGAACATCGAATGCTGAACACTCTTTCAGACCAGTCTCTGATATCCAAAGCTCCTGGGCAGGCATCGGGTGGCCCGTAAAGAAATCCCACATGAGATCGTTTGCAGAAATCTTGTGCGGACTTGTCAGGCGAGGCCAGTTATAATGCCCGCCTTCGTCAGTGGACCACAGGACGTTCTCAACTTCGTTTGAAGGATTCGACCAGATCTGCCTCAGAGCGGCGTCTGTGTGCCAGAAGCTGTCCGGACCCTCGGTACACCCGTTTTGTGTCACCCAACTCTGAAGCATCTCCTCAACCGGAGCGGTTCCTTGACCTCCATAGTAAGGCACCACGGCATCATCACGTGCGTGGAAATGGATAGTCGGGATCGGTCTATCGAGACTGAACTCCCACCAGTAGGTAATCATAAGCCCTCCGGCAACCATAGATACAGCGGCTATCCTTTTAGATAACTCGGCAGCAAGCACATGTGCCATGAATGCCCCGTTCGAGTAGCCTGTGGCGTAAATTCTCATCGTATCCAAGGCGTACTCACTCAATAAAGAATCTATGAGGGCCGAGATGAATCCGACGTCACCGTACATGTCCCAGCTCGGTGGAGAACCAAGGGCGTCCGGGTATACGGCAATGAAACCTTCCTGGTCCGCTTTCGCGTTCAGATTCGTTGTCATGGCCATAGCTTCACCAGTCCCTGCGTAAAAGTGAAGAGCTATCAGGAGGGGCAGTGGGTCCTCTTCGTTGTACTGTGGTGGGGTATGAAGATAATAAGTTCGCGTACCTCCGTCGTGGGTTATTGAACCATCGACATCTCCAGCTCCTAGGAAGCCGGCAAAGAATGTTAAAAAAAAACACTTACAAGAAATGTCCTCCGCACTGCAACCTCCTTCATTTCAAGACTGTTATGTGTTGGGTTCCAGTAACCGCAGGTGTTATTACCTTAAGGAAGTATACACCCGAAGGTAACTTCCGGATGTCAATATCAATTTGGTGTAAACCTGCGGTCAGTTCTCGCTCTGAAATTCGGGTTTTGAGACGACCCGAGGCATCATAGAGCTTAAGGCTGACTTCTTGATTGAAATCAAGCGAAAGTATTACTGAAATCCTGTCTGCAGAGAAATTGGTTTTTGCTGTGAAAGAAAAATCCTGGGGAAGGCGATACTGCTCAGTTATACCGGGTTCCTCTTCCTGCACCGGAAGTGGATGCGCAACGAAAAAACTCCACATCTCGTCGTTAGTGATAACTTCTTTTGTACCAAGAGGTGAACCCGGCCAACCATGTTGGTAACGTTCTACCGTCCAGAAGATAATTTCACAGCTGTCGTCTGCTCGCATCCAATGTTGTTTGAGTGCACCCGAGTCATTATAGAATGTATCCGGGCCGATATCGCACCCCATACGAGACGACCAGAAATCCATCATCGAATCCATCACTGAATAGGAACCGTTGGGATCGTGTCGTGAATGAAAGTGTATGGTTGGCATGAGTCTTTCAGGCTCGCAGTCGTTCCAGTCATCGAAGTATAGCGGACCAGCCACTGGACCTATTGCTGCGATGCGGGAACCAAGCTCGCAAGCCAGTCGGTAACACATAGACGCACCGTTCGAAAATCCCGCTGCATGTATTCTCAAGGTGTCCACGTTATACCCGGCACGAACCGTATCTATAAGAGCATCTATAAAACCCACATCGTCTACCGTGGATTTGTATATTTCACCTGCATTCCATCCTGTAAAGCCTAGAGGAAGAAACGTTCCCTCCGGATAACAAACCAGGAATCCTTCCGCATCGGCCTTTGGATTCATGAGAGAAAAACTTGCCTGCTGAGAAGCAGAACCTCCACCACCGTGAAGGTTTATCACAAGGGGAATCGAATCATCACCGGTATAGGAAGGGGGTACGTGTAAAATATAGCTTCTGATTCTGCCGTCGTGCATGAAGCTTGCTTCAATGTCTGCTCCGCTTGTTATTCCGGCAAGGCACATACTTAAAATCGGTATTACAGGAAGCTTCTTAAGGTTGGTTATTCCCCTATAGATACCTGTACAGGCAAGAAAACGGACTACGGGAATCATTGTTCCTCCTTTCCGCAAAGTTAAAAGCCTAACTATATTTTCTTCAATGTTGTCGCCTGGACTTAAAAGGAAAACCTCAATCCCGGAGCGACCCCATTGACCACTCTATAAATATACACGCAGATAGTTATTTGTCAAGTATTGGTAAGTATTATGCAAAAGGTGGGCGGGCCGCTTTCGCGGCCCGTTTTTTCTACGATTAGAATAAAATACCCCTGGTCTTCCAGGTCCAGTACATCTTCAATCATCCAGCTAGACCAGCCAGAACACAAGGTCAATGCTTCAGGATTGCGGACCGGTCGCATACCGATCGAGAATCACCCATCGATCAACGGTATCTGCATCTCTATGACATCCTGCGGTGAATCGATCATGTTCCACTCGAGATGAATTTCCCTTATAGGCGCGGTAACTTTCAAATCGTTCATTCCGACGTACTCAAATAACCGATCCCAGGCTTTACTCAGATTCTGACCGTACAGAGTCTCACCGTCACCGTAGTGGAAAGCGCTTAGTAACTCTCCGCCTTCATAAAGTCTGGTTTTGATTTCTGTGGTCTCTACTGTATCGGAAACCGGGACGCAGACCTCTATGTCAAAACCCTCTTCCGTACCTGCGTCGTAGTAAAGTGCGAATGGGGGTCCGGTGATGTAAGACCCGGCATGCGCGAAGAGCTTAAGGAAATAAGTTGGTGTCTCCTCGAACTGCCCGCGATAACGGATACCGGCGATGAGCATGTCCTCGACCGTCTTTTCAGTAACGTTCATGCCCCCTGGATTGACGAATTCATCCGCACCTAGTAACCGCGGTACAGTCAGTATTATTAACATCGTCAACGACAGGATGAGAATCTTTACTCTCATTTTATGCTCCTTTATGGTTTTATTGATGGCATTATTACCAACCCGAGTATTGTACCTGGGACTTGATTGGGGGTCTTCTATATTCTTGTTATCTCTTTGACGAATCTTGCGAAATCTTTGTTATCTGTTTCCACCTTTACGCCACCAAAAGACTGAGTTTGCGAAACTCCTATTAAATATCTGGATAATAGTCTGCGACCGGCGGCAGGATGCCGCCGGTCTTCGTTTCATTCTTGATTAATGGCTCTTTTGGGTTTTAAGGTTCAATCATCTACGTCAAGTCCGTCCTCGGGCATCCAGTCAGGCCACTCGGCGCACCAGGGCGCCGTATCAGGACTCTGGACCCGGTCACAGACCGGGATGTAAGGCTTGATGTCAACCACCGGCGTATCGTCGGCGGCGTCTATCTTGGCTATTTCAACCAGGCCTTTCTTGTGATCGACACCTAAAACCTTTACTGTGGTGAGCGCCACCGGATTGGGTCGAACTGGTGATCGGGACGCGAATACACCGGTTACCGGGGTGTCGTAAGGGGGTTCGTTCTGAAGCGTCTTTCGACATTCTTCATCCGCTGTATAATTACACCACCAGAGAACCTGGGCGTAGGAAAAGTGCTCGAGTTCCTTTAATGCGGGTATGTACCGGGGCGCAATCTCAAGGAAGAGCTTTTCTTTTTTGCGTCTCACGTAACCCACAGGTCGTATTGTCATAGATTCACTCATGATAAATACTCCTTTATTGTCAATCGTGTCAGAGCACTAGAGAGGCTTTACAGGTATACACATGTCGAAGATGTAGGTGCCTTCAGGGTCTTCTTGGGGATTGTTGAGAAAGATCTCATAGCAGGGTGAATCGGCAGGTTGATATCCGGACTCGGGTAGCCATTTACCGTAAATGTAGTCGTATGCTTCCTTGATCTCCTGGGGTTGTCCTTCAAAGTGGTAGATCGCGTACTTACCTTGAGGAAGTATTGTCGTATTAACTTCGCCTTCAGGCTTGATTTCTTTCGGCACGGTTACGCAGACGTCGTAGCGGCATTTATCGCGAGGTGTTACATCAGGGTCATCGTGTGATATTCCCAGGTACTTGGTATCGGGTTTCAACAGGTCACGGGTATTAGCCCATTTGTAAAGCCTGAGGGCCGTTTCGGCAAGACCCGGGTCCCAGTACCCATTAAGGTGTCTGATGTAGGCTATGTGCAGTTCAGCCATGTATCTTACCTCAACTCTCATCTCGTGCTCCTTTGTGGTTTTATTGCCAACACGTGAATTGTAACCAGAGCTTGGTTCTGAGTCTTCTACATCCTTGCGATCGGATTGACGAATCTTGCGAAGTCTCTGCTCATAGCTTCCCCCTTCACGCCACTTCGATGCGGACATGCCGAAATGTTCCTTGAACGCCCGCGCAAAATAGGAGGAGGACGAGAACCCGCAGTCAAGTGCGACCTCGGTAATGGAGCGGAACGGATTGTGAACGAGTACTATAGCCGCTTTTTCCAATCTTATCCTTCTTACATAATCGCTCAGGGTTTCGCCTACGATACTTCTGAAAATGCGGTGGAAGTGATAGGGAGAAAATCCCGCAGCCCGGGAGATTACTTCTAGCGAGAGTTCCCGGTCGATGTGTTTGTCGATGTAGTGCAATGCCTTGTTCAACCGGGAGCGGTACTCCCTCTGTTTCTTCTCTCTATATGATGCAGTCATCATCTAATTGTACGGATTAGTTCAACCAAATACTTTTCAAATCTTGCTCCTGGCTTTCTATCCGTGATCCCCATGAAATCGGGTTTTTGTTTTCATGGGGTGTTAAAGAACTCCCACATGAGCTCATTGCTGTTGATCTTCCGGGATGGTTTGGCGCCTCCTGGAAAAGGTATCCCCTTCCCTCCAGGCCAGGTATGCTTTCCGTCAGGGGTCGTCCACAAAACGACATCTATGCCTGTGGAATCGTTATGCCATCTTATTTTAAGCACGTCATCCTCGAAAACTGTTGTATCCGGTTCAGGATTGCATCCGCATTTCCGTGCCCACGTAGAGATGATTTCATATATCGACGGATAGAAGACGCCTCTGTATTTGTAGCCTTCGTACGTCGACGCTGGATCGTTGCGGCTATGGAATGCAATAAGCCTGACCGGCCTCTCGGGATTCAGGCATTCAAGCTGCTCTTGAGAAAGACCGGCGCCTGCCACGGCAATGCCTGCAATCGTTTCCGAGAGCGCGGCACTAACAAACAGAGCCATCTGGCCGCCGTTTGAGAACCCGACAAGGTAGATTCGTGATGTATCGACGTAGTAGTTCGCTACGAGGGTATCAATAAGCGCGGAGATGAATCCGAAATCATCGGTACGTCTGCGGCCGTCGGTGTTCCAGGCCTTCCTTAAGCCTGTGCCTTCGGGGTAGCAGACGATGAAGTATCCTTTCTCCGCGAAAGCGTTCATGTCCGAGCGGTATGCCTCGAGCGCGGCGCTCTCGGAAAACCCGTGCAGATTTATAACAAGCGGCAAGGGTCCTCCGCCGTCGAGTAATTCAGGTTGAAAGATACAGTAATGCCTTATTCGACCTTCGAACCTGAGGGAATACCTTTCACCCGGGCTCCCGCATCCCGGAATGACTGACAATAATAAAACAAGTAGAACACGGACGTACTTCTTTATTCGAGACATATCCTTACTCCCTAGCGTTCTCCGATGAGGAATCTTCTGCGTCCTCGCCAATTTGAACCAGCTGTTTCATGGGATGGTCGGTAAAGAATTCCCAGATCACATCGTTCGCGTTTATCGCACGTGACGGAAAAGCAAGCGAGGGGAAAGGGAAACCTCGTCCAGAAGGCCAGGTGTGTCCTCCGCGTTTTGTAGTCCAGAGAATAACCTCGATCCCCTGGTTATTGTACCATCTCTGCCTCCAAGCTTTTCCATTTACAGAAATGAAAGTATCAGGGCCATTGTCACATCCATTGAGTAATGCCCACGTCTCCAGATTGTTCTGAATGGAGTAGAAGTAAACGCCGGCTAAGGAATCGCCGTAGTAGCGGACAACCGGATCGTTGCGTGCGTGGATATGAATCACCGGTACCGGACACTCGGGTTCACAATCCTCGTAGACAAGGCCTCCGGACACCGGTGCGATGGCTGCAATCCTTGAAGAAAGCTCGCAGGCTAGCCGATGTGACATCATGCCGCCGTTGGAAAACCCTGTGGCGTAGATCATTGTTGTATCGATTGAGTACCTGGAAATCACGGTGTCAATTAGGGAGTTAAGGAATCCCAAATCGTCGGCGTCCTTCCTCCTTCCAAGTTTATTACCCGCGTTCCACGCCCTTGGCCAGCCAGTACCGTTGGGGTAAACAACGATAAAACCTTCATTGTCGGATTTGTGGTTCATCCTTGTCATATAGCGGTGAATCCTTGCCGAGGCCGCAAACCCATGAAGGCTGAGTACGAGTGGAGCGGACGTGGAATCGGAGTACGACGGAGGGATGTGTACGCGGTAAGTACGTTTCAGACCGTCAAATTGAAACCAGTAGCGGCAATCCCGCGCCCTGAGAAAGCCGACTATGCTTAAGAGTACTACAGGTAGTGCAAGATACTTTCTCGTTTTGTTCGTTACCTTCATTCTTAAGAATCCTACATTATAGCTTCATCATGTCAAGTAAACAGGATGCTTAGATCAATATGGAATAAATAGCGAATCCTTGACATAGGGCAATTCCTTTGTTATGATTGCCAAAAGTACCTTAGGAGGAACTAGATGCAAACGCTTCAGAAGTACGTTGAAGAGATTGCCGAATGGTTGCGCGAAGCATTCTCGGTAAGCGTCGTTGGTGAGGATGGCTTAATGCTCGCCTATAAAACTAGGGTAGGCGGCGAGAACGTGGAATTTACGAGTGCGGTACTTACCGAAGTAATGCGTAACATCGAAAGAATCGTAAGGGAGATGCAGAAAGGAAAATTAGTGGATACCCTAATATCGATGGTTGATGCCCATTTCCTGACCAAACCCTTAGATGAAGACGGTAAGGTCTTTCTTGCAATAGGTGTGCCGCGTGGTGCAAATCTGGGTGCAGTTCGCTACGTAAGCAAGGTCTACATAAATAAGTTGCAGGAGGCCATACCAAAGGTTTGACGCATAATCGAGGCGCACCTTAAAAAATCACGATATTGACGGAAGGAAGGCTTTTATATAACCTGTAACTTCGCGATCCCGAGTTTAAGTCGGCTTTATCTTTTTCGGTGGTATTTCAGACAATTACCGGGGCATTATTCCTTCCCCCCCACTGGAGTCCCATATCTCCGGTCCCTCTTCCCTATCTTTCCCAGCAGGAGAGATAAGTTTACCCAATCCATATTGAGAAATGATCTTACTTTCTTTATCGGAAAGCTGTTCATAGAGATCTGAAAGATGATCGGTAAGTTCACTGCGGTCAAGCCCTGACCGAGCTGCCTCATACAACTGCTCCAGGGATTGTCTATAGGCTTTAGCCTTATCTTTAAGGGGCATGTCGTGAGGTATGTTGTTGACTAATTCCCCTTCCTCTATCATACGTATATCCCATCCTTTTGAATAGGTCCACTTGTTGAAATCGGTGTGAATCCGCTCCCTGTTACGTTTTTGCTTCACCCTTGTTTCGATCAAATGACTTAAAAGCCGTGCTGTTTTGCGGAAGATGCTTCGTAGCAAAGCCGATTCTTCATCTTCAGTGGTAATAAGTCCCTTTTTCTTAAGTCTAGCTATAGTGATGGCTACTTTGGTTTTAGACTGTCCTAACAAACGTGCTATCTCCGGATAAGAACGCTTTCCGTCGATCTGGGAAACGATCGCCCAATCCATCGCTCCTACATCAAACGTATTCTCCGCTTCAGGATCAACCGGAATCAGAACCAATGCTGCATCCTCAAAAGGCAACTCTTTACGTGCCGCATCCCATTCTGTAGCCCTCTTGGATGCCTCACTAAGTAAGTCGGTTAATGATTTGGTGATCCGTTTATTCAGGTTAACATCTTCGTCATGAAATTTGAAGCTGCCGGAAACCAGGATAAAAAGCTCTATATAAGCCTCATCTCCCACCAGTCTTCCTGTGTGGCAGTCGAGCAGTTCCCCTCTTGAGAAAAAAAGAGTACCATTTGCAGCACCCGTGATCTCAAGGTGTCCGGTCTTCCTACTCATCGCAAGTAGTTGGATGATATCCAAAAATCCTTGGCGTTCTATCTTTCCTTCAAGCATTCAACCCGCTCCATAAAGGTTTACCCCTTCCTAAGGTCTAAGAAGATAAACACCTTAAGCCTCCAATCCGAATTCCTTAAGCATAAGATTCTTAGCCGGCTTAAGATAAGAAGAATCTATCAATACACTGATCGAAGAAAAGGATGTACTGATCATGTCTATGTTAATCGCTTCCTGAGCCAGGATTGAAAATATCTTACCAGCAATACCTGTTTGCCGTGACAGCTTCTTACCATAAACAGTTAACATACCCATCCTCCGTTTGATAACGAATTCCGTGGACTCCAGAGATGTAAGGTCCTTAAGAAGTTTGGTCGCTTTTTCAACATCTGCTTCAAGAAGAGCAAACGCAATATCTGCTTTTGAATCGGCTAGCTTGCTTTCGGAAATCATCAATATATTAAGTCCACCGGTTCCGAGGTGAGAAAAAAACTCGGCAGCTATACCTGGCCGATCAGGTACTGATTTGGCTATTACCATAGCCATATTTGCTTTGGTTTCGACTAACTCTACCGTAGATCCCATTTATTTCTCCAGTAATAAGTATAGAGGAATTAACACCATCTGTCAACTCCCAGTGTTAACTTACTATCCTAATGAGGTTTACTGTACCCTTTCTTTTGTCCAAAATTCGCAGATTGACCCGCTTTCGCTTTTTAACACACATTCAACCGGTCCCCATTGTAACCATACCTGGCGTCCTATATAATTACTTGTCCAAAAACACTGGCTCTTCGACTCAATCCGCCACACCTCATCGTTCTGACGAACGACCACTAAACCTGAACCGAAATAATCTCGAAGTAATGTCGCCTGCTCCCAATCACTCGAAGCCGTACCGGTTACTACATTTGAACTCAACGCACAACCGTTAACTAACAACATCACCCCTAATATACCCCACATGATTTTTTTCATCCTGTACTCCAGATTATAAATAAATATACCCGCTATCGTTTGATTGTCAATACCCTTGAGACTGTGCGCGGGGAGATAGTTCCCAGGCCAACTCCCTTTTGATTCAACACAGAAGGCGCAGGAAAAAATACAGAAGGCCTTAGGGGCAATGCCTGCATCGCCCTCTCCTGTACCCAGATAATCAATCGGGCGACTCGTGAGTCGCCCCTACGGCCTTATATAATCTGCGTTACCGAAGGAGATTGTCCGGAGGGAGCTTAACTCACCACAATGGACACAAAGCGAAAATTAACCGATCCAAGTAAGCCGAGTGTATTTTGGACTTAACCAAATCAGGCATTCCAGCGAATCTGCGTCATCTGCAGATAGAAAACCCCTCCGTGGTCCCCGTGTTCTCTTTGGTTCAATGTATATCCACCCCATCCTGGTAACGTTGTATTGACTATAGACAATTGTTGGAGTATGAACTTAGTAACATTGCTTCCATCTTCTTGTTCGCGATTCCTTTGTGTGGATTATACTCATTGTCAATCACAAAGAAAACTGTGAGCATACACTAAGTTCCCAATTTGGCAAAGATACACACCTCGGGGATGGAATTATCTCAGGTCTTTACTAAGAAGGCAATCCTACTAAGGTTCCTGTCAAGTATAGCTTGCGCAGGGGATTTTCATATCATACAAAAAAACTAGTAGCGAGTAAAAAACAACATCCCTGCTTTCTTCAATAATTCCTCATTATGTAGCAACGATCTACCGATCCACATAGAGCTTGACAACCCTAATCCATAGCTTTATAATAAGGATTATGAACAGGTTGAATACCACTATACGCTACGCGATAAGGGCGGTGATCGTTCTCGTTAAAAAAAATAATCACCCCATCTCTATCAAGGCAATTTCCGAAGCGGAAGGGCTTTCTATAAAGTATCTTGAACAACTTTTCCTCAAACTCCGAAAGGCCGGGTTGGTCAAGAGTGTACGTGGGATGTACGGCGGTTATTTCCTGGCTAGACCTGCGGAGAAGATTACTTTAGGAGAAGTAATTCGAGCTGTTCAGCCCAACGGTGTTTACGTTGCACCTTGCACGCGGATAAAGGGACGCTGTGAAAGGCAAAAACACTGCCACGCAACTGAATACTGGACCAGGCTTCAGACTCTTCTTGACGATTTCTTTAACTCAACCACCCTGGCTAACCTTCGCATCTAATGTTTCTCGAAGTTCATACTAGTTTTTCCAACCTGAGTGAGGCAAAACTGATTTCCCGTAAATTGGTCGAGGAACATCTGGCAGCTTGCGCCAATCTTATGCCTGCCTGTTCTATATACAGGTGGAAAGGTAAGCTTGAAGAAACCGATGAGGTAATTGTTATTTTTAAAACCGACAACGAACACTATCCGAAGTTGGAGGCTAGGTTGAACGAGCTACATTCCTACGAAGTGCCGATGATTACGGTTACAAAGATCGAGACAGGTTACGAAAGTTATCTTTCCTGGATGGGAAACAGCCTACGCAAGGAGGAATGATGGTAACAAAAGTACAGGTGCGAGAGGCGTTGAAGAAGGTAATTGACCCTGAGATAGGCATCAACATCGTCGATCTTGGACTAATATATTCGATCGATGTAAAACGTGACGTGGCTCATATTCGTATGACCCTTACCGTACCAGGATGTCCCTTAGCTAACATTCTCACGGCACAGGCTGAAAAGGCGGCACGAGGGGTGGAAGGGATCAAAGACGTAAAGCTTGAGCTTACCTGGGATCCTCCCTGGAATCCAAAGATGATGTCCGACGAAGCAAAGCGTAAGCTGGGCTGGGTATAGGAAAACGCAGATCCATTAATCTACCAAAATTCCAAGATTTCGTTTTAAGCCGTCACAATCCTTAACACCTGCCTCTCTTTGTGCTACAACACACTGCTACGCCTGAAGGGATAGACCCTCGTTATCTAGAAATCGGCAAGGACCTTGGCTGCGTCCTCGAGTAAAATCACAAGTTCTTTTTTTAGATCAGTTGGAGTATTTTCTACGGGCAGATTCCCGGTATCTACAAGGTAGGCGAAAAAACATTCCAAGGGATTTCCCTGGGTGCGTGAATAATACTCCGTTATCATCGTCTGCCATTCCGGGAAATTTCCCTTCAAACAAAAACAGGATTCTTCAGCAAGTCTCTTGAACAGTCCCCCCTTCACAGGATCTTCCTCAACGGAAACCCTGGGAAGATAGAATCGTAGTTGCCCAATAAGAATGCCGCATTCGAAAGCATCCTTAGACAATGACTCAGAGTCGGCGAAATCGGATATCGCCTCTGCAAGCTCGAAGTACTGTGCGGTGGTCTGTGACCTCTTCTTGGACAAAAGAAGCTTACGCAGATCTTCAACCTGGTTGCGAATTTCATCAGGAAAATTGCAGTCGAAAAGGGCATTCGAGGTCCACTGTAGAGCCGTTCGAGTCGAATCGAACCAGTATTCACCGGTTAATTCAGGCAGGAGATAGTATTCTCTGAGGGTTTGGTAAAAGATGCCCAGACTGACAAAATCCCTTATAGATACGTCCTGACTAGTTACAATTGCAGGGGCCAGCATCACCGCCAACAACAAGTGTGTTTTGAAAATAACTCTCTGGGTCAACGAAACTTCCTCAAAGGCTAGGCGCAGAGGATAAACTCCAGATCGAAAACGGTGTAGGTGGTCTTAATCTCACCTAGAAGCTTATCCAGATCATCTTCCGCTACCGGAGGATAGTAGGGCAAACCGGAGATGAATTCCAGGATCTTGGATCGCTGGTAATCACTCATGGAATCCTTCAAGGCTGTAATCACAGCACTCCAGTTGTCGCTATCTTCCTTCTCGATCGTCTCCACCAGGGTACTCACGTGGCTGAGAACCAGCGGTTTACCCTCTTCTTCGTCGCATCCTGGATAAATAGCCAGCCTGACACCCATTGCTGCAATCCATTTACCCAAGTCATAGGCGTTGGAGCCGTTTACGTAAGACTTCGGGTCATCAGGTACGAATTCTCCTACCAGGGTTTTGATCTCGGCATCCAGTTGACTGAACAACTTTAAAACCGAATCCTTGGGAGCGCCTTCCTCGATAGCGCTCTCAATCGCCTGAGAGGTCTTAATACGTACATCGACCTTACATTTTCCCTGATCACCGATCAACAAGAGTTCGTTTCGTAAGGCCTTAAGATTTGGTAAGACGCAGCTTCGATCTTCGTTTAGTTGATAGAGATCTAGGGCATATCTGAAAAAAGCCCCTGCCCTTACTATAGGATCCTCTGCCCCGCCGGTACGCAGGGTGATGTGTTCGGTTACCTCTTCGGTATGGGGAAGATTGGCCCACAACGAGTCTGTAACTACACCTTCGACTTCAACAAAGTCGACCTCCGGCATCTGGAACGAACCGAAGACCAACAAACATCCTGCCATGATTAATGACATCTTTTCCTCCTTGGATGATTAATTACGCCCGTCATGTCTAACTGTATTTTAAGTAAAAAATCCTGTAATGCAAGGGGAGATACGCGTCGAAGTCGCGTTCATCGCCGCTCGCCGATTAAAATAAACGATGCCCAAAAGAAAGGATGGGAGTATTAACACACCACAAGGATACTCCGTCTCCTTGCGGGGACCCCGAAAGGACGGATTGCTCCAAACCTATCGCCACTCGCCGATCAGTACAAAAGATGCCCAAAAGAAAGGGTGGGAGTATTTTTCGCTGCCAATCAGCTTCTGCTGGGCTCGACGCAGCGCCTCTGAGGTAGAATGATTCTTCAGCTGTTCGTAAAAGGTAACCATCAGCAGCTTGGTAGATTCGTCGGCCACCGGCCACAGGGTAGCGACAATAGAAGGGGCGGACTCCATTGCGAGTGAAAAAGCCTTGGCAATGCTTTCAAACTCCAAACCTGGTTGACTGCCGCCTACCGCGGTCTCGCATGCAGAAAGTGTAATCAGTCTTACCTTATCCCACGATTGATTGGTTATCTCAGAGACCGTCCAGTGTCCGTCTGTCGATTGCGTTCTGGCCAGATAGATATACGATTCCCAAGGGTCCTCGGGATTCAGTCTGCAATGGGTTGCCAGGTGCAGGACCTCACTGTGGGCCGCGTTGCGCTGCACCTCGAATTCAGTTGCCTGTGAGCGAACGAGCGTAGTCGAATTAGGATACACAGTCTTTATTGAGGCCACTTCCTCCTCGGCGCTTGGAAGCTTAGCACCGGTAGGATTCCCGACCAGAAGCAAGGCATCCGGATGCCAGTCGTTCTCCTCACTGCGGCGATAAATGCACTGGAAGAGTTCGGTGGAGGTCAAAACGTTCCAGTTGTATCGTTCAGACAGGAAGACTGAGCTATCCCCTACAGTATCCATCAATGCGCCCCAGGGTACGTAGTAAAGGTTACCCGAAGGTATGAAGGTTAAAACCTTTACCGCTTCAAGTTCCTGCTCAAACGGCTCGATGAGGTAGGAGTAAAGCTCGGCGAGCGCATTCTTTAAAGGAGCAACCTCATTTTTGTAGAAATAACTGCCGTCGTCTCCCCACTTCCACCCAAAGAGCCTGTCTTCCGCCACAAGACGCCTGGCATTCTCTTCGCTGCAGAACCTGCGGCAGCGCACAACCAGGCTGTCCAAAACGACACGTCCGACCGAGACCGAGCGCACCTCGTATCCTTCACTGCAGACAAGGAATAGATAGAGTCGACTAGCCCCGGCGTAGGTCATCAAGAGTTTCTGGCCTGGGGGTAACTCGGATTGGAGAACACCGATATCGGCCGCATTCACCCTGACCAGGGATGAGTAATCAGGATCTGCCTGCACCTGGGCTGCTACCTCGAAGTACTCCGCCTTGGTTCGGGCAAGATTGGATGTTATTCTTTCGACCGTCTCCTGGCTGCGCAGGGAATCCGGTTTGGTATACTCCTCGACAAGTTGAGCCTCGAGTTCCTCAACCTGCTTTGCCAGTTCCTGGGAACCGGCGACCTTTTCCTGCATCCCAGGCACCCCGATGGCAACCTCGCCGCTCTGGGTAAGAGCAGTTTTCAATGCCTGGGACTTTGACCGCTCCAGATAGGCAAAGGCCTGCTCAGGCTTTCCCATCCTCATAAGGATCGCGAAGATGGCTTCGTATCGGTCGCTTACCGTCTCGGTGTAAGCAGCCCGTAACTCCTCGGAGGTTATCTCCCCTCGCGACTGCTCGAATATGTCGATGGATCGACGCAGGTAGTAAAGGGATTCATCAGTTTTTCCCAGC
Source organism: Caldifarciminota bacterium (assembly GCA_016934635.1). Taxonomy (GTDB): domain Bacteria; phylum Hydrothermota; class Tepidihabitantia; order B3-TA06; family B3-TA06; genus WJJO01. The sequence continues at coordinate 34,753 of JAFGSK010000024.1, forward strand.
GCGTCGTAGGTCAGACCGATACGGCTGCAGCTTGAGCCTACGTTGGGATGATCTTGCCCCAGGCTTCCCTCCCAAATCGTCAAAGCGCGCTTGTAGGATTCCAAAGCCTTGTCGTACTTTCCCAGGCTTTCATAGGCGTTACCGATGTTGTTGTAGGTGTAGGCAAGACTGGGATCGAGTGAATCAAGCCTAGTGAGTTTGAGTGCAATGGCCTTATTGTAGTACTGCAGGGCCGAGGGGTAATTACCTTGATTAGCATAGATTACTCCGATGTTGTTGTAAACTGAAGCCAGCGCCGGATCATTAGGGCCAAGCAAAGCCAGCCAGATATCCGTGGCCTTCTTGTAGTATTCTAGAGCTTCGGTATTAGAACCAAGCCTGGATAAGACGTTGCCAAGGTTGTTGTAACGCGCGGCCACGTCAGGATGATTAGGACCCAGCACATCGATATCGATAGCTAATGCCTGCTTGAAGTTTTCCAGCGCCTTCGGGTAGTCACCCAGGGCAAGGTAAACTCTACCGATGTCGTTGTAGTCGGAAGCCAGCTCCGAGCAGGATTCCTTGTTTGAAGCCAATCTGAGGGAAAGAGCCTTATTGAAATTCTTTAAAGCCGACTGGTAGGATGCAAAGTTGAGATAAAGGCTGCCGATGTTTGCGTAGTGCACGGCAATATCGGGGTGATTCGGTCCTAAACAGTGCTCACTGATTTCGAGTGCAGTCTCATATGATGCCAAGGCCTCATTGCATCTTCCAAGCGCCTTATACACATCGCCGAGTATCACGTAGTTGGTAGCGAGGTCAGGATGCTGGGACCCGAGTAATTTGGTACGAATGGATAAAGCGCGTTTCTGATCATCCAAGGCCTCCTCATACGCCTCGAGTTTGTAATGCATGTAACCGATATCGGTATAACTCTTGGCAATCCTGGTGTGTTCGTACCCGAAGGCATTCAGTTCAATCTCAAGGGCCTTCTCGTGGTTATCCAATGCCGGTTGATATGACCCCTGTTTGTAATGGATGTATCCTATATTTGCGTAACTCGCAGCTACCATGGTATCGGCAGGCCCGAGTGTTTTCAGCTGTAAAGCGAGAGCCTTCTCAGCGCTGGTAAGGGCCTCTTCATACTTCCCTAACTCGCATTGAATTAGGCTGATGTTAGTATAGGTTGTCGCTATCAATGGATCGTCTTCGTCAAGGACCTTGAGTCGGATGAGGAGCGAACGACGATAGTTGTCCAACGCCTCCGTGTAATCCTTAATGTTCCAATAAAGATACCCGATCTCGCTGTAGATGCTTGCAACCGACACATTATCCTGTCCCAGAAGCTTCTGGTATATCCCCAGCATCTTCTCGAAATCGGTTATCGCCTGGCTGCAGGAACCGTTCTCCTTGGCTTTAGTCCCTGTCCGGTGGAAAAGCTTGGCTGCATCACCTAAGACCTTGCTTCCTTCTTGGGTTTGACCCTGCTCATTCAGTTTATTCCCCAGGGTATACAAGCTGTCTGCAACCGTGCGCAGGGAATCGAGGTCCGCATCCTGAGCGGTTAAGGATTTGGCCGAGACAAACAATGCCAAACCCAAAAGAAGAGTCGAAACCGGCGCGCCGAAGCTGTTACACTTGACTGAATACTGTCTGCGTTTCGGGCCGTTGGTGCACATCGAGTTCCTCCTTGGCAAGATATAGATTAAACTCGATGTCTAGTCTAATCTCCCCACTGTTATTGTCAACTGAAGGTTTATCGGAGGAACTGGGAGAACGCAGTACGTTAACGCACCGCGTTATCGAACTCCGTTCGTCCACCCTTCCCAATATCAAAAGGGGTCTTGTTTGCCAAGACCCCACAATCTAGTCTCTATCTTAAAAACCTGCCGGTCGAAGACGGCTCCTAGTAGGCAATGTAGCAATTGGGAAGCTCTTTATGAAGCTTCTTAATACCGTCGGTCGAGATCCCAGTGCCTTTAATGTTAAGGCTGCGAAGATTGCTCATCTTCGAAAGCCAGTCCACCGAAGCGTCGGTTATCGAGGTTGCACTTATGTCAAGCCTGGTTACCTTGGTCATTGTAGAGATCGTTTCGATACCTTTATCGGTAATCGCCGCACCGTGGAGATTGAGTTCGGTGAGACTGGATATTCCGGCAAGGGCCTTGAGTCCGTCGTCTGAAACCTTCAAGGGACGGCCTCGCAGATCTGTAACCCCGGTCTTGGTCCGGAAAAGATTCAGTGTACGCAGTTTTTCCATGCCTTCAAGGTAAGCCACTCCCTCGTCGGTGATCTCAGTGCTCTCAAGATCGAGGGTACGCAGATTTTCCAGTTTCGAGATGTGGGCCAGACCTTCATCTGAGATGTCGGTGTATGCCAGATTCAACGCTCTAAGATCCTTTAGTGAAGCAAGGTATGCGAGGTCGTCGTCATCCACCTTGGTGTAAGCCAGATCCAATGCCTTGATATTATCCATGCCTTCCAGTTCCTTGAGGTCTCCTTCTTCAAGTCCAACCACACTCACGGCAACAACGTTGGGAAGCTTCTTTAACTCGCCGAGTTCGGCTCCATCGGCCTGCACGGTCAAGATCTTGCCCTTGTCTTCGATGTCGTTAAAGGAATGTTCGACCAGATCGATGCCTATAACGTTTCCATTGACTTTGAACTCGCCCATCACGTTCTCGTAATCGATACTGTCTTCTCCGTTCCAGGGCAGGTAGTAGGGCGTAAGATATACAAAATCCTCGCCCGCTTCCCAGTTTGTAACGTCCAGTCTGGTTTTATAGTACAGGCCTTCTTCGGTGACTGCCAGCATCTTGTATTCCTCGTCGCCTCTCAGGGTAAATTCCCCCATAGAGAACGGAAAGCTCAAAGGCTGTGCCGCCAGCGGCGATAAAGCGACTACGCCCACCGCTACTGCGATAAGAACCTTTTTGGTCATCTTTGACCTCCTCGCTTTAACTACTTTCATTAATTAATTCAATGGAACCGCATACCTTCGGTTCCACCCTCAGGTTGCAATCACTCATTTGCAACATAGCTTAACCATAGAAATTTTTGGCCCGTTGTCAAGCCCTTAACCTTGCACATAAAACCTTGACTTTTGCCCTATTTAGTGTATATCTATCGTGTGGCTCATGAATCTCAGCACACCAGGAGGAAACCTTGCGTAACGTGATCCCGCGTTTCATACACGAGAAATACGAAGAGGGTATCTTTGAAGGCAGCTTCAATGCGGCCACTATGTTCGTAGACATCTCAGGCTTTACGAGCATAACCGAGTCCTTGATGCGCCGGGGAACCGAAGGGGCCGAACGCATCTCGTCCATGTTAAACGAAATATTCAATCCGATCATCTACGAGGTATACAGACATGCCGGGTTTATAACAGGTTTTGCGGGCGATGCTTTTACCGCGGTGTACCCTGACGCGAACCCCTTCAAGCCTTTGTTTACCGCCCTGGCCATCCAGGAGAGATTCGCCAGCAGAAAAGAGGAATCAAGCCAGGGCCAGCTTTCGGTAAAGATCGGGTTATCGTACGGGGAAGTTCTGTGGGGTATCGTAGGCGGCGAGGAAAGGAAGGCTTATTACTTCAGAGGAGAACCCGTGGCCGGTTGCGCGAAAGCGATCGAGGATTCACAGCCTGGACAGATTGTGCTTGACGATAATCTATACAACTCCCTGACAATGACCTCACCTGATCCTGCAAGGATCGTAATACCCCCTCCTCAAGAAGAAATATCCTCACAAACGTCGATTATCAGTCAATCGGTGGTTGAAAAATTCGTGCCCAGAAAGGTTCTCCTGTCAAAACGTACCGGGGAATTCCGCGAAGTTGCATCGGTGTTCATTTCATTCAGGGAGATCCCGAATTTCTTTGAGATGCCGCAGTTCGTCGAGACGGTTTTAGAGAAGTCTTACCAGTATGGCGGATACTTGAACAGCCTGAACTTCGAGGACAAGGGGCCCAGCCTTCTTGTCCTTTTCGGCGCACCTGTGTCTCATGAGAACAACGTCAAAAGGGCTGCCGACTTCGCACTCGACGTTCGCAAGGAGTTCCGTTTCGTGGTAAGGACGGGAATTACCGCAGGTGCGGTATATGCAGGAGCGGTTGGTAGCCCCAAAAGATCCACTTATACTGCACTGGGCGACGCAGTGAATCTTGCAGCACGTTTCATGACCGCCTCCGATTGGGGAGAGATCTGGATTTCGTCCGAAGTCGCACGAAGACTCGGAAATTCTTACGCCACGGAAGCCAAGGGTTCTCACAGGTTTAAAGGGAAGTCGGAACCTTGTGAGGTCTTCGGGCTCCTCGACCCCCAGATACGACCCGCAGGTGAACTCTTTACAGGCGAGATGGTCGGGCGCGATAAGGAATTGACCCAGGCCAAGGACTTTACACATGCACTCGACCAAGGTCGTTTCGGAGGGGTTATTAACATCTACGGCGAGGCGGGAATCGGCAAGTCAAGGCTTCTTTTTGAGCTGGCGGGCGAGCTTGGGAAAAAGGTTCAAACGTGCGTATTAAAAACCGATGAGGTGCTTCGCAAGGGTCTGAATCCCTTCATATATTATTTTAAAGGCTTCTTTAACCAGGCCGACGTTAACACCACGGACGTTAACAAGGAAAACTTCGAGACCGCCTGGCGCGACCTCCTGTGTCGCCTCGAAGAAGCCCCTGACAACGAAAGGGTAGAACCTGTAATCGCCGAGTTGAGACGTACGAAGTCCATATTCGGTGGACTCCTGGGTCTGAGATGGCCGGGTTCCCTTTTTGAAAAGCTCGACGCTCTAGGCCGTTTTGATAACACCGTGTATGCGATAAAGGAGTTCTTCAAGGGAATTTCGCTTGCAAAACCTGTAATGATTATACTGGAGGATGCGCAGTGGCTCGATGCCGACTCCTCCCAGGTTTTTAAGGTTCTGACCCGGAACCTTGACGATTACCCGATCGTAATATACACCACATCGCGTTTTGCAGATGACGGCTCCAAACCCAGGATCGAACTCGAAGTCCCTCAGCAAGAGATCGTGATCGATTACCTCGATCAAGATTCCGTGGCAACCTTTGTCTGTAACCAACTGGGTGCAGAAGCCGACGACGGGCTTCTCTCGTTCATTAAAGAAAGAACCGAGGGAAACCCCTTCTTCGCCGAGCAGTTTTGCTTATACCTTAAGGAAAACGAACTCATAGAGCGCAGCAACGGAAAATACAGCAAGGTAAAGGGAAAGGCCGAGATCCCGGGCGGCATCAAATCAATCCTGGTCTCAAGGCTTGACAGGCTGTCTGCAGGATTAAAGGATACGGTGCAGACCGCGTCGGTTCTGGGCCGGGAATTCGACGTAGCCATACTTGCCGCGATGCTTGCAAGGCGCAGGCTGGAGGTACTTCTGGACGAAGGCGAAACCGAGGGCATCTGGACCGCGCTTACCGAGATAATATACATATTCAAGCATGCCCTGATGAGGGATGCCGCCTACGGGATGCAGCTTCGCAAGAGACTGAATGACCTTCATAAGCTTGCAGCCGAGGCCATGGAGCGTTTCTATGCCGCAGATCCGACCCATTACGCGGACATCGCGTTCCACTATGAGCAGGCCGAGACCAACCTACAGGCAAAGGTCTATCTCGAGCGCGCCGCAGACTACGCCCGGGAGACATTCAAGAACGAAGAGGCGATAGACCTTTACAACAGGTTACTCGCCTTGCTGGACGATCGAGGAAAGGCGATTTCCACACAATCGAACAAAGCGAGTATACTCCAGCTAATAGGAAGATGGCAGGAAGCCGAGACGATCTACCGTGACAACCTCAAGAAGGCGGAAGAAGCCGGAAACAGGATTCTTCAGGCGGACAACGCGAACAGCCTCGGACTCCTTTTACGCGGCAAGGGGGCGTTCGATGAGGCCGGCGAGTTTTTTTCCATGTCCCGTGAAATCTATACAGATATGGGAAACAAGCTTCGCGCCGCTACTGTTACCGGAAACATAGGCGGTATAGGCTTCATGAAAGGGGACTTGAGGGATGCACTGGAATGTTTCCAGGAGTGGCTGGCCGCCGGAGAGGAGTTTGAGGATAAGAAGGAGATATCTAAATCCTTGAGCAACATAGGTATCATCCACGCAATGGTCGGCGAGCGAGAGAAGGCTTTGGAATATTTCGAACGAAGCCTTGCGATTACCGAAGAACTGGACGATCCTCAAGGACTCGCTGCAACCCTGGGAAACATGGCAATCGTTTTCAGTAACACAGGTCAATACGACAAAGCTCTCGAGATGCAGCAAAGGGCTTTAGAGATTGCCAAGGAGATGGGTAACAAGCAAGGAATAAGTACGACCATGAGCGGAATAGGGTTCATTTACGAAGCACGTCAGGACTATCCAAAGGCTCTGAAATACTACCGGAGTAATCTTGAGATCAACCAGGAGTTGGGCAATAAGCGAAGCCTCGGTATAGCTTACGGCAACATCGGCAATGTCTATGCACGGATGGAATCATATGATAAAGCGCTGGAGTACTACACAAATCAGCTGGAGATAGCTCGAAGCCTTGCTGATGAAGAAACCATGTGCAAGGCCCTCGGCAATTCAAGCATCGCCTACAAGGAGCTTGGGAATTTCGAGAAGGCCAGGGACCACAACGACAAGGCTGTAGAGATTGCCCGCCAACGCAACCTCAAATCCCATCTGGCGGTTTACCTCTGCGAGTCGGCAGGATTGAGCTTCCGAGAGGGTGACATCCAAGCCGCGGCTACTGCCAACTGCGAGGCGCTTAAGCTGGCCGAGGAAACACATAACAACGATGTTGCCTTCACATCGAGGTTATTCAATGCACAGATTGCAGCAAAGGAAGACAAAAATAAAGCAGTGTTAACCCTAGAGGACTTATTGAAGTCTGAGCTTCAAGACTGGCAGCGCGCCGCTTTGTACCACGAGCTTTACAAGCTTACCGGCAAGGATGAGCACAGAAAATCCGCCCTTGATTTGTATAGGAAACTCCACGAGAAAACCTCCCGCCCCAGCTACGCAAAGAAGATAGCCGAACTTAAAGGCAGCCCCTGAGTCAGCCGTGAATGACACAGACTGAGAGTCTGTGGCACACAGGCAGCACTTAACAAAGGTGTTTTCCAGATGTTAACTGTATACCGTTAGCTGTAGGCGGTGAGCGGTACGCGGTCGGCGTTATGCGGTCGGCGGTAAGTTGACTTGTGCAGATTCCGGGTTATCCTTCTATATGGGTAAGAAGAACCAGGACATAGGCAAGCAGTTCCAGTACTACGATATCGTGATGGCCGCGTTCGTTACGGTTCTACTCGTTTCGAATATCGCATCCGCAGCCCGTATAGTTCAGTTCACTCCGATTATCCTTGATCTGGGCAGATTACTCTCGCCTTTTAAGTTTATCCTGGGTGAGGTGGCAACTGTTCCCCGTATATTAGAGATAAACTGGTTTCCCTGGCCTCTGGATGCAGGAACCTTTCTTTTCCCTCTTGCGTATATATTCGGGGACATCCTTACCGAGGTTTACGGCTACGCCCGTGCGCGCAGGGTTATCTGGATTGGATTCGGAGCAAACGCCCTTATGTCCGGCATCATCATGCTGGTCGGTTTGATTCCTGCAGCCCCTTTCGGGCCTTCAGCCCATGCCTACAGCGAGGTGCTGGGGCTTACACCCAGGATCGTTGGCGCTTCCCTGCTCGCTTACTGGGCAGGCGAGTTCTCAAACTCCTTTACCCTTGCCAAGATGAAGGTATGGACAAAGGGCCGCTTCTTATGGGCAAGAACCATAGGTTCGACTTTAGTGGGACAGTGTGTTGATACTGCGGTCTTCGTATTCGCCGCTTTCCTGGGTGCTCGAGGATTCGCAATTACCGACATCGTTGGGATACTCATAGGCAACTACATATGGAAGGTTGGCACCGAGGTTTTATTTACACCGGTTACGTATCTGGTCGTAGGAGGACTCAAAAGAGCCGAGTGTGTCGATCACTACGACCGCAAGACTAACTTCAATCCGTTCCATGTATTCATACCCCGCAAAATGACTGCTTCATTTCGCGGGGACCCCTAATAATCGAGGTCAATAAGGTATAGGCTATCGGACCGACATATGCTTACTTGTCAAGTTATTGAGATGACAACCGAGGAGAATAAATGAAAGAATTCCCCGAGTTCATGCGCAATCCGAAAAACGCTATTGACCCCCAGTTTCAGTCCGAGGGAGTTGAAGGCTACGTTTACGACGGAGTCGACGGCTCCCAGATGGCGTTCTGGACCACCTCGAAATCCGGCTCCTCATCAGAGCACACCCACGAATTCGACGAATACTTCGTTATCCTTGAAGGTGAGTGTATCCTGTTCATCGACGAAGAGAGGATAGTGCTCAGAAGAGGAGATGAGTATCACATCAGGAAGGGTGTACCGCACTCGACCGAGTTTGTCCGAGGCACCCGTTCGATCCACGCCTTCGGCGGAAAGCGGGCGAAGAGATCACCCCACATCGTTACTTAGTAACGATGCGGGGACCCCGAACTAATGCTCCTTTTTTGGCTTTTAGTCGAAAAAGATCGCAAATCTTATAAGGTTACTTGATTTTTTATTCTTATGGTGTTCTAAATTTTGTGCTCGAACTGGAGCTTGTACAGACCGTAGTACACGCCCTTCTTTTTCATGAGTACCTTATGTGTGCCTTCCTCCACGATGCTCCCGTGGTCGAGGACTATGATGCGGTCCGCGTCGCGCACGGTCGAGAGCCGGTGAGCGATGATGAGTGCGGTACGGCCCTCAAGGAGCTTGTGAATTGCGTCCTGGATAAGAGCCTCGGTCTTGGTGTCGACGGACGAAGTTGCCTCGTCGAGAATAAGTATTGATGGATTGATGGCCAGGGCGCGCGCAAACGCCAGGAGCTGACGCTCACCTACCGATAAGTTTACGCCCCGTTCTTGAATAGGAGCCTTGTAGCCTTCGGGTAATTTGGAAATGAACTTGTCGGCGTTGGTTACCATTGCCGCGGCCTCGACTCGTTCGTGGGATATGTCGGAGCGCAGCCTGATGTTGGTCTCGATGTCCCCGATAAAAAGAAACACGTCCTGCATCACGATACCGACACGGGAACGAAGTTCCTTCTTGTCCAGCCCCCTAGCATCGTGTCCGTCAACAAGTATCTTGCCTTTCTGAATCTCATAGAATCTGCAAAGGGTATTGATTATCGAAGTCTTGCCCGCCCCGGTTGCACCAACGAACGCAACACGTTCACCGGGCTTTACCTTGAAGTTGATGTCTTTTAGTACCCAATCATCGTCGTTATAAGCAAACCATACGTCCTGGAATTCAATCTCGCCTTCAATCTTACTGGGCAGCTTGCGCCCCTCATAGGCTTCCTCTTTCTCGTCTGCAAGCATGAATATCCGTTCGCCCGACGCCATCGATTCCTGAAGCAACTGGAACTTCTCTGCGATGTCGCGGATAGGCTGGAAGAATATCTCCACGAATGCCAGGAACGCGGCAAGGTGCCCTATGGTCACGTCGGTCGGTATGATCTTGATCCATAAACCACCGAACCACAAAATTGCGGCTACAGCGGCGAAGGCAAGGAAGTCTATGAGCGGTCGAAAAACCGCGAACACCATGATCTGCCCGTAGTGAGCCCTGAAGTAACTCTCGTTGATATCGTTGAAATCTGAAAGCCTCTTACGCTCCCTCGTGAATATCTGTACCACCTTGATACCGGACAGATTTTCGGCAAGAAATGCATTGATGCGTGCTATCCTGACTCTGACCTTACGGAATGCCGTGCGCAGCATCCTGCGGAATATAACGGTTACGATGGCCATAGGCGGAACCACCGCAAAAAGCACGAGCGCCATACGCCAGTTCTGGAACAAAGGCAGGTAGATGATAAGCCCTATCAGAAGGAAGAAGTCGTAGAAGAAGCTCGTTACAATATCCGAGAAGAACTGGTTGAGCTTTTCAACGTCGTTTGTGGTTCGGGTAACGAGGCGTCCCACCGGGTTGTGGTCGAAGAAACGGACCGATAATCGCTGAAGATGTGCGAAGATCTTGACCCTGAGTCGGTGCATAGCCCGCTGCCCAGCAAAGAACATCATCAACTGCTGCCCGAAACCGAATATCAACTGACCGAGCGCGAGGAACACGAAAAACAGGGAGAAGCGAACAAGACCTTTCAAGTCAGCGTCGCGCAGCGGTAGCAATATGCTCTTCTGGAAGGTCTCACCTTTCTTGTTGTACTTGCTGAAGTCACCGTAAGGAATGAGGTATTTCCCGTCCTGGAGCTCGGAATAACGTTCGAGAGTCTCAGGAGATAAATACTCTTCTGCCTTCGATTGATCGAGCAGATAGTATTGCACTTTGTCTACCATCCTGGATTCCGGATCTTCTATTCCCTTGAGATTTCTGAGGGATGAATAAATGATTGCGTATGTTGAGTCGTTTACCTGTAAGACGTAATCGGAGTACTGGCTTGCTTCTTGTGCTGACAGCTCTATCATCCGGTAAACCTTAAACAGATAATCGTCGATTGCCATCTGGCGAATAGTGGGCATAACAAGGCGAGTGCCGGCAAGGATTAGCGCCATCAGCCCCCCCAGAACCATCATCCACCAGTCTTTCTTAACGAATCCGAAGAGACGACCTACGATCCGGGAGTCGTATATCTTGCCTAGCTTTTCTTCCTCGTGAGAAAACATCAATTGCCTCTTTCCGGTGTTACATGTAGTGTTATAAGTTGGCGTAGCAGAATGAGGTAATCTTGTGATATAAATGTAACGCATGGCCGGTAGATTGCGTCAATAATACTGAGAGTGCGTATTGTTCGATCGATAAGCAGCCGAAGACTGCCTGCGATCTTTGACCCTACGGGTCGCAAGCGTATTGCGAAGTAATAAAGGAGCATTATTTAACTCCCTGCAGTCTTGCGAACAATGCGTAAAGCCCGTCTTTTTTAATAAGCTCCTCGTGGGTTCCGCGTTCCGCTATCCTGCCCTCGTCCATGACCAGGATCTCGTCGGCGAAGGCAAGGCTGCGGGGTCGTGCGGAAATGATTATTACCGCACGCTCGCGCATTATCCCTTTTAGGGCGGTGAGTATCTCGATCTCTGTATCGGCATCTACCGCGGAGAGGGCATCGTCGAGGATGAGTATTTTGGGTTCCGTAAGGACAGCGCGGGCTATAGTAAGCCGCTGCTTCTGCCCGCCCGAAACGGTGACTCCGCGCTCACCTAAAACGGTGTCATAAGCTTGCGGGAACTCCGTAATCTCGTCATGGATGCCTGCTATCCTGGCAGCCTCCTCGACCTCCCCAGTGGTGTATTCGCGCTTTAGTCCGAACGCTATGTTTTCCTTCACCGTCTGCGAGAACAAAAACGTATCCTGGGGAACCATTCCTATAGAGCTTCTGAGAACCTCGAGTGGAATCGTTCTTATGTCGTGACCGTCTACCGTAATTGTACCCTGTGGGGCCTCGTAAAGCCTCTGGATGAGATTCACCAGGGTTGACTTGCCCGAACCAAGGGTGCCTATGATGCCAAGTATCTTCCCGGGATAGAGCTTGAAGCTCACGTTCTTCAAAGCAGGATGCGGCATCTCCGGGTAATAAAAGGTCAGTTTCTTGAAGGAAATCTTGCCTTCAATACTCGCAAGGTTCAAGGTTTTGCCTGTATCCTTGATCTCCGGTTTGGTTTCAAACAGTCTGTTGAGCCGCCCCATTGCCGCGGCACCTGCCTGGAGCATGTTCATTAACCAGCCGATAGCCATCATGGGCCACAGGATGACGTTGATGTATTGAGGCAAGGCTATGAAGGAACCGATGGTAAGGTCTCCTAATATCACCTCCCGACCGCCGAGCAGGAGGATGAGAAACATCGATATGCTCGCCAGAAAACCCACCAGCGGGAACATGATACCCCATATCTTGAAGAGATCGATATTCTTGTCTACATAATCCCTGCTTACGCTTTTAAACTCTCGGGTTTCACCGTCTTCCTGAACGTAGGCCTTCACAACCCTGATTCCCGAAAGGTTCTCGGTAACGCGTGCCATCATCGAGGAGAACGCCTCCCGAACAGCGCGCCAGCGTGATCGAAGTACCCGTGAAAATCTGCCGACGAAAACCAGAATCACTATCAGGGGAATCAGTGTAAAAAGGGTCAACTTTGCAGTAACAGGGAACTCCAGGAATATCATTCCGACGATCGCAGCCACGCCCTGGAACACGATATCCACGACGATGATCGGACCGAAGGTTATCGAGCGCCGTATGTGCTCCACATCCTCGGTGGAGTGCGCCATCAGGTCACCGACCTGACGCTTGTCATAGAACGAGAATGATAAGGACTGCAGGTGGTCGAAAAGGTTCAGGCGAAGGTCGGTAATGACCCTGACCCCGGTTCCGGAAAGCCACCTGCGCCAGAAGTACCGCCCGACTGCGATAAGGAGCCCGATTACGAGGTAGATACCGACGTTGACGGCTACATATCCGAGGGATACGTCAGGGGAAAGGCTGTTTATGGCATCGGCAAGGAACTTGATCAGGAGAACCTGACCGATATCCACTATTGCAAGGAAGATGAATCCGCCGATTATCTTAGCCCAATGCCCCTTGAGGTAGGGCAGTATGGTTTTAAAGGAGCGGATCCCCTCGTTGGATTTATCGCGCCGCATGAACCCTGAGTTTACCTTTAATTATAATCATGTCAAGAATACATACTTGACTATGGACGTATGAAATTATTTAAGGGAAATCAGATGTATTCTACGATCGGTCGTCCTCTCCCCCACTCAAGTCGATGACAGCTCTTTAATGGAAATCACCTTGCCGGTTTGACCATCGAAGAGGACCTCCAACGCAGGAACACCCTCCACACCAACTACGGAAAAAACGATCTTGACTTGTGAACTACCGATCCATGAAACGTCGACCGCTTCTGTCCCTGCCGAACCTTCATAGGTTTGTTGAAGCCTCATCCATACCGGGAACACATCAAGAAAAGCCGGTTGATCCTGACCTAAAGTGAATATCAGGGCATCCTGATTGTGTATGCCGTCTGCTTCACGATCCTTTACGAGAAGGAGCCTCTTCGAATCCGGACTCCATAGAACCGCCTCGAAGTATTCCCAACGCTCTGGATGAACCGGAGCAGCAGTCTTGGTAGAGTAAAGATTGACGATCTCCTCACACTCGACCAACGCAGACAGGGTGTCCGCTTCGGGATCGTAGAGATAGAGGATCTTGCGGCTTCTGATACCGAACCAATCCGAAGGCCATTCATCAAGCCACATTTCATCGCCCGACCCGAAACGCACTGTGGAATCTAAGGCTAACGCAATGAACTTGGAGTCAGGTGAGGGTTCTTTAAACGCGAGGTTAGTGGGAACGATTGCGTGGTCGGCCAGCTTTTTGATGGTCAGGCTGTCAAGTATACTCCCCACCATTCCTTCCTGATTCGGCTCTATCCTTGGAGTATCGATTCCTTTACCCTTACAACCCGGCAAACCACAAGCTAACAAAACTATAATTAATTCAATGCATACGGTCAAACACTTCACTGTCACTCCACCTTGGAAGGATTGTATAATCCTGGATTAAGGCCGGCTTCAACCAGTCTTGCTATCCTATCATCTTGAGTCTTTTCGCGGACTCTTGAAGATCGTAAAGCAGGAGTCCTAGCTTCACCTTGGGACCGGCAGCAAGGGCAATAATCGTCTTACCTGCCTCGGCGGCCATAAGATAACCGCTTGAATGTTGAACCAGGATATAACCAGGCTTCGACCATCCCAGACCATCCCCTGCTTTCCGTACGGAGTTCAAAAGAAAGGCGCTCATCGCTGCCAAGCGTTCGTCGGCAGACCCTTTAGGCCGAACAGCCATAAGAAATCCATCCAAGGAAACGATGGCTGCCGAACTGATCTCAGGATAGTCCGCTTTGAAAGCATCCAATTCCTTGTTCAGAACCTCAGTCAAACTATCTTCTGATGGTTCCTTGACTTCGGGTATCTCATCCATATACTTCCTCTCTCTGGGCGATTAGCTCAGTTGGTTAGAGCGCTGGTCTCACATACCAGAGGTCAGAGGTTCGACTCCTCTATCGCCCATTACTCAAAAACTATCGAACCTAAAGGAGTTGGCTCCTCGGTAATCATGGTAACAGCATCATGTCCGAAGGCCGCCAGTTTCATCTCCTCCCGCGGAGATTTCAGGATCGCAATCCTAAGTAGCGGTATTGAGTCATTTACCCACAACTCAATGACGGTTGTATCACTCACCATCTTCGACACCACACTGTCACCGGAAATTACTCCAACCCTGTTATGTCTGATGTCGTTAACCTCGGTCCAGATGCATCGATATTCACCGGTACCCACAGTTACCGTGGAATCCCCTTTCATTCCCTGCTCAATTTCTTCTTCGAGGAATACAAAAGGACGATTCTCATCTGTGGGATACCAACATAACTCATCTCCTTGCGGCATCTCTACCGCAGGCTGGTCACCAAATTTAACGATCATCCTTTCCGCCACACCACGATAACCGTACGGCACAAGCATCTTGTGAATCACCCGATCTCCACCGATGGTACTCGCCATCTCAAGCCAATAGTAAGGCTCTCCGTGAAGGGTGTCTATACCAGTGATCGCATATCGGATTGTACGTTTGCCGAGTTCTTGGCTCTCAACATCATACTCTATCCAATCGCCTACACTCCATTCTGGGGTAGAGTAACTGACCCTGGGCTTGCAACCTGCCGAAAATAAACCAAATAGAAACACCACCAGTAGTGTACTGTATCTCTTCATATCGATTCAATCCTCCTTAATTCCTTAAACGAGACTTTAGTGAGAAAAACGCGATTGTCAAGCTGTATCATGCCATACGATAGGACTCATTACAGATAACATCTTTTGTTTTCTTGACTTAACAACTTGATAAGCAATTGTTAAAAAATTCAAAACCTTGACAAGAGTTCGATTCCTACTATACTGACGTATAGTATGATAAAAATCAAACCCTAGGAGGGGTACGTGTCAAATTGCTCAAAGACAAATGTATATCAAGCCATTGCGGACTGGGCAAACGTACAGGTAACCACGATAAAGCCTGAGACTCAACTGGATGGCCTAGGAGGTAAATCCTGGCCCGATGATGCTCCTCCTCTTATCACTACCCTGGAGGATCTCTGCAGTATTACTATTCCCCAGGAAAGTTATACACTCTTTGAATCTGTTGACGACATAGGAAATTTTCTGGGTGGTGAAGATCACCAGTATAGCTAACATAGCCTAAAGAGGTGACCTTATCCTGAGAGATACGATTCAACTAGCTTCCACATGGACACGAAGCAAGCGGCTACGAGTACATGCCGAAGAAGAACTGAAACGAGGCGAGCGAAAGAGGGCCTTTCGCCTAGCCTTGGAAGGGCTGAAGCATCATCCTTCAGCATACGAAGCCGCCGAGTTGAATCGTATTGTAGGTCGAGTGAAGTATCTGGAAGGCAACTTTCCCCAGGCACTCCCATATGCCCAAAAGGCGCTGGCTAGTGCAAGACAAGCCGATGAGTATTACCAACTTTGTTTGTGTGCTTTATTCCTGGGGCAACTCAATGCCCGGTTGAATCGATATCGAGACGCCCGCAGGGCGTGGAAAGAGGCCCTGGAAGTAGCAATCGAACACGAAAATCTCAGATTTCAGGGACAGATATACATAAATACTTCTATGCTGGAACACAAGCGTGGCAAGTATGAATCTTCACTTAAACTGCTCAAAAAGGGGGAGGACTGCGCAGATATGGTCGGTGATTTCAATGCATTGGCAACGTGCTATGGAAGGATGTCTACAACCTACCTCGAACTTAACGAAATCGATCTTGCCAAGTTATATCTAAAGAAGATGGAGAAATTGGCCAGCCGAATGGATATACCTAGACTAAAGGCTACCGCATTCTTCCATAAGGGTTCCTTTTACATGAAACTTGAGCGGTACAAAAAAGCAGTTTCACCTTTCGAGAAATCCGCGGCTTTATTTGAAGAAATAAATGACAAACGTTATCAAGTAATCATGTTAACAAATATAGCTTCGGCATACATGGGTACAGGAAATCAAAAAAAAGCAGAAACAACGCTTAAAAAAGCTGCGATGATAGCCAAATCCACCGGTTCAGAAACCATTATGTGTAGAATAAGTATCTCTTATGCCGAGCTTTACGCTTCTTTAAAGAATCCCAAGCAGACCTACGCTAACTACGAGAAAGCGCTAACGCTCGCCGAAAAGCTCGGAAACGAGGATAGATTCATCCTCATCCACAAGAGCATTAAGGAAACCTTGGAGAAGAAAAATGACCAACTGCCAGGACTGAAGGATTTATTAACCCGTGCCCGCCGCAGCTACAAAGCAATGGGACTTCTCGCTCAAGACAGGGAAGCGAAAAAGTGGCTTGAGCGGATTACGAACTCGACTTAAGCCGGATGCACATCTAAGATCACCCTGGATATCAAGGCATGTATTAAATCGGTATCCTCAATCTTTAATCGACTCTGCAAATCTCTCAGGCGGCCATTCCTTGGATAAGGGTCTTATCTTATCGAAGTATAACTCGATCCACTTTCTTGCCAACTGGTATTCCTTTTCCCCTGTCTCGAAATCCATCGGACCGAAGCGTTCATCGAATACGGGCTGAATCAGGTAGTAATCGGTCCGAGGATTCGCCCTGGGGTAGAAATCGAGTTGGAGTTCGAGCACTGCTTTCACGAGGTACATAATGGCGGCCAGGGTGTTGTCCACCAGTTGGGTGGAGTCTATCTTTGGTGGTGTGGTGTATCGCGCGGGCGTGATGATGTACACCTCATCGAGGGAATGTGAAAGCACGGGTTCGATGGGCGCCCAGTTCTTGCCCTCTGCACCGTCGACGTAGCATGGACCGTCAGGCGAAGGAACCGGTACAGGGTCGAACTTGAAGGCAACCGAAGAGGTGGCGAGAAGCACGTCCTCCAGCTTCAGGTTTGAGTATTCCGGTTCGAGGTTGTTCCAGAAAACCTCCTTGCCGGTTTCATTCTCGACCGCACAGATGTAGGTAGGAAGCTTGAGGGCGGAGATGGTGGATACGCCGATTTCATCCAGAAGTTTGCGAAACAATAAACGTTCTGGTTCGGCATCGAACAGTGAACACAGCTTCCTGGATACCACCTGCCTTGTCATCTGGGCAAGGAAGCGCTGTCGGTAGACATCGGAGTTTTTGAGATTGAAGATAACGTTATTGAAACGTTCCCAGTACCAGCGTGATGAGAGAATGCAGTCGAGGGCGACGGCGATCAGGCCTCCCACCGAGGTGCCTGCCATAACCTGGGGAGACTTTTCACGTTCTTCAATAAGGTACTCGCAAAGGACAATCTGTTGTGCCAGGCGTGCGTCGCCGCCTGTGATGCAAAGGCCTATTCTGGACACATATCCTCCTTTACGGTTCTGTCTGGATTATCCGAAGCGCAGCTTCCTAATCATATCCTTGTCAAGTTTCTGTGGACCATTTTTCCTGGACCAGGCTGCGGTGTCTTCGTACTGGTCTTCCTCGTTGTCGAAGTTAAAAATGGAATAGTTTTTTCAAGCTTGGGCATGTAAAGGTAAGCTTGTTTCGAGGCAAGATCAAGAACCCGGTCGATCTCGCAGTTGAATAAATCGTCCTATAAAACCTCGAATGCCTGAATAGCGTTCTTCAGCAGCTTTGGTACCGGAATCGCGATACCGGTTTTGTACTCTTTCTTCTTGTTCCCACGCATCTTGCTGATTACGTATATCTCTTCGCAGTTCTCCTTACGCATCGCCTCCACCGGTATCCCGTCGCGACCCGTACCTCCGTCTATGAAAGCTCTAACCTTGCTGAAGCCTTTTATCTTCCGGAGCTGAAACGCGATCGGGATAGCGCAGGAAGCCATGAGCACATCCACGACAGGGAGCCTGGCATGCTGCGGGTTCCGGTTGCTGAATCGGTATTCCTTGCCGGTTACGGGATCAACCGTCGAAATGTAAGTCGGCAGATAAAGGTCTTTCATGATCTTGAAATCCATCTTACCCTCTATCACCTTCTTAAGAAGCTTGAGCAAGGGTGCTGTATTCAGGATGTATCCTGATGGTATGTTATTCGTGAATATCCGTACGATCCCCCCGGGGCTCACATCGTAAACGTCCGAGTTTCTGAGATCGAAAAGGAGTTTCTTGTAATCATCCCATGTATAGGAGTATTTGGCAGGGCTTTCTCCGTCTTCGGTGCGAAGTATGGCATTGAGCGCCACCGCATTGAGGGAGCCTGAACTTGCCCCGGCAATCACGTTGGGACGTATCTTCTTGCTATCGGGGTATTTACCCTCCAGGAGGATCTGAGTAAGATCACAAAGTTGGGCAATTCACGCGCACGCCCCTGAGAATACGAACCCTATCTTTTTGGCCATTATGCCTCCTCGGGTATTTTGCATATCCTTGATGTTCCTTACGACTCTCAACTACAGCATTGTAGTATATACCGAGGATTTGTCGAGAACAGAAGCGGTTAACGGCGAATTTAGGTTTATTCCGGTTTATAGCCAAGGCATACCGTTAATTCGGTGGCTTGCAGCAATTCCGGCAATGATTTTTCTATAAACCTCTTAAAAAGGATTATTAATATCCGATTCTTTGTGTCCTTTGTAATCTTCTTGGTTCAATCAAGCAACCCTCAGGTACGGTTGATTTCAGCTTAAATCGGGCTATAGTTGAGTGTGGCCAAAAAGGCATCAAGCAAACCTGCCTCAAGGAATGGTACGAACCTTTCCCGTCGGCTGTACGTCAAAGAAAATGAGATGGCAAGCGAAGGATTTTCCGCTGTATTGACCTCACAAGAGGTGACATCCGAAGCGGAAGCGCAAGCCGTGGCACGGGCACGGGAAAAAGTGCTGGATAAGATATACTCCGATCATGCGCCGATGGTATATAATCTATGCTTCAGGATGCTTGGCAACCGTGCCGACGCTCAGGATGCTACTCAAGACGCCTTTGTTAAGGTTTATGCAAACCTAGAAAGGTTTGCCGGACGTGCAAAGCTTTCTACCTGGATATACCGTATCACCATGAACCACTGCATAGACAGACTTCGACGCAAACGCCTTAAAACCGTGGAGATTTCAGAGATGCAGGCATCTCCTTCGTGCAACCACGATACCCGTATCGCACTGGAGGAAGCCATTTCCTCCCTTTCTCCAAGTTATCGCAGTGTATTCGTTTTACACGACATCCAGGGCTTTCACCACGCCGAGATAGCCGAGATACTTAAAATCACACCCGGCTCATCAAAATCATTACTTCATCGTTCCCGTTCAATCTTACGGAAAAAACTGGAAGTATTAAGGAGGTAATTTATGAAGAAACATGTGTCTGATAGACTCCTTTCTAGCTACGTGGATGGGGACCTGAAAAAAGACAAAAAAGTGCGGATTGAGAGACACCTCGAGCGCTGCAAGATATGTAGCCAGCGTCTGGCCGAGTTTCGATCGATAGTCGAGGCTGCGTCGAAACTAGAGCAGGTTGAGGTGCCGGAAGGGATGCTCGTCGGAATTCGCGCTCGTCTTGCTGACCAAGGCGCCAGCCAGGAAGTGATAAGGGCAAAGCCCCGACATCAACTCGGCTTCTGGCACGGTATTATCATTGGAGCTGCTCTAAGTGCAGCGGTTATCTTGTTCGTAGTTGTACCCCATATCGGAATCGTGGGATCGGAAGAACCTGAGCGTGAGAAACTTATCCTTAGGTATACAGAAGAAGAGGCAGGCCCTGACTTGGGACTGGCCAAGGCTCAAGATTTCGGCGAAACACCTCCCACCACCAGAACCAAAAAAAACTACACCTCAGTGCCCCACGTTCCTGAAACAGGTGACTTGGTTTTCACTACACTGCAACAGCCGGTAGACTCCAGTCTCCCTGATACCTCACCGCGAAGACACGTTATTATGGAACCCTTGGACGAAGAGGCCAGACGAAAAATGCTCACTCAAAAAGGTCTGATTCAAGTATTCCCCTTCGAGGGCCCTCACTTCAATTTCGTCAAACCCAAGCAAGACAACTCCCCGACGCTTGTTCCGGTACTGGAGGCCGATACTAATACGAAGTTCAAAAAGTTCGATGAGTGAGGAAAGAGGCGAGTAAGAATGATGTACAGGCATCTAAATCATAGGGTTACGAGTTACCCAGGAAGGAAGAATAAGGGGATGCAACGCAATGCAAGGATCGAACGTCTGTTGTAAAGAAAATTCAACAAAATAACACTTTTAGGAGGCACGCAATGAAGCGAGTCTTACAATTAGTAGCATTGTTACTCATTCCATTCGTCGTAGGCAACGCGGCTGTGCCCGCTGACGGATTCAGCGAGGTGGTAGATAAAATCTCCCCATCAGTTGTAGAAATCTCGGTACTGAAAAAAGTCGCGCAAAGCTATAACTATGATTTCAACTTCGACGAGGATGAGCGGCCTGAGGATTTGCGTAAGTACTTTAAATTTTGGGGGTTACCGGATATACCAGAGGTTCCGGAACCGACACCCGTACTCGGTTCCGGAACCGGGCTGATCTACGATACCAAGGGGCTCATCGTCACCAATAATCACGTTGTCGAAGATGCCGAGGAAATTACTGTAAAGCTCTCAGACGGAACCGAATACACCGACGTGGAAGTAGTCGGACGAGATCCTGAAACCGATCTTGCGGTAATTAGGATCAAACCCAAGGGCACCCTCGCCTCTGCCAGGTTCGCAGATTCCGACGCGGTAAAAGTCGGTGACTGGGCAATAGCCCTGGGAAACCCCTACAATCTGGAATATACGCTTACCGTGGGTGTAGTAAGCGCCAAGGGTCGTAACAGGGTAGGGATATACGGTGGTCCGTCCTTTCAGGACTTCATACAAACCGACGCGGCAATCAATCCCGGCAACTCGGGTGGCCCTTTGTGCAACACCAACGGCGAGGTTATCGGTATCAACACAGCCATTCGTACCGCAGGCCTAGCCAATTCTGGAATAGGTTTTGCCATACCCTCCAATATGGCCAAGAAGATCGTAACCATCCTCATCGAAAAGGGCAAGATTTCGCGCGGGTATCTGGGCATATTCCTCGAGGAAGCCGATCCTGATGTTCTCGATGCGATGGGCATAAACCAAACCGGGATCTTTGTAACCAAGGTAGTTCCTGAAACACCTGCGGAAAAGGCCGGACTCGCCGACGGAGACTTTATCACATCCTTCGCAGGAGAGGAAGTTACTTCGGTTGAGCAATTCAGGTGGCTTGTGGCATCTACCGAGCCTGGCACCTCTGTTAAAATGAACTTCATCCGCGATGGACAAAACAAACAGGTTAACCTCAAACTTGCCGAACGCCCGGCCCCTGAAGAGATGACCGAATCAGGAATCACCCCTGAAAAAGAGCCTGAAGAAACCGCCGAATTCGTCCTCGGTATCAAAGCTCGCAATCTAACAGATTCGGAAAAGGAAAGTTACGGTGTAAAAAGTGGCGTTTACGTGAAAGAAGTTAAGCCTGCTAGCATTGCTTCGAAGGCCGGGGTTTTGACCGGAGATGTAATACTAAAAGTCAACAAAAAGACCGTCTCCGACGTCTCAGAGTTGAAGAGACTGAAAGGTGATCTGGAAAAGGCGGACATAATCCTCTTCCAGATTAACCGTAGAGGACACACGCACTTCCTAACCATCCGACCCTAGAAAGACCACAAAGAGCCGGGGCCCTCCAAGGCCCCGGTTTTTTTACCCCACGTCATCGCTACGCGATACCGTGGGGACACTGATAAAAATTATTCATTTTCGACTACGGCGAACGCTTGCAAACCGGAGGTTCATGTTCTCGGTGCGGAGGGTTACGCTTGCGGCCCGAGGATTAAAAAGATCGCAGACGGCCTACTGCCGCTGACGGTTACCGGCTAACAGCTGCCGGCAGGCATATTTAAGAATTGACGAGGCAAGGACGTAGGACACCTTCTCAGGGTGTCCGGACAGGCACTCTTGCCTGTCCTACACCTTCAGGTGGACGCGTGGTTGAGTTGGAGATTCAGCTTATCAAAAAAACAGGTTGGAGGATCTGTTCCACACTCTCGTCGGGTGAAGCCGGATCGTGGGATCCATTGGTACGAACACTAAATAATAAATTGGGACTGTTTGACGCAAAACGCTACGGAGTCCCAACACCGGCCCCTACGTTTCCCTGCGATCTTTTTTAGCCAAAAGGCCAATAAGGAGCACTTAGAATAGTTTCAGCGCCACCACCAGCCCGAGGAATACGATCGACACCATGCTCATCAGCTTGATGAGGATATTCAGGGCAGGCCCTGCGGCGTCCTTGAACGGATCGCCCACGGTATCGCCGACCACCCCGGCCTTGTGCGCATCCGAGCCCTTGCCGCCGAACTGCCCTGACTCGATGAATTTCTTGGCGTTATCCCATGCCCCGCCCGAGTTGGCCATGAATATGGCCATTGCAAAGCCTGTGGTTATCGCTCCTGCAAGAAGCCCGAGCACCCCTTCAACACCCAGTATTATACCTGCCACAACCGGCGTAACCATTGCCGAAAGCGCAGGAACTATCATCTGTTTCTGGGCAGATTTGGTGCAAAGCATTACGGTGCCCGCGTAGTCGGGCTTGACCTTGCCCTGCATGAGTCCCTTGGTGTGTGTGAACTGGTGCCGCACGTCCTTGACGATGGCCTGCGCCGAGGTGCCTATGGCCCGCATTATGAGGGCGGAGATAAGGAACACGAGCATCGCGCCGAGGAATATGCCGATTAAAAGGCGCGGGTTGGTGAGTGATATGTCGAGTGCGGCTATGGTGCTGCCTGCCTTACGGATTGCCTCCTGAGCCTCGTTGCGGTATGCAACCAGTAGTGCGAGTGCTGTCAGCGCTGCAGAGCCAATGGCAAACCCCTTGCCCGTGGCCGCGGTGGTGTTGCCGAGCGAGTCCAGGGCGTCGGTTCGCTTGCGCACTATAGGCTTGAGCTTTGCCATTTCCGCGTTGCCGCCCGCGTTATCGGCAACCGGGCCGTACGCGTCGGTCGCAAGGGTGATTCCCAGGGTGGAAAGCATGCCCACGGCGGCTATCCCGACACCGTAAAGACCCATGTTGAAGTTATTCGAGCCTCCTGCAAAGTAGAACGCGCCAAGTACCGCGGCTGCAACGACGATGACCGAGGGTGCCGCGGATATCATCCCGACAGACAGGCCTTCGATTATTACGGTGGCGGGTCCGGTCTCTGCAGAACGCGCGATGCCCTTTGTGGGTCTGTAGTTATCTGACGTGAAGTACTCGGTCAGGAATCCCAGGATTACGCCTGCAACAAGGCCTGTGAGTACCGAGAAGAAGACACCTATATAGGAGGGTCCGAGAACGAACCACACAACGAAGAAAGCGCCGATTGCTGTGAGCAATGCGGCCCCCCAGATACCCCTTCTGAGGGCCCAGAGGAGCACCCTCTGCTCGGCGCGCTCACCTGCCCGAACCAGAAAAAATCCTATGATGGATGCAATAAGCCCGACCGCTGCGATGACCAGGGGGAGAAGTACCATCTTCAGGCTCATCTCGGCCGCTAATGCGGCGGTAAGCCCACCTGCAGCTGCGGCGGCTAAGGCCATGGTTGCGACTATGGAGTCGGCGTAGGACTCGTATAAATCTGCGCCCATGCCTGCAACGTCTCCCACGTTGTCTCCTACGTTATCCGCGATTACGGCCGGGTTGCGCGGGTCGTCCTCGGGGATGCCTGCTTCCACCTTGCCCACGAGGTCTGCACCGACGTCCGCCGCCTTGGTGAATATGCCTCCGCCCACGCGTGCGAACAGGGCGTAGAAGCTCGCACCCATGCCGAAGTTGAGCATAGTCGAGGCGATAATGGGGAGACGCTCTACCACTGGCTTGGCCTTATACACCGAGTTCAGGATGACGTACCATATGGAAAGGTCCAAAAGTGCTAGACCTACGACCACGAGCCCCATCACCATGCCCGAGCTGAACGCAACCCGCAGGCCCGAATTAAGGCTTTTCTGGGCCGCGTTGGCCGTACGCGCCGAGGATGCGGTAGCGACCTTTAACCCTAAGAAACCTGAAAGCCCTGAGAAGAATCCTCCGGTTATGAACGCGAACGGAACCGGTAAGGGAACGAGCTTGAGTATCGCCAGGGTTAAAAGCACAGCAAAGACAACCACGAAGAATATCGCAACAACGCTGTACTGCCGTTTTATGTAGGCAGTGGCGCCCTCGCGGACGGCCTTTGCTATGGATACCATTACATCGGTACCCTCTTTTTTCTTTAAAATCCCTAACACCAGAAGGACTGCAAACCCCAGGGCGACCAGCGCCCCTGCAGGCGCAAACCAGTACAACCACTGCATTACTTTACTTCCTCCTTGACTTCGTTGGTTTTGAGCATAAGGCGGTAGTTTACTGCACTTGCACCGCTTGTCAACGAAGCTCTCTGTCTGGGAATGAAAACGTTTGATCTTGTTGCTGCTGGTAGGTTATTCCGCGATCTTTTGATCTTCCAGATCGCAAGCGTTACCGAAGGTAAAAAGGAGTGTTTGTTTTGACTACTTGCATTTACTACTTATAATCACTTCGTGGACTTGTTTGGTGAACACCCGACCGAGGCAGAGGATTTGACCCGCGAGCCCCTGGCAGAACGCATGCGTCCGCGGTCCCTGGACGAGTTCTGCGGCCAGGAGCACCTGGTGGGCAAGGGAAGACCTTTAAGGAAGCTTTTGGAATCAGGCCACCTGCCCTCAATGATATTCTGGGGACCCCCGGGTTCGGGAAAAACAAGCCTGGCGTTTCTGATTGCAAGGCTCGTCAACTCCGAGTTCGTTGCTAAGTCTGCGGTAACAGCCGGGATAAAGGACGTCAAGTTGATAGTCGAGCGTGCTAAAATGGTCTGGAAGGCTCACCACAGGCGGACTATCCTGTTCCTGGACGAGATACACCGTTTCAACAAGGCCCAGCAGGACGCTTTTCTGCCCCACGTGGAGCGCGGTACGATTACCCTCATTGGAGCGACAACCGAGAACCCGTCGTTCGAGGTAATTGGCCCCTTACTGTCACGCTCCCGGGTGTTCGTGTTCAACCCGTTGACCGAGGATGACTTGAAGCAGATACTCAAGCAGGCGATGGAAGATGAACGGGGACTTAAGGATATGAGTCCTGAGGTCGGTGATGATGTCCTCGAGTTCATCATCCGGATTTCGGACGGGGACGCACGCAGGGCGATGAATACTCTAGAGGCGGCGGTACAGGTTACCGAACCCGATAGCAAAGGAATAAGGATGGTTACTAAAGAGGTGACCGAGGCCGTGCTGGAACGTAAGTTCATGCTTTACGACAAGTCTGGAGAGGAGCACTACAACCTAATATCGGCGTTCATAAAGTCGATGCGCGGCTCGGACCCGGACGCCGCTTTGTACTGGCTGATGCGGATGATAGATTCGGGCGAGGACCCATTGTACCTTGCGCGCCGGATGGTCATCCTGGCTGGCGAGGACATAGGTCTTGCCGACCCCCAGGCCTTGGTTATAGCCAATGCTGCAAAGGATGTGATTCACTTCGTGGGTTATCCCGAGTGCGTGTTTCACCTTGCAGAAGCCGCCATATATCTTTCGCTTGCCCCTAAGTCCAACGCAACACTCCAGGCCATCCAGCGCGCCCGCAAGGACGTGCTCCAGACCCAGGCCGAACCCGTACCCCTGCACCTGAGGAACGCACCTACTAGACTTATGAAAAACCTCGGGTACGGTAAGGAATACCAGTACCCGCACTCGTACGAGGAGGCTCTTGAGGACCAGGCGTACCGCCCGTCCAAGGTGGAAGGGAATGTGTACTATCAGCCTACGGACAGGGGCAGAGAAGCAAAGCTCAGGGAACGACTCAAGGAAATACGCGAGCACCGCCGCCGTTTACGGGAAAAGAAGAAACCCGATAAGGAAAAACCCTGAATTAACCTTTTTTCACTCCAAATTATACTTTTGTATAACCCAACCTAAATCAAGTAATTCAAGTGCGGAAATTATGTAAGTTAGAGGGTGAAGTTCTGGCATGTAAATTGCTTGCAATAAATAAATCACAAAACTCGGGAGGAAGTAATGAAAACCTTCGTTTTTATCTTTGCGGTCATCCTGGTAAATTTCGCCCTCACTCCTTCATTTGCTTCGGTGCAGGACCTTAAAGAAACATCAAACATCAACCAAAGTGACGAGGACAACGAGAATCCAGGCACAAACAATCTGTTACCTTTCGACCACGACGTAGCAGCATACGAGATAATAGCACCTGAGTCGATTGTTGAGCCTAATGTAGACATCGAAACCTGTGTTAGTGTATGCAACCTGGGTGAAGAAGCCGAAACCTTCAACGTAATTTTCAACATCTACGATTACGATCCGGACACATTAGTCTACCACACTGTAAAACCCGGCACACATCTTACTGTTGAAAGCGGCCTACACGAGTTAACCTTCTCTTACTGGACACCGGGAGACTCGGGAAGACACTACGTTGCAGAACTTATCGTTTCCTGTGCCAGTGACCAGAACCCTGACAACGATACTTTGATAAAGCACGTCTGGTCAGGCGCTGCGGTTGCAGAGGCTCCGACAACAAAGGGCTTCGATCTCAAGATCGATGGACAGACGATTCTGTTCTCGGTGCCCTATCAGGCAAGAGCCGAGATAGCGGTATTTGACGTCAGTGGAAGCAAGGTCAGAACGCTGACGGACAAGATCTACCCCCAAGGCACCCACAACCTTACCTGGGATGGACGCGATGTTCGAGGGAACAAGGTCTCCCAGGGCATCTTCCTCGTGCGCATGGAGGCTCGGGGCTTTGAGGCGACAAGGAAGGTAATAATCGTTAACTAAAAGAAGGAGGAAGAAATGAAACCCTTCACACGTTTTTCAAAACCCATCTTTGGGTTGATCATAACGCTCACAGCAGCAATCCTCGCCCCGACCTTTGCCTGGGTGCAGGAACCGACCGAGCAAACAGGCTACTATTACGCGTACGACAACGAAGAGACGGAGCCGCCGTTTTCAGAACCCGAGCTGCCACCTTTACCAACATATAAACCGATACATAGCAACCCCGAAGCTTTAGACCTCGATTACTACATAGATCACGCCTGTCCATATACGCTCCCAGATTCCTTTTGGTTCTACGGACAATGGCATGTACCCGGTGACACTGTATTCATATCACCAAACGGTTATATTAGCTTCGATAAAGTAGATCATTCGGACTTCCCCCATCCTCCTTTCCCCTCCACCCCTTTCCCAAACCAGGCGGCCCCTAATTCCCTAATAGCCCCATTGTGGCAGGATAACTGGTGCGGTGACACAAAACCGGAGGATTATGAACACGTTTACTGCCTTTATGTTTCTCAGACACGAATTCTTAAAATCGAATGGCACAACATGATTGGTATTGCGGCTTCTTCCGTGTACGACTATATGACAGAACTACAGCTTGGTGGTCAAGAGCTCCTATCTGAAAACGAATATGGAGTCATTTTCAGTAACCACTTTATTCACTTTTTGTATAATTCGTGCAGTCATAGTTGGAACACAGATAACGGTAGTACAGGATTTGAAGATCAAACCGGGGAACACGGTATCTATTATCCCTACGAAAACCTTATCGATGAACGTGTAATTCGAATCGGTTACAAAAACCCTTACTCCGCAGTCAAGGAGGAAGGGCTTCCATTTCGTATCAAGACGCTGGGAGTCCGGCCAATGCCTGGAGGATGCCGTGTAACCTTCACCATACCTGCTACATCCAAGGTCAAACTGGACGCCTTCGATGTATCCGGTCGTCACATACGGACACTTGCAGATCGTTCCTACCCCCAAGGTACCCACACCAAAACCTGGGACGGTTGCGATGCCCAAGGGCACAAGGTCGCTCAGGGAGCCTACCTCGTTCACATGGTGGCGGAGGATTTCCGCGCCGCTAAAAAAATCATACTTTACTAGGGGGTTAAGAAGACCGAGTTACAATCTCCATAAGCCAAGTCGTCGAGTCGTTTAACATGAACGGATTCGGTCTTGACAAGATGCTTTATAGGCTTATTCTTCTTAAGAAGAAAGGGTTTTTAACTGATAGGAGGATGCGTACGAAATCCTTAAATGTCGTTTTAAGCAATAGATACACCGTATTTTAAAAACCATCGGGGAGGAAATCATGACCAAAGTCATTACTTTAATCCTTTTAACGGGTACGGCCTACACAGGAATGGCTGGTGGTGCGGTCGGATGGGTAGCCTGGCCTACCGAGGCTACCGATTATTACTACGCCTACGACGACGCGTCACAGGCTCCATTTACCTATCCCGAGTTGCCTGAAATGCCCCAAGCACCATATGAGAACTATGCAATACACGATGACCCGGACGCGGTAATGCTTAACCCTTACAATGATCGCACGAACAAGTATTATCTTCCTGATTCATTCTGGTTCTTCGGCAACTGGTACAGACCCGGACTCGACCTCTTCATCTCTCCTGACGGCTGGCTTTCGTTCGACGATCCACCGGATGAAGGCTACCCGACTCCACCGGCAATTATCCCTCCTTTTCCTGTTGCCGATGCCCCTAACGAATTAATGGCCGTATTATGGGAAGATTACAACCTTACAACAGCAGCTCCACCTTCGGACAGCAACCGAATATACCTTTTATACGATTCAACCTCACAAATCCTCACCGTTGAGTGGTACAAGGTTCAACACTCCCAAAACCAACATCAATACAGCTTCCTTGCCTTCCTCCAAATGGGCGGACAGGAATTGTTAATGGGGGAAGGAGGCGGTCTTTTCTATTCAGGTCATCTTATCCATTTCATGTATAACTTCGCTTCGGCAGGCTGGGACGCAGATGGGGCCGTAACAGGCATAGAAGATTACTTCGGTGAAGCCGGCATATTTTACCAGGGGGTTATCGACACCGAGGACGACGATCTCCACGTTATAAGAATGGGTTATCAGAAAACCTTCATCCATAACATAACAGCGATAGCCATCTTGAAACCTGACACCTTGGTAGCCACCCAGGTTCCTGTCGAACCCAGGATTGTTGCTGCAAATACCGGCAGAGAATCGGATGTTGCCGACGCACAAGTCGACATCTTCGACAAGGATGAACAAGGTGTATACACCTATCACTATACAGCCCTTCACATGAATTCAGGTGATTACGATACCCTTTTCGCAGACCCCTGGACCCCAGGGGATATAGGCGAGACTTACACCGTTCGGTTCTGGGTAAACTCAGACGCCGATCAATCGAGCTACAGCGACACAATATATAAAGAGGTTAGGGTAATCGAAGGTGGAATCGAGGAGCTACCCGGGAAAGCTGGTTTTACCTTTGACATTTGCCAATTAGAAAAAAGGAGCCTCAGGCTTGAGTTCTCGGTTCCGTATAGGACGAATGTTAATATTACACTCTACGATGCAGGCGGGCGGTACATAGATAATTTGATAGATATACCTATTGACCCCGGTACCCACACCATAACCTGGGACGGATGCGATGATCGAGGACATGAGATCGCTAAAGGTGTGTATCTCGTATGCATGGAGGCTTGTGGATGGAGTAACGTAAAGAAGATAACACTCGTTAAGTAAAGAAAGAA
Source organism: Caldifarciminota bacterium (assembly GCA_016934635.1). GTDB lineage: Bacteria > Hydrothermota > Tepidihabitantia > B3-TA06 > B3-TA06 > WJJO01. The sequence continues at coordinate 64,419 of JAFGSK010000024.1, forward strand.
AGGAGGAGGCAATGAAGACCTCACGTATAGCCCTTGCAGGGCTTGTGATAGCTGTAATGTCGACCTCGGCTTTTGGCTGGGTACAGGAACCTAACGAGGCAACAGGATATTACTATATGTACGATAACGAACCATCTTCTTCCTGTTTGAAATACTTTTTACCTGCTCTGCCCGAACCGCCCTATTCCGTCTATTGTATCTGGTTCAAACCGGAAGCTGAAAAGCTCGACCCCTACGATACCCGGCCTTACAAGTACGAACTGGAAGACTCCTTCTGGTACTGCGGTTATTGGTTTGTGCCCGGGCAAGAACTAGCCATCTCACCTGACGGTCACTTAACCTTTGATGTAGATTACTATGAGTACCCATCCGACCCGCCACAGACCAAAATACCTATACCCAACCCAGACGATCCGAACGAGGTGCTGGCAGTGTTGTGGGCGGATTTTGACCCGACCTCTACCCCGGGAGAACAGGCTGAGAACCGAATCTACTATCTGTACGATTCAGAATCCAGGCTTCTCACTGTGGAGTGGTACAAGGTCAAACACGCCGACAGCGAGAACGAATACATGTTCCTTGCTACGTTGCAGTTTGGCGGACAGGAACTCCTGGATGTAGCGAGCAACGACGAAGTAATGATCAGTCACCACTACGCCCATTTTCTTTACTACACTGCATCCGGAGGCTGGGATGCGGATTATACAGTCATCGGAATGGAAGATATGACCGGTGAACTTGGCATTTCGTACGAGGGAATCATCGATGAAGATAGTGACAACTTTCACGTGATACGTACAGGTTATCTCAAGATGTTTCCCCACGACGTAGGTGTCATAGAAATTACCAATCTTGAAGGCCACCCCTGGGGAAATACCAAGGAAGACCTATATCCTGCAGGCACCGAGTTTACTTTGGTTGCTTCAGTTGAGAACTTCGGGTTTAACGCCGAGGATAGTATCGAAATCGATCTTGAAATCTACGACGCTGACAAAGGCACTGGTTATTGCAACCCGGAATCCCTTGTTTGGCACACCAAACAGGTTTTATCCTTTATTGACTGGAAAGGCAACCAGGAAGAAAACCCATACAGGGCTGAAGTAACCTTTCCTAGCTGGAAGACACCTGCGGATCATTGGTACTGGATTTGGAGCCGCACCGAGCTCACAGGTGACGATTGCCCGGAAAATGACGACTGCAACCGCCATATTAACGTAGGTATTGCTGAAACCCCGGCTGATTTACCCTTTGCGCTTGAGCAAATCCGATTCGAGGCATCCACCAGAACCGGTGCCATCTCTTACAGTCTCAGGCATCAAGCCAAGGTCAGCCTGAAGGTGTACAGCGCCGACGGCAGGCTGGTTAAGACCCTTGTAGACGATACGAAGCAAGTAGGTCGCCATGAGGTTACTTGGGACGGCCAGGATGAGGCTGGCTGTGATATCCCAAGCGGCATCTACCTATTCCGCATGGAGGCCGATGATTGGAGTGAAACAGAAAAAGTAATAATCGTTCACTAAAAGGAGGACGTAATGAAAACCTCACGTATTGCCCTTGCAGGGCTTGTGATAGCCCTGATGACAGCGGCACCGGCATCCGCTCCGGCAGCAAACCCGATGCCCTACGACCACGACGTGGCGGCATACGAGATAATAACACCTGAGTCGGTGGTTGAAACCGGTGTAGATATTGAACCCCGTGCTAGTGTATGCAACCTGGGTGAAGAAGCCGAGGTCATCAACGTAATTCTCGTCATCTACGATTACGATCCGGACACAGTAGTATACCACACGATAGAATCCGTCATACATCTTCCTGCTGAAGACGACCCACACGAGTTGACCTTCTCTACCTGGACACCGGGAGACCCGGGAAGACACTATGTTGCAGAACTTCTCGTTTTCTGCAACGGCGACCAGAATCCTGCCAACGACACCCTGATAAAGCACGTATGGTCAAGCGCTGCGATCGCAGAGGTTCCAACTACAGAGGGCTTCGAGCTTGAAGTCCGGGAGCAGACGGTCTGCTTCTCGGCGCCGTACTCAACGAGGGCGGAACTTACCATCTATGACGTCAACGGACGTAAAGTCCGAGAGTTAACGGACAGAACCTACACCACAGGCACCCACACCTTAACCTGGGACGGCTGCGATGATAAAGGTCATAAGGTAACGCAGGGGGTGTACCTGGTCCGCATGGAGGCTGATTCCTTTGAGGTGACAAGAAAGGTGATACTCTACTGACAGGGATTGTGCCAAAAGTCAAGAAAACCAGACAAGGGGTTTTAACCCCTTGTCTCAACCTGGCTGTTAGCTACGTATTGAGGCGACTTACTAA
>JAFGSK010000025.1 GCA_016934635.1 Caldifarciminota bacterium
GTCCCACACTTGGGGTCCCTGCTCCTTGTTATCCTTATAAGGATATTAGGCAAGCTTTTGGTTTTGTCAAGTGTTAGGCTGCATAAAACAATCCAATAAAGCTAAATTGTTCTCTCTCAGATTACCGAGTCGTCAGAAAGAATAGTCAAGTTTTGAGTGTGGGATGCGCTGCCTTGACCCAGGCAGTCTAAAGGATATAATAAATGAGACATAATTCGAGTCTGGAGGCATTATGTATTTACTTTTCATGCTGCTAATTTCTGCACCCGACTGCACCGAATTCGATCGCTGGGCGATGCGCTCGATAGAGGATCGCCACGATTATTTAGATTCCCTGGATGAGGCAGACCATTCCGGGACTATCACTCGTCTAAGCGACGCCCTTGACTGTCCCTCGGAACAGACCAAAATGTTTGCCGCTGAAGCCCTGGGCTATATAGGCGATCCGGTTGCCGTCTCGGCCCTGATCGAGGTGTTGGAGGGTTCATCTGTCAACGCGGCTTACGAGGCGGCATGGGCGTTGGGCAAGCTGGGAGACACCTCAGCCGTCTTACCTCTAATAGAAGCTTTACAAGGAACCTATACCCCGGTGCGCAGCCACGCGGCCTGGGCATTAGGAGAGTTGGAAGACCCTCGGGCCACACCCTGGTTGATGAAGGTCATTGACGATCCGGACAGACGAATCCGTGAACACGTGGTTGGTGCCTTGGGTAAACTTGACGCCGAAGAGGCGGTACCCGTTCTCCTTGAACGTCTACCATCTTTGGAGGGATCGGAACGCAGCGCCACCCTGATTGCCCTTGCCCGCATAGCCGATCCTCGCGCCCTTAAAGACCTCCAGGAAGCATCCGGAGACGCTTCACTTTCAGACAGGCCCATCCTGGTTGAAGCCCTGGGCAGGATAGGGGATACTTCGGCCGTTCCTACCCTTCTTGCCTTGCTCAATGATTATAAATGGGATGTTAGGGCAAAAGCGGCCTGGTCTTTGGGACGGCTTGGTGATAGACGTGCTATCGATCTATTGCTTTCCAAGGCCTCAGATTCGAAACCGGAGGTCAGGCAGGCGGTGTTCGAGGCCTTTGCCAGATTGAATGCAGCCCAGGCTGAGGATGTACTGGTCAAAGCCCTTGCAGACGAGAACGATCTCTGTGTGATGCAGGCAGCAAGAACTCTGGGGGTATTAGGCAGTAAGAAGGCGGTGGAACCTCTAATTGGACTTATGTCCGATCCCGAGCCGCCGGTACGGGAGCAGGTTGCCTTCGCTTTGGGGGCCATAGGTGACGTTAGAGCCGCACCAGCGCTGCGGTCAAGGATGGGAGACGTGGCCTGGGAGGTCCAGGACGAAGCGGTTACCGCTATCGGAAATATGCGGGATACGGCCTCAATCTATGCCTTGCGGTATTCGCTAAACCATACGTTCTGGAGCTTGAGGCTCGTTGGAGTTCAAGCCTTGGGAATGATAGGCGATTCCTCGGGGCTTTCAATGGCAGAGGCCCGCTTCAAGGACGAACATCCTGATGTCAGGCGATGGGCGTACCTAGTTGCCCTCAAGCTTGGTGGTGACTCCAAATCTATCCTCTCAGGGCTAAAAAAGGAAAAGGCCTCGGATGAGGTTCTGGAGATTGCCCAGGCACTTGCCGGAAAGAAGGGGTTTGAAGGCGAATGGACAGGCGAACTTACCGAGGAGCGTTTGGGTTTACTCAAACTTCTTCACACCGAGGAAACCAAGGCCCTTCTGGATTCTCTGCCGGTTTCCAAGGATAATACGAAACTCCAAGAGCTCGTGATTATTACCCTCAGGCAGTGGTAACGAAAAAAGCTGATGCGGTAGAGAGGGTGGGGGGATTTTAAAATCAGTCCAGTATTAACAGTTTAGGCAATCAGTGGATGCCGCCGATTAACTTCAACTACTGCGCAACAGGTTATTTTTGAATAAGCCTTCCTCAGGTGTAACTTCAGGTACTAGGAATTAGTAGATTAAGTGGGAAGTCTATGATCGTTTTTTAGGGTGCTTTCCAGGATTTATCGATTTCCCCAGGAACTTACAGGATAAACAGCTGAGATGTGGTTACTTCGCGTGGTCCAGGACGTGAATCTCGGTCTTTTCAGGCAGGTTTTCGGTTGAAACCTCGGTGTAGGTTTTTCCTTTAATAACCACGTTGGGCTTTCCGGAAAGGAACGGCTCGATCCCGGCGATAGGAAAGCCAAGCACCTTGGTTTTGTAGTGCATGGGGATGACTATACTGGGATTGATCTGATTGGTAAGCTTAGTAGCCTGGTCAGCATCTATGGTGAAGTGACCACCGACGGGTATCATCAGAATGTCAACCTTGCCCAGTTTTTTAACCTGTTTATCTGTAAGAAGATGGCCCAGGTCGCCAAGATGACAGATACGCAGACCCTCAGTTTCAATGACGAATACTGTGTTCTTCCCTCTATCGTCTCCCTGGTTTTCGTCGTGATAGGTCTCAAGCCCCGAGATCTTAAACCCTTCCACTTCGATAGGTCTGGTATTCCGGATAACCGTACCGGGTGATTGGGGCAGATTGGCAACGCCGTCGTGATCCGGATGTTCATGGCTCACTGTTACAACGTCTGCCGCAACATCGATCTCCTCGTAACCTACCGCTCCGTCGTAGGACCCTGAATCGTAAGGGTCGGTAATCAGTTTACGGCCATCTGAGGTTTCTATTAGAAACGCCGAATGACCCAACCATTGTATCTTCATCTCATTCTCCCGTTATTTTGTCGCTTCCACCACCACACGTTTTTTAGTTTTAGAAACGTGCTCGAAGCGGACTACTCCGTCTCGAAGAGCGAATAATGTGTCGTCCTTTGCGCGTCCGACGTTACGCCCGGGCATGAACTTCGTACCACGCTGACGTACCAGAATCTCGCCAGTCTTCACTTGCTGGGAGGCGTAGCGCTTGACGCCAAGTCTTTTCCCACAACTGTCCCGGTTGTTCTTTGCAACACCGCCGCCTTTCTTATGTGCCATTTCTAAATTCCTCCTAAAAGTAGTAATTTTCCAATGTTTCGTTTAATTCTAGTCAGGAATCACACGCTGTCAACGACTTGCCGGCAGTACAAATCCGGAACTTAAATATCACAATACATCTATGAGATAGGTGGTAAATTTGATGAGTTCTCTGTAGAAGGGTTGTATTGTAAAAAGAGAGTCTAACTTAGGTTTGAATCCCTTTATATGCGAACTTGTTGCCTTCCTGAGAACCGCTGATTACAGAAGCCTATCAATAAGCATGTGTAGGTTTTCTGTATCGATCCCAAAAGGGGTGGATTTTCAAACAGCCTTCTACTTGGGGAGGGAAGTATACACCTTCTGAAAAGCCTGCTTTACATCGTCTTTCTTAACCTCATCAAGTATGGTACATCGTCCCGGGCGGGTCGATGGCGCGCGTTCCAGAACCTTCAAGAATCCGTCGAAGTCAAGCCCCAGATCCTCAGGGGAGGCAATGAGCTCATTTCTGCGAAGAAACTCGGCCTGGGCCGACCACGAGTACTCGTCCTGCAGATATGACGTTAACACCGCAAACATGGCAACCTGCTCACCGTGCAGGCTCGGGCTATCCGGATACAATTCATCGTAGCCGTGGCTTAATAAATGCTCCGAGCCGCTGCACGGACGGCTCGTTCCTGCAATCCCCATAGCTATTCCCGAAAGCACCAGACCCTCGGCAAGAACGCGTAAAAACGAGGTATCTGCGAAATCAACGCGTTTGGCATCCAACATCTCGAAAGCCGATTTGCGCGCGAGAAGTGCCGCCACGGTATCGTAATGTACATGGGTCTTATGATACGACATCAGCCAGTCGTTGGTTGCGGAGATGTTGGATAAAAGGTCACCAACCCCGGCTTTGAGGTTCTGAATTGGGGCAGTGGTAACCGCCTCCAGATCGACGAGAACGGCAGCAGGCATGTTGACTCCAACACTTCTGGACTCTTTACGGAAACGGATTACAGCAACCGGAGAACAGATCCCGTCGTTTGAGAGAGAGGTAGGTATACTGACGACAGGTAACATCCTTCTTGCTCCGGCAAATTTAGCTATGTCAATCACCTGACCACCGCCCACACCGATGAGTACGTCGGGACGGAAATCGTCTATGAATGTTTCAATTTTCTCCACCTCAGGATAGGTGTTGTTTTCTATTTCCTCTGTGTGGATTTTTTTCAGGATAGTTGAATTTCCAAATCCGGCAGCTACCCTGTCGGAGAGATGTCGGATGTTTGACATGGTCAGGATTAATGGGCGTAAAAACATAAGGTTCGTTTCGTTCAAAAGCTTACTTGCTGCATCTAAAAGATTATCATCAATCCTGACCTGTATAGGCAAGGATACATTGCTTCCGAATATTGGCATCTAGGTCTCCATTTTTTCTATCTCCCGTGCAACCTCGGCTGCACGGGCAAGGTCTTCATGGGTATCTATCTCGATCCAGGGTAGTCCGCCTGTGCTAAGGGAGTAAAGGGGACATGAATCAAGAATCGCGTCGATTGCGTTCTCGTACCAAACACCAGTTTGCCCTTCATCCATCATCCGGTCAATCTGTGCGAACAAGGCTTTTGAGAAATCTTTCCCAAACCGGGCCAGACCGATGTACTCGCCTGCGCTTTGCTTCACGTGAAGGGTCTTGGAAATAGCAGTTATCCTCCCATCCGGGTCGGTTATCACCCTCATCTCCTCCTCTTTAAGAGGGTTAACATCGTCCACCATGAGAACGCTTTTCCTTCGATCCTCCAGAATATCTCTGGTAAGCCCCGCAGCAAAGAGCACGTCGCTGTTGAGGAGGATGAAATCTTTCCCTTCAAGTAACTCCCGGGCAAGCCACAACGAATAGATGTTATTAGTTGATGCAAAGACTTCATTATTGATGAATCGACAGTTCGGAACCGCCACTTTCAGCTTCTCAGCCTTGTGTCCTGAGAGGAGGATAATTTCTTCATCGGTTATCCCTGCAGCATGTAAGCTGTCAATAGCACGGCCGATGAGTGTCCGACCTTCCACCTCCAACATTGCCTTAGGTCGATCCAGGGTCAATGGATGAAGGCGACGGCCTTCACCTGCGGCTAGGATTATTGTTTGCATTTCTTCTCTTTGTATAACCTGGTTTTGACAACGATAACAACGATCAGATACAGTATACTAGCACCCCACAGCACAGAAATAGGGATAAACGGGTGGAGCCAAGCTAAGAGAGGTCCAATCACCAGGATCAAGAATTGTTCGTCATAACCTGTATACAACTGTCCAACCCTGCGGATAAATCTACGCTCAACAGGTACTGCGGGTATATCCCATGCACCAAAACGCGGTGGTATATGGTGCCCGACAACGTGGTTGAGGTAATGAAAGATAACGCCCGCGCCGGTTGCAATACACCAGATAAGTCCAAGTTCACGATAAACACCCCAGGTTAATGCAACAAGAGCTATCAGCTTACGGGCTAGATCTATCCTTGGATCGAGCTTACGACCAAATTCGGTTTGTTTGCTTGTAAGTTTTGCAAGCTTGCCGTCGGTACAGTCTAATATCCATGAGAACTGAAAAAGCAGTGCAGCCCAGATAAGAGATATACCGTCACCTTGCCAAAAGAAGTAACAGGCAGCCAATGCCGGGACAAGACTGAGTATGGTTACGACGTTCGGGTGAACAGGGGTATGAGACAAGAGTCTTGCAAGTGGAATTCCGATTGGGTCGGCAAATAGAACAGTACTCCAGGCATCGGTTTCCTTGAGGAACTTTAGTTTTTCACCCATCCATAAGTCTATTGATACATAGTGTTGTGTCAACACGTAACTTGCGGGATTTTTCTCCTAGGTTTCACTTGACATTTTAACCCTCCTCACTATTATCATTATTAAAAGGAGGTCGCGATGCGGCATTTCGCAGTGTGCGTTCGGGTGGTAATGTTGGCGGGGTTGTTAAGTGTGGGATGCGTCTCCCCCTTTTACGGCACGGCGAGGATAGAGCCCGGGTTTCATGCGGATGCAGGATTAGGTTTTTCTCGCTTTATCAACGTTGATTGCGAATGGATGCTTGATTGCATAGGCCCCAGAGCAGATATGGAATTAAGATACGGGTTTAAGAATAATTTCCAGGTAAGTTCACGTTTCGGTTTAGGATTCGGATACACTAGTGTTCCCGAGTATATTCCGGTAAGTGAAGGACCCTATCTTCAAGGCGACCTGGCATTAGGTATCCAATACGCATATCCCTTAAGAAACCATACGCCTGCGATAAGATTTGAGGCTTCCTATGCACCGGGATTGGAAATGTTTATATTCACTCCTACGCTTTTATGGGGGATTGGTCGAAACGAAAGCGTGACCCTGGGGGTACGTCCTGAAATTTTCTCAGGGGCTGAGGGTATACTTCTTGAGGTATTTTCAACAATCCATGTCTCACCAAGGTGGTCAATCTTTCTAGGTTTAGATCTTTTTTCAACTTTTACCGAGATCGGTAACGGATACCCAATTGCCTCGCTAGGTTTAGGCTACACTTTCGGGAAATTAGGAGGAAAAGATGAAGGTTTTTAGATGGATTGTCTTAGTCGTAATCTCAACAGTGATTGCGAACTGTACAGGCCTTGCACCTATCTACGACACCGCCATAACCCATGAAGGCTTGACCGTGGGCGGCGGGGTGGGCTATCACCGCTACGAGGTCGAAAGCTCATCAGGGGCAATCCACATCCACGACGGCATGGAAGGAGTCCGCCCTGATCTCGCTGCAAGCTATGCATTCACCAACTGGTTCTCAATGACCGGTCGGGTAGGCGTAATAATCGGCAAGGATATACCGCAGGGAGAGCCTGTCCAGGAGCCCTCGTTTGGTCTGGGAGTCAAGTTTTCAACTCCGTGGAAGATTTTCAACATTTCGATGAGGGTTGAACCCGACTATCCGCGCCTCGTGTCTCTTACACCAATGATCGGATTCTCCACCCGGAAGGGACACGAGATAGTCACTTTAGGTCTGCAGACCGCATTCGGTATAGCACCTACCGGGGCATTCATTAATCTGCATCCATTGAGCGGCACTCATCTTTTTGCCGCAGTGGGGGATGGAGAAGTCTGCTTCGGTCTGGGTTACGCCTATAACTTCGGGAGGAAAGAGAGGGAGGAAAAGTGAGGTGCGAGAGACGGATTGTTTTGGTCATTATGGTCGTATGTATTGCGGCTGGAGTTATGGGCTGCGTGTCACCGATATACGAAACGGCGGAAATCGAACCTGGGTTCCATCTAACAGGAGGCCTGGGTGTATCTAGTTACGGATTTTCAGCAGATGATTTCGGATTTTATGGTGTGGGACCAAGGGTTGATATTTTATGTGGATACGGTCTTGCACGTTGGCTGGATATTTCAGCCAGGTTAGGCGTAGGGGTAGGAACTGATTTGAGTGATTTTATGCCTCTTATAGACGGAGCAGCGGGTGCAAAGTTGACATATCAATGTAAATATGTGCAACCTGTGTTTAAGTTTGAGATTTCTCCGGTTTTCTATGCTCCGTGGCAATATTTTCCGTCTTTACTTTTAGGTATTAAAGGAAGAGACAGGAATGAGGTTGCTACTTTGGGAGTCCGAGTAATATTTACAGGAGAAAGTAGTTTTGAAGACATTATGAATAATATTGATATAATGGGAATGCTGCACTTCTCAAAAAGGTACACTGTGTTTGGAGGCGTTAATATTTCAGGATCAAGAGATCATTACGGGATTCCGATTCCCATGTCAACCCTCGGTATTGCCTATCGTTTCGATCATGGTAAGGATTGAATTTAAGCCGTTGAAAAGTATCATTAACCCATGAATCGCCAATCACTCGGTAAGCGCGGGGAAGAAGCTGCTGCGGAGTTTCTTCAGAACTCAGGCTACGGGATAATCACCCGCAACTTCTACACCCGCTGGGGAGAACTCGATATCATCGCCCGGGACTCGGAAGAGATAGTTTTCGTCGAGGTGAGGACCAGATCCACCGCAGGCTTCATGACTCCCGGTGAGTCGGTCGACTACGCCAAGCAGGACCGGCTTCGAAATGCGGCCCAGACATGGCTGTCTGAACACTACCCTATTGAACCGCCGCCCTGCAGGTTCGATGTTATCTCTGTAATAATCAAAAAAGGTCAACCACCTGTCATCGAACACTTTACCAATGCTTTCCAGTGAAATGTGGAGGATTCTTGTGGTTGGTTCGGGCGGGGCAGGCAAGTCGATGCTTGCGCGCAAGCTCTCAAAGATACTCAGGCTTCCACTGATCAATCTGGATGCCCGTTACTGGAGACCGGGCTGGGTCCAAACAGGTAAAGATGAGCGGAAGCAAATTGTATCTGAACTGATCAAAAGGGATCGTTGGGTAATTGACGGAAACTAAGGTGGTACCTTGGTCATGCGCTTAAAGGCCGCTGATACCGTGATCTTCCTTGACTATTCCCGTTTCTTATGCTTGTATCGGGGCCTAAGAAGGCAGCTTACCAGGGTACGCCCGTATGCGATCCCGGGCTGCCACGAAAAGATGGATAAAGAGTTTATACGATGGATCTGGAACTATCCTCGCAATTCGAGGCGTAGAGTAGAATAATGAAGATCCTCGATGAAGAGGGTAAAGGTAAATGCATCATTATCCTAAAAAAACCGAACCAGACCAGAAGGTTCACCGAAACACTAAAGGCCGTAATCCAGCCTTAAAAAATCAAGATTAAACTTGCAAATCATTAAAAAATCAGTATATTCAGTTAGGATAGAAACATATGTTAGCAAAGGTTACTTCAGCTGGGCTTCTGGGCATCGACGCCTATCGTGTGGAAGTCGAAGTAGATACGGTCCGCAGCGGCCTGCCTTACTGGGCCACGGTCGGGCTGCCGGAAGGCGCGGTCAAGGAATCCAAGGACAGGGTGCTTGCCGCGTTAAAGAACTCTGGCTATTCGTTACCGGTTTCGAGGACAACCGTCAATCTTGCGCCTGCAGACATTAGAAAGGAAGGCGCTGCGTACGATTTGCCGATAGCGCTCGGAATGATCGCCTGCCGGGGAGGAGTCCCACAAGAAGAACTTGCCCGCTACCTCATAGTCGGCGAACTCTCCCTCGACGGCACTATCCGACCGATCAAGGGCGCGCTTTCCGTCGCTTCACTCGTCCAGGAACTCGGCTGTTTCAAGGGGTTGATCCTGCCTTCCCAAAACGCTCGTGAGGCGGGAATCCGGGGCAAGGGTTTTGTGTATCCTGCGGATTCACTTCTGCAGGTGGTCCGCTTCCTCTGCGGCGAGGAGGAAATTCATGCTATCGACGTTGACGTTGACGAACTGTTCCGTGAGGAGATGTCCTGGGGTGTGGATTTTTCCGAGGTCAAGGGCCAGGAGCATGCCAAACGCGCGCTGGAGGTTGCAGCCGCAGGCGGACACAACATTCTTCTAATAGGCCCACCGGGCACGGGAAAGACAATGCTGGCCAAGCGTCTGCCGACCATCCTTCCATCGCTATCCTTAGACGAGGCCCTCGAGACGACACGCATCCACTCGGTGGCCGGGATGCTGGATCAGGGAAAGGCCCTTGTTGCCACGCGTCCCTACAGGTCCCCACACCACACCATCTCGGACGCTGGTCTGATCGGCGGCGGCCAAGTCCCGCGACCTGGGGAGGTTAGCCTTGCCCACAACGGCGTGCTCTTTCTCGACGAACTGCCCGAGTTCCGGCGCAACGTTCTCGAGGTCCTGCGTCAGCCCCTGGAAGACGGCAAGGTCGTCATATCCCGGGCCAAGGTTACAATTCCCTATCCTGCCCGTTTTACGTTAGTTGCGGCCATGAACCCGTGCCCGTGCGGTAACCTTACGGACCCTGTGAACGTATGCAGGTGCACACCTCCGCAGATCCAACGCTACAGGTCACGCATTTCAGGGCCTTTGCTCGACCGGATCGACATTCACATCGAAGTCCCTAAGTTACGTTTTGACGAGATTAGGCGCAGAGAGCCGGGCGAGACCTCGGCGAGCATCCGCGAACGCGTAGTCAGAACTAGACAGGTGCAACTTACGAGATTTAAGGCGCTTAAGCGCAAGCACCCCGTTTACTCGAACGCGCAGATGGGGTCGCGGGAAGTACGTTCTTTTTGTGATATCTCACCTGATTCCGAGCACTTACTGAAGACCGCAATGGAGCGCTTCGGGCTTTCGGCGCGCGCGCATGACAAGATCCTCAAGGTGGCACGTACAATCGCGGATTTAGATTCATCCGAGCATATAAAGCCGCAGCACATCTCGGAAGCTATACAGTACCGCAGCCTGGACCGCAAGGTTGAGCTGTGAAAACGTGGCAAAAAAAGTATGACAAAAGTATGACAAAAATGGGACAAAAGCGCCCCAAAAGCAGGACAAAAGTGGGACAAGTTGAAGTTCGATTCATCGAACTTCTTAAATCTCGACGAAGTCGAGATTAGGGGTCACCCGCGAAAGCGCGAAGCGATTTGGTGGGGTGAAAAATAAGTAGGACAAAAGTGGGACAAAAGGGTGACAGATCGAACTTCTTAAATCTCGACGAAGTCGAGATTAGGGGTCATCCGGGCGGATGCACAGCAGTCGTTTGGGGTGAAAAAAGACAGGATGCCTTGACAGGAAGGTGGAAAAGTAGATACTAGAGAAGGTAATTAGATGAACGAATTTACTCAAAGATTAAGGCTCATAATTTTCCCATACCTTAAAAGTGTATTGGATCACTTGAAGCGGAAATTGTCTATTGATTCTTACCAGAAAGTGGCGTGGGCTGAATATTGGGAAGACCATTTAAAAAAAACGAAAGATTATTTCCTTGAATTAAAGAAGAACCTACAGGATCTTTTCGAAGCACTTAGCATCAGGGAGTTACCGGAAAAGTTATCCTCCGAAGAAGGACCTTTTTTTGAAATTAGTTATATTGAGTTCTTTAGGGGAGACTTAGAACTTGCCATTAGATTGATTCGGAATTACTTAGAAGAGCTTACAGTAAAGGCAAAGGCAGACATCGCTAAAGTTTTTATTAGTCATGGGCCACCAACTTCCGTACTTGATAGAGTTTTTAAGTTTGTAAGAGATGACCTTGGTTTAGAACCAATTGTGGCGGAATGGACAGCCTCCGAAGGGCGCGGAATTCGACCAGATGCTGAGAAGAAGATACAAGAATCACACTGCGCGATTATTCTAGCTGAGAAAGACCCTGATGATCCGAAGGGGAAAAACCCTCGAGGAAACGTACTCATCGAATCGGAACACGCAAAGCTGATGTTAAAAGATAAACTCATCTGGCTAAAAGAAGAAGGGGTAGAATGGCCTTCCATGAATCGTGCGATAATCTGGGAGAGTTTCACACAAGACTGTTTGGAAAAAGCATTTGCCAAAATTGTAAGGGAGTTAAGAGCTTTCGATCTCTTAAGGTAGAATTATGATCATTTTCCCTGAGTTTAATCGTAAATATCGGGAAGTACTCGGTCGCCTTATTAAAGGGGAGAAAATTGAGAGTGTCGTAGGGATTGCCGCACTAAATGATTATTTGATCAAAAGAATGCAGGATTATACAGTTATTGAACATCTGCCTAAGTCTAAACCAAAGGAAAAAGGTGAAGAGTATTGTCAGAGATGGATGAAGAACTTTGACGAAAGACAAAAGCTGGTAATTGAGTTCATTGCTGCGTGGCAATGCCAAATTCTATTTACATTATTGAAAGTATACCAAGCAGGTCTGCTCTTGGGTAATCCAATACCTGAAGAAATGAGGCTGAAATGCAATATGCAAAATGAAACAGAATGGTATGAATTGCTCCAATCATTTGTCGTTAGTGAAATTTATATTTTCCAAAACAGATTATTTGCCTGGTTTGGTTTATTCAAAAATGCTGTGAAAAAATTTGAAGGGTCACCAAAATTAATAACTCAAATTGATGAAGCTACTGCCTCTATACGAAAGGAAACAGACAATTTAATCAAACTCAGACACGTGTACGTTCATCCTCATTCAGATAGTAAATTCGAAAGGAAGCTTAGGCTGTGGAATTTACGAAAGGTAATACTTGAAAATGTACCCGGAGGAGAAAAAAAATTGGGAGCTTCCTTAAGGAAAGTGAATACCGAAATCAAAACTTCTGCCCCCAAAGTCGCTCTAATTGTTAAACGTAAACTTCTTTCATTACTCAATCGATATTCAGGTCTTATTCAGGATGCCATAAAATTTATAGACCCAGGGTATAAATAGACCGAAGGGAGGTGTAGGGACAAACACTCTTGTTTGTCCGGACAGGCTGGAGAGCCTGTCCTACACGCTAAATCTGTGTTAATCAGTGAAATCTGTGGTTTCAAAAGGGGTACGCTGCGACCTGCGCCCGCTCGATGGAGGCAACTCCGTCTTAATGCTCCTTTTTGCGTAGAGGACACGCAAAAAGATCGCAGGCGGCCTGTGGCCGCAGCTCGTTGGAGGCAACTGCGTCGCCTTCACTCGCTGCGACCTGCGCCCGCAGCTCGTGTGCCGAACAGGTTCTCTAACCTGTTCAATCAACGAGAATGGACACCCTGAGAGGGTGTCCTCCGTGGTATGCAGTCCGTAGGGGGCGACGTTCGCAACTTGGGTTGCGCGCTACGCGTTAGGTCGGCTCGATTACAAATCATAACGGGCGCACCTGAAGGTACGCCCCTACGGGGTTTTACTATGGAGTGCAACAACCGTGTTGTTGCGGCGATGACGTGGTCATCGCACTCCAAATCAGTTGACGCTTGCCCAACCGGAAATATAATGAAGCGTGAATCCAACTCAGGCATCTGAGGAAACGCCCCGAACCCCGGGCGGGCGGCGAAACCTCATCCTTTTGAGTTTCGTTAGCTTGTTTAACGATATCTCCACCGAGATGATATATCCCCTGGTGCCCGGGTTTCTGCGTTCCCTCGGCGCGACCAACACCCTGGTCGGCGTAATCGAAGGGATAGCCGAGGCCACCGCCTCGCTCGTCAAGTCGGTTTTCGGCTGGTTTTCCGACCGGGTAAAGCGCCGCAAGCCGTTCGTTATTGCAGGCTATGCGCTTTCCGCAGTGTCCAAGCCGTTGCTTGCCGCCGCCGGGCGCTGGGGCGTGGTTCTGGGGCTGCGGTTTACCGAACGCACAGGAAAAGGCATCCGCACACCCGCACGTGACGCTTTGCTGTCTCAGTCGGTTTCAGAAAGAAGGCGCGGTCTGGGCTTCGGGTTTCACCGGGCGATGGACAGCCTGGGCGCTGCATGCGGGCCGCTCCTGGCGATGCTTATACTTTACCTTACCGACAACAACGTACGATTGGTTTTCCTTTCCTCCGTGGTTCCAGCACTCATTGCGGTATCACTCATCTTCTTCGTACGAGAGCTAAGGACTCTCAAGGATATGGTTGCCCAGGCAAAGAAAACCGGATCCCTGGGCCGGGACTTCATATGGTTCGCCGGGATCATGGTCGTCTTCACCCTCGGCAACTCGTCCAACGCATTCCTTCTGCTGCGTGCCCAGGACGCGGGCGTGGCCCAGGGAATGGTTCCTCTGCTCTGGGTGGTTTACAGTCTGGTTGGATCCCTGACCAGCCCGCTTTTCGGCGCGCTTTCAGACCGTATCGGCCGCCGGTGGACGATCTTCGGCACATTCTTCGTGTATTCGGCGGTCTATTTCCTTTTCGGCAGATTCTCGACAAGCAGTGCCATGTGGCTACTTTTCGCGGGTTACGGCCTGTATCTCGGTTCCTCACAAGGGACATTCCGCGCGTTCATAGCCGACCTCGTTCCTGCGGAGCGCCGCGCCACCGCTTACGGGCTTTTCGAAACCCTTATCGGTCTCGCGCTCCTGCCTGCAAGCCTGCTCTTCGGTTTCTTATGGGACACGTTCTCGGTCCAGGTTGCGTTCAACGTCGGTGCAGGCTTTTCTCTGGTTGCAGCGTCGCTTTTTCTCTTCACGCAAATCATTTCGAGGCATCAGAGATCGTAGAACCCGACCCTTAGGTTGGTTAGCTGGGAGGGCGACTCGTGCCTCGCCCCTACGAGGCAACAAACGGACACCCTGGAGAGGGTGTCCTCCGCGGTTTTTCCTCTTGCCCCAAATCACGTCCTTGACACTCGCCGTCCGCAGCATACACTTCATTTTCGGGTGTAGGGACAAACACTCTTGTTTGTCCAGGACAAGCAGGAGTGCTTGTCCTAAATCAAATCTCAGGAGGAAAGAAATGAGTAAAGCAGAAGACACACGCTCACGCCGCGCATGGCGGGGTGTTGGCTACGTTTTTCAGGGTATCGGGTTCGTCCTGGGCGCCTATGGACTGGTTTTGTGGTTTTCGTTGTACGACGAACTCAGATTTAACAAGCTCAAGCTCTGCAGCCCGAGCGACCTTGGACTCGCCGGTACCGTCTCAGTCCCGTTTGCCGGTATTTCCATATTCTTAAGGTTCATCTTCTTCATCGTCGCTGTGGGACTGTTTGCCTTCATCCTCGCGGCTATGGCGCGCGAGATTCGCAGGCTGCAAAGGACGGTGTCCGCTATAATCTCCGCACTGTCCATATACGTTTTCGCCGGTATCTGCTTCCTTGCAGCGCTTGTCTTCAACGTGCAGTGGATGGTAGAGGTTCACCTGGTGGGCCGCATCATGATCTCGTTAGCTATGATGGTTGCTTTATACCTCATCGTTGTGGCAGGGGTCAAGACCGAGCGCTCCAGGTTCCTTCTTGCACTCCTGTTCGCCATTGTCGCCATACCTGCCCAGTTCATTCTCCTGTTACCCGCCTACCAGTTCGTACCCGTAACATGGTGGGTGATAGTAATCGGTCTGGTAGTTGCTCTGGGTATCAATCTTTTGATATTTACGGCATCGATGAGGGAAAGGAAAAAACCCTAGCCTTCCGGGTTGACACGACGGGGTTCCAAGGGTATCATTAGTACTCTTAATGTGGAGAGAGCCAAATTAAGTAAGGAGACATTAAAGCTTGATTAAAATAGGTTTCCCCACAGTATCCGGAGGACGGCATGATGTATGGGGGATATACGTCAGAAGATTTGGCGAATATCCTTCATTTTTTATACCTCCTAGCCGGAAGGAGAAAAGATGAACCGATCGATGCTGGATGAGTTACCGGAGGATCCTCTCGGGCGTTTACTCGAAGGTGAAAACCAAGGAAACTTTACCGAGCTCGTGGAATTCGATGCCAGGTCGCGTAAGATCTGGCGGACATTGACCAAGGAGAATCCAATCCCTGCGCTCAAGACCGAAGAGACGGATAACGGATGGAGGGAGACCTGGCTCGATAAATTCGGCAAAGAGGAAAAGCTGGTTGCCCTACTTGTCGAGATATGGGAACAGGAGATCGTTTCGTCTCTCGTAAGGATGTACCAGGCTGGGAATCTTCTCGTCAAGCCTTTTCCCGCCGAAGAGGCCTTAAGGAGAGATATCCGCAACGATTCCGAGTGGTACGATCTGACCCTTTCCGCCTACCTCAACGAGATATACGTCTTCAAGTGCCGGGTACAGTTCTGGTTAACCAAGATAGAGAAGGAATTGAAACGATACCCGGATGCGCCGCACTCGATTGAAGAAACCACTAAACGAAGTCTCAAGGACATCGAAGACCTGACAAATCAGTTGACCCAGATAAGAGGCAGGCATATGTACCTGTACGGGTATTCGGATTTGGAATTAGAACTCCACGATTCCGCCGAGACGATATCCCCGGAGGATTCCGAGATAGATCTGGACTCCAGGGACCTGCTCCACAGCCTGAACAAGGTATATAAGATCGAGTGGGAGGAGATTACTAAAAACCATAAGTCCGCTTTCCTGAATATCCTGTGTTCGATTTCCAACATATTCAAGGACGCGATTTTTTATCTCGCACCCAGGTTCAAAGGGATTCCGATCGCCGGGAGTAAATAATACACCCTTCCAGGGAAATCCTTCCCTTATTTATATAAATAAGACCTAAGTGCACGTTCCCGTTTATCTAATTACTCTCCCCCTTACGACGTTAGGATCGAGTCAAGGAGATTTTGACTATCAAAGGTTCGCTGGCTGAGAAATCAATATTTTCTCGTTTACTGCGATATCCAGGCGCGTTGGTTTCGATCTCATATTTTCCACCGGAAAGATTAAACTCAACTTCGCCGTCAGCGTCGGTGGTCAACGTTGTCCCAGCAATGGTTACCGATCCTCCGGAAACCGGTTTATTGTTGTAGGTGTCGAATACCCTCACGGTTAAGGTATTACTTCTGGCATAGTAAGGCGGTTCCATCTTGACGGCAAGATGATTTCTTCTCAAAGGGGAGAAGCCGGCCATAAAAGTTTGGGTTTCGTAACCGGGGGCGGAAACCGTAACTTCGTACCTTCCGGTTTGAACGTCCACCAGCCTCTGTCCGTCTTGCCCCAAGAGAAATACGCCCGGAAAGTGGTCGGCAATCGTTACCTGGGCGGCAATAGGCTCGCCTGTAACGGCGTCTTCGACCTCGATCAGCAGTTTAGCCGTACGGGTATTGGTTACGATCCTGTTAGCAGGGGAGTAAGATATACCCATATAGATTTGATTAACGTAGTGGGTATCCTGGGTATCGATGGTTTGCGCGTACCGATTCAACCCCAAGTCTGCAGCATAGTAGAAGCTTATGCCGGGATTGGTAATTATTCTCAGCCCAGGTGTGAGACGGAGAGGTATGTACCCCGGAGCAGCTTCAGCGGTCAGTTCGACGTAAGGGTTCAGAAATAGGTAGTGTATCTCGGCACCTGCGCCCAGCATGACGGTTACACTGTCACGAAGGCGTCCACCCAGATTGAGGTGAAAATCGGCCATATCTACGTTAGTAGATGCTAAAAGGATAAGGTCGGCTCCGAAACGAGGTTTACCAAACACCGACGAATGTATGGGGGCTATTGCGGTAGCTAGAGCGCCTACCGTCCAGTATTCAAGGGGCAGGGAATATTTGGCGGATAACTCCAGATCCCAAAGACCAACCGTTGGTTCCACTCCTGAAATCTGTTGAGGATATGAGTAACCTATACCGCCTGCTGCACTGAGCTCCAGAGGTTCAATCGGAACCCACGAGCCGAACAGACGAAATACTGAATTATCCCAGGTTTTAATGTTCCAATCGTTCATGTGTTCCGCTCCGTGATCGATGCCTGAAAAAGAAACACCTACGGTCCAGTTGTAAAGTCCGTCTCCTCGCGCATCTGTCATTCGTGCCAGGCCCTTAGGACCTATGGCCGTAGGTTGAGCTGCAAGCGTGGAAATAAGTGTTAAAAAAAGAACTGACATTGCTGTGCGTTTCACGAGAGCCTCCTTGCTCATAAATTTTTTCATCCACACCTCTTAAAAATTTTTTTTCAGGACAGCATAGCCCTAGTAACTAATAATATACGAAAAAGCCTATAAGTCAAGGGGGGGTAGTAATATGTGATAACTTGCTTTCAGATAACTCGATTGTAATATTCAGAAAAAACCTGGTTGTGTTGACATTACTCACCAGTCGAATATTATCGGCAGTGGTGTACCGCGTAGAAGTTTCCAAGAAAGGAGCGGATCCTAAGGTTCTGAGTTTGTCGCGATTGCTTTCAGAGGAAGGATTGATTTCCAAGGGTTTATCCATTTTACGCGTTTACTTCATTAAAACTAACCTATCTCGAATAGAGGTGGAGGAAATCTCAAAAGAACTGCTTGGGGATGCGGTTTCAGAAGGGATAGGTTACGGCAGATCACAACCTGCCGGGATGAGGGCCCTTGAGATTTGGTTTAATCCAGGGGTCTCTGATCCTGAATCGGCATGGATAGGTAACCATTTCCGTGAGAGGAAAGTCCCGATAACCGATGTAGGCTGTGCAACACGTTACCTTTTCCCATCCACGATCCCTCGGGCGAAGCTTGTGCGTTTTGCAGAACGGCACCTGTTTAACCCTCTTATCCAGCATATAGCCGTCCGCGGAGAAGATCCCTTTCCCAAGAATTCAGGTTCAAGATTCAAGATAGAGTACGTCAAACTCGCTGGACTTTCAGATGAGGAGCTTTGTTCACTTTCAGTAAGAAGGGACTGGCACTTAGACATTGAAGAGATGAAGGCGATCTCTGACCATTTTCGTCAAGCAGGCAGGGATCCTACCCTTACTGAGATGGAAACCCTTGCCCAGACCTGGTCCGAACACTGCGTGCACAAGACCTTTAACGCCGCATTTGAGGTGGGAGACGAGAAGTACTCGAATCTTTTGAAAGATACGATAATGGAGCCTTCCCGAAAACTCGGGATGGACTGGTGTCTGTCGATGTTTTCGGACAACGCCGGTGTGGTAGAATTTTCAGAAGAACTTGCGCTGGCGTTCAAGGTGGAAACCCATAATCATCCATCTGCCATAGAGCCATACGGCGGTGCGGCGACAGGAATCGGAGGCGTTATCCGCGACGTACTGGGCACAGGCCAGGGCGCAGATCCAATCCTAAATACCGATGTTTTCTGCTTCGGACCTCCCGGATTCCCTTCACGGAAGCTTCCAAAAGGTGTACTTCCGCCACGCAGGATCCTCGAGGGCGTGGTTTCAGGAGTAAGGGACTACGGTAACAGGATGGGTATACCCACCGCATCCGGAATGGTTTTCTTCGACGAAGCCTATATCGCAAACCCGCTTGTTTACTGCGGGACATTAGGGTTAATGCCCCGAAGCAAGGTTGCGAAGAAAGTCTCCACTGGTGATGCTATAGTCCTCGTTGGCGCGCGTACCGGACGGGACGGTATCCACGGTGTTACTTTCGCCTCCACGGCGCTTGCTGGTTCTTCACACGTCAAGCACGGCTCCGCAGTCCAGATCGGGAACCCTATCGAAGAAAAACTCCTGCGGGACTTCATCCTAAAGGCAAGAGACAATAATCTCATCGCAAGCGTCACCGACTGTGGCGGAGGGGGGTTGTCTTCGGCAGTGGGTGAGATGACAAAACGGTACGGCTCTGTGGTTGATCTTGAAAAGGTTCCCCTTAAGTATATCGGGCTGATCCATCATGAGATATGGATTTCCGAATCACAGGAACGGATGGTTGTTTTCGTACACCCGGATAAGCTCGAAAGATTTAGGGATCTAGCAGCGGAAATCGGCATTGAGGCTACTAAGATAGGCGAGGTGACTGAGGATAAGATCTTGAGGCTGCACTTTAAGGGTGAAGAGGTCGCAGCGCTCGATATGAGATTCCTTCATTCCGGTCTTCCTAAACGAAGGTTTAAGTTAGAGCCTGTGGGTAAAACCAGTAACACAAACGACAGGTCGGAGCCCGATAAAGAGATCGAGGTTATCGCACCGAAGGACCTGGGTCAGGCCCTGCTAAGACTCCTAGGCCAGATAAGTATTGCTTCCAAGGAATGGGTAATAAGGCAGTACGATCACGAAGTTCAGGGCAGGACGGTGCTCAAGCCACTTTTAGGCAAAGGTTTAGATGCACCTTCCGATGCAACGGTAATTCAACCCGTCTTAGATGAGAAAGCAGGGGTCGTCGTTTCTTGCGGGTTAGCCGCCCGCTATGCATACCTGAACGCCTATTGGGCTGCAGCAGCTGCGATCGACGAAGCCATTCGCAACGTTATCGTTTCAGGTGGAGCCCCGGACCGGATAGCACTTCTTGATAACTTTTGTGCAGGTGACGTGGGCTCGGAACGAATCCTTTACGAACTTGTAGAGAGCTGCCGCGCTTGCAAGGACGCTATCGAGGCCTACCGGGCGCCTTTCATCTCAGGCAAGGATAGTTTGAATAACTTCTATTCCTCACCCAAAGACGGAAAGATCAACATCCCGACGACCCTTCTCGTATCAGCCTTAAGCATTATCAGGGATATAGACAAGATAGTGTCAACCGATTTCAAGAAGCCTGGTTCGCGGGTTTACCTCATCGGAGATACACGCGTCGAACTCGGGGCTTCGGAGTACTTCCGCATGCACAAAAAACTTGGTAATGTCGTGCCCAGGGTCGATATGAAAAAAGCCTACGCAAGCTACAAAAAACTTGCACGGGCAATATCAACAGGCCTCGTTCTCGCGGCTCACGACCTTTCGGATGGAGGCTTGGGTGTGGCCATTGCCGAGATGTGCCTGGGAGGCGGGATGGGTGCAAGGATTCACCTGGGAAAGATTCCGGTAAGCGAGTCATTTATGCGTCAAGATTACCTTCTTTTTTCCGAATCGCAGAGCAGAATCCTTGTTGAAATTGCAGATAAAGACTCGGAAGCTTTCGAGAAGATAATGAAGGGTTCATGCCTTGCCCGGATCGGAGAGACCACCACAGAACCCAGACTCGTTTTTACTGACGACGGGCGCAGGACCTTTGCTACCGCCTCGGTCGACGAGATACGCGCGGCCTGGACCCAAGGACTGACCCGTTTCCTGGACTGAGTATTCCATGAAGGTCGGGGTTCTTCAATTCTCACCCGCGCTTAAAGGCAAAGACGCGAATTTCCGCAAGATTCGCGAGCTGACGAAAGACGCCAGGCTCGATCTCCTCGTCCTGCCTGAGTTATGCACCACAGGATACCTTTTCACATCCACTAAAGAACTGATGCCTCTTGCCGAGGAGTTCCCCGGGGGTTCCTCCACGGCCTTCTTTACCGAAGTAGCCAACAATATCTCCGGATACGTGGTCGCAGGCGTTGCCGAAAAATCGGCTGACACCCTCTACAACTCCGCAGTTCTCTTCGACCCCTCTGGTTACGTTGCAACCTACCGGAAGATACATCTGTTCGACAAGGAGAAGGAAATATTTACGACAGGAGACCTGGGCTTTCCAGTGTTCGATGCGGGCGAAGCGAAGATAGGAATGATGGTCTGCTTTGACTGGATTTACCCCGAGTCGGCCCGTTCCCTAGCCGTAACAGGTGCCGACATCGTATGCCACCCAGCGAACCTCGTACTCCCCTACTGCCCTCGTGCTGCAGTAACCCGCTCTATCGAAAATCGCGTTTTCTACCTCTTGGCAGACAGGATCGGCGCCGAGAAACGCCTCAACGCGGAACTTACCTTCATCGGTCAGTCGGAGATAATCGATCCGAAGGGCAACGTCCTTGCGTCCCTGGAAACCGAGGAAGCCCTCATTACAGCCGAGATCGACCCGGCACAGGCGCGGGACAAGTTCGTTACCCCGCGCAACGACATCCTTAACGACCGCAAGCCCGAGTTTTACCGCTGACCGCCGACCGCGAACCGCTCACCGCTAACGGCTGACAGCTTTCGGCAAGATACATTGAACCACAAAGAACACAAAGTCCACAAAGACATTTTGA
This sequence comes from Caldifarciminota bacterium, assembly GCA_016934635.1. Lineage (GTDB taxonomy): Bacteria > Hydrothermota > Tepidihabitantia > B3-TA06 > B3-TA06 > WJJO01. Next base: position 21,263 of record JAFGSK010000025.1, read on the forward strand.
AACACAGATTTAGTGTGTGGGATAGGCACGTCTTGTGGCACAGGTTCTCCAACCTGTGAGAAAACGGTTTAATCTGAAAGATGAATTGTTCCAGTTGATATCCTTGTTGGCCTCGCTGCGATGGATCACCTCAAGAACCTGGATTTCCTTGTTCTCGCGGGACAGGTGGTAAAAGACCCGCCAACTAATGATCCTCAGACGATATACCTCTTCGTTATCAAAGGTAATCATGCTCAGGCGATGGTGAATGACCGCTTCAGCGTTATCCCCCAGCCACCTTAATTTGGTCTTAATGCGTTCCTTTATCTGTTTATCAAGTGCACGGATATGTCTTGCGGCCCTTTCTGCTATCCTGACCCGATATGACAAGGTTCCTCACAACTCGTCTAAAGAGACGGTTTTTCCTTCCTTGACCTCTTGGTGAGCCTCGCGCATGCGGCGTATGAACCCCGGGTTGTGAGCCAGGAGCCAATCCTCCAGGTCTTCCTTGGTCTCGGCGCTCTCCCATACACTCACAGGGATTGTAATAACGTCGCGGTTCTTTTTCATACCCATATCCTAAATCGAAACCGGGCGTTGTCAAGAGGTATACCGCCAGCCGCCGACCGCTTACGGCTGACAGCCCACAAAGATCCTCAGCTAACCGTAGGGGCGACGCCTGCGTCGCCCGGAATATTTGATCCGCGATGTTAACAGACTGGAGAGTCTGTTCCACACGGTTTTTTCATTGATTCTTATCGTGTGTGGCGCAGGTTCTCTAACCTGTGAGAGGGCTATACCTCACCTTGATAAGACAGGTGAGGCCTATTGAATGACTGACTGTATTCTTAAGACACCCTGAGAGGGTGTCCTCCGTATAGTCGTCAGTCCTCGCAATGACACATCGTTCGTTCCTTAAGGAATATACGTCTGCCGTCTGCTGTGAGCTGTCAGCCGTTTGATCTTTGCATTTTAAAATTTGAAATTTGAATTGCTTACGCGCCTTTGGCGCGTAAGGTATAGTGTTGACGCGCGTATATTCCTCCATATAATCATCGGATGATATGGTCGAAATCGCTGGTGCCGACGCTGCGCGAGGATCCGCGTCAGGCCGAGAACCTGTCCCACAAGATACTCCTGCGGGCAGGGTTCGTAAGGCCTATTGCTTCGGGACTTTACAACTATCTGCCCTTCGGTCTGCGGGTGTGTCAGAAGATTACACAGATAATCCGGGAGGAGATGAACCGCATCGGCGGACAGGAGATGCACCTTTCAGCGCTGTCGCCGCGCTCGATGTGGGAACAGTCAGGCAGATGGAACGCGTTCGGGGACGATATGTTCCGGTTGAAGGACAGAAAGCAGCAGGACCTTGCACTGTGTCCTACACATGAGGAGGTCATGGCTCTCATAGCTTCCAAGGAGCTTCGTTCCTACAAGGAGTTGCCGCAGATATGGTACCAGTTCCAGACCAAGTTCCGGGACGAACCCAGGCCACGTGGAGGAGTACTCAGAACTCGTCAGTTTACAATGAAGGACTCCTACAGCTTCGACCTTGACTACGAGGGACTCGATAGCTCGTTCAAACGCCACAGCGAGGCGTACTCGCGTATGTTTACGCGGATGGGCCACAAGTTCTTCGTTGTCCAGGCCTCGGGCGGTCTGATGGGCGCGGGCGAATCGCACGAGTTCATGGTGGAGGCAGAATCCGGAGAAGACATTTCTCTAGTTTGCCCGGAATGCGACTACAGGGCAAACGCTGAGGTAGCCGAAGGTAAACCGGTTTCAGCACCGATACTCGAGATGAAGAAGGAGAAGGTCCACACTCCCAACTTGAAGACAGTCGAGGAGGTGTCCGGATTCCTTGGGGTTAAGCCTTCCCAACTGGTAAAGAGCATCCTTTTCATGCGTGAAGGGAAGCCCTTGCTCGTGCTCGTGCGCGGAGACTACGATTTCTCGGATGAAAAGCTCAAGCGTGCGTTCGGTACGGGTCTCGAACCTGCCGAGAATGAAGATGCCGAAAAGCATATGGGCGCATCCCTGGGCTTCCTCGGCCCACAGGGAGTCGAAGTTGAGACCTACGCCGATCTCAGCCTCGAGACCTGTGACATATACGCCGCAGGAGCGAACGAAGACGACTACCACGTCGTGGGCATAAGCCTGTCTCGAGACGCCAATATCAAGGAATACATGGACTTGCGCACGGTAAGGGCCGGGGACGGGTGCCCGAACTGCAAAGGCACGCTTTCAGAGAAGCGCACCATCGAACTCGGGCACATATTCAAGCTTGGAACAAAGTACTCCGAGGCAATGGGCGCGAGCGTACTGGATTCTGAAGGCGCCGAACGCCCGATCGTAATGGGATCCTATGGGATAGGCGTGGAGCGTTCGATGGCAGCCTTGATAGATCAATACTACGCAGACGGGGTTATGGCCTGGCCGGTGGTCGTGGCTCCTTACGAGGTCCAGATCCTATCCCTGGGTGAAAACGAGGTTTCGGAGAAGTTCTTCGTCGATCTCAACTCTAAAGGCCTTGAGGCGGCATGGGACGACAGGGACATGGCTCCGGGAGCGAAATTCGCCGACGCAGACCTCGTGGGTATCCCGTACCGGATAGTAGTGGGACCAAGGGGTTTAAAGGAAGGCAAGGTCGATATCCGCAAGTTAGGTACAGGTGAGACTATAAACGTTGCAGTCGACGATGCGGTGAGAAGGGTTTCCGAGATGATTGCAGAGGAGAAAGCCGATGGTTGCCGTAACTGAAGACCTCAAGATACTGGTAGTTGAGGCGGTAAAGGAATATGGTTGTAATCTGTATCATCTTGAATGTAAGGGTTCAAGACTCGAAATATACATCGATAAGAAGGGCGGGGCCAGCATTCATGACTGCGAGAAGGTTTCCAAATTGTTGTCCCTGCGGTTAAGGGCGGCGAGTGAGACGTACAGGGATTTGATGATTGACGTTTCCACTCCGGGCATCGAGCGAAGACTCTACGAACCGGATCACTACCGCAAAGCGGTAGGGGAACGTGTACTGCTTAAGCTTGAAGAAGAGGTATTGGAAGGAAGGTTGGCGGAAGCAGGTGAAAGTGATGTAGTGGTAGAAACCCGTCCCGGTGTGAGTCGCCGGATTGCATACAACGAGGTCCTCTCGGCTCAGGTGCAAAGGTCAACCGAGGAACTCTTCAAAAGGAGATAAATGGAATCAGAGATTCAGAGGCTGGTCGTACAACTGGCCCGTATAAGAAACGTAGAGGTAGGATATGTCTATGATACGCTTGAAAAAAGTATCGTAGCAGGGCTTAAACGGCGTTTCGGGCGCGAGGTACGTCATGAGGTTCAGGTTGATATTGAATCAGGCGAGATAGAAATCGCCATCTTCCAGACCGCTGTGATGCACGTATCCGACCTGAGTCAGGAGATTTCGCTTGAGGAAGCGCGCAAGATAAAACCCGATGCCGAGGAAGGGGAGGATATAAAGATCGAGATTCCTCTGCAAGAGGTTGGCAGGGTAGCGATTCAACGTACGGTAGACGAGCTTACCCACCGATTGCGCGAGGCTGAGAGAACCAAGCTATTTAACGAGTTCATCAAGAAGAAATCTGAGATTATCTCGGGAACCATTCACAAGATAGAGAAGGAAGAGATACTCGTTAACCTTGGTCCTATATACGGTATACTTCCTCTCCGCGATCAGCTTAAGACCGATCACCACCAGATAGGTGCGCCTTTCAAGTTCTACGTTCTGCGCGTGGAACGCACACCCATAGGCCCGAGGGTTTACCTTTCCCGTACACATCCAGAGTTTCTCAAACGACTACTTGCTCAGGAGGTTCCCGAAATCCAGCAGAATATAGTGGAGATCAAGGGCGTTGCCCGAATACCCGGGGTGCGTTCAAAGGTTGCGGTTACATCTCACGACGAGAAGATAGATCCAATAGGAGCCTGCGTGGGTTACCGCAAGGTTCGTATCCAAAACGTCACCAAGGAACTCTCAGGAGAGAAGATCGACGTTATACCCTGGGACGGTGATCTGAAGGTGTTCATTGCCAGGGCCATGAGTCCTGCCAGGGTGAGCGAGGTAATAGAAGAACAGGATACCTACACGGTGGTCGTCCCGGACGACGAGTTTTCAAAAGCGATCGGACGCAAGGGGCAGAACGTTTGGCTTGCCTCCCTTTTGACCAACTCCAAGCTGGATATCCTTAAGGATTCTGATTACCGCAACCGGCTGTTCAGTCAGCGTATGGCACAGATAATGATTGAAACACTCGAGTTTCTGGACGATGAAACCCGCAGCATCCTGGTCGAGTCCGGATTTACTACCCTTATCTCGCTGTTCGAGCAACCTTCAACCGAATCTGCGAAGGTCCTGGGCTGGGATCCGACCAGGGTTGATCAGTTGAAGACCCACATTCGTGAGCAGCTTGAGAAAACCGAGATCGAGACCAGACTTTTTGAAAAAGAGAAGTTGGAAGAGATGAGAGCAACGGCGGAAGAAGAACAGGCCGAGGAGAAACCCAAGGCAAAACCGCGTAAAACGAGGAAGAAAGTCGTCAAGGCAAAAGAAGGAGAAGAGCCAGAGGGAGAAGAGGAAGAACCGGTAGCCGAAACGCTTGAGCAAGCCGAGGCGGAACATGAGGTTGTCGAGGAAGAACAACCGTCCGAAGAGGCAACAAGCGCTGAAGCCAGTGAAGGTGCCGAGGTTACCCCTACGGTTGAAGAGTCTCGTAAAGAGGATGAAGTCGTTCCCGATGCTAAGCAGGAATCTGCAGCGGAGGAAGAGACCGAACCTGAGACGGCTCTAGAAGTCACGCCACCCGAAGAAACCGTTGAGGAATCAGAAGAACCTCCCGAGGTAAAGAAAAAGGCCAAGGAAGGGAAGAAGAAAAAAGCAACCCAAGTGGAAGAAGGACCAGGCGAGGGAACTCAAACCACTGGCCAGGAACCCGCCAAAGAACCTGATGGTGCAGAGGAGGGCGACTGATGGGTCAGTATAAATTAAAGCTCTTCGAGGCCGCGGAAAGGTTGCGGCTTTCCAGTGAAGCACTTGCGCGTATGATGAAGGAGTTAGGATTCAAACAGCGTGGTTATACTTCCTACATTACGCCCGAAGAGTACGAGGCGGTCAAGAATAAACTTCGCGACGAGAAACAGAAGATAAAACAATCGATGAGGAAGTCGAGTCCCCAAGGGAAACCCAGGCATCCTCGAAAACGTAAACGAATAAAGCGCGATGAGGACGAAATTCAGAGGGCTGTGAAACAAACCCTTGCCCGTATGGATCATAAACGCCCAAAGAGAAAGCCCGGTAAACGTCCTCGCCCCCCCAGAAAAGAGCGCAGAGAGGAGGAGAGTCAGGTATTCGAACCGGAGACCCGGGTAGTCAGTTTCAAGGCGGCCAGAGAGGCGACGGTTAGCGCTTATATGAGTGTTTCGGAGTTAGGTCAGGTTTTTCAGGTTCCCCCTGCCGAGGTTATAAAAAGATGCGTTGCGATGGGTGTATTCGTTACCATCAATGAACGACTTGATTTGGACACCATTACCGTCTTGGCCGAGGAGTTTGGTGTCAGGATTACGGTGGAGGATGAACCTGCCATTTCTTGCGAACCCTTGGATGAAGGCGAGATATGCGAGGAGAAGGCCAGGCCGCCGGTAGTAGTGGTTCTGGGTCATGTCGATCACGGAAAGACTACACTTCTCGATTATATACGCAAATCCAGAGTGGCATCCCAGGAAGCAGGCAGGATAACTCAGCGTATAGGCGCCTATACCGCTAAGATCAAGGATTTTCAAATCGTTTTTTTAGACACCCCAGGGCACGAGGCCTTTACTGCTATGCGGGCTCGCGGGGCATCGGTAGCCGATATTGCAATCCTCGTAGTAGCCGCCGACGACGGCATAAAGCCCCAGACGGTGGAGGCAATCGATCACGCAAAGGCGGCTGATTTACCTATAATAGTTGCAGTAACCAAGTCCGACCTCGCGAACGCCGATTCGGACAAGGTGAAGAGCCAGCTCACGGGTTACGAGATCGTAGCCGAGGAATACGGCGGAAAGACCATGGTAATTGAGGTTTCCGGTATTACCGGGCAGGGGGTAGATGATCTTCTGGATGCCATTCAAGTAACTTCGATGGAGCTTGAACTTAAAGCTCCATATGAGGGTCGGGCACGGGGGGTTGTAGTTGAGTCGAAATTGGACAAGAGCAAGGGGAGCATGACAACATTGATCGTTCAGCGCGGGACGCTGAGGCGTGGAGATCCCTATATCTGCGGAGAATGGAGCGGCAGGGTAAGGGAGATGATGGACGAGAACTACAAGAGGCTAAAGGATGCGACGCCTGGCACGCCGGTGCAGATTCTCGGGATCGGTGGAATCCCGGAACCCGGGGAAATGTTTGAGACCGTTGAAAGTGAAAGGGCGGCAAAGGATCTTGCTCAGCGCCGGCATCTGATGCGACGTGAACGTGTACTTGCTTCCTCCTCGAAACTCTCTCTTGAGGCGCTCCAGGAGCAAATCCAAGCCGGGGATGTCCGGGAATTAAGAATCATACTGAAAGGGGATGTCTTCGGTTCGGTTGAGGCTCTGTCTACGTCTCTGGAGGAGCTTTCATTAGACGAGGTGAAGGTCAAGGTTATCCATGCGGCGGTGGGGGCAATAACCGTAAATGACGTGAACCTGGCCGAGGCTTCGGGTGCCGTGATAGTCGGCTTCCACGTTTCGCCTCATGCGGATGCCCGGTCCCATGCAGATCGGGAAGGCATCGAGATCCGTACCTATAACGTAATCTACGATGTTATCGACGATGTACGCGCCGCAATGCTTGGTATGCTTGAACCTGAGAAGGAAGAAATCACCCTCGGTCGGGCAGAGGTGAGACAGGTTTTCCGCATCCCCAGGGTCGGCTCAATTGCAGGTAGCTATGTAACCGAGGGCAAGGTAACACGAGATGCCAAGGTTCGGGTATTCAGAGGTAACAATCAACTTGCAGAATCGCATATAGCCTCTTTACAGCGTTTCGACAAGTCGGTAGCTGAGGTTGAAGCCGGTTACGAATGTGGTATTCGTGTCGCCGAGTACAACGAACTGGAAGAAAGCGATGTATTGGAGTTCTTTACGATCGTAGAGCGAGCAAGGGTTTAGTAAACCCAAGGTGCAAGGTTGTGAGTATGATGAAAGCGCTTTTCACATCCTGTCATGGATTTACGGGAACTCTGGTTGCATTTCTCGTTAGGGTAAAGATCCAGTATCCCCACAAAAAGGTCTTGCCTTTTAATGGGATTAAAACCCGGGGTCCACGCAAAAACACGGAGTGTTTTTGCGGGGTAATGTTATGATCGGTCTTCTGGAGATAGAGCTTTTTAACAACGCTTCCCGCTCGCTCAAGGACAAGCGCCGGGAACTGCACAGACTCATTGACAAGCTTCACGCCGATTTTCATGTAGCAGTCGCGGAGATAGGGGCTCAAAACACCTGGCAGAGGACGGAGCTTGCCGTTGTTGCGGTATCCAACGATGCCCGTCATAACAACCAGGTGCTTGAGAGGATCGTGAACCGGATCCGGACACGACACCTGGCGTGGCAGCTACTGGATTATTCCATTCGAGAGGTTTTCTAGCGTCATGCCTGACAGAACCAGAAGAGTTGCCTCACTCGTGAAACAAAACGTAGCCGTCATACTATTACAGGAGGCTACCCGTCCCGAGATGCAGTGGATCACCATTACCGATTGCGTTATGTCGCGGGATTTGAAACATGCCAAGCTTTACTTCACAACTATCGAGCGCAATCTCGCTCACGAGGAAGCGTTGAAGATACTTGAGGAGGAGAAGAAGGCTGTCAGGCACAGATTGGCAAAAAGGATTATCCTTAAGTATATGCCCGAGCTGCGATTCGTCTGGGATGACACGGTTCTGATCGACGAAAAGATCCGCGAGATTCACGATGAGCGGCGCTGAGGTTCTCAGCCGCATCCGCAAGGCCAATAGATTCTGGGTGGCAGGGCATATCGGTCCGGACGGAGATACAATAACCTCGGTACTTCTAGCCGGGCGTCTGCTGCGTTACCTGGGAAAGGAGTACGGGTTATATATAGCCGATTCGACACCCGAGAAGTTCGCTTTCCTCTCAGGTATTGAAGACGTAAGACCCGAGAGGCCAGATTTCGATCCCGATGTCCTTCTAACCCTTGATGCACCTAACCTTACGAGGGTGGCCCTGGAGGATTTTCCTTCCCTTTACCCGTCGGCCCAGATAATAAACATCGATCACCACCTGTCCAACGAGGGTTTCGGTGACGTTAACTGGGTTGAATTAGACCGCGGTGCCGCCTGTCTGATGGTGCTTGAACTCCTAAGAGCCGCAGGTGCTGCAGTGTCCAGAGAAGAAGGGGAGATGGTCTTTACCGGGCTTTTCACCGAGACCGGCGGGTTCGTGTTCCCTAACGCCACCCGGGAGGTCTTTGAGGTCTGTGCAGAGGCGGTCAGGCTCGGTGTGGGAACATCGGATATCGCTATCCGCATGACAGCCCGAGACGAACGCAACCTCGCCTTGCTGGGCAAGATACTTTCCGGCATGAAGACCGAAGACGGCATCGCAGTCATCGAGCTTACCGAGAAGATGCTCAGTGAGGTTGACTTGGATCACGCGGAAGAGGATACAGACTCCTACATCCGTTATCCCACCTCGATCCCGGGGATAAAGATAACCATCTTCTTTCGCGAGTTGGCCGATCTGGGCGAGGTCAGGATAAGCTTTCGTTCACTTGCCGGCGTAGACGTGAACGCGCTTGCCGCAAGATTCGGCGGCGGAGGACATCCGGCTGCGGCAGGGGCCAAGGTGGAAGGTGACTACGAGGAGGTGAAACGCCTGGTGTTCGAGGAGGCGAAAGCGTACCTTCGAGAGGGGGCTTGAGAGTTGCATCCGGCTCACAGCGAAGGCGTACGATGAGAGGGGGCTTACTCATAAACAAGCCGGTCGGAATCAGTTCCTTCGACGTGATACGCAGGCTGCGCGAGCTGCTGCCCAGGTCGACCAAGATGGGGCATTCGGGCACCCTTGACCCTGCGGCCCATGGGCTTCTCCTGATACTTGTAGGCCAGGCTACCCGAATTCAGCATCTATTAAAGGATCTGGACAAGGAATACATCGCCCATGTCAGATTGGGGGTGGCCACCGACACCCTCGATTCCGAAGGAGAGGTGGTGGAGGAGGTCGATGTCCCGGACCTGGATGAAGAAAAGATACGTGAAGCCCTTTCGTCTCTCACCGGAACAAGGATGCAGCGTCCGCCCCAGTACTCGGCAGTCAAGGTCCGAGGCCGCAGGGCGTTTGAGCTGGCAAGGGAAGGCCGGGAGTTCGAGCTTCGTGAGCGGGAAGTCAAGGTTTACGAACTGGAACTCCTATCCTGGGAAAGGCCTATCGTAAAGATACGAGCCGGGGTTTCTCGAGGCACCTACATACGCTCCCTTGCTGCCGAGATAGGCAGCGCTCTTTCTCTTCCCGCATCGTTGTCATCACTCGTTCGCACCCGTGTGGGCAGGTTCAGGTTAGAGAATTCCTCTTTGCTTGACAACCTCACCGTTGATGCTATAAATAGAGCAATGATTCCAATCGAAGAGCTTTTGGGCCACCTGCCCCAGGTCGAGGTGGATGATTTATCAGCCCACAGACTCCTCGAAGGCAAGCCGTTGAACGCTGGATTCGATCCCGGGTTAGCGGAGGAGCCGTACTGCGTTGTTTTTTCACCGGGCCACGAGCGGGTCTTCCTGTGCGAACCGCGCAAAGGGATGCTCTGGTCACGCCGCATGATATACAAAGAGGAAAGCAAAGATGCTTGACAAGGCGGCGGTGATAGGCGTGTTCGACGGGGTACATATAGGACACCTTGCCTTGATTGAGGCCTTGATCGAGAAAGCAGGTGTCAGGAAACTCGAGCCAATGGCCTTGACCTTCGATCCTGTGCCGTCGCTTTACTTCAACCCTCACTTTAACTTCCTGCTTTCGACTAGGGAGGAAAAAGAGGCAAGGCTCCTCGAGTTGGGGATAAAGGAGGTTGTTTTCCTGCCATTTTCCGAGGTGGTCGATACCGGGCCCGAGCAGTTCATCGAACAGGAACTCGACGCGCGCAGGGTTGATTTAATCGTGGTGGGCGAGGGCTTCCGCTTCGGGCGAAACCGGGGGGGGAGTGTGCAGACCCTTAAGAAGAAAGGGAACTTCGATGTGATAGTGCTGCCGAAGAGACGTTTTGAGTCTGAGGCTGTCAGCGCCACCCGTATTCGGGAACTTCTTCTCCTCGGGCACATCCACAGGGCGAACCACCTTCTGGGTTACGAATACACAGTTTCGGGAAGCATCTCGAAAGGTCTGGGTCGGGCCGGAGCACTGCTCGATACGCCCACCGTCAACATCGAACCAGGCAATCGGCATAAACTGGCGCCGCCCGACGGTATCTACGCGGTACGATATTCAAAAGAGAAGCACCCCGGGGTATGCTACATAGGTTCAAGCCCCACCTTCGGCGACTCGACGCACAAGATAGAGGTGCACCTACTGGACAGGCCTCCCGAAGGATCGAGTAAGCCGCAAGTCTCATTTGTGGCCAGACTACGTCCTGACATGCGCTTCTCCTCGGTTGCGGCGTTGAAGAAACAGGTACGCGAGGATACCGAACAGGCAAGGAGGGTATTGTGTCAAAAGTAGACGCCAGAAGTTTCTTTAACCTGTTTCGGAACCGGAACTTTACCCTATTCGTAATCGCCAACATGGTATCCCAGATAGGCGACCGCTTCACCCAGATGGCGTTCATCGAACTCCTTGGTAAGGAATTCTTCGGCAGCTTTGCCGCATTCGGGGGCATCGCAGTGGTTTTCACCCTGCCTTCAATCATCCTGGGACCCATCGCAGGCCCTGTAATCGATTCCTGGCGCAAAAAAAGGGTACTGGTGGTCAGTGACCTGATCAGGGGGATACTCATTCTTTCGCTTCCTTTCGTCTACTCCATATCCCGGGAGGGAACGGGCGGCCTTTTTGCGATGCTTGGTGTAGCCCTGGTGGTTTACGTTTTCGGCTTCTTCTTCAGCAGCGCCAGGCTCGCTTTTATTCCCCTTATCGTTCCACGAAAGCTATTCCTGCAGGCTAACTCGGCCAACATGACGATCCTGCGCGCCGCAACCGGTATAGGGACTGTCCTGGGCGGTGTCGCGGTGCATTTCATCGGATGGGAACTGGGTTTTATAGTAGACGCGATAACTTACTTCGTGTCGTTTGTATTGATCCTGTTCGTCGTGGTTTCGAGGGAAGGCGATGTCGATATCCGGAGAGCGGTTATCGAGAAAATGTCGACTTATAGGTCAAGGGCGATGAAATTCCTCGATTTCATTCCTAACAAATTGAATTTGATATTCAACAACCTCATGACACTTCCCAGTTTTTACATAAATGAGTTTATAAAAAACGAGTTCAAGCGTGTTGAACCTCGGACAAGGAAACAGGTGAATCTAAAAAAAGAGGTTACTGCCTATATCAAAAACATAAAAGATGGGGTGAAATTGATGAGCGGAACCAGGATGATGATTTTCGTAATGGTTTCCATCCTGGTGCTGTTTCTTATCTCGGGAGTTGCCTTTACAGTCCTGGTGCCCACCATCCAGCAAACCCTCCAGCTTGGAACCCTTGGGGTTACGGTTTTGGCACTGGCCGTGGCCGGGGGAATGTTCCTTGGGCCGTTTTTTACAGGTATATTCGGTACGGCATACCCCAAGCAGAAGATCATGATTGTAAGCTACTTTTCTATCGGGCTGCTCTTTGCGGGTTCAGGTATCACCTACGTTTCAATAGGCCTCGAGAGGGTTCTGGCTACACCCTGGATCCACTGGACCCTGATCGGTATCATGGGCGTCGTTCTGTTCGCGGCCGGTGTGTTGTTTTCAGCCATCACCATCAGTCAGGATACCCTTATCCAGGAACGGGTTCCCCACCGTTCCCGAGGCAGGTTGTTTGCCTGGCGTGAGGCTTTGGCCAGCTTTGCGTTTGTGTCGACCGCGGTCCCTGCCGGAATCATTGCCGATGCGGTATCTTTCGAGTACGTGCTGGTTGCGGTAGGCGTATTGGTTGCGCTTTTCGCCGTAGCGTGGATTCCTTTTTTGTGGAGGAGCGATCAAACGGACGTTTCAATAATTAATGGAGGTTAATGATGAATGGATTTTTTCTGTCGTTACTTTTAGCATCGGCGCCTCACATCGAGGTTTCGGAGCGCAGTTACGATTTTGGATACGCATATGAGTGTGAGAGCTACCTTCATACATTCTGGATATACAACCGGGGTGACGAGGCGCTCAATATCTCATCCGTGCGAACGTTTTGCGGGTGCTCGATAACCGAACTCGGAAAAAAGAAACTCGGGCCAGGTGACAGCACCTCCTTCAACTTCATCTACGATACGAGGGGATTTTTCGGTGACTGTGTGAAATGGGCCTACATATCCTCAAATGCACCCAACGATTCGGTTCTTATGATAAATGTTACCATAAAGCTTTACGGCGGATACAAAAACCTGCCCATTTCAACCGATACAAGGTGGCTGGATTTCAAATCCATCGATTCACTTCAAGATGAGGTTGTACTCAAACTCAAGAACGTATCCGGGACTCGATACAATCTCGATTTACTCGAAATACCTGCCGTTCTTGAACCCTTCGCGCTGCCGTCTCGAACCATAGGGCCTGGGGAAGAGATCGAGCTCAGACTGCGCCATATACCGGGAGTAAGAGACTACAGGATGTTTTCAAGTTCCATCAACTTCGAGGCATGGACACCCACGGAGTCACTTCGGTTTTCTATTCCTTTGCACGTTCGTAAGCCCAAAGGTGCAGAGTAAGGGAAAGGACTTGCAAGTTGTATAATTTCGTGTAGACTACAGGTTGAGATCGGTGAGGTTTTAGTGTTTAGCGCGCGGAGAAATAAGGAAATCAAAAGGATTAATCGCGTCAATACGGCGGTTAAAAGAAGATTCAAGGAGGCATCGTGAATCTAGCAAAAAAGGTGTTGGTTTTTATCCTGTTGGTAGGGATTAGTGGTACTGCCATTGCCCAGAGGAGAAAACCAAACGATATATCCCCTCATGAGCCCTTTCTGGTCGTTACCGGAGTGGTCTCAGGAACCCAGGCTAGCGAGTTGGGGCTTATGGAGGGCGATGTCATCCAGTCCTACGATGGCAGAAATGTCAGATCAAGAGATGATCTCAAACTTGCCCTGGAATCGGTCGAAGATTCGGCAGAGGTGATCGTAGCCCGTGGCGATGAGATATTCAGCCTGATGTTCGCCCCAGGGAGCATGGGCGTTTTGGTCGAGCAAAGGTTGCCTGAGGTGAGCTTTGATCCAGATGCCGTGATTCTCGAAGGCATAAACTACAGCGGCGAAGAGAAACAGATGCACAATTCCTTCATCCTTTCTCTTTCACGTGTGGCCAATTTCCTGGGTGATGATTTTGATTATTCAATGCTCATGGGGCTTTCCGGGTCCGCCTTCAGGTTTCAGATGCACTACAGCTGGGATAAATCGGCGGTTCTCGCATCATCAGGATATCGCTGTGATCTTGCCGCACTGGATGCGATAGGATACGAATACAGGTTTCTTAAGTTGGCGGACGACTGGAGTAACGAAGATTCTATTCGTCAAGAGATTACCCAGAACATCAATTCACGCAGCCCAGTCCTCGCTTTCGAGTTGATGGTCGATTACCCGGAATGGGGTATCATCACCGGCTACCAGGGTACTGCAGGTCGTAACTTCATAGTAAGGGTTTTCGACACAACCTCGATGAAACGCAGCGGTTACACAAAGGCTACAGGTGCGTTTCCCTCCGAGGTGTACCTGATAGAAGGCCGCGAGATTCCTCCAACCAAGAAGGAGACGATAGTTCGCTCCTTCGCGCTTGCGCAAGAACTCCTTGAGACCGAGAGGGTCGAAGACTACTACGGCGGTGTCGAGGCGCTGAAATATTGGATTCAAGCCCTTGAAACATGGCGATTCGGTGAACTCAATGAAGAAGATCTTCTGCGAACCATTGAGGCGAACTACTGGATGTACATTCGACTGGCCGAAGACCGGGGTTATGCCGCCAAGTATCTTGAAAGGATCGCCCCACAGTTTCCCGATGTTCAGGAAAAGCTCAAGGCCATAGCCAAGGCTTACAAGACTGAGTCCGACGACCTTATGCTCGCCTTCGAGATCAAAACCAACGAATACATCCCCAGACCCGGCGAGGTTACCACAATCGCCGACTGGACCCCTGAGATGCGGAAACGTGAGATAACAAAGCTCCGCCTGGCAAGGGTTCATGAGGAAGAAGCCCTTGGTTTTTGGACGGAAATAAACGCAATCTACAACCCTAAGCCGGAAGAAGGGGAAGAAGTCGTTGAAGGGGAAGAAGTCGTCGAAGGCGAAGAAGAAGTCGAAGGCGAAGAGGTAGTTCCCGAGGAGGAAACACCAGAGGAAGAAGAAGAACCGGTGGAGATTCCCGAAGGAACCCTTTAATAATCTGGGACAGGGGTTGACAAAACAGGGGCAACAATTTCGGTACTCGTGAGGTGAGTGTAGTTCAGGGAATTACGGCAGGAGGTCTGGTTTGGAGCCGTTGACGCTTTGTAAACCATTTCTAATAAAATCAAGGCAGGTGAATAATTACTGCACCTGAGGATTCTCCTAAGGGACCTGTTCCAGACTATAGGAGGAGTATCGTAGGAACCATCCTCAGGGTCGCCTGGCCCATTGCCCTTTCCGCACTACTTTCGCAGTTGATGGTAGTTGTCGATGCCTTCTGGATTGGCAGGCTCCGCGTTACCGGTGCGTTGGCAGGCGTCGGAATCTCGGGTTCGGTCTTTGCGGCGCTGATGGTCGTGGCTCAGTTTGCCGTGGCTCCGACCATGGCCTTTGTCGCCCGGTACTCGGCTGAGAACGATCACCCAAGGGCCCAGGGCGCTCTGTTTCATTCCTTCGTTATCGCTATGGTTTTGTCCTTGCTGCTCTGCCTTGCTGGTGTTCCTTTGAGCGTCCATATCCTCCGGCTCCTCGGGGCTTCAGGCGAGGTGGTCGGTCAGGGTACGCCTTACCTGCGCATCCTTTTCTTTATACTCCCTCTTGCGTATCTTGGAACGGTTGGTTTTACCGCTCTTCAGGCCGCAGGCGATACGCTGTCGCCTTTGATCATTTCCGTTATCACAAACGTTATCAATATTATACTTGATCCTTTACTCATCCTGGGTCTCCTTGGTTTCCCGAGACTGGGAACAACAGGTGCAGGCATAGTTACAGCCCTGGCCACGCTCGCAAATCTTGCCGCAGTCCTGTTTGTACTCAATCGAAGGAGGCTGCTTGCTGTGGTTCGCCTGAGGTTGAAGGTGATTGCCCGGTTCTTGAGGGTCGGTCTTTTCGGTATGATTCAGATAGTCACCCGTCCTTTGACAGGTCTGCTCATGTTCTACATCCTCGGTCTGTCAGGTGTTGCAGCACAGGATGCCTTCGCGGTAGGCGTAAGGATCATCGGCCTCGTATTCATTTTCCTCAACGGCCTGGGTGTTGCAACCCAGGCGTTGGTCAGACAGTCGTTGGGTGCGGGAACCCCGTCAACAGCACTGCGCGTAGTTCGCACCAGCGCCGTTTACGGGATACTCATCCAGATATTTCTCTCCGTGCTGCTTTTCGCAGGGGCGGAATGGATCATCAGGATTTTCAGCCCAGGAAGCGAAGAGGCGATAAAGATCGGTACACATTACCTGCGCATCCTTGCACCGTTCCTCCTGCTTGCCCCTGTGTCAATGGCCTTCTCGGGCGCCCAGTACGGTTCAGGACGTACGCTGGGTCCTGCAATCGCCTCGGTGGCAGGCAACTGGATCCTCAAGCTTCCCCTGGCCTACGTCCTCAGCCAGGTTGCAGGCCTTGGCCCGAACGGGGTATGGGTAGCTATCGGCGCCTCGATAATCGTTGAGACTCTGGTGACCGGGATCTTCTACGCCAGCCGAAGATGGCTGAGGGGACCGGCGTGATTCAACTAACCACATGATTAAGCTTCACAGTGCGAGTCCTAAAGACAAGGAAGGTATCCTTGCCGTCGCTTCGGCTACCTGGGAGGGCTGGGATTACGTTCCTTTGTTTCTCGATGCCTGGATTGCCGAAGGCGGATTGTACGTGGCCGAGCATTCAGGCCAGATCGTAGGTATAACCAAAACAACCGAGCTTTCGGAAGGTGAGCTTTGGCTGGAGGCGATAAGGGTGGCAGAAGAAAGCAGAGGTAAGGGCTGGGGACGCGAGATTGCACAGAAACAATTAAAGCTGGCCATTGAGGCTGACCCCAGGAGTATCCGGCTCTCCACCGCCGACATCAATACCACGAGCCTGAAGATAATCGGGCACCTGGGCTTTGAGGAGTACGCTCGCTTTCGCTATCTTCAGCTTCCTTCAAAACATCTATCATCGTCCATGGAAAGCGCTGAGGGCGTGCAACTATTGCACCGCGAGGATTCGTCAAAGGCCTGGGATTTGATACGAGGAAGCGAGGAATTCAGAGTTTCCAAGGGATTACTGCCCCAGACATGGAAGTTCTGTGAATGGACCGAGGATTTGTTTGTCAGGCTTATGAATGAAGGCTCGGTTTACGTAACCGAGGATCACAATGGCGTCCTTGTACTACTTCCTAATAGGTATGCACCCGCAAACCCCGAGGTAGCGTTCATCGAGGGCGACGAAACTGCACTTGAAAAACTCGAGGCCTTTGCCAAACTCAAACTGGCCTCGGCATCCGGGGAAGGAAGTATCGTCGGTTTTTCAGCAGGAAAGCGCAAACGCTCGAGACTCGAACGAATCGGGATGAGACCCCACGAGCGAATCAACTACGTATACGTGTTCGATTACCCCCTATAACCAAGGGTGACTAGGGCGACGCAGGCGTCGCCCCTAGGGGATAATGACATCCTGAGAGGGTGTCCTCCGTTCCCTCTTTGTACTCAGGAGGCAACTCCGTCGTCTTAACTCCCTGTACAGTTTAGCGCCGTAGCCGTCAGTGTAGGCCGTAAGCCGTAAGCGGTCAGCGGTGAGCGAGGGGCTCCATTAGGTCGAAAAGGTTGACTCCAGGAAGCTTTATTGGCTTGACTAACCCCTGAATCGGAATATTATTACCCATAAACAAGTAGACCAAGGAGGACCCGTGAGAAGAATAGTGTTTTTGGTAGGGTTATTGTTTCCTATAGCTGGGATGATGGCTATTACATCCCCGGTTAAGACCAAGACCCTAGCAACCCCTTTGCAAATACAGGATATGTCTGATCTGGCGTTACCTGCGGACACCGTAGGTTTGATCCTGGACGAAGGATATGGAGGTACAGGTTACGGTTTGGATGCAGGCGATAGAATAGCTGTACAATTTACACCGGGGGAGTACCCATTTAAGCTTTTAGCCGCAGGTTATGCGGCGATTGATTGGGGAGATCGACAGAATGACTGGAATGCCCCGTGCTATTTGATAATCTATGGGGAAGATGCAGGACGCCCCGGTAGTGAGATAGCAGGCTATGAAGTCCAGGCAGTCGATTCGAGTGTCGTCAATCTCTTCGATCTGTCCGGAGAGAATATCGTCATCAATTCAGGGAGTTTCTTCTGCGCGATTGAGAACATAACTGAGATAGACCCTTCGGTTATGATTGACATAAAGCCTCCGGTTCACAGAGCAGGCTGGTTTTATGATGATCTCCATGATGGTAGCGGACTGCAATGGTATTCCTTTGGTGAACTCCTTTCACCAGACTATCCTGGCATATCTCTGGCCGATACTCTCGATCCAATAATCAGGGCTGTCGGAGTTGAGGGAAGCGGTATTGTTGAGCTTAAGCCTGATGTTATTACAGTTACTCCAATGGCGACCGTAATTGCCTCAAAGAACACCATCAACTACACCCTTGCTGAGTCATGTAACGTCGAGCTTACACTTTGGGATGCAGTGGGTTGCAAGGTGAAGACCATCTACTCAGGTCACGTCGATGCAGGCGAGCACCAGCTTACCTGGGACAGTACCGGGCTTCCGCGTGGAACCTACTTCGTTTACCTTAAGGCGCTGAATACCGTTACCTCTGCCAAGGTTGTACTGCTGGAGTGAAGCAATCTTTTCCGACGGGGCGCAAACCCCGTCGATCTTCTTTTTAGTTATCTATGTCACTGAGAATGAAAAGGTTAAAAAGGTGAGCTTGACATAGATAGGGAATGGAGTAGTATTTGTGTTGTATAGGTAGCAAACTGAGTCCAATGTAGGAGGACTTTATGAAGAAGCTATTGCTTTTAGCAGGGGTTGTGGTGGTGATTTTAGGGTTTGTCGGGTGTCCAAAGATACAAACCGGAGAAATTGTCGTCAACTCCACCCCTACGGGTGCTGCTATTTCCTTAGACGGAGAACCCACAGGCAAGTTGACTAACTCTACACTTACCGAGGTAGAGGCCGGCTCTCACACGATAAAGCTTACCCTTGCCGACTATAAGGATTACGATACTACGGTTACAGTGACCGCCGATGAAACCGTGACTGTTAATGCGACCTTGGAGTACGAAGGGTATGGTTCTTTATCTGTGATTTCTGACCCAACAGGTGCCTCAATCTGGATAGATGACGTAAATACCGGTGAGCTGACTCCTGATACCCTGGACAGCCTGCCCATAGGTTCCCATTCACTTAAACTTACAAGGACCGACTATGTGGATTACGAGACCGATGTAGACATTGAGAAAGACAAGACCACCGCAGTAAACCAAACACTGACGCTAAAACAAGGCACACTGACCGTTAATTCAACCCCAACAGGGGCGTCAATTGAGTTGGATGGTACTTCCACCGGCCAACAAACCAACGCTGTTCTTGACGTAGATTACGGTACTCATACGGTTAAGTTAACCCGTGCCGGCTACAAGGTTTGGGATACTACGCTGACTGTAAATGAAGCGAGCAGCGGCACCGGAACGATTAATAAAACCCTTGAGACGACTGTTGAGTATGAGATCGTTAATGATGAGGCAGCTCCTATAGAGGTCGGTTTCAAGCTGAAAGCAGGAGAACGGATGGCCGTGATGATTACCCCACCCAGTTATCCGTTTGACCTTACCGAGGCCAGTTATGTGCCCATGGGGTGGGCAGATGATCCTGATCGTTGGAATACGGAGTGCGATCTGGTGTTCTTTTCCGGCAACGCCACCAACGGGCCAACCACTGAACTGGCGCGTACTTCGGTTTCAGCCACCGAAGATTTCAACTTCAATTGGTTTGACGTAAGCGACTTGGATCTCACCTTCGAGTCGGGCAGCTTCTTCTTTGCAGTTGAAAACAAGGTCAACGATAATCCCGGCTTGGCCCTGGATGGCGGTTCGCCTGAGCACCATGTATCCTGGATGTACGCTACTTTTCAAGGTCAGATCAGTCCCAAATGGTCGCCTTACGATAACATAAATGCAGGCTGGCCCGATAAAATGGGAGATAGCGTTGATGTGATACTTCGCGTCAAGGGTTTTGCCCCCCCTCTAGGCGTAGTTGAAGTTACACCGACGGTAATCGGTCGAAGCACTTACAACGGTTGGCCGAGGGTTACGCTTCCAGCCGAGGTTATTCACGAAACTCCCTACTTCGATCCCAGAAATTACCGGTAACCTAGAGATTTTAACCTTAAAGAGCGGGCGAAGTCCCGCTCTTTTTTTAAAAAAGGGATTTTGCAGCTTGACAATAGGCTTAAGGCGAATATCCTCTGTTAATCGGGATTAAGTATGGCAAAAGGCGTAATGTTGGTTCTTGAGTATATTGAATTAGGAAGGTAAATTGGACGAAAAAAAGGCTGATGCAACAGCGCGAGAAGATTATCGGGACTATGTGCGAAAGAGGCTGGAGGATATAGCCCCGATACTTGAGAAGGTTTCTTTGGGGGAATTTGATCAGAGTATTCCCATTCCTGCAGCCGAAGAGGACGAGTTTACCGAACTTTTCGTAGGTCTGAATCTGATGATTGAAGACCTGAAATTTATGTTCCAGGAGAATCAGGAAAAGACTACCGAGCTTGAACGCCGTCTCACGGAACTCTCCGTATTCAACGAGGTTGGTCGTGCCCTGGGCTCCACCCTTAAGCTGGACGAGCTTTTGGAGGTGATTTATGCCCAGACCAGCCGGGTAATGGATACGGCAAGTTTCTACATAGCTCTTTTAGATGAGAAGTCAAATATGATCGAGTTTCCGTTGTTTATCGATGACGGGAACCGTATTAGTGTACCCCCCAAAGAGTTCGGTAACGGTCTCACCGAATACATAATCAAAACGAGAAAACCTCTTTTGATTCGTGAGAATGTGGAGAAGATTTCC
Organism: Caldifarciminota bacterium; assembly: GCA_016934635.1. Classification (GTDB taxonomy): domain Bacteria; phylum Hydrothermota; class Tepidihabitantia; order B3-TA06; family B3-TA06; genus WJJO01. The sequence goes on from JAFGSK010000025.1 coordinate 41,619, forward strand.
GGGGAGTTGGGTATAGATACGTTGATTGAGGGTGAACCTGCCCAGTGTTGGCTTGGAGTACCCATGATCTCGCAGGACAGCGTGGTTGGTGTGATTGCGGTACAGAGTATACAACAGGCTGGTATTTACGACGAAGACCACCAGCGGCTTCTCGAAGCCATTGCTAATGCAGCGGCAGGAGCGGTTGCTAATGCACGCTCATATGCCGAATTGGAACGAAGATTGACCGAACTTTCGGTCTTCAACAAGGTTGGGCGAGCTGTAGGTTCCACCTTGAAGCTTGAAGAACAGCTAAAGATAATCTACGAGCAGGCTCGCAGGGTGATGCCTGCGGATCATTTCTACGTGGCCCTTTATCATCGGGCAGATGAAGAAGAAGCTGCAGATGAAGAGGTGGAATTCGTGCTCTATATCCAGGACGGCAAAGAAGCACTTCCACGAACCCGTAACTTCTCAAATGGCTTGACCGAGTACGTAATTCGAGCCCGGGAGCCACTTCTAATAGAACGCGATTTACCAAATCGTATCAAGGAACTTAGACTCAATGTCGAGATACATGGAACACCTGCTAAATCCTGGCTCGGGGTACCTCTTATGGCTCGTGATGAGGTGATCGGTGTAATGGCTGCCCAGAGTGTTGACCGGGAAGACGCGTACGATGAGGGGAATAAGGCGTTTCTGGTATCCCTTGCCAGTCAGGCTTCGGGTGCGATAGATAACTCTCGAACCTACAGAGAGCTGGAAGAACGTCTTACTGAGCTGTCTGTTATAAACGAGATTAGTCGAACGATAAGTTCTACCCTCAATATAGAGGAGCTGTTCGGGGTCGTCTATGAACAGATCAAACGACTTTTGGATTCGGATAACTTTTATATTGCCCTGTACGATCCCAAGCAGGAGGAGGTCACCTTCCCGTACATAATGGACGGCGGCGCGCGTATACCTGGTGGAAAAGACGAGTGGGCTACCCGCAGGCAAGGGCACGGGATAACCGAATATGTTATCAAGACGGCAAAGCCTCAACTCATCAGTGGGGACAGTAAAGCGGAACTAGCCAAGATGGAAGTAAACCATATCGGAATGACTACCAGATCCTGGATAGGTGCGCCTATGATGGCCCGGGGCGAGGTTATCGGTGTGGTTGCTTTACAGTCTTTTCAAGATGAAATCAAATACACTCGCAAGCATACGAGGTTGTTGCAACTGATAGCCAATCAGGCCGCACCTGCAGTGGCGAATGCACGTGCGTACCGCGAATTAGAGGATCGGGTTACAGAACTTTCGGTGCTCAACGAGATCAGTAGGGCCGTCAGTTCCACCCTGGACATCAACGTACTATTTGAACAGGTTCACAAGCAAACCAAGAGAGTCATGTACGCAGATAACCTATATATAGCTCTATACGATCCACAACGGGATGAGGTTAGTTTCCCTTACGTTTTTGAAGATGGGGGAAAACAGGTATCAGGCGAAGGTGAGTGGGTAACTCGTCGTTCAGGGAAAGGGTTAACCGAACACGTGATCAAGACAGCCAAGCCCCAGCAGGTGTTCAGGAGTATCGATATCGGAGGAGTCAACGATATAGGAAGACCTTCCGAAGCGTGGCTCGGTGTCCCCATGATAGCCCGTAACCAGGTCATAGGCGTCATTGCGGTGCAATCCTTTGATTCATCCTTAATCTATTCAGATAAGGACATGCGTCTTTTACAGATGATCGCCAATCAGGCCGCACCGGCAGTAGAAAACGCGCGAGCATACCGTGAGCTTGAAAACAGGGTTACCGAGCTTTCAGTCGTGAACGAGATTTCAAGGACGATCTCATCGACACTCGATGTTGCCGAACTCTATTCAGTGGTCCACACGCAGATAAAGAGACTAATGAATGCAGACGATTTCTATATAGCCCTTTACGATGCTACCTCCGACGAGGTCAGTTTTCCCTACGCGTACCAGGACGGCGAGGTGCAGAAATGGCGTTCGAGAGCCGGGGGAAAAGGAATGACCGAATACGTGATAAAGACTGCAAAACCGCAGCTTTTTTCCGGGAACTCCGAGGTTGAAACGGCAAAACGGGGAGTTGATCATATCGGCAAGGCATCGCTGTCCTGGATAGGTGTACCAATGATTGTCGGTTCGGAAGTAATCGGAGTAATGACGGTTCAATCCTTTGATCCGGCAATTAGCTATGCTGAAAAACACATGAGGCTTCTGCAGATGGTTGCCAACCAGGCTGCTCCAGCCATAGAGAACGCCCGTGCATACTCGCTGATGGAGCGGCGCGTGGAAGAGCGAACGGCTGAACTTGCACGCTCAAACGAGTCACTTGAGGATTTCGTATACACGGTGAGTCACGATCTCAAGGCCCCGTTGCGGGCTATACTGGGATTCAGTCAGTTCCTGGTTGAGGACTTCGCTAGAGAACTTCCCGACGAAGGCAAGTTGTACCTGGAGCGGATGTCAACCAGCGCCAGAAGAATGGAGCGATTGATAGACGACCTCCTGGAACTTTCCAGGGTGGGCCGTTTCAAGAATCCTTACGAGGAGACGGATATAGAAGAGCTGCTTTCTGAGACTGTAGCAACCCTTTCCCCGGGAAAGAACGTATCCGTGAGGGTGGAAGGACCGATGTCCAGGATAACGTGCGAAAGGGTCAGGATAGGTCAGGTTTTTGCCAATCTCATCTCCAACGCGATCAAATACAACGATAAGGAGAAGACAGAAATCATCATCGGCAACAAGGACCTTGGCGAGGAAGCGGAATTCTTTGTATCAGATAACGGACCCGGGATTGAAGAAAAACACTTCGAGAAGATATTCAAGATATTCCAGAGATTATCCAGCGATGAGGGGGGAACCGGAATAGGTCTGGCCTTGGTTAAAAAGATTGTAGAAGACCATAAAGGAAGAATCTGGGTAGAATCAGAACTCGGCAAAGGAACCAGTTTCAGGTTCGTATTGCCCAAGAAACCTGAGATGTCCCTTGAGGAAATGCCCACAGAGGCCGGTAAGGAGGAGATTAAAACCTCAGAGGAGGATAAATGAACGAAGAATTAAAGGGTATCCCCATATTACTGGTGGAGGATGACGAGAACGACATCCTGATAACCAAGAGGGCTTTCGAGCGTTATAACTTCACTAATGACCTTTATGTGACTCGTGATGGTGAAGAAGCCCTGGAATTCATCTACCGCAAGGGTGACTACGCGGGTGAGGATTTACCTACACCAGGTTTAATCCTTTTGGATATCAATATGCCAAAGATGAATGGAATAGAGGTCTTAAGGCACTTAAAGAATGATCCTGAGAAGAAACGAATACCTGTAGTGATGCTTACAACCTCCCGTCGTGATCAGGATATGATTGAAAGTTATAACCTTGGCGTCAACTCCTACATCGTGAAGCCGGTTGATTTCACCAAGTTTCTGGAAGCGATTTCCACCATAAATCTATACTGGAGTCTCAACCAGTTACCTGAGTAGAGGATCGTTTGGCCGGAAAAGCCAAAAAGCCGCAGAGCATAGCCTCGCGGCGCGAAAGGAGCACTTCATCTACCAGGAGCCAGGTTCGGGACAACATCCAGTCTTTCGATAATCTTCTCGCTTCGATCAGCTCAGGCAAAAGCTACGACAAGGGGGAGCTTGAACGTATTGCAGGCAAGACCGGTCAGTTAAGAAGACTGGTAGATGCATTCATCCAGAGGGAAACGGAACTCGAAGATAAAATCAAGACCGAACGAAAAAGAAGTGAAAAACTCAGGAAAAAGGTCGCCGGACTGGAAAACCTGGAAAGAAGCGATCGAGAGATTTTATACAAGGAGTTGTTCGAACAGGCTCACGATGCAATCTTCATAGAAAATGAAGCAGAGGAGATAGTAGAGGTTAACAAACGCGCCTCAGAACTTACCGGATATACGAGATCCCAGCTTTTACAGATGAGGACCAGGGATCTGCAGACAGATGAGTTCAAGAAGGGAAAGACGCTCGAGGTTTACTCGACCGACAAGCCCTCCGAGGCGGAGGTTCTGGAGACAGTCATCGTAAATCGTAACGGTTCTGAGATACCCGTACACCTTACCCTTGCACCCCTGAAGTTCGACGAACGAAAGCTTGTCCTTTCTATAGTCCGCGAGATATCCGACATCAAACGCGCAGAGGAGGCACTTGCGGAGCGGGAAAGGCTTTACCGTACACTTGTGAATACAGCACAGGATGCCATCATTCATGCCGACGAAGCCGAGAATATCCTTTTTGCAAATCCTGCAGCCGCCGAGCTTTTAGGAGTAGATTCGGAAAAATTGGTTGGCAGGAGTTTCTATGATTTCCTGTCCCCAGAGGAATCCAAGATTCTGGTTGATCAGTCGAAGAGAAGGATGAAAGGTGAAACCTCCAGATACGAGTTAGGGCTTAAGTGCAAGGATGGAAGCAGACGCGATGTTCTCGTTACGGCGGCGCCAATATACGATTCGGCCGGTAAGGTTACATCCTCAATGGGGGTTTTGACCGATATTACCGAACGGAAAAGAGCTTTAAAGATACTTGAGAGAGAGCACAAGGCCTTCCGAATAATTGCAGAAGCCTCTGTCCAAGGGGCAGATATCCCAGATGTCTGTACTAGGATTGTTTCAGGGTTAACAGAAGCCCTGGGATTCGACGCCGGGACATTCAGATCGTACGAGGGTGAGACCCTCAGGCTCGAAGCGTCTTTTGGTCTTACGGCAAAGGAGGAGGAACTTGCCGCCGAGCCCCAGAGCGTTAAAGATAATCGTTTTGTAGCGGCATTGACCGCGAGGACCAAAAAACCGATTATCGTTTCGGACGCAAGCAAAGAAAAAAGCCTTGAACCTTTCACCGAAAGACTCGGTAAGTTCAAGGAGCGTTCTTTAATCTCCTGGCCGGTTACAGGTTCAAAAGGTCACCTTTTAGGGGTATTACACTTTTGGGCAAAGAGCAGAAAAAATATCTCCGCCGGCGACACCGATTTCTTCGAGAGGATAGCCGGGATGTTTGCGAACGTTCTGGAACGCAGGATAACCGAAGATGCATTGAAGGGAAGCGAGGAGAAGCACCGCACACTCATAATGAGTATTCGTTCTCCTGTGGTTGCATTGACCGAGGACGCAGGAGTACTTTACTGCAATGATTCATTTGCAGGTCTGTTTCACAGAAAAGCAGAGAAGATCGAAGGCAGGAACTTTCTCGAGGTCATGCCCGGTTTTTCCGAAACAGAGTTCTATAAGGCGTATCTTGAGACGCTTAAGACCGCTAAAGCTTCGGAAGTAGATGCCCTGCTCGGGAGTAGGCACTTTCATGCCCGCATCTTCCGTACGCCATGGGGAGTACTATTAATCGCCGAGGACGTTACGGATCGTAAATCCGCAGAGGCCGAACTCGAACGGTATACCCGATCCATGGAGGGCCTTTACGAACTGGTTAAACAGATAAACCTGTCTGTTGATCTTGCGGATATGTTCACAAGAATCACACCGCTGCTTGAGGATAACCCCGGCGTGATAGCAGGTGGCATATACCTGATTGACGGTGCTAGTCTCAGCCTTGAGAGGGGGTTCGGGCCTTCCAGGGGTTTCTACGAAAAGAATGATACCATCGAAGTTCGGGCAAAAGGAGCAGCAGAAGTTTTAAACACCCGGAGTGCAGTCATCGTTTCTTCTTTTGCCGGGGCCGAGATCAGTGAAGTGAAGTTCAAGAGGGAAAAAGGGACGATGGTGGGTGTATCGCTTCGTTCGGCAGACGATTTGCTTGGCGCATTTTACATGATTCTAGCCGGCACCGACGATTACACCTTAGCCTTTATGGAGATGCTGGGCTCTGAGATAGGAACAGGTGTCAAGCGAAAACTCGTGGAAGATGCAATGCGAGATTCAGAAGAGCGTTTCCGCAGCGTATATGAGAACGTCCCTATCGGCATGTACCGGACTACACCCGATGGTCGTATCATCATGGCCAATCCCGCCATGCTGGATATGTTGGGTTGCAAGGGCTTTCACGAGCTTGCCAAGTACGATCTTGAATCAGGAGGGAAGTACGGGCCGCAGTATGATCGATCTGTTTTCAAGGAGAGCATCGAACGAGAAGAGAGGATAGTAGGATGGGAGACGGTTCTTAAGAAACTTGACGGATCTACGATTACGGTAAGAGAAAATGCAAAGGTTGTTCGCGATGAGGAGGGGAATCCTCTGTATTACGAGGGGACACTCGAGGATATTACTCAGCTTTCGGTTATTAATGAGATATCAAGGGCGATTTCATCGACCCTTGATGTTAAAGAACTGTATGGGATCATTCACAACCAGTTGAAGCGCCTTATTACCGCAGATAACTTCTATATAGCTCTCTACGACGAGAGGACCGATGAGGTGAGTTTCCCTTACGTTTTTCAGGACGGCGGTGTTCAAGAATGGGCCACTCGTAAGGCAGGGAAGGGGATGACCGAGTACGTTATCAGAAAAGGTAAGGCCCAGTTGTTTGCGGGTGATAAATCAGATGCCTACCAGAAGGGTACAGAGCTTATCGGTAAACCATCGGAGTCCTGGCTCGGCGTACCCATGATTATAAGAGACAAGGTTATCGGCGTGATGACCGTACAGTCCTTCGATCCCGATATTGTATATTCCACCAAAGAGATAAACCTTATGCAAACCGTCGCAAACCAGGCCTCTCAAGCCGTTGAAAACGCACGCGCCTATTCCAATCTGGAACAACGGTTGACCGAGGTTTCGGTGTTTACCGAGATCGCCCGTGCACTCGGGTCAACCCTGCAACTCGACGAACTAATGAAACTTATATATAACCAGACTAAGCGTATCATGTACGCCGATAACTTTTACGTCGCGCTTTACGATGAGGAGGGAGGAAGGATTGAATTCCCCTTTTACATCAGGGATGGAAAGAAGGTGAAAACCCCGGGCCGCAATTTCGGCCAAGGTCTTACCGAGCACGTTATTACTACAAGAGAAGGACTCCTTTTAAGTTCCAGGAATGCGGAGAAGACAATATCTGCAAAAATCAAGAGGCACACGGTCGGGGAAGCGGCCCAGTCGTGGCTGGGTGCACCAATGGTTTCCCATGACCAGGTTCTCGGTATCATTGCTGTACAGAGCACGAAAGATCCCGACCTCTACGATGAGAACCACAAGCGACTTTTGTCCTCAATAGCCAATCAAGCCGCAGGTGCGGTGGCGAATGCAAAGGCATATTCCGCTCTTGAACGAAAACTTACGGAGCAGTCGGTGTTCAATGAAATCGGCATTGCACTCGGTTCGGTTCTTGAACTGGATGAGTTGCTCAAAGTAATATACGAACAAACCTCCAGGGTTATGGATACCGATCAATTATACATATCACTTTATGATGAGAAAACAAACACCATTGAATTCCCGCTTGTTACAGAAGCAGGTAAAAGTGTAAAAGTTCCTTCTCGCAAGTTCGGCAATAGTGCCACCGAATACGTAATTACAACCCGTAAGCCCCTGCTCATCAAACGCGACTTTTCAAAAACCATCGAAGCCTTGGGTCTGGAGTTAATCCTTGAGAAAGGGGAGGCGGAACCTTTGTGCTGGCTGGGCGTTCCCATGATTTCTGCAGATAAGGTCTTGGGGGTTATAGTCGTACAAAATGTAGAGAGGGAAGAGATATTTGGCGAGGACGATCTGCACACCTTGACGACTATCGCCAGTCAGGCGGCGGGAGTAGTCGCCAACGCACGGGCCTACGCCAATCAGGAAAGGAGGCTGACCGAACTCTCCGTATTCGCCGAGATCGCTCGGGCGCTCTCCGCCACACTTGAGCCTGAGGAGCTTATGAAGCTTCTGCACGAACAGACCAAACGCCTCATGGACGCGGATACCTTCTACATTGCCTCCTACGACGAGGATCATGGGATTATTGAATTCCCATACTTCATTGAAGATGGAAAATCCGTTGAGGTTCCTTCACGTCCTTTCCGAAAAGGCCTTACTGAATACGTTATCCGAACCGGGGAGCCTTTTTTAATCCAGCACGATGATTTTGAGGAGGAATGCAAGAAGAGAGGCGTCGAGATGGTCGTAATAGGGAGTACGCCGCTGTCTTGGCTGGGAGTGCCCATGATCGCACGCGACAAGGTTCTTGGCATCATCTGCACCCAAAGTATAAAGACATCCAATATATACGATGAAAACGACAAAAACGTGCTTGTCTCGATTGCTAACCAGGCTGCAGGGATGTTTTCAAACGCGCGTGCATACCAGGCCCTGGGGAAGGAGCTTACAGAACGTTCGGTGATAAACCAGATAAGCCAGGCGATCAGTTCCACGTTGAATGTAGACGAGCTTTACGGGCTTATCCACTCCCAGATAAAGCGTCTTATCAACGCCGAAAACTTCTACATTGCCCTTTATGAGAGGGATACCGACGAGGTAATCTTTCCATACGCGTTCCAGGACGGCTCGCTCCAGGAGTGGGGATCCCGCCGCAGCGGCAAGGGGATGACGGAGTACGTTATTTCGACAGGTAAGCCCCAGCTTTTCCAAAAGGATTCAGCACAGGAGGCAACCAGCAGAGGTGTAGAGCATATTGGAAAGAGTTCATCTTCATGGCTAGGGGTTCCGATGAAGATTCGTAACGAGGTCATCGGTGTAATGACAGTTCAATCGTTCGATCCGGAGATTACCTATACCGAAAGGGACATGGAGCTCATGCAGCTTGTTGCCAACCAGGCTGCCCAGGCGGTCGAAAACGCCCGGTCATACTCGGACCTCGAACACAGCCTTACGGAGCTTTCGGTGTTCAGCGAGGTCGGGAGGGCGCTTGGCGCCACGCTTAATCTGGACGAGCTTATAGAGGTAATATACACCCAGACCTCAAGGGTCATGGATACCCAGAGTTTCTATATAGCCCTGCATAACGAGGAAGACAACACAGTCGAGTTTCCTTTATTCAAGGCAAGCGACGGGCAGCGCATCAGCCTTCCTCCCCGTAAATTCGGAAAGGGTCTGACCGAATACGTCATAGGGTCCAGGAAATCGTTGCTGCTTAAGGAAAACGTTGTCGAGGAAGCCCGAAAGATTGGAGTCGAGATAAAGCTGGTCGGAAACGAGGCCGTTCCTCAGAGCTGGCTTGGAATCCCCATGATCTTCCATGATAAGGTGGTCGGGGTCATCGGTGTCCAGAATACAAAAGAAGCGAACATATACGACGAGAGTCACCAGCGTCTCCTGGAAGCGATATCCAACCAGGCCGCAGGAGCGGTTGTGAATGCACGTTCGTATGCACAGATTGAGCGCAGGTTGACCGAACTTTCAGTCATCAACGAGATAGGTCGAGCACTAGGGACAACCTTTGGTCTGGAAGATCTTCTTGAGATCATTCACGTTCAGATCAGTCGGATAATGGATACCGAAAATCTATACATCGCGTTATACGACGAGAGGTCCGAGAGTATCGAATTTCCTTTTGCAATGGACGACGGGAAAAGGGTTTCCTGGCCTACGAGACCACTGGGTAATGCATTGACCGATTATATCATTCAAACTCGCGAATCGCTGTTGATAAAGCGGGATGTGATCGAAGTATGCAAAAAACTGGGAATCGAAATGGTCGTGATAGGTGAATCTCCCCTTTGCTGGCTCGGCGTGCCGATGGTTTCACAGGATAAGGTCATCGGGGTGATTGCTGTACAGAGCACGCAGAGACCTGAAGTTTTCGACGAAGATCACGAGCGTCTACTGGAATCGGTGGCCAACCAGGCGGCAGGAACGGTGGCAAACGCCAGGGCTTACACGATGCTTGAAAGACACGGTGGGGAGTTGAGGACTCTTTTTGAAACGGCTTCAGCTGTAGCTTCAGTTCTGGATGAAAAGGAGGTCGCTTCCTTGATCGCCCACAAGGCAACCGAACTTATAGGTGCATCAGGCTGTACCGTCTACCGATACGAAGAGCTGGCAAACGAATTAGTGGCGCAGACAACGACGCTGAAGGATGGAAGGGATGAGATACTTGCACATCGCGTAAAGCCGGGCGAGGGAATAACGGGCAAGGCCGCTTCGGAAAGAAAAGAGATCCTAGCAAACCACGTCCACAAAGACCCCAAGTCGTACCGCATACCGGGAACAAAGGAACTTCCTACATGTCTTATGTCGGTACCACTCATCTCCCACGGCAAACTCCTCGGTGTAATGACGCTTTCGCGTTTCACGGACGAAGGTTTTGAGGCTCATGATCTCGAGCTTTTCACACTTTTTGCCGCCCAGGTTGCAGATGCCGCGGCCAACTCAAGACTCTTTGCAAGGCTAAAGGAGTTGAACGAAAACCTTGAGCGTCGGAGTGAGGAGCTCGGAACCCTGTTTAAGACTTCGACCGAACTATCTTCAACCCTTGATGAAGACGAGGTAGCCAAGCTTATAGCACAAAAGTCAACCGAACTTATCGGCGCTGACGGTTGTACGGTTTACCGCTACGACGCAGCCCAGGAACTCCTTGTACCCCAGATATCGACCAACAGAAAGAACCGCGAACAGGTAATGAGCTTCAGGTTGAAACTTGGTCAGGGTGTAACCGGTACTGCAGCCAAGGACCGCAGACCCTTGATGAAAAATCACGTCCACCTTACCGGTTCGTCAGCACACGTTCCAGGAACAAAAAAGGAACCGACATGTCTTTTGTCAGCACCATTGATATCCAAGGGCGAACTGATGGGTGCGATGACCTTGACGAGGCTTTCAGAGAAGGAGTTTTCAGAACACGATCTGCAGCTCTTTACCCTTTTCGCCCGCCAGGCTGCAGAAACATTTGCCAACAGTCGTCTGTTCGGTCGGCTGAAAGAGCTGAAGGACAACCTCGAGAAACGAAGTGAGGAACTCAAGACGCTGTTCGATACGTCAACCGAGCTCTCATCTACCCTGGATGAAAACCAGGTCGCAAAGATCATTGCCGAACGTGCAAAGAGTCTGATTCCTTCATCGGGGTGTACTTTCTATCGTTACGACAGCGAGGAGGAAAAACTCGTACCTACGGCAACCACTGTTAAGGAAGAAGCAGGACAGAGGATGGTACACAAGATATCACTCGGTGAAGGTGTATCGGGAAGATCGGCAGAACTCAAAAAGCCTCTTTTAGAAAACAAGGTTCATCTGAACCCGAAGGCACCACGCATACCGGGTACCGATGAGGTTCATACCAATATCATTGCAATACCTTTGATGGCCCGCGATGAACTGCTGGGCGACATGACGATAACTAGACTGTACGACGAGGATTTTACAACTCACGACCTGCAGATTGCTACGCTTTTTGCAAGGCAGGCAGAACAGGCGGTCGCCAATTCTCGACTTTTCAGCCAACTCAAGGAACTGAACGAGGATCTTGAATGTCGTAGCCAGGAGCTTGAGAATCTGATACGCGTCAGTACAGGGGTTTCGTCCACTCTTGACGAGGAGGAGATGGCGACATATATATCCTCCAAGGCAAAGGAGCTTATTCCATCCACCGGATGTACCTTTTACAGTTTCAACTCCGCAACCGGCAAGCTCGTACCGATGACTACTACGGTTATGGAAGAGTACGAGGAGCGGATGGCCTACAACGTACCTTTAGGTGAAGGGATAACAGGGACGGCTGCCCGAGACAGGCAGACCATTATGGCAAACCGGGTTGACCTTTCCCCAGATGCGGTGTGCGTCCCTGGCACCGAGAACCTGCCCACGTCGATTATCTCATCCCCACTCGAGGCACGCGGGGAGCTAATCGGTGCATTGACGCTTGTAAGGATTTCTGAAGAAACATACTCAGATCACGACAAACAGATATTCTCGCTCTTCACTCGTCAGGTTGCCGAGGCCTTTGCCAATTGTCGGCTTTTCTCACAAATGCGGGATTTCTCAGAGGCACTGGAACAGAAGGTATCAGAACGTACACGAGAACTGGAGCGGGCAAAATTCAAACTCGAGGATGTTCACGCCGAGTATAAGGATAGGGTCAAATCGAGACTCGAAACAATTGCACCTATCCTTGAGAAGGTTGGGAAGGGGGATTTTTCAGAGACTATCCCTATGCCTGAGAAGGCTGACGAGTTTACAGATTTATTCCGCAATCTCAATCTAATGATATTCGACATGCAGAACCTGGTTGATGAAAACTTGTCCAAGGCCGATGAGCTGCAGAGGTTGAACGAGGACTTGGAGGCCCAGGTAGCCGAGCGTACACTTGACCTCGAGTCGGCTCACGAGCAATTGAAGGTAATTCACGCCGCTTACAGGGACAGGGTAAACGGTTACCTTGCGATGTTGAGTCCGGTACTTGAGAAGGTCGGGAGATGGGATTTCAGTCAGTCTCTGCCGGCTGAGGAGATAACCGACGAGTTCAAGGATTTGTTCGATGGTTTGAACAGGATGATCGAGAACCTGCGGTTTATGGTAGACGAAAACAACCGGCGAAGCGAGGCTCTCAAGACCTTGCTCGATACAAACACCGAGGTGTCAATTTTGCTCGATGAAAGCAAGGTTACCGAGGTGGTTGTCAAACGTGCCAAGGAGCTTTTTCATGCCGACGCTTGTACCGTGTATAAATACGACCCCCAGGCGAACAATCTTATCCCTCAGATTACGACCTTTACAGATATGAGAGATGAGGTTCTTTCCCGTAAAATCCCTATGGGTGAAGGAATAACCGGAAGGGTTGCTGCAGTTAGAGAGTCCATCTGTGAAAGCAAGATAAAAAGCGACATACTGGAGTTCCCGAAAGAGGTTACTAAAGGCAAACCAGTATCAATGATGGCAGCTCCGATGGTTTCACAAGGGGAATTGATAGGCGTGATGAGTTTGGTCAGATTCGGAGAAGATGGTTTCCTTGCTCATCGTGATATGGAGTTGTTTCAGCTTTTTGCTCTGCAGGTCGCCGATGCGGCTGCCAACAGTCGACTGTTCGAGAAGCTGAATGATCTGAATGAAAAACTTGAGTCGAAAGTGGCACAGCGAACCGCAGAACTCGAGGTCGCCAACAAGAAACTCAAGGAGGTTCACGACTCCTATCAGGAGCGTGTACGTCAAAGGCTTTCAACAATAGCACCTGTCATGGAGAAGGTTTCACTGGGCGACTTCAGCGAGAATATACCTGTCCACGAAACTGAAGACGAGTTTACCGAACTCTTCGTCGGTTTGAACCTGATGATCGACGATCTGCGGTTCATGTTCGATGAGAATCGCCGCCGCAGTGAGGAACTCAAGGATCTTAACGAAGACCTCAAGAGTCGAAGCGAGGAACTGCGCGAGAGGGAACAACTTTACCGTACACTCGTTCAGACCGCACAGGAGGCGATTACCCTTGCCGACGATGAAGAGAACATCATCTTTGCCAATCCAGCTCTCGGAGACCTTCTGGGATATGATCCCTCTGACCTAGTAGGAATGACTCTTTTGGATTTCATGCCCGAAGAGGAGCGCGATTTCGTACGTGCCCAGACAAGTCTAAGACATAAGGGAGAAACTTCCCGGTATGAGCTGACACTTATTCACAAGGAAGGTATCAAGCGTAACGTTCTGGTTACCGCAGCTCCTATCTATGATGCGGATGGTAACTATACCGCTTCCATGGGTATCTTGACCGATATCACGGATCGCAAGCGCTCCGAGCAGGAACGCCAAACTCTGCTTGAGACAACGACCGAAGTGGCAGCCACCCTTGATGAGGTTAAGGTTTCTGGTCTAATTGCTCAAAGGGCAAAGGACCTTATCAAAGCAGACAGATGTACAATATACAAGTACGATAGCCAGAACGAGATTCTGGTTCCCCAGACAACTACAGCAAAGAGCCGAGATCGTAAGAAGGTCCTGAGTTACAGTATCGGGCTAGGTGAGGGTGTTACTGGGAAGGCCGCCTCCGAACGCAAACCTATCCTTGCCAACAACGTTCATACCGACCCCGATGCTTCGCGTATCCCCGGAACCCCGGAAAGGCCAACCTGTCTGCTTTGTACTCCCCTTATCTCGAAGGGAGAACTCCTTGGGGTAATGACTCTTACCCGTCTGTCGGAGAATGAGTTTGAAGACCACGATTTGGAACTTTTAACACTCCTTGCCGGGCAGGTTGCAGACGCAATGGCCAACAGCCGTCTGCACGGTCAACTCCGCGAACTCAACGAGAACCTCGAAGAGATGGTCGCCAGACGTACGGCAGAGCTTGAGGAATCCAACCGCAAAACGAAAGCCTTTGCGAGAGAACTGGAGGAGGTGATTTACGTCACCAGTCACGATTTGAAAACCCCTCTGCGCGCGATATCCGGGTTCAGTCAGTTCCTTTTTGAGGATTACAATCAGAAGCTTGATGCCAAAGCCCAGCTTTACCTGACTCGACTAATCGATTCGACCAAGAGGATGGAAAGACTTCTGGATGATCTTCTCAATATTTCAGCAATCAGCAGAAGCAAGGAAGCCTTTGAGACTATACCTGCAGGTGAGCTTATCAAGGAGGCTGTATTGATGGTCGATACCGGAGAAGATGTAGATATTATATTTGAGCCTGAGGAGTTGCCTACAGTATACTGTGATCGGGCAAAGATAGTCGAAGTTTTTTTCAATCTAATAGGAAACGGATTAAAATTCAACAATAAGCCACGCAAAAGGGTAAAGATCTCTGCCCGAAGCAGTGACGGGTTCCACGAATTTACGGTCGAAGATAACGGAATCGGTATTGAGAAACGTCACTATGAGCGTATATTTAAGATATTTCAGAGACTTCATCAACGGGAGGCCTATGAAGGCACCGGTGTGGGACTTTCTATGGTCAAGAGGGTGATTGAAGAACATAACGGCAGGATATGGGTTGAATCTCAGGTAGGAACGGGTACAATATTCCATTTCACGTTGCCGGAGCGCAACGATGGAACAGGAGAGAATGCCAAAGAGAAAGGAGCGAGTGATGGCTGAAAAGAAGATCAATATCCTTCTTGTCGAAGACGACGAGAACGATATTCTGATAACCAAGAGAGCCTTTACTAAACACAACCTCTCCAATCGTCTGTACGTAGTCAGAGACGGTGAAGAAGCCTTGGATTTTATCTACCATAACGGCGAGTATTCGGATGAAGAATCTGCACCTCGTCCCGGACTTATTCTTCTCGATATCAATATGCCAAAGATGAACGGTATTGAGGTTCTTCGTAAACTAAAGAGCGACCCGGGATATAAGACTATTCCGGTTGTTATGCTGACGACTTCCAAAAGGGATCAGGACAAAATCGAGAGCTACAATCTCGGTGTGAATTCTTACATCATCAAGCCGGTCGATTTCAACAAGTTCGTCGATGCTATTGCTACAATAAACCTTTACTGGGAATTAAATGAGCTCCCATGAGGGCATAGTAGGAGGAGTTGCCGCACCCGTCAATGTCCTTTTAGTAGAGGACAACGAATACGACCAGATGGCGTTCAACCGCATGGTCAAACAACGGGAACTGGATTACACGATCGTAACCGCTGCAACAGGATCAGACGGGCTTGCCGAACTGGAGAAGGGATCCTATGACATCGTAATCCTCGATTTCCTTCTCATAGACATGGATGGTCTTGAGTTTCTGAAGGAGATGCGGGATAAAGACGTAGATACCCCTGTCATTTTTCTGACAGGACAAGGTTCGGAGAAGGTCGCGGTCGCGGCGATGAAACTCGGCGCCTACGATTACCTGACCAAAACATCGGATATGAGTCATCTTGCTCAGCTCCCTTCAACCATAACTCAGGCCATCGATCAATATCGGTTACGTAAGGAACGAGAAGAGATCGAAAGGATGCGTTCCGATTTCATCGCCATGCTCACTCACGATTTGAAGAACCCGCTGGCCACTATAATCTCCGCCGCGGAATTCCTGAGCGAGGCTGAGGGCTTCGACGATCGTCAGAAGCGTATGGTTACACTTATTGAGAGTGCGTCCAAGGATATGCTCGACCTGGTTGAGAATTTCCTCATGGTTTCCAAAATAGAGGCCGGACGCCTGGAACAGGCCAAGGAGCCGGTAAACATCAACGAGGTGCTGGTCAGGGTACATAACATGAATAAACTACTTGCCGAAAACAAAGGGGTCAAATTTGAAACAGACCTTACCCAGAACCTGCACTCAATTAAATGCAATCCCACACAGATGTTCAGGGTTTTTTCCAATCTGGTGGGTAATGCCTTAAAGTTCACCGCTTCAGGTAAGAAGGTGATTATTCATAGTGAAGGCGACGAACGCGAGGTGAGGGTCATTGTGAAGGACGAAGGCATAGGCATTGCATCCGATCTTCTGCCTTATATCTTTGATAAGTACAAACGCAGCGCGGGAGATGCAAACCCGAAGGGAATAGGGTTGGGGCTTTATATCGTTAAGATGATAGTGGAGTCGCTTGACGGCCAGGTACAGGTGGCAAGTGAATTGGGAAAAGGCACCACATTCACCATATATCTGCCGGTTACCTAGGGAAAAGCATCAGTAAGGCGACACCCGCCAAAGTAACCACCGAACCAACAATCGCAATCGGAGTGATTTTTTCTTTATAGATTATCCTGGAGGCGGGAACGAGCAAGAGCGGAGAGATGGAAATCAGGGTGGATGCAATCCCGACCTTCGTATATTTCAAGGCTGTGAACATTAACAATGTCCCCATGATAAGTCCGATTACGGTCCCCAAGACAACAAAGAGCATGGCCTTAGGATTTTTGGCCGATTGAATTACTTTTCTTGTCTTCCCAATCACAAGGGTAGTTAGACTCACCGCCAGGCCTGCCACCAAGACCCTCACCATGGTCGCATTAACCGACATCAACAGGATATCCAGCAGCCTTATGTCTTCGCAGGCTGTCGGCAGAAGTTCCATACCCACATCACCCAGAACCATGCCCAGACCCTGACCTAACGCGGCAAGGACGGAGTAAACAACGCCTATTATTAATGTTCTTCTTTCCAGATGTCGGTTGCTCTTCTTGTTAAGAACCACCATCATTATCCCTCCAACCGTAAGGACGATTCCTCCCACAGCCCAAAGGCTTAGGGTTTCAGCGAGAAATATCCAGGCGATTATTGCCGCGAATACCGGACTCAAAGACATAACGAGCATGACGATGCGCGGACCTATCTTACCCAGGGCGGCGAAAAGAAACCAGTCTCCTACGGCAAGTGCTATTATTCCTGATATCCCGAGCCAAAACCAGGCACCCAACCCGAAGTTGAATCTTCCTCCCAGGACAAGATGCAAGCCTACGAGAATAACCGAAGCCAGAATTAACCGCAACAAGCTTACAGAAAGGGCATCTATCCTCTTGGCTCCTTCGGCAAAGAACACGGCATTAGCCGCCCAAAGTACAGCCGTACCCAGGGCCGTAAATATACCTAACACTCAATTACTCCTGTCATGGGTAGGCCCTCTTCACGACATCCGTCTGGAACCCAGGTGAACCTGGGCAGCTTTTTTACGGAACCGTGTGTCGTTCAGGAGCTTCGGATTCGTCGTAGTACACAACCTTGACGATTGAGCGGATTCGCTCCATCCCGTAGAATATCTCCAAAGGTTCTCCCGGCTCGAGGTCATTTACAGCCTCCCAGAAGCTTTCGAAGGATGTGATCTCGTGGAATACCCCTCGAACCCCTACCGCGCGAACCGGACCAGGATAGGCCTCCCAGGATGCAGCCGCACTTTCCTCCTCGACGTCCGCCACGTACACCGCAGAGGAATCCATATCGTACCAGTACTGAAGAAACCGGCTCATCGGTTGAACAATCATCCCGGCTATCGAGATGTACTCCTTGGGCCGGTCGGCAGACCGGTCGGCGGCGAGGAGATGGAAGTCGATCTTTTCGCCGAATCGCGATACGGTAAGTGTACAAATCCGGTCAGCAAGGTCCTTCATCATCACCATATAGTCGGCTTCGTCGGCAGGGATTTTACCGTTTATCGCGTAGACGATGTCTCCAGGCATCACGCCCGCTTTGTCGCCGACATTATTGGGCGCTACAGTATTTACGAGAACGCTTTTATGTACGTATTCGGGGAGTTCGGTCTTGAAACTCTCCATGGCGCGTGCAGGGGTGATCTCTGTGACGTCAAACCCCATCCAACCCACGTGTCCGGTGTAGGGAAGTTCACCTGCAACCACCAGCTTGACCAAAGATTTCACCTGGTTGATAGCAAGGCTCCAGCCTATTCCCTGCCCTGAGGTGGCTGCGTTGATGCCTATCACCGAGCCGTTATCCATCAGGATCAGCGGACCCCCTGAATTACCCGGATTGATCGGTGCATCGGTCTGGATGAATTTGCCGGTTCCTGTTGGAGGCGTGTTGGTGGTTGAGCTGACTATTCCATCCGTGCCCGAGAACTCTATTCCCACAGGATGACCGAACGTGCCGACCCGATCACCTATCTTTAACCTCTCAGAGTTACCCAGCTTGGCAATCTTAATATCCGCAGGAACCCCTGGTTCGTCCAGGCGAAAGCGAATCATCCCGAAGTCGTAAACCGGGTCAATATATATAGGTTCAGCCTCGATGCGTTCACCATCCTTAAAACTGATCTGCGCGTTACATATACCGTCCCCTATTACGTGTTCACAAGTAACGACATACGCGTAACCCTCAGCACGATCGATATGCACGATGAATCCTGAACCCTGACCTGATCCCCGTTTTGAACTCTCGAGTGCAACTGTCGTAGTCACGTAGACCCTTACCGAATATTTCTCCGCTTCGGCAAAGACCTCAGCCGAATTTGCAGCTATAATTATGCTTGCTGAAAGAATTATTATCGAGATAATCTTGGTAACTGATATGGCATTAGACATGCCTCTCCTTTCAAGGGCGCTAGTCCGCTTGGTTGAAATGTTGTATAAATGGGTCGTGCAGGATTCGAACCTGCGGCCACCGGATTAAAAATCAGGTGCTCTGCCAGCTGAGCTAACGACCCTTACGTGTCTACGTTACTTGTGAGATTGTCAACCGCCCTTATTTCAGATTGCACCAATTTTGCACCGATTTCGTCTACTGCGGCCCTGAGTTTCGAGTCCTCAATGTGAGTATACCGGTCAACCATTGCTATAGTCTTGTGTCCGGTCAATGCCTTTATCTCGAATGCGTTCCGGCCCGACATACCCAGGTATGAAGCGAAGGTATGCCTGAGGTCGTGAAAGCGAAAGTTCTCAACTCCGGCTTGTCTGCAAGCGTTCTCAAAGCTTCTTCTCCAGTTTCCGTAAGCCTGCCCGTCCGGTCTTGAAAACACGTAACGTGAGTGAGGTCTTTCGATATGAAGTCCGTGCAATACGGGCAGCAAGTCCTTACTGATCGGTATATGACGAATCTCGTTATTTTTCGTTTCCTTGACCGTGATTATTCCCTTGGGCAAGTTCACGTCATCCCAGGTCAGTCTTTGCATTTCGCCTTTACGCATACCGGTTGAAAGCGCAGTCAAGACAATCGGATAAAGCAGAGTGTTTTTGCTTTGCTTGCACGCATCCAGCAAACGTTCACGTTCACAGTCCGTAAGAAACCTGATTCTGCCCGAAGACTCCTTGAAAGGCCTTACCTTCTTTCCTGGGTTTTCCTTGAGGTATCCCCAGTCAACGGCCTTCGTCAACATATGCCTGAGTAATGCAAGCTCACGGTTGACCGATTCAGGTTTAACGTCTTTTCTGCGTCTCTGCATGAACCGCTCTATTTCGTGTACCGTTATCTCTTTAAGCTTTCGTGATCCGAAGGCCCTGGACAGGGTTCGCATCGTATACTTTTCACGTTCACTAGTAGAGGTTGCCTTGTTATCCTTAGCATAGGGTACGTACTCACTTTTGAGTCCTGAAAATGTCGTTACGCGTTTGTCATTTATACTTAGTGCATCGTTAAAAGCAACATTGTCAACAATCTTACCAAGTTTTTGTAGAGCATGGGAGTAGTCGGTTTCTCTTGTGGAGATCATTCGACTTTTCCCGTTCAGCGTAAACCTAACATACCAGCGTCCGTTATTACGCAGGTATAATTTCACACCAGCCGTAAGTTTACCACCATAAAGGGAGAAGTCAACCTGTGAGAGCAGTTTCGAGGGCTTGAAGGTTATGATTCTAGAGCTGCTCCCCATCGCTAAATCACCCTTATCGGAATCATACTCAACCCATTCTACTTGTTCACCGCATCCCGTATCTTGTCTTTGTACTCTTCAGGTATGTCAACGTCTTCTAGAATCTCTAGCATATCAGGAGGGCCAGTAGACTCGAAATTGAAGATAAGGTTTGCTATATCATCGTTAGAATTATCCGAAACAACTGAAAAGTTCTTGCCTAGAGTTAATAGCAGTATCTCTTTTATTGCCATTAATGCGGTTCGGGGAGACTTCTTCTGCATCGCTAATTCGTCTAGTCTTTCAAGGTACTTCGTGATACCGTTTTCGTTAAAGAATCCCTCTGCTAGTCTTCTCAGTTGCGTTTTTTCCTTGGATATACCGCTGGGGTTATGCGAAGGCTCTCCGGGCTGCTGTGGCTTAAGGTTTGTTACGTTACCCCTTGGGTTTCCTTGGCTACCCATGATAACTACTTCTCTTTTGTTTTTAATAAGGGAGGGTTAATTGAGTATGGGTATACGTCTGCTGGATAATCGTAGGAAGTGTACTTGAAAATATAGTCAATAACCCTCAGAGTACCTTTGTCGAATGGTGCAAACGAAACTTTAACGTCTGCCTCTTTTGGGCTGCATTCTGTAACGTCTGCCCAGACTCGTCGAACCAGGTCTTCGGTTAGTAAAGGGTGAGCTTCACAAAGGTAGTGAATGTGTGGGTCTGCAAGAGTGCCTTTTTTGCTCAGGGTTTCTATTGAAAACACGGAAAGCAGTTCTTGACTGTGTCTGAGGTAGTGATTTCCGAAGATAGCAACCTTGAGCTTTCGACTGAAGCGAATACCTCTTGGCCAAAGCCAACTATGCCCTGCATTCCTGTATTTTATTGTTTCAGTAGAATCCGGGTATCCTGCCCACAGACTGCAAGTTTGACGTTTCAGCTCTTTCAACCATTCAGGGATACTGTCAGGGATTAAGGTTGCGAATACTTTAATGAGGTCTGCGTGTTTTTTTATCTCTTCGCTTATCTCTTTCTGATATAGATTAGCTAATACTTCTTTACTCTCTGGGATATTATAATAGTTCGAGTTGCTATATGAAGAATAGTTGTTCTGGTTTTTTGAAAAGCTATCTAATGTTTTAGTATACATATTAACTCCTTAATTTAAGTGTATACAATTTAGATACTTCCTTGTCATTATCCTACTAATTCTATAGGATATTTGTTTACTAACTCTACATTATGGCAATCCCTGCGAATCTATCCGGCAAGAATTACCGTCGTAATCTCCGTCACGTCTTCTTTATTTTTGCCAGGGGGGAGTTTACACCAATTTCCCGCCACCCCCTGGCGGTTCTTTATTTCAATTCTAAATATTATACTCATAATGTAGGGTTTTGTCAAGTAAATGGAAACAATTAAGGGGTCTATGGTGTAAGTAACCAATAAATCGAAAGTTAAACAAAAATCATACCCTTTTACTAAGGCTTCAGAACTATCCATAACAGATTTCCTCACAGTGGCAGGGCTACTACTACAATCATTTACCACCTGCCCCAAAACACATTCTAGATACCTCTACGTTGATTCTAGGGGTATTCTAAAAGCAGGTCAGACCTTCCCGCCGGGCCGAACCGGAACGCGACTTGACCTTGTTAAGTCCAGCCTGGCCGCTCTAGCCAGACTTTTACATAATTGCCGTTATCCTCAACGGTCATTGGTTGCGTCGTGTATGTTGCCGATAACGCAACTATGTAAACTTACAAGTCAGCCGCTTCCAGCTTCGGCTGCCCCCACCCGACCACCCAATAGATAGTAGGTAGCTTTCTAATGCTGTAGCTTTTTTTGTATGGTTGAAATAACAAAGACTTAACGTTGTCGTAGGCTTGACAATATCCTAATTAAAATATATACTGCAATCTAATAATCAAAGAGAAATAGGAGTGGCAACAATGTCGTCTGATCTGACCTTCTTAACGAATGAACCTGGAAAATCTTTAGGTTCTCGATTTTCTGCTTTGCTTACTGAAAATACACAATATTTTGATTGTCTAGTTGGCTACTTCTACATAAGCGGTTTTTACAAAATTTACCCTGCACTGGAGAAGGTTAAGAAAATTCGAATATTAGTTGGTTTGAAAATGGACCGGAAGACATACGAACTCCAAAAACGAGCAAATGAACAAGGCGAACTACCCTTCGAATCACATGCAACAGTAAAAAAACAAGTGCCTGAGGAAGTACTAGATGAACTAGAAAAAGCTGACGACAGTGCTGAAATTGAAGCCGGGACGCACAAATTCGTAGAATGGATTCGGTCAGGCAAACTTGAAATAAAAGCTTACCCAAATCAGAACTTACATGCTAAAGTCTACATCATGACTTTCAGTGAAGGATTTATGGACAAGGGAAGGGTTATCACAGGTTCTAGCAACCTTACCCAATCCGGTCTTGTCGAGAATCTTGAGTTCAATGTTGAATTGAAAAATAGAGCGGACTACGATTTTGCAATAGCCAAGTTTAATGAGCTTTGGGAAAAAGCAGTTGACTTAACCGAACCTTACGTTGACGCTATTATTAACCGTTCACCATTCGCGCAATTTACACCTTATGAGCTTTACCTGAAATTTTTATATGAGTATTTCCAGGGGGAGTTAAACCGACCTGAAGAACTTGTAGACTTAGATGTTCCAAAGAGATTCATGCGACTAAAGTACCAGGAAGAGGCAGTTCTTAGTGCTCGTAAGGTTCTTAAAGAATACGGTGGTATTTTCTTATCGGATGTTGTCGGGCTTGGAAAAACCTATATGGCTGCAATGCTCGCAAAGCAATTGGAGGGACGATCTCTGGTTATTGCACCACCTCATTTACTTGACAAGCATAATCGCGGTTCCTGGTATAATGTATTCGGGGATTTTGGTGTTCCTCAGACTGATTTTGAATCGGTAGGAAAACTGGAAGCTCTGTTAGACCGAGGTGTTGATAAGTATGCCAATGTCTTTATCGACGAGTCGCACCGTTTTCGTACAGAGACAACACAGACATATGAAACACTGGCGCAGATATGCCGGGGGAAAAGAGTAATCCTGGTAACAGCAACACCGCTTAATAATTACCCACGAGATATTCTTAGCCAAATAAAGCTTTTTCAACCTGGGAAGAATAGCACAATTCCCAACGTGCGAAACCTTGATGCATTCTTTACAAGACTTGAGAACAACCTCAAAGGTCTTGACCGACAAAAGGACCGTGAGGTGTATTTTAGAACGGTTAAGGAAAATGCCAAGGAAACTCGGGAAAAAGTACTCAAACACCTTATGATAAGGCGAACCAGAAATGAGATTGCAAAGTATTACGGTGAAGACCTTAAACAGCAAGGATTCAAATTCCCTGAAGTAGTCGAACCCAAGCCACTCTTTTATCAATTCAACAAAATAGAAAACAGCATTTTCAACGAGACAGTACGTTTGATTACCCTTTCACTATCTTATTCTCGATACAAACCTTTGGTATATTACGAGGGTAAACGTGAACAGCGCGAAATCCAGAGCCAGATTAACCTCGCAACGATAATGAGAATATTGTTAGTTAAGCGACTTGAGAGTAGTTTCTATGCATTTAGATTATCCTTAGAGAGATTGACCAACACATACGATCGAGTAATAGAAGAGTATTACAACGGAAACGTTTACATCAGTAAAAAGTACATCAATAAGATTTTCGAGTATCTCGAAACAGATGATCAGGAAGCTATCGAAAGATTGATTGAAAAAGACAAAGCCGAGCGGCTTAACGCAAAAGATTTCAATCCCAAGTTCATTAAAGAACTGGAAAACGACCAGAAAGTGCTGCAACGCATTAGAGAACTCTGGAAAGGTATTGAACGCGATCCTAAATGGGATGCTTTCAGGCAAGTTCTAAAGAACGAGTTCAACCTTAAAAACGACAAGATTATAGTTTTCACCGAGTCGCAGGATACAGCTAAATATCTCACCGAGAAGATAACGAGTGCTGTCAGTAAAGACCTGTTACTGTATACAGGAAGTTCAAACGAGAATACGCGTAGAGAGGTAATAGCAAACTTCGATGCGAATGCGTATAAATCTAAGAACGACTATCAGATTCTCATATCTACAGAGGTTTTATCAGAAGGCGTGAACTTACACCGATCCAACAAAGTGGTCAATTACGACATCCCATGGAATCCAACCCGCCTCATTCAGCGTGTGGGTCGGATAAACCGTGTGGACACGATATTCGATAGGATATTTACTTTCACTTTTTTCCCAACCGAAGAAAGCAACGATATCATTAAACTCAAGGAAGCAGCAGAAGCAAAGATTCACAGCTTTATTGAGATGCTTGGAGCTGATGCCCGACTCCTAACCGAAGGGGAAGAAATCAAATCTCATGATCTGTTCGCCAAGTTGACATCTAAGAAAACGATTACCGGTGAAGATGAAGACGAAGAAAGCGAATTGGAATATCTAACCGAGATAAGGGAAGTAAGGGATAATCATCCTGAGTTGTTCACAAGAATTAAGCAGTTACCTAAAAAGGCTCGTTCAACACGGATTTTACCTTCAGGTTTTGAACTCATCACAAATGAGTTTCCCTCGCTTTTAACTTACTTTCGAAAGGGGAAAATTGATAAGTACTTTTTAAGCAAACCCGGCCACGCCCAGCCACAGGAACTTGACTTCATAACTACCGCTAAGACTCTCAAACCGGCTAACCCTGAAGAAAAGCGACAAAACATAGCACCAGGTTTCTATGCCTTGTTGGATAAGAACAAACAGGCATTTGATGAAGTAACCAGCCCGGTACGGGATGAGGTTACATCAAACTACAGAGGAAGCGCTAACGATGTTTATATTCTGAGACGACTCAAAGCAAAGGAGATTAGCCGTTACCACGGTTTTACCGAAGATGATGAGCAATATATCACTCATGTGATTAAGCTTCTCAACGGTGGTTCACTACCCAAGCAAACCACGAAGAAAGTGGCCAATGCAATGAAGAAAGAAGGCGATCCGCTCAAGGTTCTAGGAATTCTAAGGCGTGATATACCGCAGGAGTTTTTTAAGGAGACTCAGGCAAGACAAAGGGATTACTCTTTCAGTCCGCGTGAGGTAATTCTGTCTTCGTATATCCTGGAAAGCAAAGATGCAAACTGATCAAGCCAACTGGCTAGTTAGACAGACTTTTACACAGGCGTTTGATAAAGATCGATTCCGTAATTTTGTACTTGAACTCGTGAATAACATGGACGAAGAAAAAGCGGCAACATGGACTGTTCAATATATTAAAGATGCTTTCAAACCACATATATCTCGATATGATCGACTTGCTACTTACACATCTCCGAATGGAGAAAAGCTCGACGTTCTTATTGTTTATTTGACAGAAGACTACAAACTTGAACGCACTCGGGCTGGTCTCAGAAACTTCGTAGCAGATCATCTGAAGAAAAGGGCAGAGAAAGACGCCGCACTTGTAGCTTTCGTTTCACCTTCTGAAAAGCAATGGCGATTTTCATACGTCAAGATGGAATACGCAACCGTAGAAAAAGAATCAGGGAAAATTGGTTTGGATATACACCTCACACCTGCCCGGAGATTTTCTTATATCGTTGGTGAGGAAGAAAGTTGTCATACCGCTCAGACTCGATTCCTTGATTTACTGAAGGAAACCAAGAAGAATCCAACCCTGGCAGATATCGAAGAAGCTTTCAGCGTTGAAGCAGTCACTAAGGAATTCTTTGTAAAATATGCCGAGTTATTTAACGTTATCCGTGAAAAGTTGGATGAACTTGTTAAACTGAATAATCAGCTCAAAGATGAGTTCTCGACAAAGGAAATCAGCACTGTAGAATTCTCCAAGAAGCTCATGGGTCAAATCGTATTCCTTTACTTCCTACAAAAGAAGGGTTGGCTTGGTGTTGATAAAGGTCAGGAATGGGGAACCGGGCATCGGAACTTCATGCGTCGATTGGCAAGTGGTGAATACGGAGAATATGATACTTATTTTAATGATGTTCTCGAACCTTTATTCTACGATACTTTAGCAACTGACCGAGGACACGAGGCGTGGTGCGAACATTTCAAATGCCGTATACCTTTCCTTAATGGTGGTCTGTTTGAACCGCTTGGAGACTACGACTGGCAAAATGTTGATGTTGAACTACCCAACCGATTATTCTTTAATGATGATTTCGTAGAGGAAGGCATTACCGGAACCGGAGTTCTTGACGTTTTCGATAGATACAACTTCACGGTCAATGAGGCTGAACCTTTAGAGAAAGAAGTTGCTATTGATCCGGAGATGCTCGGTAAGGTGTTCGAAAATCTTATTGAAGAAAACCGACGTAAAGGCATAGGTGCTTACTATACACCGCGTGAGATTGTCCATTATATGTGTCAGGAAAGCCTGATTAATTACCTCCATACTTCGCTTCAATGTGCCGAAGAACCTATAGTTCCCAGGAAACCGGTGCAGGGTAAGCTAATAGCCGGGAATGAACCTAAACAGGCAGTGTTAAAATCAAAAAGTCCAATACCAAGGGAAGATATTGAAACCCTTATCCACATGGGTGAACAAATTTCCCATTACGAAGCGGTTGACACCGAATATAAAGTTAAGATGCCAAAAAGCATAAGGGCAAATGCACGTTTCATTGATGAAAAGCTTGCTGAAATTACCGTATGCGACCCGGCGGTTGGTTCAGGTGCATTTTTGGTTGGAATGATGAATGAAATTGTTCGTACTCGTTCTGCTTTGACTCCATATTTTAATGTAGTGCAAGATCGTAAACCCTACCAACTCAAGCACGATGCCATTCAGAATTGTCTTTACGGGGTTGATATAGACCCAGGTGCGGTTGAGATTGCCAAACTTCGATTATGGTTATCACTTGTAATTGATGAAGAAGCTGTTAAGCAAATTAAGCCTTTGCCAAATCTGGATTTTAAGGTGGTAACAGGTAACTCTCTCATAGGGTTTCCGTACAAATCAGAAAAGTTACATGTTATGGAGCGATTGAAACAGGAATTCTTTGATGAAACAGACCACGAAAGGAAAACTAGACTGAAGACTGAAATTGATAAACAGCTGCGAGCAGTTTTTGCTTCATCAAAGAAAAACCTTGGTTATGAAGTTAATTTTGATTTTGAGGTATACTTCTCGGAGGTGTTCCACAAAAAGGAAGGTTTCGATATCACAATTGCAAACCCCCCATATGTTCAGATAAAGGGTATCCCAGAAGCAGAAAGAAATATCTACAAAAAGAATTACATTTTCGCCACCGGTCGTTTTAATCTTTTTTACTTGTTCATTGAACGTTCCAGATATTTATTGAGAAACAATGGCGTGGTATCCTTAATAATTCCTGATAGATTGTTCTTAAATACACAATGTAAAAAAATACGGAATTGGCTTTTGAATGAAAACACCATCCAAGAGCTAGTTTCCTTTGAAAATCATGTGTTTGAAACTGCAGTTGTTGATTCAATTCTGCTCTTCTTCCTAAGGAATAAACGTCAATCCGAATTCGTGAAAGCACGAAGAAAAGTAGCACAAACAGAAATTGCGAAAGTTCAACCCATTAATATCCCTATTTCTTACTTTGAGCTTTCGCCTACATCTCAATTCGATCTTAACTATGACTCTAAAAAGTATCTTCTTGTCAAGAAAATTATCGATAGGTCAGTTAAGCTTTACTGCATTTCTGAAACAAAAGATGGTATTATCCAAGGTAAAGTAGAGGATCAGCTTTTTCTAAAAACAAAATTGGATGATTGTTCAAGGCCTTTATTGTTTGGGAAAGACATTGAACGTTTCAGGATTACTTTTAACGAGAATTGGGTTAACTATAAGCCTAAAGAAATGATGAAACTGGAAATGCAAAGGGTTGGAGAAGAGACTAGGCCGGGCCTTTGGATGCGCAAACCTAAGATTTTTGAGCGACCGAAAATACTTACAAGACAAACTGCTGATGAGATAATTGCTGCTTATGATGATTCCAATTACTACTACTCAAATACGATACATGGGACTGCAATTACGAATGAGAACTTTCATCCATACTACGTACTTGGTATATTGAATAGTAAAATTACAACATGGTATTATCGTTCTTTAACAGATGAAAAAGGGAAACCCTTCGCGCAAATTAAAATTGAACTTCTTAGGAAACTACCTATTGTAAATATTAGCATTGAAGAACAAAAGACGCTTGTCGAATATGTTAATAACATAATTAATGAGAGAAAGAGAAATTCACAAATTGATACAACAAAGTGGGAGAACAAGATTAACGAACTGGTTTACGACCTATACGGTTTGACAGACCCGGAAATAGACATTATTGAGGACCGGGCGAAAAAAGAGTAGCTAAACCACTGCACCAAAATTGCACCTCTTTTGCACCAAATACGTATTTTTCGGGCAGTTATGTACTCCAAAGTTCACACTAAAAGAAGACACCTGTATCCATTAGGTTGGATGCAACTATGCCCTAAGTGTCAATAAACACGTCGCTTGTCGGTATATTAGGCTTGTGCTCGTTTTGTAAGGAAAGGGCTTCAGTTAGCGGCCACCGGATTAAAAATCAGGTGCTCTGCCAGCTGAGCTAACGACCCGGAATATTGTAGACGAAGTCTAAAATATTTTAAGAAGAAGAATAACACTTCGTGTCGTTCTTCAACTTCCTGTTCTAGTCTGACAACTTTCAATTTTAAGAGGTTATACCCTAAAGTCAACCTGAGTCGCTGCGCCTGCGCACTATCACCCGACTCACGGGCACGAAACCGTCCCGGGACAACTTGCGTATGGTCAACTCAAGGGTATCAGTTCCCGCAGCCACGTTCTGCTCGTACCACGAGCCCGTAGGGGCGGTTCATGACGCGAAGCGGCGCAGCCAACCGCCCCTACCGCACAACCACAACCTTCCTAGAGAGCGTCGTGCCCCCCGCCTCAAGCCTCACGATATACACCCCAGCCGCCACCTCCGTGTTAAAGCTCGCCGACCCATATCCCCTCACTTGCTTCGCGTCCACTCGCCTGCCAGAGAGATCGAACAGGGTCAGGGCGCCGGTGTGGCCTTTGGGTAAAGAGTAGGAAACCTGGAGAGGCGTTGTCAAAGATGACTTCACCTCAAGGGTGAGGAGTTGGGGGTGTGTTACGGGCTCGGCGATGGCTTCAAAGTGCAGTTCCTTGGTTTGCTCGTCGTCGGCGTCGGATTCA
>JAFGSK010000026.1 GCA_016934635.1 Caldifarciminota bacterium
ATGTCGTCTTCACTCACTGCGACCTGCGCCCGCAGTCCTTTGGAGACAACTATGTCGTCTTCACTCACTGCGACCTGCGCCCGCAGTTCGTGTGGTCCAAACCTCTTTAGGCTAATCGTGTTCGACACCCACACTCATCTAGCGCATCGGGCCTTCCGTAAAGATCGTGAGCAGGCATTTGAACGTGCCTTAGAAGCAGGAGTCAACCTCATGCTCGAGATTAGCTGGGACCTGCGGTCTGCAGAAAATGCCCTGCGTTTTGCCGAGGTTCATGACGAAGTATGGGTTGCCATCGGAATTCACCCGCACGATTCCAAGGATGTTCCCAGGAATTACCTCCAGCAGTTGGAAGGATTGAGCAAACACTCAAAGGTCAGGGCAATCGGAGAGATCGGCCTTGATTTTTACCGGGACCTCTCCCCAAGGCCTGTACAGCGCAGGATTTTTATTGAACAGATAGAATTAGCCGAAACTTTTAAGTTTCCAATGGTGATCCACTGCCGGGACGCAATGGACGAACTTCTCCCGATTGTTGAAGAAAAAGGGTTTTACTGGGGAGTGTTCCACTCAATATCGGCAGATACTAAACAAGCTGAACGTATCGTGGAACTGGGGTTTTACTTGGGGATAAATGGAACCCTGACCTATAACGGTAAAAGAACAAAGGACTGGCTTCCGAATGTTCCCAAAGAAAGTCTATTGATTGAAACCGACTGCCCATACCTTGCACCAGTTCCTTATCGCAGGGAACGTAACGAACCCGCCTTTGTAAGATATGTGTGCGAAGCCCTTGCGGAAACTCTTGAAATGTCTCCGGAAGAGGTGGGTGCTTTCACCGCCGATAATGGTAAGGAATTGTTTCTTGGTTAAACAAATTATCCACGTTCATCCGAAGAAAGGGCTGGGTCAGCACTTCCTGCGCTCCAAAGAGATTGCAGCAAAGATTGTCGACAGCCTGGGAGCAACGGATAAGGATACGGTCGTAGAAATAGGTGCAGGTACCGGTGAGTTAACGAGGTTGATAGTAAAGAAGGCAGGTAAGGTCATTGCTGCCGAGATAGACCAGGCCTGTTTCCCAACCCTCGAGGTTCTGGCTGATTTGAACGATAATCTCGAAGTATTCCTTGATGACGTTCGTAAACTCAACATCTCATGTTATCCCGGAGCCCTGATCCTGGGCAATCTCCCCTACCATTTAACGTCCCAGATACTATTCTGGCTTCTTGAACAGCGCAAGTATTGGAAGACTGCTGTGCTTACGGTACAGGCTGAGTTCGCCGACCGCCTTGTTGCCAGCGTCGGCTCCCATGATTACTCGGCGCTATCCGTCGTATCTCATACTTTTCTCAAGACTGAAAGGATAGTAGATATACCTGCGTCTTCATTCAAACCTCGTCCAAAGGTAAACTCAACCACCTTAAGGCTTGAGCCAAAACCAAAAAGGAACCTTCCATGCAAGGAATCGCATTTTATAAGTTTCGTTCGTTCTTGCTTTAGGCATCGTCGAAAAACACTTATCAATAATCTTAAGACGATGAATATCAATAACCCCTACACAAAAATCGCCCGATTAGGGCATGTACCTGAAGTACGACCCCAGGAGCTTTCTTCTGATGACTTCATTGAACTTATTCGCGCTCTTATTTAGTTTCTTTGGCAAGGATACCCTGATAGTATCAACCTGGGGTTATAACTCCACTCTGTCACGTCAAATAAAAGGGGACTATTACTTAGAGCGATTACTCAGTAATGAATTCAAGATAAAAACGACCTATTGGGAATTTTCTTCGTGGGATTCCTTGTGGAAACGCATGGAATCCACTAAAAGGAATACAGCCGGTATTGAGTATACACCTGCAAACTGGCTGACTTTAGTTAGCGGTCTTGACGGCGTTCGGAACAGAACTCAAGAAACATATAGTAATCAGGGATATACCTCAAGTTCAACCACCGGTTTTCTTGAGTCCGAAACAAACACCGACCTTTTGTATTCCTTCTACAGGCTGGAATATATAACCGATCAATTTGCATATCTAGGTTCGGATATTTACTCAAGTTTAGATAAAACTTTTGCCGATGAAGCATATATAGAAGTAAACGCTAATCCGTGCACGCTTTCATTTGCCCACAATCGAGAAGTTGGGGAAAATAAATTGAACCGGGGTGATACCATAGAAATAACCTCTACTCGTGTCCCCTTTCTTCAGGGATGGTTCCAAACCGGAGGGGAAATAGGTAAGAGCCGGCATAAACATTACTCTGACTATCAACAACTAGCAGGAGAAATATGGTTGCGGGACACCTTCAAGATAACCCCGAATGTCGGAATCAATCTCACGGGGACTTTTTCCCTGGACACATTAACCAATCTTGCAGACGCCTCAGGAACTCGAAAGATATCAGACCGGTACATTAGAGCACGGATTGGCTACCAGGTATTCCAAAGGACTTCCCTCAGCATTGAATTCTCTGATAAAACCACAATTCGCAAACAAGTCGGAGAACTTTTTGATGAGGATAAAAACAAGTACTCTTTTCTGGGGAAAATAACCCACAACTTCACGAGACGCCCTTCTCAGGCTCGAAGTTACTACTCCGCTCCAATCCCGCTTTCCCCAGGTTCGATCACCTTCACCCAGGCCCTGTCTCTTGAAAGTATCGCTACACCGGACAGCAATAACCAGGACCGGGATATCGCGACCGAAAATTCAACCTTAAGCCTTTATTGGAATCCGACTGAGAATATATACTCTTATTTTTATCTAAATCATAATACTCGACGCGAGCACTATTTAGTCTCTGAGGAAGCCGATAGATCGAACCAAAACAAATCCAGCTACTCCTACTTGGTTTTTAATATCTTGATCCCCAAATACCTTTCACTCTATAACTCAACCGATATTCAGTTCTCGTTAACCCGATACTACAACGACTCCACCCAGAACTGGGCTAACAGATCAACATCGGAAGCGGCAACCATTACTTTCTTCCCGGAAGGCTTGCTTCAACCAACCGCGAAACTAAGCTGGAGACGTTCGGAGAACTGGGGTATGGTTTCAGGGGAATTAGCGTTAACTAATCAATCAGATCAAATCAACCAGCGTTACACCCTTTCATTTATTCAGATTCGACGAGAGAAATCCCCTCAAGGGTGGTGGTGGGAAGATAACGAATGGTTACGAATCAGTCCTTTCGTGGGTTTTGAAACCACGTTTGTTCCATTAGAGATGCAAGGACCTGTAGACAAAAGCGATTATGCAGGTATAGAAATACTCTACCATCCATGGCCCTATGTATCTCTGAACGGAGAAATTAAATTTACAAGGAGCGACTATGAAGCACCTTTTGAAACAACTCTTTCTATTAACACTTCTTTCTAGCCCTTTTCTAAGCTGCGATCTCTTCAGCCCACGCGCCTATTCACAAGATCTGGTTCCAATCGATTCTCTCACAGTATTCCACAATCTGATCAACTCCTACAATACTTTGGATTACGAGATATTCACGCTTTGTTTGGATTCGCAAACCTTCAGGTTCATACCTAAGGATACCACGATTGACATTGAATACGAACCCTGGGGCTATGGAGATGAAACGTCACTTACCTACGATATGTTTCAAGCGCTGGGAAGCAACCATCGTATTCCACCCGTAATCTTACAGGTGGATACCAGTTTCTTCTCGGCAAACGATATCCAAGGCTACATTCATGCAAATTACCTCTTGATGACTTGCGTGGATCAATATGAAACATTAGCCGGAGGATTCGAACTGAAGATTCTCAAGCGCGGAAACTACTGGTACTTATCTGAATGGAAAGAAGTCCCAGCGGAAACCCTGTACATTTATCACCCGCCTCAAGAAAACGACACAATCGAACCGATT
Source organism: Caldifarciminota bacterium (assembly GCA_016934635.1). GTDB lineage: Bacteria > Hydrothermota > Tepidihabitantia > B3-TA06 > B3-TA06 > WJJO01. The sequence goes on from JAFGSK010000026.1 coordinate 3,886, forward strand.
GACACCATCGATACCATCATACCTCCTCAAACGGAACATGACTGGAGTGATCTTAAGGTATATTTCAAGACGGAATTCTGATCTACTGATCGAGTATCGGAGCAATCTCCTGGGCAATCTTGCGCATGTCGATAAGGACTAATCCTAGGTTAGCGGTTGCCAAAGTAACCGCGACCATTAGTGAAGTAATTCCTGTACGCAGAATCAAGATAAAGCCCTCAGGGGCTTTAATAATCATTTCAGTAGGTAATCCTTTGCGAAGTTCCTCGGCTGTACTCTTACTCACGGCGGCCACAGCCCCACAAATGGCTGAAAGCCTTTCCTCATCAAGCCCTTCCTCAAGTGAAGAGGCGATAACCAGTCCCTCGGTGGTAGCTACCGCAACCCCTTCAATGTCGATATCGAATGAACGAAGCTTTTCTAAAAGCACGTGAATTCTTTCTGCTCTTGATTGCGCCACTAAACATCCTTTATTTAGCGTTATTATGCCTAAGAATAGGCAACATGTCAAGTTCAACTAGATTGGAGGTTAGCAATGCAGATAACACGTGACTCCAACATCGAAGAAGTAATCTCCTCCTATCCAGAGACGGTGGAGGTTTTCATAAGGTACGGTATGCCTTGCTTTGTGTGCGGTGAACCTGCATGGGGTACCGTAGGTGAAAACATGGAAAGACACAAAGTCACCGATCCTGAGGGGCTTCTTGAAGAGCTGAACAGGATGGCTGAGAGGGAAATATAAGTTACCCAAAAGCTACCCAAAAGGTACCCAAAAGTTACCTAAAAGCTGGACAAGAACCACAGGCCGCAAGAATGTCTAGGATAAACGCTTGCGAATCGAAGATACACCCCTGTTTGTCCGAACTCATAGATTGCTTCGACTAAAGCCTTCTTTGAAGGCCTTTCTCCCCACAATGAAACTTGTGATTCTCTGCGTTCTCTGGAGACAACTGCGTCGTCTTCACTCGTTGCGATCTCCGTCAGCTCGATGGAGACAACTGCGTCGTCTTCACTCGTTGCGACCTCCG
>JAFGSK010000027.1 GCA_016934635.1 Caldifarciminota bacterium
AGCGTTCCCGACATGACTTCCGGTGTCTACTTCGTAAGGCTCGTAACGCCGCTTTACATCGACGCAGCAAAGGTGATTATACTGAAGTAAACGCTTCTTTGACCGTTTCACGGTCGGGAAAGAAAACTATTGGTGGCGGCCGGACGGCCCGCCACTGGCTTTTTCGGCTTCGATGATAAAGCACGGTCGTCATCGTGCGGTATTTTTTCCCCATACGTGAAGAAGAATCGAGAACTTGACACATACAGATTTTTGACTAAATTATATAGTATCCGGATTGGATAATACAGTGCGGAGCGGCTTAAGCGGGCGAGCGGAGCATTATGCTCGCGGGAGAAAAGTTATGTGGAATAACTAGCCGAGAAACCGCTCAAGTTAGGAGGAACTAATGACCAAAAAGGTTATGGGGATAGCGGTTGCAGTACTTATACTTGCAGTCGCTGTTCCCGTACTCAACGCCCAGCCCACCATGTTAGTTGATGAAGACTTTAACAGCACATGGGTACCGTCGGGTTGGGAAGTAATCGTATACAACAGCGGCACAAACTTCGGAATCCCCTGCTATTGGAGCCAGTACTACTACGGTTCTCCGTACGACAACGGACCCTACGCTGGGTACGTATGGTGGAGCAATAGTTACCAGAATGAGTGGCTCATCACCCCACCTCTAGATCTTACGAGTGTCGAGGCGGGCGGTGAGGTGCTCTTCGGCTTCAACAGCTGCTTCTACCATACCGACGCAACTCACAACTACGTCTGTGTCGGTATCTTATCACCGACCAAGGCCTTGATGCCCCAACACATATGGATCGATACCCTAGTAGATCTGAACAGTGACTTCGGGTATGGAAACTTCTTTACCATGATCAACGACTACCCGAATCCCTTCGAGATTGACATCTCCGAATACGCCGGCCAGGTAATCTACCTGGGATTCAACTATTACTGGATGGGTGGTGGCGGCGGCGCTCGTGGCATCCTGAACGTAGACGACGTTTGGGTTTCCGCCGAGGAGGGCGGCGGCCCAGGCCCAGGTGAAGATACACTCGATCTTGAGATAATGCAAGTCATCCGCCCCAATGAACAGGAAGAGGGCGGCACCGCCTTCACTCCCGGGGTTCGCATCAAAAACAACCTCGATACGGTGGCCAACGCAGAGGTGCGCTGCAGGATCAAGGACTTGGGAAGCTTGTCGACAGTGTACGAAGACGTGCTTCACTCCTATCCTCTTGATCCCGGAATCTCGGAAGTTAGTGCCTTCAGAAAGTTCACCCCTGACATCAACATGACCTACGAGGCATTTTTCGTAGTCCAGCACCCCGACGATCCTCACTCCGAAAACAACGACATTACCAAAAGATTCACTACCGCTGGAATACGCCTGAATCCGGTTACCATGCTCTCCCCTTCTCCCACGCAGTACAACTCTTTCAGTCCTTCTGCCACCTTTCAGGAGATGGCTGGGCAACCGACCGTCGTGGCTAACCTTATCTGCACGATAGAGGATCTGACTTACAACGCGATTGTTTATACAGACACACTGAAAAGTGAAAGCTTCACTGCCGGAGAATCCAGAGACGTTACGTTCTCCCCGGTAACCAGCTTGGCATTCGGCACCTACCAGATAACTTTCAAGGCTTTCCACCTACTTGAGGGTGATATCAGCAACCCGGAACTGGTTGAAACCTTCGACTACGTGGGTATCGGTGAGGTACCGGTGGTTGCGACCTTCAGCCTCAACGCGGTTGGCAACAAGGTTAGATTCAGTCTAGCAGAGGACTCCGATGTAACCCTCAAACTTTACGACGTAGCTGGCAAGGTAGTAGCATCCCTCGCCTCCGGTTCATACAGCGCCGGCATACATACCCTGACCTTTGAGAAACCAACTTCGGGTGTCTACTTTGTTCGTCTGGTAACACCGACGTTCAATGCCGTCGAGAAGGTTACCGTCTTAAAGTAATCCCTGCTTTCGTCCTTTAGGGCGAAAACCTGGACATAGAACTTATAGGGACTGGTTCACCAGTCCCTATATTTTTAAAAAAGAATATTGCACGGAGGGCTGCTTGAGGGTTTAGGGGATGCATAAACTTGACAAACTCCTTGTATTGATTAGATTTATTAAAAAAGGACTCAGTGTGGGAGAAAACTCATAAGGTCTCTAGATTAGGAGGTCATTATGTCAGAACGTATCAGGGCGATAGCAATAATCACTTTGCTTGCCTTAGCTTTTTCTCCAAACGCTCAGGCTACTCTTCTGCTTTCGGAAAGTTTTTCCGGTTGGGGTACCTGGGCTACAAGCCCACCGACCAACTGGCACATCAACTATACCGGTTCAGCCTCAACCAACGACTGGTATAATGGAAGTTGGCACTGGGGTTGGACTAATCTGCTTGAGACAGATGAAGGTGTGCCTACCCTTTTCTGGGATCCAGCCGAAAGTGGCGTAGACGAAATCATCTCGCCCGTCATCGATTGTTCAAGTTACAGCGCGGTTTGGATTGCCTTCGATCACTCCTACGACCATTACAACGGTCCATACAGCGCTAAGGTCCTCGGTTCTACCAACGGCGGCGGAACATGGCCTCATGAGATATGGAGCTACAACCAGATTAGCTACGGCGGCTTTGAAGGTAAACGAGACAGCTTTGATATAAGCCCCTGGGCCGCAGGCCAGTCACAAGTGGCTATCAAGTGGCGTGGGGACGGAAACGTAGCAAATATCAATGTCTGGAATTTCGATAACGTTGCGGTACATGGATTCACCGACCCTCCGCCGGGATTCGATCTGCATATTTCTCGCGTTATCCGCCCTGCGGTACGAGAAAAAGGCGACACCTCCTTAAATCCAACCTGTATAATCTACAACAATGCCGACAGCATCAGCTACCCTTACATAAGATGCAGGATAAAGGACTTCCACACCCAACAGACGATATACGAAGACATTGCTGAAGACCATCAACTAGATCCTGGCTGCACCGTGGTCGACATCTTCAGAACCTTTAATCTGGAAGAGAACATGAAGTACGAAATATTTGTCCTGGTTGAACATCCCGACGATGTTGATGCAGAAAACAACATGATGACCAGATACAGTTGCACCTCTTGCGACGAGGTTAACCCAATTAGCGTTAATGCTCCCGATTCTGGACAATCCGGTCCTTTCAATCCTTCAGCCATTTTCAAGGAGGGAACAGGTGCAGATTGGGCCTGTGCCGCCTTTTTCTGTAAGATTGAAACGATGGGGCAAGAAATAGTGTACCTTCAAGCAGCACTTCAGGAACACTTCGGTCCCAATCAGCAAAAACCCATAACTTTCCCCTTGGCTTCTCTAGGTTCAGAAGACACCTATGAAATTACCTTCTGGGCAACCGACCGGGAAGGAGAGAATATCAGCAACCCAGAACTTGTTGACACCTTCAACTACACATCTGGTGTGGTTGAAACCCCATCCACAAGTAACATTGATGTGAAAGTAAACAACCGGAAAATAAACCTCACACTGACCCGATCCACTCAACTTGACGTACGACTCTACGACGTGGCGGGGAAGCTGGTTACCATCCTTGCTTCGGGCAGGTATAATGAAGGCTTCTATACTTTTAATCCGGATGTCGGCTCAGGCATCTACTTCATTAGGATAACCACAGGGGGGGGTAACGCTTTTGAGAAATATATCGTATTGAAATAGTTGAGTGTGTCTTTTACGGCCTCGCTCCATTAGGCTGGTAGTCCATTAATGGGTCTTAGATGATACTTGTTGAAGGTTTATCCTGTGTTATTGAGTACAGCAGGACGAGAGTGGGAGTCAACTTTTATTCTTTAATGTAAGGGACTTCATCTCAGGTTATACGAGGTATTCTTGGGAGTTTATTTCTGTGCAGTCTCCGCTTGCCAGAGCAAAGTGGCTGTCAGAAAATCATCTATCTCGCCGTCCAGAACTGCATCTACGTTATGTTCCTCGTGTCCGGTGCGGTGGTCTTTAATCATCCGGTACGGAAAAAGTACATAGGAGCGAATCTGGTGACCCCAGGCGATATCGGTTTTTGTCTCTTCCAGCTTAGCTCGTCGGACAGCCTGTTTTTCCTCCTCGTAAGCGTAAAGTCGAGCACGCAATATCTTCATCGCGTTTTCCTTATTCTGATGCTGAGAACGTTCATTCTGGCACTGAACCACAATACCCGAAGGAATATGCTTAATCCTGACCGCGGTGGAAAGCTTGTTGACGTTCTGTCCTCCGTGTCCTGAGGCCCGGAATGTATCGATCCTGAGATCGTCAGGATCGATGGTTACCTCAACTTCCTCCATCTCGGGCATCACGAAAACCGAAGCAAAGGAAGTGTGTCGACGCTTGGCCGAATCAAAAGGAGACACGCGAACCAACCGATGAATGCCCGACTCACCTTTAAGAAACCCATAAGCATACTCGCCTTTCACCTCAATCGTAACGTCCTTGATGCCAGCTACCTCACCGGGTAACAAATCCAGGACGTTCGATGAGAAGTTTTTCCGTTCGAAGTAGCGCACATACATCCTGAAAAGCATCTCAGCCCAGTCGCAGCTTTCCACACCTCCAGCCCCCGGATGGATAGTAATTATGGCAGTCTTAGAATCATTTGGATCAGCAAGTATTATCGAAACCTCAAGTTCACGCAGTTCAATCTGGGTCATTTCAAGACTGACCTTCATTTCCTTCTGGGCTGCATCGTCATCTTGAAACATCTCCTGCATCTGGGCTGCATCGTCAAGCTCCTGCTCCAGACTCTCAACTGTGTTAAGTATCCGCTCAAGCCGTGCCAGCTCACTCATCTGTGATCGAGCTTTACTCTGATTGTTCCAGAAATCCGGAGCGGACGCCGCTTCCCTCAACCTGTTCAACTTCGCGGCGAGTTCCGAAGGGTCAAAGAAACTCCTTTATCTTTGCTAACCTTTCCTTGAGTTCACAGATCCTTTCCTTCATCGATTATCTCTTGGTTGTTCTCCTGCGAACGGGTTTCTTCTTTGTCCCGGTCTTACGGGCCGCATCCTCCTCCTCCAGCTTTTCCTTCTGCTTCGCAGTCAGAATCTCCGAGCCCTTGGTTTCTCCGAAACGCCGGCGGTAACGTTCAACGCGTCCTGCAGCATCTATAATTTTGGTCTTACCTGTGTAGTAAGGATGACATTGCGAGCAAATGTCCACCCTTATGTTTTCGCGCGTAGAATAAGTCTTATACTCAAATCCGCACGCACACTTGACTGTGGTTTCCACGTACTTCGGATGAATCTTGTCCTTCATTTTAAAAAATCTCCTTTAATCCATGTACACTTGAATCTCAGTAACGTTAATTCTACCATAAGTCTTTTTCTCTGTCAACACCAGAAGATTGGGAATTCTGTCGTCAGGGACATGAGAGTTTATTCGTTCATTGCCTCCAGGAACTCGGCATTATTCTTTGTCAATCGCATTTTATCTAAGATAAACTCCATCATCTCAACAGGAGTCATCTCGGCAAGTATCTTGCGTAAGAGCCACACCCGGTTGAGTTCGTGATCGGTTAGAAGCAACTCTTCCTTGCGTGTCCCTGACCTCTGCAGATCAATGGCAGGGAACACTCGTCTGTCGGCTAACCTTCTATCCAAGACCATCTCGTTGTTACCGGTACCCTTGAACTCCTCGAAAATAACCTCATCCATTCTTGAACCGGTCTCAATCAGAGCGGTGGCAAGGATAGTCAACGAACCGCCTTCTTCAACGTTACGTGCCGAGCCGAAGAACTTCTTCGGCTTTTGCAGGGCATTAGAATCCAATCCGCCTGATAGCGTCTTCCCTGAATGGGGAATAACCATGTTGTGAGCGCGGGCGAGACGGGTGAGTGAATCCAAAAGTATTACCACATCTCTCTTGTGCTCTACAAGCCTCTTGGCTTTCTGTAACACAATCTCTGCGACTTGAACATGACGCTCAGGAGCTTCATCAAAGGTTGAACTTATTACCTCAGCCTTAACGGATCGCTCCATGTCTGTGACCTCTTCGGGTCGTTCGTCTATCAGTAGAATGATAAGTTCTATCTCAGGCTGATTGCGAGTGATGCTGTTAGCAATCTTCTGAAGGATTACCGTCTTTCCTGCACGCGGAGGTGATACAATAACCCCCCGCTGTCCTTTTCCGATAGGGGTGAAAAGATCTATGACCCGAGTTGTAAAATCGTTGTCGTCAGGATTCTCCATGTGTATCCGTTCCGTAGGATAAAGCGGGGTTAGGTTATCAAAAGGGACGCGTTTTCTTCCCTGAGTCGGAGCATCGCCGTTGATCGCCTCTACCTTAACTACAGCGAAGAACTTTTCGTTGTCGCGGGGAGGTCGTGCTCGAGCAATAACCGTATCGCCGGAACGCAGTCCGAGACGTTTTATTTGAACCGGCGAAACGTAGATGTCATCCTGACTCGGAAGATAACTGTAGTTTGGTGAACGAAGAAAACCGAATCCTTCATTGAGTATTTCAAGTACACCGGAACAATCTATCAGTCCGTTTTCGCGTTCCTTGCTCTCTGCTTCAAGTATCGCCTTAACGAGTTCCTCCTTCTTCATATCCACAGGATCAATCTTCAAGCTCTCAGCAATCTCTCGAAGATTGTCTACCTTTTTCTTGCGCAATTCTTCTAATTCCATGAGCCTCCCTCGTTTGAGGGTTGATTCGGGAGTTTGTTGCAGGACGCAGTGATTATAGGTAAATCGTCCCTTATGTCAAGCCCTATCCCAAATAGAGAAGATACTCTTTCTAGAATCCAACGACCTAGATAATCTGCCTGGTCGCCTACTAGTTAACCTATAGCTACATCGAGGTTTAGATTATATATCAATTTCTCTAAAAGCTCCCGGAAAATCTTACTAGGATAAGCGGCAAGACGAAGCTCGGTAAGATTCTTGGCTATCTCTCTCGAGATGGGCCGAATACCTAAATATGTGGAGTGAAGAATAGCTTTCAGATGAAGCTCTTCCTTGGTTTGTTTGGATGTGATCTTGGCTATGTAGGTAGTGCTCATCTTTACTTCTTTTCCTTCGACCTCCAGAAGCTCCTGATGTTCATCAACCTTTATGCTCAATGAACCTTCCAGATAAAGCTTGCTTGAAGGCTTCACGATGGCTAACTCTTTCAACGACAGACCCATCAAACGAAGCCTCACCTTAGGGGTTTGTACAAGACGCTCCGACTCAATAATAGTATCCAGGTTACGAATCTTGGTCGCCTTAAGACTCTTTAAAAGGTGCTCAAACTCGCGAAGGCTCGCTCCTCGTGCAAGCAGAAACAGGGCATATTGATTAATGCTGATACGATCCGCGGTGGCTTGCTCGGCCAAAGTCCGATGTAAGGAAATCGGTATTCGAATCAAGAACCTGCCGCTGTAGTCTCTAATCATCCTTCTTCTCATTTTTTTCTCCTTTCTAAAGTTTAGCTTTATGATACTGTCTGCAAAAGCTTTGTCAAATTAATAGACTCTAACCATATATTCTTCTACAAGCTATATTACTGGTATAGAAAACGTATTTATTATAGCCGACTTAAGATATATAGAATCAGTATATTAAGTGTTGACAATACGATAAAATATGCTATAGTATCATTAAAAATTGGAGTTATCATGTCTTTCTCAACCCTGCAGGACACTATTCGTGGAGCTTTATGCGCGGTGCCTTTCAAAGGTTTTACCTTGGCAAATGCAACCTGCACCGAACCTGCTGTCAAAAATTCCAATCCCTTAACATGAAGTCATTCACGATCTTGTCTGTAATTGTAAGGGGAATTGTTTGCCTCGCGTTCGGGAATATTGAATACAACACTGAGATATTAAACTTGATAGAACAAGTGAATACCGATTCCTTGCTTTACATTGTTTCAGGTTTGAGTGGAGAGACAGGTGTAACCATAGCAGGCGAACCCGACTCCTTACCTTGTCGTTATGCTCCCTACTCGCAAGTTACGTATAAGGCTGCCCGTTGGCTTGCCGATCAGTTTGAAATCCATGGCCTCGAACCAGAACTTGTCGAATTCAGTGTTAATGAGTTTTCTTTTAAGTGTAACCTGCCTATCGGTACAAGCCATTCACAGTTGAAGACCATACTAACAGAAGGACCTTATTCAGATTTGCCATCGGTAATGTGGAATGTAGTAACCACGATTCCCGGAGCAGATTCAGAGCAAATACTCTTTACTGCGCACTACGATGCCATAAGCGAACAAAGATACACCTATACGCCCGGAGCGGATGATAACGGTTCGGGTGTGGCCGGTGTTCTGGAAGCGGCCAGGATCATGTCCAAGCATGACTGGCAGCACACCTTGAAATTCGTTCTCTTCTCGGGTGAAGAAGTAGGACTTTATGGTTCTCAAGCCTATGCTAAGGAAGCGGATGCAAAAGCAGACCCAATCATCGGTGTTCTCAACCTGGATATGATAGCTTACGACGGCTGGGGTGAACCCGATATTGATATCCACTGTCGTCCCTACGATGAAGTCTCAATCGGACAGGGCCAGATACTTGCCGATGCTATGGATATATACGACCTTGACCTTATCCCGGAACTGCATCACGCAGACGCTACCAACCGCAGCGACCATGCCTCGTTCTGGCCCTTTAATATCCCGGCCATGCTCCTGGTTGAGGATTATTTTGGAGGCGATGCCACACCATTCTACCATACCACTCAAGATCGGATTTCTTCATTAAACGTTGAGTACTTTACTGAAGGAGTAAAGGCCTCGGTAGCTTGGGCAGCAATAATGGCTGAAATGATCCCCGATGAACCGGTCGTGACAGAGTCGGAACCAGAGACACTAGATATCGCATCCCTTAGCCTTCCTTCCCAGTTCGTCAGAAGTCAAACCTGGATGGAAATCAAGACTCCACATACGGTCACACCTGCAATATACGACGCATCAGGCCGCAGGGTGAAGATCCTGGCTAGTGTTAACGCCTTGCCTGATCCCCAACGTATCTATTTAAATCTCTCAAACCTTGAACCCGGCATATACTGGATAAGGATTCCAGGCACCAGGATATCACAGAAGCTGGTTCTTCTTCGATAACCCTTATTCTGACAACGCAGTATCGCAGAGCCGATCATCGTAGGTAACCTCATAAGCGATTTGACATCCGGCTAAGTTTCCTTACCATAACGTCATGAATCGGATACTTTTAGCATCAATCCTATTAAGCATCACAACCTTATCAGCACGACCTGCCAATCCTCTTACCGTTGGTGCAGACCTTGCCCTTGGTTTCTATCAGAGGTTGATTTCTCCTTTACAGGGAGGACACATTTGCAACTTCTCACCAACCTGTTCTCATTTCAGCCGTAAGGCTTACAGGTTGTATGGTCCTTTCTGGGGAACACTCATGACATTCGATCGCCTGGAGCGCTGCAATCCCGGAGCATGGAGGATCGTGAATATGTACTATCCTGGAATCGAGAACGAGAGGATAGCAGACCCGCCATGCAACCATCATCTTCCTTCGAGGCTGAGATTAAGGAGAGAGAAAGCGGATTCGGTGAGTGTGGAGACCGAGGCTGAAGACGAATGATCTATCTTCTTATCACAACACTTTTTTCACAAGCACCCATAGATTTTGCTGACTACCTTTACGCATCAGGCGACTTTCGCAGAGCTGCCTTGGAGTATGAACGCATCGGCTTTTTGGTCACAGACGATTCGGCGCTCGCCTCATATGCCCTGCTTAAAGCTGCAGAGTCACTTTTAAAAGAAGAGGAGTATGGGAGAGCGGCAGGGATTTACTCGAATGGGATTACGAGATTTCCGGAAAAGAAGCTAAATTTCACCTACGGTTTGGTAAGAACGAGGTTCTCTGAAGCGAAATACAGGACGGTCGATACACTCGCAGGTAAGCTCGAAGGTACTGAACTCCAATGGCACGGAACCGTGTACCGTTCCTTTGCTCTTGCCCTTGAAGGGGATACTGCCGGAGCGGCAAGGTACTTCTCACAGCTTTCTGAAACGCTCGCAGGCGACGCAGCCTTGGGATTGATAAGAACGCCCCTGAAGCGCCGCAGTCCGCTCTTTTCGGCGACCCTTTCGACCGTTCTGCCGGGCGCAGGTCAGGCTTATTGTGGGCGATGGGGCGACGCATGGCAGTCGTTTTCAATAACCGCGCTAATGGCAGGGGCAGGCATTTATTACCTGGCATTTTCGAAAGACACTACGACAGGCAACACTGTCAAGGGAGTGGTTTTTACTTCATTGGGCGGTCTCTTCTGGCTGGGCAACATCTACGGTGCGGTCAATGCCGCGCTGGATTACGACGAATACGAGGAGCGCAAAAGGGAAAAACAACTGCAAAATCTGATTGATCAGTTTGACCTGGATGTGGAGATAAGGCGTCCTTGATTACCTCAATCTTCTTAGCTTTACTCGCTCAACCTCATAGCCTGACTGTGATGGAATCCGATAGGTTTGATCCTGTAAAAATAGAGGCCTTGGCAGATACCTTGTTTTCCCTGGGTGAGTATGATGCCGCTGCACTCGAGTACAAACGAGCGCTTTATTACGCACAATTAGCACCGTATCTCTACTTGGATTCGGCAGGCCGCGTGCAAAAGAGTGAGTATCCGGTCGGATACCAGGTCTTCTCACGGGACAAGGACACCCTGATTACACTAATCAAGCTGTCTGTGGCGCTTTACCGCAACCGAGAACTTAACCAAGCCGACTCTATTATTTATGAGCTGGAAGGAGTAACGGTTCGCATGGTGCGCGCCGTTCTTTTGATTGGAGAGGACAATCCTTATCTCGCCGCCCTGGCTATTGATTCCACCACGCGTGAAGTAATAGGCGCAAGGGCTTATAAGATGAGAGGTTGGGCTTACTTCGAGGCGCACGACTTCTGGAACGCTGCAAGAGAGTTCGAGAAAGCAGGCCAGGATTCACTAGGGTTTTTAGTCGGTAAGTTGTCTGACGTCAGGCTAAAGAATCCCAGGACCGCGCGCTGGCTTTCTTTGTTGCCGGGATTGGGTGAGGCCTATGCAGGCAGGCCGTTATTCGGTCTCTGGTCGTTAGCTGTAAATACCGGTGATACTTACCTGATCGTAGACGGAATACTTGACAAACGCTACCTTGATGCTTTCCTTGTGTACGCTTTCCTGTGGCAGCGTTTCTATGCGGGTTCGATGACCAACGCTTCCCAGTTCGCGTATGAATGGAACGAGCGTAAGCTTGCCGAGGTTATGGACCCAATCCGCGAACAATTCGGAGAGAAGCAGGATTTGACCCTGGATCTTCGCACCCTGAACGAACTGTACAGGATAGAACGGTCCACCGAGTAAACAGGGCACCCTACTTTTTCCAGAGATTTCTCCTCGGAAAGATAGCGTCAGTTGTGTCGCCTGCCTGAACCCTTTTTGCATCGGACCACGCAGTAAAGGCCCCACCGCCCCATAGCGTCGGGACGGCTATGAGGGATACGACACCAACCACAAGACAGGCATTCTGGTAGTTTTGAAGACATTGATCACCGAAGAGGCAGGTGTAGCCCTGGTAAAGACAGTTATCCTCTATCGAAGGATCGCCGGATTCAGCAATCCCGACCGCAGCCAGGACAGTATAGGCAGGTACCCCGATTACGGTTCCCACTCCATTGCAGTAGTTCCAGCAGGCCCTCTTCTTGTTACCTGCCTTGTTGTGATAGGAACCCATATGGAACTGGCCTCCGCCCGGTATCAAACCCCACAGGCAGGCCTTTGCCGGATCCGGAGAGCCCGGATTAATGGTCGTCGATTTGGTCCTGGGTGCTGTACCTGAAGAACTGTTCCCTACAGCTCCTACGATTTCTTTAGCCTTGTTGGCGGCTCTTGTGTCCGGGAACTCAGACAGAACAATGTTAGCTATCCTTAGTGCGGCTTCATCTTTTCCTTCAGCCAGCCGCTGCTCGGCTATCTTTACGAGCTCCTGGGCGTGATCTTCACGATCGTCGGCTTGAAGAGGAATGGGTATAATACTGAGGATAAACAAGAGGGGAACCGACACTATCCGCTTCAACCACTGTTTATCCATAAGTCCTCCTTACTGTTAAGTAAAAAAATACTTTCGAGTTAATGGCCTGCCCTGCCGGTATTCTGGTTATCGTGACCAACCTTTGGCCAGGGGCTTTGAGCAAGACCTTCTGATTCGCCGGGTATTGCATAAAGATACCCCTCGTATGCATTCATGTAGATTGTTCCGTCATCTGCAACCGCGAAGGCCGCATCAGAACAATCGCCGGCCTCAAGCAGCCAGGCGAGCTTGCCGTCCGGGTTGACAGCATGCAGGTACCCGTCCGAAGAACCAACGTAGATTGTTCCATCTGAGGTTAATGTCGGGGATGAAAACTCCTGCACCTCTTTACCGTACTGCCACTTAACGGTTCCGTCCGGATTGATTGCAAATAATGAGAGCGAGTCGAAACCTCCACTTACGTAGATGGTGCCGTCCGAATCTACTGCAGGGGAACACCCCTGGGTGTTACCTATACTGCACGTCCATTTTAAGCTACCTTCGCCACTGACCGCGAAAAGATAGCCTTCACCGTATCCACCTCCAACCAGGTACAAAGTCCCGTCGGCGCCTATCGCAGGAGAAAACACCTCAAATGCCGAGGGCTGCTCCCAGCCGACATCGGTTGACCATTGCAACGTACTGTCAGAATTCACGGCATATACCGAGGAGGATGAGGCAAAGTAGACCGTACCGTCAGAACCCACTACGGGAAAGGTTTCTAACCCTCCCCCATCAAACCCAACCTGCCATTTGACCGAACCATCAGGGTTGATTGCATACAGGGAATCTATGGATCCTACATAGATGGTGCCGTCTGAGGCAAGTGCCGGCGGAGAGCATACACCCCCTTGAAGCTGACAATACCACGTCAAGATTCCTTCGTCGCTGAGAGCCAGACATTGATCGCTCGTGACAACGTATATGGTTTCATCCGAACCTACTACAGCAGATACCACCCCCACATCGGTTCGATATCGCCATCTGAAGGTTCCGTCAGGATTAATCGCTCTGAGATAACCGTCGTCACCTGAGACATATACCGTACCGTCCGAGCCTATTGCAGGCGCGGAAAGCTCCAGGGCAGTAGTCTGATAGCGCCACTCGTAGTCCACCATCTCCGGCTGGCAACCTGCCATTATCAAAACGACTAGCGCGACAAGAAACGCTTTCTTAAAAAACATTCTTTCCTCCACAATAGCCAGATTCCCTTATGGCAGCGGCAGGCATATTGTTGACTACAAAACGAGTCGTCTTTCCGATCCAGTTTCCGCCGAGATAGAGGTGAGTACCGAAAGGGATGGAATTGACAGCGCAAGAACCTGTGGTTGGACTTATTAGTGTTACATTCAACAAGGTGGTCTTGCTTTCTGCGATAGTGATCGTCGTATCCCAGTCCTCGTAACCTGAAAGGCTAAGCACGAGATCATGTTCTCCGGCCGGGACATCGGGCAGGATACAGTCTGTCTTTTCCGCGATCAGATCGCCGTCCAGATAGACATCCGCTCCGGAAGGTACCGAGCTTATCGAAAGCGAACCTGTAAGAAAGAAGACAACATCCAGGGTCGTGATCTCCCCTTCTTCAACGGTAACTACGGTGTCCAATTGATACAGACCGTGGTGGGCTTCCATGGCAAGACCTACGGTGTGTTCGCCTACGGGCACCAGACCGAGGGCGCAGTATGTTTTCTTGCCCGTTGAATCGCCGTCCAGGGTAACGCAAGCGCCTTGAGGAGTCGACATTATCTCAACAGCGCCACAAGGTTCCTGCATCTGACAGGCCAACACTCCTAAGGTTATTATCATAATTACGTAAATCAGCATCTTGTACATGAGTTCTCCTATCGTTAATAGTAGACGCGTAGAATCTCCGAAGATTCTACGTTCTCATTCGATTCCAGGAATGCTTCAATGTAAAACTTGCAGTAGTCTTCACCTGTAAGATTTAACCAATCGTCGCCCATGCTTCCCACTGTCCAGGGGATGACGACCCTTGAGCCTTGAACGATTACGAAGGTATCCAGATACGTGTCGTCATTGAAGATAGCGTCCCGCTCCATAATCTTAAGATCAAGTACATCACAATCGGCGTTGATCGTCTCAACGACGGCATAGATGACTTCACCCTCGGAAGGATTCGATTCTAACCGAGTACCTGAGGCTTCTGAAGCCCAGTATGCACCAACGATTCGAGGGCTTGTGCAAAATACACACATCCCTAATAAAAAAAAAGCCCCCCCTACCTTGAAGATTCCACATAATCTCATGCCATTCTCCTTGTTTTCAGCCTTCTTGGGGTTAAAGGACTATCACTACGAGCAACACTCAGCACTCGTCTCACTGGACTTATCCTATGCATATCGCCGCCTCTCTATTGCATAGCCGTTAAACTATCCGCCTCATTATCACACTCTCAAACAACTAACTTTAATCCCTTTCCGCAATACGTTTCAACTCTTTGGCCTTGGTTGCAGACCTCGTGTGTGAGTACTTCTCAAGCACCATGTCGCATATCTTCACCGCGGCCTCGGTTCTACCGTCCGCAAGCCTTGTTTCAGCCATTTCGACCAGTTCTGCAGCATGCTCTTCCTCTGTCCTGGAGCCACCGGTAGATGTGGTGATCGTTGTTACAGGAGTAGTCGAACTGGTCCCTCCGTATTTGCTCTTGAGTGCCCGAGCCTGGGGACCGGAACTGGTGTTTGCGTACTTGGCAATAATCATATCCAGTATCTTCAAGCCTGCATCGGTTCTTCCGTCGGATAATCGCGTCTGGGCCATCTCCAACAATTCCCGTGCATGTTCCTCTTCCCCACTCGAAGGGGTAAAGCTCGTTGAGGTAGGTGATGTGGTTACGATGGATGTCCCTGATTCGGCCATACGCTTAAGCTGGGCTGCTTTCGTTGCCGCTCGCGTGTGGGAATACTTCTCAAGAACCATATCGCATATCTTCAAACCTGCGTCGGTTCTTCCGTCAGAAAACCGGGTCTCTGCCATCTGGACGAGTTCTGCGGCATGTTCTTCCTCACGGGAATCCGCCCCCAAGTTGAAAGGCACGATTGTCAAAGCCAATACTAGCCCCAGAATCATCCCCTGTATCGGCGAGTACTTTATCGTTATCATACATCCTCCACTTCAGGTAGAATATAGCAAACGCCTTATTTGTCAAGTGAAATGATGCTCATTTAAACTTGGTCGTACACTTGCATGCCGGAGGGGTTTTTCGCTCGCAGCGTGGGAAATATCAACTTGACAGGATTTAATAAACTCGTAAGCTTAATTCAATGTTAAGGGTAAGATAGGCACAATGCCAAAGAGAAAAACCGCAATAATAATAGCAATAATCAGTGGACTCGGGGTAGTATTAATAGGCCTCGGTTTCTACTTCCTTCAAAGAATGTTGAAATCAGTTCTGAGGGCTGGAACATAATCGGCTTTTGGTTCGGGATATTAATACTAGGCGGTTTAGGTTCCACGATCGGCGGACTCTTAAGGCTTCTGGTTACGGATCAACCCAAAAAGGGTATTGGTGAGCTTTACCTCGGCATACTTTTAACCTCAATTGGGCTTATCTTCGTACCCATCTCAGGGACCTGGCCGATAATAGTAGCCGGGTACGGTTTCTTTACGGCAGTTATCTCCTTTATCGTACTAATCAACCCGAAATTCAAATTTCCGGGATGAGTTAATCTTGATGGACGAAGAAGAAAAAAAAGTCAGGTTTTCAGACTTCAGCGCGTTGTGGGAGGAAGAGTGGGGAAAAGGACGCATGTCCTGGGGAGGCAAAGGAGACTGGGTAGTAATCGGAAGCATCTTTGCTTTACTGGTGCTTTGTCAGATCCTTGACTGTACGGATAAGATGCCTTTAAAAAACTGGTTCAGGTATTTTTTTATCGCAGCCGGCCTCATCTGGCTCGTAGGCGGGGTGATACGGTTCCTGGTTCCCCAGTGGCGCAGGCCTTTACCAGGGCTGTTCTTCCCGGGTTATGCGTTCTGCACCCTGGGCATCATGCTGGCCTTCGGATGGAAGATGTGGCCCGTGATAGCTGTCGCAGTCGGTCTTTTCGCAATGGAGACGATAATCTACCAGCATTTCCGAAAGAAGATGCTCGAAGAAAAACGGAAAAGATACGAGGAGTGAAATGAACCGTTTCTTGATAGTAACGATAGTCTTTTCAGCCCTATTAATAACTACATGCGCCAAGAACTCACGTAAGGTTGAGGTCGATGTGTCAACAGAGGAAATAGTGGTCGATCCAAATCTACCGCACGATTATCCACACGCACTAATTCCACCTAATGCAACCTGCACCCACGGTTCAACAGGTATGATGAAAGCCGAGGAAAACCCCGAAGGAAACGCCTGGTTCAAGACTGATGCGTCGTTAGACGATGCAACCGGGGTTTTCGAGGGTCTCGAAGGTTGGGTTGTCGAAGGTAAAGAGCAAATCACCTCTGAACACGGCGAGGGTTTAAGGTTGTTCCTTGTTGACACGGCCGAATCTTCGACATTACAGGCTAGGATTGAGTTGATGCCTTTTGCGGACCAGGAGGGGAAATCCTATACCAATATACACGTTGCCTACAGGGGATACGGGGCGCTAAGGCTCGATATCGAGGATCAGTGATCCGTAGGGTCAAGGTCTGCCTTGCCCCTATTTGTGTACGGACACCCTGAGAGGGTATCCTCCTCTTTCTATGTTTTGAATATCTCCGCGGGTTGTTTTCCTCTTACGACAACCGACGGGGTTACCTCCCCCTTGACGGGGTAGGAAGCCGCTTCAAAGAAGCGGCAGGTGGGGGTGGGATTTATTTATATAACCTCGCCGTCCACACGCCCTTGTAGTAGTGCTTTAATATCTTCTTCGGGCTTTTGCCCCGCCTTGCCATCTCCATCGCGCCGTACTGGCACATGCCCACCCCGTGCCCCCAGCCGTGTCCCTCAAACACCATAACGTCCTGCTTCTCGGAAATCTTGAACCACGTACTGCGCAGATCGAAGGCGGTTCTGAGTACCGAGCCTTTTATCTCGTGGGTGCCCTGGTCGGATTTGATAATCATCTTCACGACCCGTTTTGACTTGGGGTTTATATCCAGGCTCCAGGACTTGATTTTGGCGCCTGAAGGAATAGAACGCGCAAGCACAGAGTAGAACTCCTGCTTTAAAACCTCCTTGACCCAATCGATATAAGGAGACGCAGCGCAGTAAGGCTTGCCAAAAAGGGGCGCGTCGCGCGTACTGCGAAGGTAGGGAATGGCCGAAGACCAGACGTCCTCGGAGTTGGCGGTTCGTCCGCCGCAGGTCGAGGAGTAGCGTGCATCTAAAAGCACTTCACCTGAGAACGCCACCAGGCCGCGGGTCCGGTTCACCCCTTCTGTTCCCCACTTGTTTTCAACGGCTATTCCTCCATATGCCTGGTCTCGTGTGTCTGCATAAACGTCGAACCCTTGTCTGCGGTGGCCTCCGAATCTGGCGATCGCGTACGACCGAGCGCAAATAGCCTGGGCTTCAACTGCTGCTAGGATGTCTTCACTGCATGGAATCTCGCGGGGTACGACGCCATACAGGTACTCCTCAAGAGGAAGCATGTTAATGACGTTGAATCCTGACGCTGAACCCGGAGTTACGGCCAGCCACCCCCGATAAGCCTTATCGTTCAAGGTCAGGGTCGTGTGTTCGTCAGGGGCGACCTTGAGCGGAAGAGAGGCGTTGGTCAAGTACTCGGTGGTGTTGAAGGCTACCGAAAGGCCACCTTTATTATTAATCTCCCAGCTGCCAGGGCCTACGATCGGAGTCGAACCCCCGGAACTAGAAACGGTATGGCTCCCGTTGGCCGATACCCTGACCTCCGTAACGTTCTCGGCGACAAGCACCTTGACCACCGGCTCACGATCCCAGCGTTCTACAATGTAGCGATTGAAGCATCCGCTCAGGGAAAAAAGAGCGACTATGAGTAGTATTGAAAAACTAAGATACTTCTTCAATGTAAACCTCCGAATTGGTATAAATGCATATCTCCGAAGTGATGCGGAGTGATTCTTCCACTATCTCTCTTGCCGAAAGTTTTGAGTGTTTGGCAAGCCCACGCGCGCAAGCAAGTGCATAAGGCGCACCTGAGCCGATGGCAACGATGTTGTCGTCAGGCTCGATAATGTCTCCTGCACCTGAAACGACGAACGCGTGCTCGGGATCGAGGATGGCCATGAACGCCTCGAGCCTGCGCAGCGCCCTGTCCAGCCTCCACTCCTTGGCAAGTTCTATAACCGCCCGGGTAAGGTTGGAAGGATATTCGTTTACCTTGCCTTCGAACTTTTCATACAAGGTCAGGGCGTCGGCGGTGGAACCTGCGAACCCCACCAGGATACTGTCACCGACCTTGCGTATCTTGCGCGCGGTGTGCTTCATCACCGTGTCTCCCAGCGTGACCTGACCGTCTGCGCCGACAACGGCGATCTTGCGCTTACGGTCAAGCATACCTAGAACGGTAGTCGATCTGATCTCAGACATTTGTTCCTCCTTTAATAGAGCACCGTTAATACAAAGTGCAAAATGTAAAATCACTCACTCTGTTTCGTCGTTACAACCGATTTTGCAAAGTTTTTTACCAACTCCTCAGCTTCTCGAAGAACCGAACAACACTCTTGACTATTCACGATATCAGCCTCATTTGCTAACCTCAACCAATAGAAAGATTCTTTAAGCTCCTTCAAAACTATCTGCATTTTGTGGATAAAATCCTTTTTACTTTCAGCTCCCCATGCTTCCTCGTAATTAGCACCGGAAGAAGTTGCAGACCTGATTAGCTGACCTGCAATGTGACGACTTGCCGCCGTGTTCTTAAATCTTGGTGTTAATTTTACAACTGAAACCGCAAACTTCATCCAGCGATCTGATAGATTCTGACCTCTCTTATTCATCTTGGGATATTTTGACTCTTGCACTATGCATTTTGCCTTTTGAATTACTCATTTGTCTTCCGCTCGTGGATGCGCCTTCTTGTATATCTCCTTCAGCCGCTTTACCCCCACGTGGGTATATGCCTGGGTGGTGGATAGGGACGCATGCCCCAAAAGCTCCTGCACCGCACGAAGGTCTGCGCCGCGCTCCATCAGGTGGGTAGCAAAGCTGTGCCTGAGCGCATGAGGATTGACGGCGGGCGCATCTGGCAGTTGTGAAAGGTAGTAGTTGACGATTCGGCGCAGATCACGGACACCCATGCGTTTGCCTGCGGGTTCTTTGATGAATACTGGGCCTGAGGTTCGTGCCTCGATGTATGACTTGACGGCATCTGAAGCCCTGGAGCCCAGGGGTACGATACGTTCCTTCGAGCCTTTGCCGAACACCTTTATCTCGCCTCTTGCGAAATCGATGTTTGGGACATCGAGTCCGGCAAGCTCGGATATACGCAGTCCTTCATCGTAGAGGAGTTCGACGATAGCGCGGTCGCGGAGGAGATCCGGATCATCGGCCATATTGAGTCTGGTAAACACCTCTTCCATCTGCGACTGGGTAAATACGTGCGGGAGCCTCTTGGAAAGCCTTGGGCCTTTGACCAGCCTGGCCGGGTTGAGCTTGATGCGCTCCTCTGCGCACAGGAACTTGAACAAGCTCTTTGCCGATGAGAGTCGGCGCTGGATGGTCCGTTTCGAGTAGCCAAGTCTGGTCTGAAGCGCAATGAATCCTCGAACATCCTGTCTGTCCACCGCATACAAATCGGATTTCCCCTTGTATTCTTTGAGGTAATCCAGAAAGTGCTCGAGGTCCTTGCGGTAGGCTCGAAGGGTGTGAGGCGATGCCCTGCGTTCGTCGCGGAGAAAGACGATAAACTCCTCGGCATCCGGAGGAAGAGGTGGTGTCGATCCCTTTGGTTCAGGCATTACGCTCTAATTCTATCTGCGGAAGCTTACGTTTTAGTGCTTCGGCAAATTTTTGCATTTCGGAAGTATCGGGGTAGAAATCCTTATGGAAGAAGGAATCATCGGGGTTATTCACTGTCTTAACATAATCAATAAACCTTCGTACAATAGTCATCCGCCGGTTGATTAACCGGTTATCAGTTACATGGTTATGCAGGTAACAGTTGTAAGCTCTCAAATGGGATTCGGCAACAAATTCAACCCTTACCCTTACGGATGATCTTAAAAACCCGGCAAATATCACTAAATCCCTTTCGTAGATATTCAAAACTCTTTTATCTATTTCAACCCAATCGCGTAGAAATCCGATAAACTCCCAAGCATAGGGTGCGAGATATAAACGATCCTGAATGACCGGAAAAACATGGCGTTCTGTGCCCATATAACGATAGAAACCCCTTAAGTGTGTAAGTTTATTCTCAATGGTTTTTCTTAAATTGCCCGACCGAACCTGCATAACGATGAAGGCACGGATGTCAATCCGATCCACATCAAGCAGTTTCTTCTTTTCCGGATATTCATCCAGGAATTTCCAGAAAAGGGAAAGGGTATTTCGATATAACCATTGCGTATTTTCAGAAAGTCTGCGTTCAGTGCGAAGATAGGCAAGGAACTCATCGACTTCAGGAGGGGGTTCTGGAAAGGGTGGAACTATTCTATCGTTTGTGAGGACATTAGTATATATACCGATCGCCAGTTCCGACTTATAAGCCAACTGCCCTTTGAAAACCTCAGACGGGAATCCTTTCTTAATCATATTAGCAGCTAAGCTGTGTTTTAAGATAGATGATTCAATTCCCGATATATCACTGAGTTTAGATATGCATCGTTTTACTGTTCTGTGTATTTGCCGTGGGTGTAAACGCTCTGTTTTCTTCTCGGATAGAAAAATTGGTCCTGTTACAATGTTGGTTTCATTCAAGTACTTATTAAGTGTTTTATCAACATCGGTGGACAAAGGGACTACTCTTTCATTTTGTTCCTTTCCTGCAACTCTTATCTCTTTGTTAGAAAAGTCGAAATCTTCCGCATCCAATCCAGCGAGTTCTGATGCAGTCAATCCCAGGTAATAGAATAATTTCATTATCAGGCGCTCCTGTGATGATTCAATCCAACCATCGAACAGTTGTTTTATCTGCTCCTCAGACAAAATTGATGGATACGGATCTGGCCTTCGGATAGTCGGTCTTTTGACGCACTCAGCAGGATTGTTGTCTGTGAGGCCGGTTTCGATGAGGTAACGGTAGAAGCTCCTCAAAATAGAAATCTTTACTGCAATAGTTTCTTTGCTTCGACCTGAAAGTTCAAGCGCTTCTTTATATATTTCTACATAGATCGAGGTTGCGTTAAGAATATCCAATCCTATAAAATGAGAAGACAGAAAACGAAGGAAAAGCGAAAGAACATTGCGATAAACCTTTATTGTATTAGGGGATGCGTTCCGCTTCGTAATCATATACTCAATAAAATCTTCAATTTCAGGAGATAACGAGGTCGATGGATAAAATCTCTCAGCCATCTTTCTTCTTTTTATTATTCCGTGGTTCGCAGACCGGGCAGTAGGCGCCGCGAGGGTCCGCAACCTTGTGCTTGCCGCATTTCTCGCATTTCTCGTCCGAAAGCGGATAACGTGACATGAATGTGCAATCGTCATTGGAACATTTGTAGAACTTGCCGCGCTTACCGCGAAGCTCGTAAACCTCAGAGCCGCATAAAGGGCAAGGCTGAGTTATGACGAAGGGCATAGTGGTTTTGCACTCAGGGTAGCGCGAGCAGGCAAGGAACCTGCCGAAGCGGCCTACCTTAACGACCATCTCGGCATCGCATTCAGGACATTTCTTGTCGACCTTGACCGGTTCGTTCTCCTTCAAAGGACGCGTGTAGCGACACTCCGGAAAACCCGAACATGCAAGAAACTTCCCGAATCTCCCCCACTTCTCAATCAAAGGCTTCCCGCACTTAGGGCATGCCTCGCCGGTTTCCTTGACAACATCCTGTTTTATCTCCGGGATCTCGGCCTCGACCTTTGCAAGGACCTGGCTGAAAGGCCCCCAGAAATCCCTCAGAGCCTGCTGCCAGTCAAGCTTGCCATCTGCAATCTGGTCGAGCTCTTCCTCCATTCTGGATGTGAACTTCACGTTGAAAAGCTCTGTAAATCTCGGAACAAGGATGTCGTTAACCAATCTGCCCAACTCGGTCGGGATCAGGGTTGAACGTTCGCGTATTGCATAGTGACGTTCCACGAGCGTACCGATGATGGAGGCATAGGTGGACGGTCTTCCGATGCCGTATGCATCGAGTTTTCGAACGAGCGACGCCTCGGTATAGCGCGGAGGAGGCTGCGTCTCCTTTCGTTCGACGTTGAGTTTGATGAGCTTTGCCCTGTCATCCAGCGAGAGATCGGGCAGGCTGAATTTCGTTTCCCTGTCCTGGTGCGAATAGACCCTTTCGTAGCCTTCGAACAGACGCCTAAGCGTCCTTACCCTGAAGACGTACCCGGAGTGTTCCAGTTCGACAACCGTGCTCTCATAGCGTGCATCGGTCATCTGGGACGCGAGGTAACGTCGATAGATGAGGTCGTAGAGTCTCCTGGCGTCCCTTTCCAGATAGGAACCGATTGCCTCCGGTGATCGGGCTAAGCCTGTAGGCCTTATCGCTTCGTGGGCCGCCTGGGCGGTTTTCTTGTCCTTGTATACCCTTGGCTGTGACCACTCAATCCCCATGGTCTCCGAGATGAAACCCTTTGTCAAGGAGATGAATTCCTGAGCTATGCGCAGGCTGTCTGTCCTCATATAGGATATGAGTCCAACAGTTGTCTCGCCGAGCGTAACACCTTCGTAAAGACCCTGTGCAATCCGCATGGTCCTGCGCGGTGCTAAGTGAAGAACAGTGGAGGCCTCCTGCTGCAGGGTGGAGGTCTTGAAAGGTGCAGGCGGCGGGAAATGCTTCTCGTCCCGGACATAGTGGGATACTGCGAGTTCTAAGCCTCTCTTGAGTATCTCCTTCGCGGCCTTCATTTGCTTCTCGTCCACTCGCTCGACACGGCTACCTGCTATCTTTACAAGCTCCGCTTCAAACTGAGTGCCTTTCGCCTCGAACAATCCCTTGACTACCCAGTAAGGTTCGGGCCTGAAGGCCTCTATCTCGGCCTCACGCTCTGAAAGAATCCGCAAGGCAACGCTTTGCACCCTGCCTGCGGAAAGTCCCCTGCGTATCATCTGCCAGAGAAGCGGAGAGACCTTGTAACCGACAAGCCTGTCCAGCACCCGCCGTGCCTTGTGGGCATCAACTAGGAGTTCGTCTATCTGACCCGGTTCGGCGAGGGCTTTCTTTATACCCTCTTTTGTTATCTCGTAGAACCTTATCCGGGAAACGTTTTCTTGGGCAATCTCTTCGGCAAGGTGTTGGGCTATCGCTTCGCCTTCGCGGTCAGGATCCGGCGCCAGAAAGACCGCATCTGCCTTCTTGGCCTCGTCCCGGATGGCCTTGATATCTTTTGCTTTGCCGCGTATCTTAATGTACTCCGGGATGAACTCGTGATCTTTAATCTCGACACCGAGGCGAGACTTGGGAAGATCCTTTATGTGCCCCTTGCTTGATATAACCCTGGTTCCAGCTCCGAGTATCTTCTTAATGGTGCGAGCCTTCGTCGGTGATTCAACGATTATGAGACTTTTCATATTCCTCCAAGAAATCTACCACATTCTGCATATCGGCAGGCAGTTCAGTTTCAAATCTCATCTCCTTTCCCGAGGCCGGGTGAACGAATCCCAGCATCTTAGCGTGAAGCGCCTGACGCATTATTCTTTCGAGGCATCCGGCAAGAACCTGGGCCTCAGTCCGGGAGCAAGGAACAATCTGTTCACGGCCTCCGTACTCGACATCTCCCACGACCGGGTGCCCGTAGTGAGCGAGGTGCACCCTGATCTGGTGGGTTCTGCCCGTTACAAGCCATAATCTTAAACAAGAGACGCAGCCTGCATAGACATGCTCTAGCCTGAACCGGGTCCGGGAATCCCTCGAAGATATTGGTGTAACCGTCATCCTTCGTCTGTCAAGGGTCGAGCGGCCTATGGGTGCGGCTATTTCCCCATCGGACAACTCGAACTTCCCCCAGGCCAGGGCAACGTACTCCTTGTGCATCGAACGTGCCGAGGTCTGATGGGTCAGGTCACGAAGCGCTTCATAGGTTTTAGCGAAAAGAATAAGCCCGGTTGTGTCTTTGTCAAGTCTATGCACTACCCCGGGTCTGACTTCTCCCTTCTCTCCGCGAGGAAGATCACCGCAGTGGGCAAGGAGCGCGTTTATCAGCGTACCCGACGAGTGCCCGCGTGCCGGATGAACCACCATGTGTGGCGGTTTGTTAACGAGGATGATGTCATCATCCTCGTAGACAATATCCAATGGTATCTCCTGCGGGCGGAGGGATTCCTCGCGCGTATCAGGCAGTTCGAGAAGCGCATAGACTTCATCGCCCTCGGCAAGCTTCTGGGCTGGCTTGGCAGGCTTACTGTTGACCGTTATCTTCCCCTGCTTTATTAACTTGGCAGTAATGGAGCGTGAAAATCCGATACCTGACGTTATTAGATACCGGTCCAGACGTTCACCTGCCATCTTCCGGGAAACGATGCGCTTGAATTCCTTCTCTAGTAAGCCCATAGAATATTATGCCTATTTGATTGAGTTTTGCAACGCCCGGAAATAATCTATAGATCGTATCAATACCTTCAGTAATGAATTCGACCATCCTTGTGGGCTTTGTTTTTCTTTGTATTCTTTAGAGACAACTTCGTCGCCTTCACTCGTTGAGACCTGCGCCCGTACTCGATGGAGGCAACTTCGCCTTGTTAATGCTCCTTTTTGCGTAAAGGACACGCAAAAAGATCGCAGGCAGCCTGCGATCGCCATCTCACTTTGTCCCTTTTTTGTATACCTTGTATTCTCTGTGTTTTGAATAACCTTAGATATTAAGGGTCTTTCTCATCAGGCCGATGATCTCGGTAACCTTTCGTCTGCCCATGTCGAGCAGTTCGTTGAGTAAATCCTCACAGACGGGTTCGCGTTCTGCAGTCAACTGAAGTTCTATTACCTCTCCATTATCGGTAGCCACGATGTTGGCATCGACCTCGGCACGTGAATCCTCCTCGTAGCAGAGGTCTGCAAGAACCTTACCCCCCACGATGCCGACGCTTACCGCGGCAACGAAACGCTTGAACGGGATGCTGGGTATAAGACCGTCTATGTTCAGTTTCAGGCAGGCGTCATAGGCGGCGCAGAAACCGGCACATATCGAAAGAGTGCGCGTCCCGCCGTCTGCCTGAAGCACGTCTGTGTCGATTATGAGCGTATTCTCGCCCAAGGCATCCAGGTCGAATCCCATCCTGAGGGAACGCCCTATCAAACGGGATATCTCCTGGCTCCTTGCAGATGGTCTTCCCTTGCGCGACTCTCGCGGGTTGCGCTCGGGCGTGGATGCTGGAAGCATAGAATACTCGGCGGTTATCCAGCCCTTTCCGGTATCCTCGAGCCAAGGTGGCGCTTCTGGCTGGTAAGAGGCCGCCGCGAGGACGTGTGTATCGCCTGCACTGGCAAGGCATGAGCCTCGCGCAAACTTCAGATATCCTAACTCGAAGGAAAGCGGACGCAACTGATCCGCCTTGCGTCCGTCAGCCCTCACGTGATGGATTTTACCCAAGAGATGCTGAGATGTCTATAATTAGCTTCCGAACAGGATATTCTACATATACTGGAGTCTCTTAAATTTTCATATTGAAATTTGCTTTTTGCATTTTGTACTGACCGATTGCGATCGTTTATGCTCTTTGTGGTCATTCCCAAGGTAGCTCCTATGCCTCGTACTTCACGCTAACCCGGGTTACGTCCTGGATCGGTGAACCCAGGAAGCGCTCACCCACCGTGCGGAAGTTAGGGGATAAATCGGTCAGATAAAAACGTGACATGCCTTTACGATTTTCTGAACGCAGAAGATCCATCTTCGAAAGTATTTCCAGAGCGACACGGGCGGTCTCGTCGCCCGAGTCCACGAGCTTGACGCCTGTACCGAAGAAACCTGCCAACGCGGGCTTGAGCAGGGGGTAATGGGTACATCCCAGGAGGAGGGTATCAATCTTGTCCTCCTTTAGGGACGTGAGGTATGTGGCTATAACCTGGTCCGTAACTGAACCTTCAAGCCAGCCTTCCTCAACGAGTGGCACGAAGAGCGGTGTGGACTTGGCGATGACGCGGACAGAGGAATCGGCTGAAAGTATCGCTCTCTCGTACTCGCCTGCGGAGATGGTTGCCGCGGTGCCTATTACGCCTATGCGTTTGTTGCGCGTTGTTGCGACCGCGGTACGCGCACCCGGCTCTATAACCCCTATTACCGGGAGGTTGAAGTCCTTTTTCAAAAACGGAAGTGCAGCAGACGATGCGGAGTGACATGCGACTATGACCATCTTCACGCCTCTATCCAGCAGGAACTCGGTATCCTCGTGTGCGTAGCGGCGGATTGTTTCAGCCGACTTGGTCCCGTAAGGGTAGCGGGCCTCGTCACCGAGGTAGCATATATCCTCCGATGGCAGGAGCTGCCTGAGGGAGCGCACTACCGTGAGTCCGCCTATCCCTGAGTCGAATACGCCGATGGGCTGGTCTGCGTTGGATTTATTCATCTACTGCTCTTTTCCTCTCTTTTGAAACTTTTTTCTTCCTCATTGAGGTCGGACCCTCTTGTCCGTCGAAAATGTACGATAATGGACGGGTTAGAGAACCCGTCCTCCACACTCTTTCACTTGACAATCCTCTCATGTTACGACGTATAACTCACTTGAAGGTGAATTATGAATTTCTGCATCAAACAGAAATTCATAAAGTATTTACGTATTTTGATACACCCCCGGCGATGCCCTCAGCAACCTTTTGCCTGTAGGATGACTCGCGTATCTTTGCCTCCTCTGAGGGGTTGGACAAAAATCCTCCCTCGACCAGTACAGCAGGCATCGAGCAACCTTTGAGCACGTAGAACCCGGCCTGGTTAAGCCCCCGGTTGGCAAATCCGGTCTTTGCAACCGAGGCATCCTGGATGCAGCCTGCAAGCTCCTCGGATTCCTTTTGGAATTTGTTGGTCAGAAGGGTTGCAATTATGTCGTTCAGGACCTCGTCTGGGTCATAGGCTTTCTCCCCGATGTCGTACTTGAGGGATGCATTCTCACGCAGAGCAACGTTCTTTGCGTATTCCAGCCGGTGTGAGCCGAGGAAGTAGGTCTCGAAGCCGTTAGGGGATGATGAGTTGTTGGCGTTGAAGTGGATACTCAAGAATAAATCAGCTTTCTTCTGATTGGCAAACTTCGTCCGGTCGGCAAGGGGTACATGCTTGTCTTCCTCACGGGTGAGAAGTACGGTATGTCCCTGTGCCTCAAGAAGCTTCTTGAGCCTTTTCGATACGTCGAGAACCATCTCCGATTCCTTGGTCCCCTTCTTTCCGATTGCTCCCGGGTCCTTGCCGCCGTGACCTGGATCAACGACTATCAAAAGCTTCTTCCTTGCCTGAGGCTGAGTAACCACCGTCTCGGAGGCCGTACTGGTAAAGGTTATCTCGACCCCGTTGGGTATGCCTTTGGAGGAAACCTTGCACGGCTTGGAAAGCTTGAGTTCAATGGTGGTTTTCTTATTGCTGTTGGTTAAACTGGCCGAGGAAACCAGACCCGAGGCGGAGATTTGCTTAACCCTTGAACCCACCGGTATCTTGAGATTTACGCTTGTCGAAGACATCTCCTTGACCTCGCAAGAGATAGGCCCGGAAGCTACGATCTCTATCGTCGTAGGATCGGCACCTGAAAGGTATATCTTTTCAATCTCTATCTCCTCGGAAGGCTTGACCTCGGAAGGAGTTACCTTGAAGATACCGTCGAGAACGGTAACCGGTATGTAGATATTTGTTCCGTCCCAACCTATTTCCAACGGCAAGTGCACAGCACCCTCCTCACCTATTACTACGGTACGGTTATTTGCGGTGAAGATATAGCGCTGATCATTATATACAAGAACAGCCTTCTTCTTCTCAGGTACCCAGGCCCATTTACCGTTCAACTTGGAGGCGAACTCAACCAGGGTAACCGATTCATTCCCGTTATAAGTTAATGTATTCAGTGACTTACCTGAAAAGTTTACCGTACCGGCCCGAAGGATCACCGAACATATGAAAAAAAACGGTACGATTCGTCGAAGTGGGTAAATCATAAGGCCATCCTCCTTCTTTCCCTGTCCATATCTCGGCGTTTCAACTCATCACGCTTGTCAATGGTCTTCTTTCCACGACACAGACCAACGAGAAGCTTGGCTATCCCGCGCTTGTTGAAGTACACCTTGAGTGGTATGAGGGTAAAGCCCCTTCGCTGGGTCTTTCCAAAGAGTTTCTTTAGCTCCTGGTGGTGTAAAAGTAGTTTTCGTTTGCGAATCGAATCCGGTACGTCGATTGTGGCCTTGCTGTAGGGCGCGATTCGCATCCCGACGACAAAAGCCTCACCAGCCTCGATCATGCAGTAGGCCTCTTTTATGGATACCTGGTGGTCGCGCAGGGATTTGACTTCAGAGCCCTCCAGAACTATACCTGCTTCAAACGTATCCTCTATAAAAAAATCATGTCGAGCACGCCTGTTCTCGGCAATAACTTGCATATAAAAGTGTAATCGTAAATCACTGGCGTGTCAACACCTTAAACCATGCTCCTTTTGCCCTGTGAGGACAAAAGATCGCAATCCTTGATTCTACTTGATTAGCACAACTTTCTGCGCTCTGCTTTGACCACTGGCTAAAAGAACGACAAAATACACCCCAGGAAGAAAGCCTTCACCCCAGGTGATTGTTCCAGATGTTTTGGTCGATCCCATCTCGTCAACCTTGCGACCCGAAGCGTCGAAAACAGTAGCTGAAAAGCCCTGGGGAAAGTTGATGTAACGTAACTCTATCCTTGGCCCCGCAGACGTTATAACCCCCCAGGTTGCCGGGGATTGAACAGGCGATTCGGAAATCCCTGTGCAGCGGAAGGTGCATGACATGGGTACGGAAGCAAGCGAATCACCAGAATTGCCGGTAGCGTAAAAGGTTGCGCTGTACTCACCGACAACGTCTGCAACCCATTCTGCGAATTCGACCTCCACTGATTGCCAAGGGCTGAGGACGTCTGACACCTTCACAGAATCGTGATAAGAACTATTATCTATTTCGCAGTGGGCTGTGAAACCTTCATTGCAGGTTTCGCGGTTGCTGAGATTGGTGAATTGAGCCTTGGGAGAAGTACGGCATACCACCGAATCCTGACCTGGATCGAGTATCAAGATAGGCGAAATAGCCAGGGGAAGGTTTCCTGTCGAGTCTACCTTGATGAGCAGGAGATCAAGACTTCCTGCGCCGAACGAGGAGGTTATCCCGGTAGCGATATAGCCTCCGTCAGGGGTTAGTGCTACCGAAAGCCCCTCATCCCAGTCTGCGGCGCCGTAGGTCTCGGCCCATAACACCTCGCCGTATTCATCTATTCGCAGAAGCCAGAGATCGGCATTCCCCTGGCCGAAGGAGCGGGTATAACCGGTAACGACGTAGCCTCCGTCCGCAAGCTCTAGCACCGAATTACCCTCGTCCCAATCTTCTCCCCCATAAATCCCAGTCCATAAGGTGTCGCCTGTTGAATCGGTCTTTATTAGCCGTAAATCGACATCGTCTCCCTCGATCTCCGAACTCCATCCCACTACTGCGAAGCCGCCATCCGCTGTTTGTCGTACGCATTCGGCGTGTTCGAAATGCAGAGAGTCCCCGTAAGTACGAGTCCAGAGCGTGTCACCTTTAATATCTGTCTTCACCAACCAGATATTGCGATCCTGGTGTTCATCGTCCTCGTAGTATCCGGTGTATCCTACAACGATATAACCTGAATCTCGCGTTTCCTGAACGAAGTTGGCAAAGGCAAAACCCTGATATCCGGCGTAGGATTTTGTCCACAGCACATCGCCTAGACCGTCCACCTTGATAATGTAAAGCTCGGGACCCTGCGGGGTAAGGAAGGATTTGTAGCCTGCAACGACATAGGAACCATCAAAGGTCTGAATTACGCAGTTACCCCTGTCCTGGTTGTCTTCGCCCAGGAACCTAACCCACTCCTCGTTACCCAAGCTATCGGCCTTGATCAGAAGCACCTGTTTGTATTCGCCTGGTGGCGTACGATCACCAACTGCGATATAACCTCCGTCTTTTGTTGTAGATACGTAGGCTCCTGATCCCTCCCATGTTCGAGTCCACGAGGTGTCACCTGCTTCATTTAACTTCAGGAGCCACAGCCCTTCAAAAGTCATGGCGCCTCCGGTTACCACGTATCCGCCGTCAGAGGTTGGTTGCACCGCCGAGCCCCACTCCCTTTCAACTCCACCATAGAAACGCACCCAGCCCGAAACTTGAGTCAGGATGAAGCTTAACAGAATACTTGAGAAAGCTGCACTCATTACAGGATATTAGATAAGTACTCCCAACTGTCAATCACCAACACCCAAAAGGATTCGGAACAAATTCTATTTTACGAGCACAACCTTCTGTGCTCCGCCCTGATTACTATCTAAAGGCACAACAAAATACACACCAGGAATGAAACCCTCACCCCAGGTTAACGCACCGGAGGACTGTGTTGAATGCAACTCGTCAACCTTGCAGCCAGAGGCGTCGAAGATAGAGGCATGGAAACCGCCAGGCAAATCGGAGTATCTCAGGACTATCTCTCGACCTAAAGAAACAACTTCATATCTCAAAGGTACATCCGAAGGTTCTTCTGCTATTCCAGGATCGTCGTTCCCGCCAGCGTCTGTTTTGTAAAGGAACATGTGAGGGGAAGGTTTATCATATGAAAACCCCGTAAGAACAAAACCTCCGTCAGAAGTCGTCTCCAGCCACTCGGGATATAAATACGGTTCCTTAATCCATCTTTCCCACAAGGTATCGCCTGAATCACTGAATTTGGATAAAACAAGCCCGTCGAAGGTCGAATTATCCCCGCCTGTAACTATATAACCTCCGTCTGCAGTCATGTCTAAACCTGTAAGGTAAGTTGCTATGTCTTCAGAATAACTGTAAGTCCACAAGGTGTCACCAAGGGAATCTACCCTTGCCAGAATCCGCATAAAATAGTCCAACCAGGGACTTGCAGTACCTGAAAGGATATAACCGTCGTCGGACGTCTCCATAACGCGACCACCGAGACAGTAGCCATATCCAATCTCCCCTATGTAGATTTTACACCAGATCGAATCACCCAGTGAGTCTGTTTTCAAGAGACCGAAATAATGGTCAATCGAGAGAATATAATCGCCATCGGACGTCTCTTCTGCAAATGCGATTCGTAAACTGTAACTCTTTTCCCACTCGACAAACCCCTGGGGATTGTGCTTAATCAAGCTTCCATCTACAGCAACGATATAACCACCATCGGATGTCTGACGTACCCCGGTCAACGTACCTTCGTAGCTACGCGTCCAGATAACATTACCCTCAGCGTTGATCTTGAAAACGCGATAACCCGCGGGAATCGAGCCAAAGATGATATACCCTCCGCCCGAAGCTCCAAACACCGCAGCAGCAGAGAATCCAACATCTACTTGTTTTCCTCCGCCGCTATAGATCCTCGACCAGAGTGAATCGCCTAGAGGGCTGGTCTTCAATAACCAGGTACTTGAATCCGTATAACCTAAGACCAGGTAGCCGCCATCTGCAGTCTGGTGTACGTATTCTCCGCCTTCGAACGCTCCTCCTGCATCGTAGCTTTTGAACCAACCATAGGTTTTCATAGGAATCGCCACCAAAGTAACGACAAGGACAATAAAACACCACCGTTTCATATTGCCTCCTTCCAGTGGTTTTCCAAAATCAGTTTAATGATCTTCACCTTCCAGTCAAGTATCACTTGACTAACACTACCTTGTGAGCTTGTTGCGGTAAGAACAGATTTGGCAGTATGAAGTATACCCCGGGTGAGTGTCCAGTTGGTATTACGGGCCAAGTGATTGTTCCGGATGTCTGGGTAGAGCTTATCTCGTCGATCTTGCGGCCCGATGCGTCGAAAACTGAAGCGTGGAAGCCCTGGGGTTGGTTGGCGTATCGAAGCACTATACCGCGACCGATTGAGTTAACGACTTCCCACTTAACTGATTCGGTAACAGGTCTCTCGGCTACTGCGGGGTTACCATCCGCATCGGTTTTAACGAGAAAGACATCGTCGTTTTCACCCTCCTTATTAATCGAACCAGTCAGGATAACACCGTCATCGTTTGTTAAATCCATACTATGAAAGTCAGTTCTCGTTCCGTAGCGTTGTTCCCAAAGTAACCCTCCGGTTTCACTAAACTTAAGGAGCAACCCCTTGTACGCATCCGAGTCACGTCCAGCGACGAAAAACCCATCTTCAGTCTCATGTACGCATTTGGCCAAACTCCCGTAATCTGCAACGTACGACCACTTCATGTCATCTGTCGAATCTGTCTTGATTACGAGTAATCTTCCTTCCTGGTCAACCACACAGGAACCTGCAACTATGTAACCTCCATCCGAGGTTTGCCTAACGCGGTTACCATAACTTTCCTCCCAATTCGAGTAAGTCCTGCTCCATAAAGTATCGCCTAAAGAATCAACCTTGAGAAGCCAAACAGTCCCGTCTTTACGTGCACCGCCGGTGAGGATAAATCCTCCGTCGGTGGTTTCCTCTACGTATCGAATATCTTCGAACTCGTATTTCTTGCACCATATGGAATCACCTAAGGAATCGATCTTCATTATACTGCAGAAACCCACGTAATCTTCATCCTGTCCAAGGATATACCCTCCGTCTGCGGTAAGTTGAACAGAAGCCAGCAATCTATCCATATAGTTCCGTGACCAAAGCTCGTTACCCGCAGAATCGGTTCGAATTATAAAGATATTCGGCCAGTTGCTGCCTCCAAAAATCATATAGCCGTCATCAGCAGTCAGGAAACTTACCAGGGGACCTATCAGTGGACCCCACTCGATTTTGTGAGTCCAAACAGTATCCCCTTGTGTATCAGTTTTAAGCAACCAGATCTCTGGTAGACCTGGAAAAATCGAATCCAAAGGTTCAGTAAAACCTGTCACCAAGTAATTATCATCAACTATTTGCTGAACGCATGAACCTGCATCGTGAAACTCTCCGCCGTAGGTTCTCACCCATGCATTTGTCGTTACGGGAATCGCCGCTATTACTGCAACGGCAATCAAAAGGATTGCCCTTTTCATGTTTCCTCCTTTTCTTGTAAAATATATTATCCTCTCCGGATCGGTTGTCAACCCTTCACCGGTTCAAATGATACGATCTAAGGGGATGTCCCATAGCCTGTTGAAAATAGGATAGCGGATCCAAAACCTGATAAGTATAATCAGGAAAAAAACTACAAAGGAGGATC
>JAFGSK010000006.1 GCA_016934635.1 Caldifarciminota bacterium
AGAGGTCCGTAACGTGAACGGAAAGCCCCAGACCGTCCAGGTTCCCATCCCGATGCCCGAAGGAGTGTCTTATGAAGGCGTGTTCGGGGCAGAGGAATGCGAATCCAGCGTAGGTTACGGCGGTGCAATGAAGGCTCCGAGCTCAGTAATGCACCTGAACGGCGGAGGCGGACGAGTAAAGACCGAGAGTTCCCAGGATATAGGCGAGTTCTACATCAGCGCTGACAGGGATGATAAGTCGGCGCTCGTGGCCAGCGTTGAGTTTGAAGCCCCTACCATCCTCGGTTCTCTTACCGAACCCCAGGTTTCAGCAGTCCTCGATGCCCGAGAAGAAGACCTCGTAGACATTTACGAAAAGTACCTTGCCAAAGATGCGTCCATATCAGGTCGGGCAGTCTTCGGTATTACTGTTAAGGCCGACGGCTCAGTCGAGAACGTTGTAGTAAAGAGTTCTACGCTTGGGAATAAAGATTTTGAAAGTGCTCTAACAAAAGAGCTAAAAAGGCTGCGCTTCCCCGCTCCCGCAGATGGAGGCAAGGTCGTAATTACTGTGGCCATAGTATTTAAGACCTAGCCTCCTGGGGCGCTAAGCCCTGAGTGGAGCAGATAGAAAACGCCGGAAGGTCAAAATCGGTGGCACCTTCCGGCGTTTCATTTTTGCCTCACGGATTTGGGGACCAAATCCGTGAGGACCCCGATAGAACTTGAAGCAGATTGATTATCCATTACCTGGATTGGTTTTAAAGAGGCATTACCCCTTGTTCCTTGGTTGACAGTCAATTCCCCATAGCGATAATGTACGAATGGCTGGAATCTGCGAAAAAATGGGACGGATACGTTTAGTTAAGGGAGAGGATACAAGATCAAACGTCGGTCAGTTAATAAAGATGGGTATATCTTTTTTGGACAAGGGCTTCACACCGCTCGAGTGTTACCTGTATCAGTTCTACAAGAAGGCTAAGTCAACCGATGGCTACGTCTCCTCAAGGTGGATCGAGAAGGTATTCCGGCCCAAACTCAACTCGCTTCCGTTCGTAAGAATCGTGAAGAACAAGCTGGTGTTCTACTACTATTATAACCGCAGAAAGCTGCCTGTAGTCAAGGTTTTCGGTTTCTTTCATCCGACCAGAGGCTTCACTGCCCGAAGGGGGAACCTCAGAAACATTGCCGATCTTAAGAAATTACTGACAAGTATTAAAGCAAAGCGCATAGTCGCTAAGCCCTCCTGTACCCTCGGGGGTAAGGGGATGATGCTTGTCGAATCCCTTAGATCAGACAAACTTTTCGACGTTTACGAAGAGCGTGAGATAACCTTAGATGACTTCTTCGATCAGATGCTAGCGGATATAACGATTCGCCAACCTCGCGAAGACTCGTGCACCGGTTACCTGCTTCAGGAATACCTGTCGCCGCACCCTTTAATGAATCCGTTGAAAGGCAAGGCATTGAACACTGTACGGATAGCGACCTTGCGGGATGCGTCGGGAGCGGTGCATCCTGATTTTGCCATGATTAGGATCGGTAAACCAACCTCCGTTACCGATAACCTTCATAAAGGGGGCGTAGTGGCAGGGGTTGACCTTGAAACAGGCAGAATATCACAAGCAATCTACGGGTATGAGCAGGATAAAGGTCCCTGGGTCGAGAAGAAGAACCTTGACATTGGTTCTTTATTCAAGCAAAGAAAGATTCCGCAGTGGGAGCGCATGGTCGAGACGGTTCAAAGATTCCACGATACGACCCCCGGGATTAATTCCATCGGCTGGGACGTGGCCTTGAGCAGGGACGGCCCGGTGGTTGTTGAAGGCAACGACAACTGGGATATGGTGATTGCCCAGATTATTGACGGTGGTTATCTTACGCCCAGACGCCGGGAAATCTTTTCAGGATACGGGCTAAGGCTGCCGCATAGGTAGTTCCATTTCTACATGAATCTACACCTAAGCTGAGCATTTCAGGATTCACATGAGTATCTTTTTGCGTTGCCGACACAGGTTGGAGAACCTGTGCCACACATCCCTAACTCGTCAAGATCACGAGCCGCATACCGAAAGGCACGATGTACTTGACATTGCCCGTTTCTGTACTAATATAAACATAAGTGGTTAGGCTCCCCGGCTCACGGGTCGGAAAAACTCAAGGAGGTTAGGATGTCTAATTCAAGGGGTTACCTGAAAATATTCATGGCTGCCTTAATATTAGCGCCCTTTTTTGTGCTAGCGGTTGAAGCAACAGGAACGATCAAGGGTCTGGTTAAGGATGCAGAAACTGGAGAACCGGTTCCTTCTGTTGCAGTCGAGGTTTTTAAAGATGGGAAGAAGTTAGCGGAAGACTACTCGAACGAAGACGGGTACTTTATCTTATCAGACATTTATGCAGGATTTTATAATATTCAATGTTATAAACATGGATATGAAACTCTCTATACTAAAAATATCCTCGTCAGTTCAGACGAAACGACAAGTCTGGACTTAGAATTTACTCATAAAGTCGATATATCAAGTTGTATGGTTTTTGTTAAACTTGGAGGTATACCATATTTTTATTATGATAGGAGAGTAATATTTTCAGATAAGGATATTCAACTCATGCCCGTCGAAGATATTGACGATCTGCTACGAATCCTGCCAGGCATCTTCTAGCTTGACAAGAATCCTAGGAGGAGTAATATAGTCAAAATAGCACTTGTGGTCGAAACCTTAGAATCGACCGCGAAAAGGAGGTTAGGATGAAAACAAGCACGTTGAAGTTCCTCCTGGCAGTCGCGGTGACGGCGTCGCTTCTGGTACCGGCATCGGCGTTTGCGGTTCCAGAAGACATATTGCAGGACATACCAAAGGAGGACGAACCATACACGAGCGGGGGATGGTTCCAGGATTATCAAACCAAGACCGAGCATTTCTCAGACGCGGAAGGTTCCTACACCATAAAATATGCAGTCGGTATCTGCGTACTCGAAGCATGTATCGTAGAGTTTACCCCGCGTTCTGCGGATGAGATTGCCGAAGAGGATGGAATCACAGACAACGAAGAATCCGGTAATACTTCTCAAACAATTCCAGCGGAAGGTATCACAGCCGAGGAAAACGATTCAGGAATTATTTCAAAACTATCAAGCGAGGGATACGTTTTTGCAGCCGGACACAGGGATGAGTTCTTCGTGTTTGCCGATGGAATTGATTTTGGTGATTCGTTGCCGAATCTTTTCTTCTATTTGCCTGATCTGAATCGGTTCTTCGAGTGGAATCCGGACGAGGATTCGGCCGAGGATGGTAACTATTTCAAACGGATACCTTTGCATACCGTTGATTAGCCGTTTTTAGCACTTTCAACCACTGCGGTCTACCTCATTCCTTTTCAACAACTTGTACTTACAAATACATTAAGAAAGCTTTATTTTTTTGTTAGTCTGGGAAACAATTGTATTGTTGGGGAATAAATATTCGTAAAAACGGTATATCCAAGTATAAGAGATCAACCTGAAAAGGAGGTTAAAATGAGAGTGACAAGCATAGCCATCGATCCTCGAAAATGGATTGACACCCTGGGTTTGGCCCTGAGAAACAGTGGTGCAGCGCTTTGGGATCTCTGCAAGAACCCCAGACTCTGGATAGCTGTTGGAGCCTCTTTGGTGGTTCACGCAGCAATCCTTTTGATCTCCGTTATGCCCGAGAAGGTGCCGGATGTTGAAACAGATAGTCCCATCATTGTGGGCATATCGGATCCGACCTACCCGCCAACCGTACCAAAGGTAATAAATGACAACTCCGGCTCTATCCCTGCCCCGTTCAAACAAGTAACTAATTACGCTGAGATCAGCGAACCCAATGCATCGAGGGCAATGATCGATCCAGATATATTTGAGACCGACCCTGGCGGAGTCCATGGACTCATAAGAATATCTACTGAAAACCAGGAGCCGTTGGAGAGTCTTCTAAATAAACCAACGTTGATCCTTACCCCCAGAAATATCTCAGCTTCTGACAGCAGGTATAATCCATACAGCATTCCCAGAGTGATCGAACCTCCGCACAGACCGGAGGTGATTATCACCAATACAACAACCACGACCAAACCAGTCGTTCCGCTTACCGCGAACAATTCATCGGTGGAGGAATCCGGGTTTGCAATCGAGGGTGACCTTTCACGTGACGACATTATCTCTGCACCTCTGCCTGCCTACCCCGAGAGATTCAAGAGCAAGGGTCTCAGCAACGTGGTCGTCAAGATCAAGTTCGACGTGAGTTCAGAGGGACAAGTAAAACCCTCCATGATTCTTTTGCGATCTTCAGGATACTCAAGCTGGGACTCCGACGTTCAGGATGTTTTAAGACGGTGGAGATTCAAGCCATCAGGTGACCCTTCACGGACAGGGATCATAACCTTCAGATTTATACTACAATAGATCTAAGCTGAGGGCACCTTAGGGTGCCCTCATATCTCTTTATGGATAACCGATACGGGAGAAGCCTTATTCCTGTTCCGAACAAGAAATTATGGCAAGCTTCTTTGCTTAAGCAAAACGATTGCTTGACAGCTTTGTTCGAGGAGATATACTTTAGACGAATTTCAAATAAGCGATGTCTAAGAGACATCTTAAAAAACAATAACCAAACCAATGGAGGCGCGTATGAAGAAATGGGCAATCCTGCTCATTCCCATCGTGTTTATTGCCTTTGCTTCCTGTGATATTTTTGGAGGCAAGATAGAAGCCCCGAACCTTGCAGGCCCTTCTGAAGGTGAAAAGGTCGGGCAGACACCGTCACTATCCTAGAGTGCGGTCGAGGGCGCGACCGGTTACAAGGTCGAGATAGACGATGCAGATGACTTTTCCTCACATGAAATAACAGCCGAAGTAACAGATACCTTCTACTCGGTCGGCGATAGTGATGCTCTCGAAGAAGGCACATACTACTGGCACGTTGCATCCAAGGACGAGAATGACGAATACGGTAAGTACTCGGATTCAAAGAGCTTTGTTGTATCCGAGGATGTGGGACCGTTCGTCGGCACGCTCGATCTTTCAGATACCTATCCAAACAAGTGTGCAGTATCGGGCAATACGGTCTACATGGCTGCCAAAGATGCGGGTCTCGTGACAATAGACGTATCCGATCCTAAGAACCCGGCTGAACTCGACAGGTTCGACAACGAGGGTGTAATATGGGATGTCTACGTCGAGGGCAGCACTGCCTATGCGACCGATAACAGCGACGCTATATATATCCTAGACGTTTCCGATCCGGCAGATATCAAGAAGACCGCTGAGATAAACCCGGGTCTTGACTGCCGGGGCGTTTACGTTTCAGGCGGCTACCTCTATGTTACCGCATCCACTGGTTCAGACGGCGTATTACAGATTTACGATCTAGCCGATACCGACACATGCGTATTCCAGGCCACCTTCACGAGTAATGCGGCTACCGAGGTCATGGTTTCCGGAAACAAGGCCTATATATCCGGGGGAAAGACACTGGGTAAGCTCTGGATATACGACGTCTCAGATCCTGCAAACGCCACATCCCTGGGCATGTTCGAAAGTACCAGAGGCGGCGGAGCCCTAAACATATACGTAGTCGGAACCACGGCCTATCTTTCCAACTGGGACGCCGGCCTCGAGATTCTCGATTGCTCCGATCCTGCTAATATCACAAGTCTTGGTTACTACAATCCGGTCGATGCGGTGTACGAAGCCATCGTAGTCGGAGACATTGCCTATGTAGCCAACAGCTGGGGCGGACTTAAGATAGTTGACCTTTCAGACCCCTTGAATCCTGAAGAACTGGCCACCGTGTGGATAAATCACATGAGCCTTCTCGGACTGGACATGGATGATAACTACGTATACCTGCCCGATAACGGCAACAAGGCGTTTCACGTAGTCTCGGCTAACTATTAATATGAACCCGACCGACTCTCCGAAATATTGAACGAGAGATCGGTTGTTGGTGTTTTTGAGAAGCCAGCCTTGGGGCTGGCTTCTTGTTTTAAGCTTGACTTTGAAATTTGAAGATATACAATGAGTAAAATCCCAACAAGAGGAGGTTACTGATGAAGAAATACCTTAAGGTTATAGGCTTTTCGGTAATCGTTATATTTATCTCGTGTCATAGAGTAGCTTTGCTTGATCCTCCTTTGCTATCTACACCTGCGGAAGGTGCCGAGGTAGGAGCGGCGCCAACGTTTACGTGGGAGGCGGTAGAGGATGCAGCCGGGTACATGATAGAGTTAGACGACGCCCTGGATTTTGCTTCACCTCTCGTCAGAGAGGAAGTAACGACTACTACATTTACTTCAAGTACTCAACTGCAAGAAGGCATCTACTACTGGCACGTGGCAACGCAGAACGAAGAAAACGAATACGGCGATTTCTCGGATGCACGAAGCTTTACCGTTGCGATTTCGACAGGCACACCGGTGCTGATATCCCCGGCTAATGGTGAAGAGGTTAATCAAACTCCGAGTCTTATCTGGGGAGCCGTTGACGATGCAGCAGGATACAGGGTTGAGGTAAGCGAGTCTGACGATTTTTCGACCACGGTGGTTAGCGATGTCGTCCTAGACACGACCTATAACATTCTTACCGCACTGGATGAAGGAACGTACTACTGGCACGTTGCGGCAAAAGACGAGGAAGACAACTACGGGCTTTATTCGACTTCGAGGAACTTCATCGTCCTTGGCGGAATAGCCCCGCCCGTCCTTGTCTCGCCTGTAAACGGAGCAGAGGTTACCGTAGTCCCTGACCTTGTCTGGAATGAAGCTGAAGGAGCCATAGGCTACATGATCGAACTGGACGATGATGCCGACTTCTCCTCCCCCCTTGCTTCGGCGGAGCGAACCG
This sequence comes from Caldifarciminota bacterium, assembly GCA_016934635.1. Taxonomy (GTDB): domain Bacteria; phylum Hydrothermota; class Tepidihabitantia; order B3-TA06; family B3-TA06; genus WJJO01. The sequence continues at coordinate 6,845 of JAFGSK010000006.1, forward strand.
ACACTGTCTATACAATTGCTACTTCCCTTGACTCGGGCACCTTTTATTGGCATGTGGCATCCAAGGATTCAGACTTTAACTTCGGAGCATATTCGGCTACGTGGCAATTCACCTTGATCACCCTCGATCTTCCCTGCGTTGTGGGAAGCTGTGAGTTCCCGGTTTCATATTCCCCTCACAAGTGCATGGCTTCCGGGACCGAGGTTTATGTAACATGCAAAGAGGCCGGACTCGCCGTCATAGATGTGTCCGATCCTGCAAGACCAATGGAGGCTAATATTCTTGAAACCGATAACGAAGCATGGGATGTTTTCGTTGAAGGTAAACGCGTCTATCTCAGCGACCGCGCCGGGGGCATATCAATAATTGACATAACCAGTCCTTTCGATATGAAGTTGCTCGAGGTCTTCGGTTCAGACCTTGATTGCCGGGGAATATTCGTAAGCGAAGGTTTCCTTTACGCAACCGGGTACTATCAAAGCAAGAGTGCATTCGTTATCTACGATCTGACAAACGTCAATCCTGTATATGCCGATACCAACATGAGCGGGACGCCGGTCGAGGTTTGCGTGGCAAATAACAGGGCATACGTTGCCGGAGGAACATCTGAAAGCCTCTTGTGGGTATACGACGTATCGAATCCGGCTGCGGCATCTTTGATCGGTGAATACTCAAGTGACCGCGGCGGCGCAGGAACCCACGTTGACGTGGCGGGCAACATAGCATATCTTTCCACACGAACTAAAGGTCTCGAACTCCTCGATGTATCGAATTCCGCTAACATCACGCGCCTGGGTTTCTACTATCCCGCCGATCCTGTATACGAGGCGAAGGTTGTCGGTAATACTGCCTACATAGCCGACGGCTGGGGTGGTTTGAAGATAGTCGATGTTTCGTATCCTGCGGCGCCGGTTGAACTCGACGCGGTCGTAACCGAGGACATGAGCCTTCTTGGACTGGATGTTTCAGGCAACTACGCGTACCTGCCTGACAACGGCAACAAGGCATTCCATGTCGTGCAATTGGAGTAATCACACCCCGCGAACGTACTACGTACGTCCGCGGGGACCCCGTCGAACTTTTAAGAAAGGTAGGGGCCGGTCTTCAGACCGGCTTTCATATATTTACTTGACCGGGTGCCTTAGAACAGTCTTCAATTTCTCCGGCTTTGTCCGGCGCGGGTCGCCCATGTATATCTCGTGATGTTTGCCGTGAAGTTCGTATCCCTGTTGGATTGCGAAATCGTGCATCTGTTTGATAACAGGCATTTCCTCAGCGTAAGGTCCTATGTGCATTATCTGCACAGACAGGCCTTCTTTCCAGACCTCGAACCTGGCCCGCTCAAGCCCTTGTGGGTCTTTTTTGCGTTTGAGTTCTTCACGGGCTTCAAGAAAGCACTCGCGAGTTATGTGCTCGGGCTGCATTATCATTGCAGTGAAGCGCCAGGGAGCGTTGTGTTTGGAAATCTCGAAGTCGCTTGAGTCACCTCGGGCGCTTTCAAACCACCACAGGCCTTCGAGGGGCATGATGACAGAATCCGGGATATTCCCTTTGCCCTTGAGCATGAACTTGAGCGTATATACCATACCGTAGAGCACCGGCATCACCATCTGAAAATCCCGAGAGGTTCCAACCTCCTCGCCTGGGTGTATGGTGCCGTCCATCATGATGAAGTTCATCTCCGGTACGTCTATGATGACCGGTTCGGCGGCTGAAGGCCGGTATAGTTCGGCAAGAACCTTCTTGTAGTCAATCTTGGCTGTCTTTTTCTTCATTATTCCGCCCGCTTTAGCGAATCTGCCTGGGATGTTGCCCCTGACTCGACATCGTAAGCGGGCATTCCCATCCGTTCCCACAGCTCAGGGTGTTTTCGGGTATATGATTGCTGAAGGAACATGAATCCGGTAAATACGAGGATTCCACCAATAAGACCGAAGACTTCCTGTTTCCAACCTCTTGTAGAGAAAGCGTCGACGATCGCGTGTATGAATGCGATCATCATCACGATATGGCTTATCTGGGCGGTAATCATGTATCCGGTCCAGGGGAAGAATAAAAGTCCACCCCCACCGAAGAACAGAAGGAAAGGCAGGGAAGCCGCGGTGAGCCAGCGGAACCGGAATACGAATCCAGCTATCCAGATAAGGGCAGCCACAAAACAGGCGTTGAAGAAAATCCAGCCCAGAAAAGGAAACTTGGCTTGGCCCATGAAAAACCAGGCTGAGTTAATCATACACAAGGCATTCAATCCTAATATTACCCACCCGGTAATCCGCAACCATTTCGGGGTCTTTTCAGGCTGTTGTTTTTTTGCCATGTTTCTCCTCCTTGGAAGATTCCCCCGACTCCTGGGGGAACGGTAAGGTCTTTAACTCCTCTATTGTTTTGTCGAGCCAGACGATGCGCGTCTTTAACTCCTGCATCGGTCTTTCAAACAACCATGCCGCGATTATGACGCCGAATTTCCGCATCCTTTTTGCGTGTTCTGCCAGGAACGCTATCCCCTGCTCCTGACTTGCCCTGTACTTGACTAACGCTTCGATTGCCCGCTCCCGGGGCAGTGCATAGATGTTACCGATACCCAAATCGAAACTTGATATAGGATGAGGAGGTTCGGAAAGCAGCCGGAAAACCTCGGCCTTGAGGGTAGAGATTCCCTTCTTCGTGAGTCGGTAAACCTTTCTTAATCGGCCGTCTACCTCTTCCTTTGCATCCTGTAGCAGCCCGTTGCGTTTCAACCGGTGCAGGCTGTTGTAAATTGAACTCTGCTCGATCGCTGTCCAGTTTCTCATACCTCTAGATTCTACACGTTGCTCAATCTCGTATCCGTAAGAGGGCTTTTCTTTAAGCATACCCAGGACAGCGATGTCGGTGTCGGGCAGGATCGGTTCTATTCTATTCATAGGATATTATATTAATAGAATATTACATGTCAATAATAAACGTTTCTGAAAGCCGAGTTCACAGGGAACACACGAACTGCCGGCGGCGATTACTGTGAAGGATTCCGGTAGAGTTGTTTCGAGACATCGCAGAGCGGTTAAGTCTAATTCGGGTCGGCCTGAAGAACGGCCCCTACGAAATTTCGGATAGTAAAAAGGGAAAAGATGGCGGTTGGTGTGTTGCATATGGTGGAGGAGGTTGTTATGATACGGGATCCCCATCAAAACGCATCGCGTTTTGACGGGATAAAATTATTCTTCCAGACGGAAGAGTTTCGCTGCGTTTTCGGTCGTTGCCTTGCGTATTACCTCAGGTTCCACGCCGCGGATCTCGGCGATTCCTTTTACTACATCAATTATGAAGTTGGGGTTGTTTTCTTCCTTACGATGTGGTTTGGGCGGGGCAAGCATGGGTGAATCGGTTTCTGCAAGGAGGTATTCAATAGGCACTTTACGAACCAGGTCTGCAAGGGCCTTGGCGTAGGTATGAGGTCCTCCAAAAGAGAGATAAAAACCCATCTGAATCGCCTGTTCGGCCTGTTTCGGGGTTCCTGTGAAAAAATGAATCATCCCGCCGACTTCGGGCGCTGCCTCCTCTTCGAGTATCTTTAATATATCCTCTGTAGCCTTGCCGTCGTGAATTACCAAGGGTAGATTGATTTCTCGAGCGATATGGATGTGTTCCCGAAGTTGATCTTTTCGGTCTGCAAGATCAGAAGGCCTGCCTTGACGGTAGTCCAAACCGGTTTCTCCAATTCCGACCACTCGCGGTTCATCCTGGACTACTTTGATCAGTTTTTCGAATGACTCTAACTTGCTGTCGTTGGGATGGGATATTCCTAACACGGCAAATACATTGTCAAATTCCGCGGTTAACTTTAGTGTCGGTTCCCAAAGACGCGGGACCTGAGCGATGGTTATCACCGTGATGCCTGACTCAGCCGCGCGAGGAAGATGCGTTCGAGCCCATTTTCCTTCTTCTCTTTCCCTGCCCACAAGGTGTGCGTGTGAATCTATATAACGAATTCCAGTCACAAAAGCTCCAATCGTTTTTCCATCCCTGATCCCTGTTCAGTTACAATATAATGAGGTCATTCTATCTATCTTAGCGGAACTGTCAAGCTTGTCTTAAGGAAAGTTGATTTATTCCCTTTGCCGAGTAGAATGAATCCATGCCAAATATACCATCATCTGGGAAAACCCCGAGCGATCAGGATCGCCTGCTCGAGCAGGAATTATTCGACAAGGTGAACGAGTTGCAGCAGCGTCTCATGCTTTCGGGAATTCGTTCCGCAGTGGAAAACGCCGAACGCGCGGTCATTGATGCCGAACGCAACCTTTCAGATGTTCGCAATCAGGGTCATCGATTCGATGCCGACCTGGATGGAAGCCTCAAGCGTGAAAGGACGAACTTCGATCGGGCACGAGATCTGCTAAATCGCCGCTACGACGATATTAATCGAACCTTAAGACCTGAACTGGACTCTGTGATGCAGCAGCTTGAGCATGCTTCGGTTACTGCATGGAATGTTGCATCGTTAAGGCGGCGCATTGAACGATGCGAGACTGAACTGGTTAGAATCGAAAAGGAACTTGAATCCTCAATCCGGAGCGCGCTTTCCCCTTTGGAGGAACTGTGCCTCGAGATTAAAGGCCTTGCGTGGGCATACAGACAAATTGAAGAAGCCTCTTTCAAAAAAGAGGAAGGAGAGGAACTTGTCTCGGCCTGGGAGGCTCAGTGGCTTGAAGCGGATGGAAAGTCAGGTCCCTGGGGCGTACTCTACCTCACCACCAAGCGTTTGATCTTCGAGCAGAAGGAGAAAGTAAAGACAGGTGGCTTTTTTTCAAAGAAGGAGCTTCGTCAGAGGCTGGGTTTCTGGCAAATGCTTGAAGACTTGGAGCGTTCGCTGGACAAGGAGGAACGCCGCTTCCTTTCATACAAGGAGCTTCTTGATCTCGAGTTTCGCAAAGGCGACCCTTTGAAGGCAACCATACGGTTCAGGCAAGACTCAAATACAGTTGACCGCCGCATAGAAGATCTTGTTGCTGGCAGATTGAAAACACAGTCTTAATCCGGGCAGGATCGAGCAAAAAAAGAAGCAGGCCTTAAACCTGCTTCAAATTTTCCCTTAAGCGCCCTGGGCCTTGGTTCTATTGACCGGCTTGAAGTATTACGTCACCGTCTTCACTTGTAGCGTTGATTGTCGAGCGGGGTTCAACACCAATTGTTCCTATCTTGTGTTTGTTGCTCCAGGGTGAACCCTGAATGAAGTTGAAGTCATAGATGTAAATCTCGCCTGAAACAAGTTGCAGGTCGAAATCAAGCCTGGCATCTGCGGGAAGTGCGGCTTCTATCTTGCCTTTGCCCGTAGCGGTAAGGTTAATTGTGGATGTGGTATCCATCGAGCCGATGTTAAGAATCTGATAGCCGTCAGATGTGGAAAGAGAGACATTCCCGGATGCGGGCAGCTTGTTTAGGGTACACTCTATGTCGCCCTTGGTTGAGGTTGCATCCACGTCGCATGTGAATCCGGTTATTTTGATGTTTCCATTGGTTGTCTCAAGGGTAGGGGTTTTACTCATTCCGGAGATATCGATCGATCCTTTGTCGGCAACAAGATCAAGTGATATGTCAGCCGGGACAGTGATATTGAACGTAGCCTTGTATTCGCGGGTTGCTTCAATCATCGGAAAATCTGCGGTTATAGTGATTTTACCGGTGGATTTTACACCTTCCACAAATACGTCGATGTCGTTGAGATGATCCTCCGCATCTCGTTCACTGGTTCCCATGCAGCTTTTGGTATACTGGATTGAGATAGAATCAACCGCCGCTGCGGTCACTGTGACGTCACCTGCATCATTGTCCAGATCTATTATATTATATCCGTCCGCTACAGCGAATTTTTCGGTGTACGTCTCCGAAGCAGGCTTATTGAAAACGACCTCGCATCCGGCAAAAAGGACTGCCAGGATAGGTAAAACTACTAACCAACGTCTCATTCGTCCTCCTTGGTTACGTTGATTTCCTAATTATCTCAGACGGAAATTAGATGTCAATGTTTCAACTATTTCTGCTTGACACCCGGGCTTTCACACGTATAGTAAACAAAAGACGCTTGAAAGGAAGGTTGACATGAGACGATACCGAGTGATAATCGTAATGGTTGTTGCACTGCTTGCATTAACCTGTGCCGATATTTTTGAAACCGACGTTCAATATTACCGCCAGATATATTTTAACGGAGGATTTCAACTCACCGGTAAATATCCAGTCGAATCAAGACAGGCCAAGAAAATATCGTGCTACAAGTTTTTCTATGATGGCGAAGGACGATTGTTTAGGGTAGACTTTTCAAGGAAGGGAAGACTAGACAGTGATCCTGTATTTCAGATTGCAAGAATTATTGTTTACTATCCTTCAGAAGGATGCCAGGAGTTGTACTTTGGAAACAAACACGGTTACGCTGCAAAAAACTGGGATAATGTCTATCGTTGGCGTATCTGTTATGACGAACAGGGTTTTCCTGTTTCCAGGACCAACTATAATCTGGGTGGTGAGTTGATGGAAGATAAGTATGGGGTAGTTTGTTATCTCTGGGACACGGATAGTGCCGGCAGAAGGGTGAGATCGCGGCGTATGAACTTACAGAATGAACGAATAGTTGATAAGAAGGGGATTTACGAGATTTGCTGGCAGTATGATATCCACGGAAATCCTACCGAGATGAGGTGTTACGGGGAGGATGGTAATCTAGTAGTAATTACGGATGGTTTTGCGGTGGCAAAGGTAAAATACGATGATGATGGCAAACCTGTCGAAAGCAGCTACTACGACGAGAATGAAGAGTTGACGGAAGATAAGCTGTTTGGGATCGCGTTCAACAGAGTTTTCTATGATGAGTGTGGATATTGGATTGAATCAAGATACTACGGCGTTGATGGTCAATTGAAAGGGACTTTACAAGATGGGGCATGTATATATAAGTGCAAGCGCAACTCGTGCGGAGACATAATAGAAACCAGCATGTACGATGCCGATGGTAATCTGAAAGCCAGCGACAGCCTTGGATATGCAATTTGCAGGGATAAATACGACAACAGGGAAAGGTTGGTTGAAAGAAGCTATCACGACGTAGATGGTAATTATAAAATAAATAAAGAATGCGGTTTTGCATACTATACTTGCCGATACAACTGGCAGGGAAATCTGGTCAAACAGGAGTTCTACGATGCCGATGGGATATTGACTAACAATCATCAGGGAGTAGCAATCATTGAGTTCTATTACAGCCTTTTTGGAGAAAAACAAAAGGTAAAAAGATTCGACGAAAATAGAGAACTTATCAGTGAATATCCTTAGTAGACTAGGTTGATGATATTTCTTAAGTGTCAAGATGGGCCGTGATTGGAAACAAGATAGAAATGGGCTTTCGGTATCTAAAACGATCAAAGGGTGTTGCGGCCTGAAAGGAAGGTTGAAATGAAACGTCTTTCGCTGCTTTTATCACTTGTAGCAGTATTTTGCTCGATGTCATTGGAGTGCAAGGATTCGACTAGGGTGGAATACTACCGGCAAGCCAGGATTAACGGTAAGTGTCAGATTGTTGGAGCCTATCCGATTTCTCCTCGTGAATCCAAGGAAGTCAATTGCTACCGTTTTACCTGCGATCGTGAAGGCAACCCTCCCTATGACGTGCAGGAATGGTTGACGAAGGTTGAGTATCTGAAACGATGTAAGTCGGCACCCGATCCCAAGTTCGGAATTACCCAGATAAAAATCGAATACCCGATACCTTACGAACCTCACCAGAGATGGTCTTTCTTTTACGAAAAAGGTAATACCTGGAACTGGGATAGTGTTTATTACGTTGAGGTCAGATATGATTCCCTGAGTTACCCTTCATTAAAGAAAAACCTTGATTTGAACTGGGATAGCATGGAAGATAAGCACGGAGTTGCCGAGTATCTTTACTCTTATGATACTGAACGGGATCAACTGCTAATGTTTCGCATTAACACCTATCTCGACACGTTGATTGACGAAGACGGTGTATATATGATTGGATGGAGGCTTGACGAGGACGGAAACGTAATAGAAAAGGCCTTCTACGACAAGGACGGCAATTTAACCAGGAACTTTGAAGGTTATGCATTAGTCCTTTATCGCTACGATGAGTTCGGGAACTCAATTGAAGAAAAATACTACGATGAAAGAGGTCTCCTCAGCGAGGAGAATGAAGAAGGATTTGCCGTAATCCAGAGTCAATACGATTCCCTAGGTTACCGTATTGAGTCAAGGTGCTATGGCATTGACGGGAGATTAAAAGAATCCAGTGCAGAAGGAGCGGCGGTTTTCCGTCTATACTATAACGACTTTGGGGATTTGGTTGGGAGAGGTTATTATGGAACCGCGGGAAGCCCGATCGAGATTAATGACTATAAAATCGCTTCTTACAGGATTGATTACGATAGCAAGGGTCGAAAGACCGGTCTTAGTTATTTCGGCGTTGATGGTAAACCCAAGATGTCAGAAAAGCACGAATTTGCACGAATGGTATCTAAATACAATTGGGAAGGAAATCCTCTGGAAGAAAGATACTTGAATGAGGAAGGTGGACTGACTAACAATATTGATGGGGTTGCGGTTGTTAAATGGGGATACGGATTCTTTGGCCGGCTTAACAGTATCAAGTCCTACGATAAAGACGGGGCCCTTGTCCAGGTCTACTATGAACGTCCCCGAAGAACCCTCAAGGATTTTCTGGGAATTCGCTAATAGCCAGCGATAAAGATTTCACGATTGGTGACTGGGATATTAAGTTGGAACTCTTGTATATTATCATTCTATCGAGGCGCTTGACGAATGTTGGAATTTATGTAGGATATTTGCGTGATCGAAGAACCTATGAAAAGACCCGTAGGAACTATTATTGTCTTCGCGGTGATGGGGCTCGTTATCGTCGGCGGACTTGTAATACTCGGGTACTATTTTCTTCAAGGTCGTAAAGACCCGCTTGGGATCTTTGGAAAGTCCGGGACAGACGAATTTGCCTGGAAGGAATACACGGCACCTGACCGCACCTTCTCTATTCTTTTTCCCGGTGAAGCGGAGGAATGGGTCGATTCTACAGAAACCGAGTTAGGATATATTTATGTAAAAGAGTATATGGTTCAACTGGATTCGGTAAGGTTCGAGGTATCGAGGCACTTTTTTCCGATAATGGCTATGATCGACTGGAACGACGACGAGTTACTTCAGATGCTGGGAAGCTGGAGGGACGGAATATTTGAAGACGGTTGGGAGTCGATATACGAAGATACGATAAAGGTTGCGAAATACCCGGGGATCGAGATAAAGGTAAAAAAGGATTTTCCGGAAGGAGACAGCCTTTTGGTTTTCACTGCACGGGGTTTTTTTGCCGGATCTTCGATGTACGATGTTAAGGTTGTCGGAGTAGATAAGGAAGTTCCCGAATACTCGGTCAATAAATACCTCAACTCCTTCCGGTTAAAGGAGTAACATATGTTCAAAGCACGGTCAATTCTTTCCTTTTTGGTTTTCGGGTTCCTGCTCCTAGGAGCGGAAGTCGAATGGAAAAAGTATACGTCCGAAAAAGGAGGCTTTTCAGTCCTTTTTCCTGGTGAGCCGGAAACTCAGACACAGCAGGTCAATATGCAGGTGGGGGAAAGCTTTCAGAAGATAAACATGTATATGTTCATGAAGCAAGCGCCGGATTTTACCTACCTCGTTGTCTACAACAAGATGCCGTCCTGGAACCCTGATGATGCAGATTACATACTAGACAAAGCGCGGGATAGAGGTTTAGCGTCATTGAACGGCAAGCTGCTCAGTGAAAAGGATATTACCCTTGATTTTCACCCGGGCAGGGAGGTCAAGATAAGAAGCCCTGAAGGATTCTACTACCGCAGCCGGATGTACCTGGTGGATGACAAGTTCTATCAGGTGTCGGTTACGACGGTCGCAGAGGAGTCATCATCCGCTAACATCACTAAATTCCTGAGTTCATTCAAACTCTTGAGTGAAGACGAAGAATAAGCCCTTGACATCGCCTTATTTTTAAGTTTACTCAGGATAAATTACAAGGAGGAGATATGAGACATATCCCTAAAATACTCGTTATTACCTTGTCCGCTTCGCTACTATTCACAGGATGCGGGAAGAAAGAAAAACCTGCCGAAGCCGATCAATGGGTCGACGTAAAATCCAATGACGGCGGTTTCTTTGTCCGTATGCCTCAGGAACCTGAAATGCAAACCCAGATGATTCCGACGACTGCCGGCTCAACGCCTCTTTACATGTACCTGGTTGATTTCGGAGCCGTTGCGTACGCCGTCATGTACAGCGACCTGCCTTACCTTGAAGAAGACGCCGATTTGGATAAGGTTTTGGACGAAAGACGCGACGCTGCAGTAGCTTCGAGTAATGGAAAGCTTCGATCCGAGAAGAAGATTTCCATCGACGGACATCCAGGTAGGGAACTCAGAATTGATACCGGCGATAACATGGCTTACACGGGCAGGCTTTATCTGGTCGGGAAAAGATTATACCAGGTAATAATAGTAGTTCCGCAAGGTGTTGATGCAAAAGAGGCTACAGAGAAGTTCTTGGATTCGTTCCGACTGTTATAGGCCAAGGTAATTATTCTTCAAGAAAGGGGATACTGCGGGATTGACAAATGGATAGGCCTGAGTTTACTACATAGAATACAAACCAAGGAGGCGATAATGAAAACCGCAGCGAAAATCACGCTTGTTGTCATCACGGGGCTACTTTTGTTTGCCGGATGCGCAAAAAAAGAAAAGATAGAGGAAGAGAAGTGGACACAGTTTACTTCCAAAGAAGGGGGTTTTTCGGTTCTCATGCCTACCGAACCGGTAAAGGACAAACAAACTACACCATCAGGAGGAGTCTCAGTAGACCTCTACTCGTTCAAGGTTAATTATCCTCCTGTTGAATACGCAGTCATGTACAATGATATGCCTTTCGAGGATGAGATTACACCCCAGGTCGTAAAAGGCGTTTTCGATGTTGGTCGCGATGCAGTGATAATGGCTTTCAGCGGGACATTACTCGCTGATAAAGACATCACGCTCGATGGAAACCCAGGACGTGAATTCAGGATCAAGACATCCAACAACTTTATCTATACTTCAAGGGTATATATAGTAGATAATAGACTTTTCCAACTGATCGTAACCGTTCCTGAGAATGTATCCTCAGAAGAAGCGACTGCAAAGTTCATGGATTCCTTTAAGCTACTGTAAGCATTTAGACACAAAACCCTCCTTTCCATACTGGCGAGGAGGGTTTTTCTTTTGTAACACGAACTTCTTGACACATCTCCTTAATAGCTCATAATTACGGATGGATTCTATCGCAAGCGATTCCCGGAAACCTTTGGTAATATTCGATCTTGACGGTACACTGTTTCAATCCGATCTGGTATGGGTTGAAGCGATACAGCAAGCGCTTGCCGATGCAGGGCTTCCCCACAAGAGCCGCGATCAACTACTATCCTACTTTGGTGATTCCCCCAAAGTCCTTATTGCAAAACTTACGTCCGACCTCCCTAAAAGAAAGCTCCGGAAGTTCTTCAGGTTAATCCAGAAGTATGGAAATTCGCGAATGGAAAAACACGCCAAGCTTTATGACGGCGTAGACAAGATGCTTGCCGAACTCCACTCGAGGGGTTTTCCTTTAGCCTTATGCACAAACGGACGCGGTAAATACGCAGCGTACATTTTAAAAAAACTTAGGATCAATGATTATTTTACTCAGATAAAATCAGCTGAGAAGCGGGAAAGCAAGACCGGCGCAATAAAGGAACTTCTCAGGAAATACTCTGATGGGATAATGGTAGGGGACCGGCGCAACGATTTCGAAGCCGCACGCGAGAACTATATTCCAAGCATCGCTGCAGGCTACGGGTTCGGGGGAGATGAGGTTGAACTTGCAGATTATGCGGCTCGAACACCGGCTGAAATCCTGACTAACGTGATGCGGATAAGCATCTTTCATGCAATTGAGATAAAGCTCAAGGAGAGTTCGTCGGCTCAAGTAGTCGGCGTTAACGGTGTGGATACATCAGGTAAAACCTCGTTCGCAATCGAGTTCGAGAAGTACCTGAGGAGCCGGGGGAAAAAAACGATTCTCATACTTCTTGACGACTTTCACAACCCACGTACGGTTCGCAGCAGTGGAAAAGACCCGGTTCAGTCCTACATCGAAAACGCATTTAATCTCGAACTTCTCGAGGAAAAGATTCTGAGGCCAATGAGTCAAGGACAAACCGTAGATACGAAACTAAAACTCCTCGATTTGGAATCCGATGAATTCACCAAAGTCAGGCGCTATCAGATGGACAAGGATACGGTTGTAATCCTCGAAGGCGTGCTGCTTTACCGAAATCCAATCGACAAATACTTCAGCGTCCGTGTGTTCCTAGACGTTGATTTCGACGAGGTCCTGAGACGTGCCCGTAGTCGAGATATCACTAGATTCGGACCTGATTTCATCGAAAAGTACAAGACCAAGTATATACCTGTGCAGAAACGCTATCTTGCCGAGCGCAAGCCTTTAGAGCGCAGCGATATCGTCGTAGATAACAACGACTTTACCAGACCCTGTCTTGTTGATAAACCCCGTTGACTTCGTGAATTACCTCAGGATAATTAATTAATGCGATACGATTCCGCTAAAGCAGAGGTTTGGGACAGGTCCTTTTTACCCCACATCTTTGTTTCACAAAGCTGCGGGAACCCCGAATGGAATTCAAGCATCAAGGGTTTTGAAAGGCGATTGTAAGTGAGATACGATCCTACAAAAGCCGAAGTCTGGGATAGGTTCTGGACCGAGAAGATGGATTTGGACGTTTATCCGCCCATCACCGATATAGCATCCGAAATCGCCCATATCGTACCAGACGTTAAAGGGATGAAGGTAATCGAGATAGGCGCCGGGACCGGCCGGACATCGATCGAGTTGGCCAGACGTGGAGCCTTCGTAACTATCCTCGACATATCCGAGCGAAGCCTAGAGCTGGTCCGAAGGTTTGCAGAGAATACAGACTCCGCAACGCGCAAACGTATTGACTACGTTCTTGCTGACGCGCTCTATCCGGGTCTCGAACCTGAGAGTTTTGACATCCTGTTCCACCAGGGATTGCTCGAACACTTCCGTTCACCGTATCCCTTGCTTGAGGCAAACAATCTGCTTCTAAAACCAGGCGGTCTCATCGCGGTAGACGTGCCGCAGACCTATCATATCTACACGATTCTCAAACAAGCCCAGATCCTTGTGGGTAAATGGTTTGCAGGCTGGGAGCGGCAGTTTACACCTTCCTCACTTGCCAGGGCATTAAGGCATGCCGGATTCGAACCTGTAGCAGGTTACGGTGACTGGCCCCGTCCCTCATTAGCCTACCGCGCATTGCGGAGTATCCTTAAGAAACTAGGGGTTAGCCTTCCGATGTTCCCCAAGTTAAGCGTGGACTCCATTTTCTCGCGCCTGGACGAGTACCTTCGTCGAAAGAAGCTCTTCCACTGGACTGTCATGTCCTATGGACTGATTGGGCGAAAAATTTAGCTTTAGTACACCTAATCCATATAATCAGTAAGGGTTTACCTTTGGTTGCGATCTTTTCTCCGAAGGAGAAAAGGAGCATGTATGTGTTGACATCAGGGGTTTTCTAAAGTATCCTTCCGTCTTATGCGGATACTCAGCGTTAATGTAGATCATGTTGCAACGGTGCGTCAGGCTCGCAAGGAGACCTTCCCGGATCCAGTCAAGCTGGCCCTTGAAGCCGAGATCGGGGGCGCTGACGGGATAACCTGCCACCTGCGTTCGGACAGGCGTCACATCCAGGATACAGACGTACGAAGGCTTAAGCAGGCTATCAAAGGGGAGTTGAACGTAGAGATGGCGGCAACCCACGAGATGGTAGGTATAGTACTGGAGATCGCGCCGCACCAGGTTAGCCTTGTGCCCGAGCGTCCGGAGGAAGTAACCACCGAGGGAGGACTCGATCTTGTGACTCGATTCGATGCAGTAAAACCTTATGCCGAGAAGCTTGTTAACGCAGGTATCCGATTGTCGTTCTTTATCGAGGCCGAAGAGGAGATGATTGAGCGCGCCCGGGACCTCGGGGCTTCAAACGTCGAGTTCAACACCGATGCCTATGCGCGCAATCCGGATGAGGAATCTGAGTACGTGGCCCTGTTTCGTGAGCGCGCAAGATTCGCAACTGAGTATGGTCTTGAAGTCCACATCGGGCATGCCCTCGATTACGAAAACATAAAGCCTTTAATGGGGATACCTGAAATCAAGGGTGCATCTATCGGTTTTGTTATCGTAGCACGTGCACTGGAAGTGGGAATGAAGCAGGCTGTACGGGAGATGGCAAGACTTATGGGTAAGGATGTATAGATGAGTTTGGTTCTTTGGTTTTCATTAAGAGTAAGAAAAAGAATAAATCGTGCCACGGAGCACTAATCTCCCGGAAAGGAACTTTAATGAGTACTGAATGTAATCTTTTGAGGAGGCTCGATGAAACGAGGTCTTAGGATAAAGCTGGTACTCTTTATCCTCTTACTACTGTTAGGTGTTTTTCTACTTTATCCATCGTTGAGGATATGGACCGATCAAAGCATAACCAAGGAAGAGCATCTTGCTCGTATTCACAGTGTTTTTCCATATTCGATTTGGAAAGGACCGGACAAAATCCCGGTATTGAATCTGGGATTGGATCTTATAGGCGGGATGCATCTGGTGCTTGAAGCCGATACCACAGGTCAAGATCTGGACCCTGACGAGGTGAAAAGTGTCGCGAATAACGCAATAAACATTATTCGCAACCGTGTAGACGAGTTGGGTGTGAGTGAGCCAAACATCCAGAGAGTCGGAAACAACCGGATTCAGGTTCAGCTCCCAGGTGTTACGAGACGCGAACGCGCACTCGAGATAATCGGTAAAACAGGTCTTCTGGAATTCAGGTTGGTCGGCGATACATTGCAAACCTACAAAGTCTTCAGCGACATCGATCAGTATCTGGCAGGAGACACCTTACTTTTGGACAGCTCCTACATTGATACGGCGTCTTTAAAAGGAAGGATGTTCAGCCGGTATCTCATCGGGGTGGAAAACGATTATGGTATAGAGAATGACGATTTAGAAACGGTTAAGAAACTGATCGAGGAGGCACGCACTGTTATCCCCGCCTACCTTGAGATTCTATTTGGACCTGAAGAGGAGTTAACCGGGACGGTCGGTGCAGGAAACAAGGTTAGACGAATATACCTGATTGAGGAAAAAGCTCATATTGTCGGTGCAAACGTGAAAGATGCAGAGGCCAGGATCTATCAGGGAACCGAAACAGCCTACAGCGGGACCTGGACGATTGATTTGGAGCTTAAGCCTGATGGGCAAGCAATGTTCGCCCAGGTAACCGGCGACAACGTTGGTAAGAAACTGGCAATCGTATTTGACGACGTGGTAATGTCTGCTCCTGTTATTAAGGAACGTATTCCGCCCGGTTCTCATGCCCAGATCACTACCATGGACAGGGAAGGCAGAGAGACCAAGGATCTGGCCATCCTTATAAGGAACGGTGCATTGCCCATACCTTTGCGTATAGCCGAGGAGCGAACGGTAAGCCCCACTCTTGGGAGAGATTCGGTTCGTTCAGGGGTTATAGCGATAATCATCGGATTGGCTGCCGTAGTGTTGTTCATGCTTATCTACTACACGGGCGCTGGTTCTATTGCTATAGCAACACTGATTATTAACCTTTTTGCGCTTCTCGCAGTTCTTGCCGGTATAAGGGCGACACTAACCATGCCAGGTCTTGCAGGTATAGCACTCACAATAGGTATGGCTGTGGATGCCAACGTTCTTATCTACGAACGAATACGCGACGAACTCAAGGTCGGTAAATTTCCACGTTCAGCTGTGGAAACAGGATACAACAAGGCATGGAAGGTGATTCTGGATGCTAACATTACTACCATCATGACAGTGATTATTCTCTTGACAGGTCTTGGATCCGGACCTGTACGCGGATTTGCGATTACCCTCATCTTCGGTTTGATAATCAATATGATAACGGCCGTCTACTTCTCCAGGGGATTCTTCGATATATATCTCTTCAGACGCCCTGACAGGAAGCTTTACATCTAAGGAGGAATGATGCTTCAGATACTTAAAGAGACTCACGTAAGATTCAGCAAGTTCCGTTATGTCACTTTCATCCTTTCCGGAGCCTTGATTGTGTTCTCGCTTATCGTTCTTCTTATCAAAGGTGGACCTTCGTATGGTATCGATTTCCTCGGTGGATCTAAGATCGCATTGAGCTTTTCCGAACCGATAACGACCGCTGAGATACGTACCGTGCTTAACGATCTGGGTGAAAGAGAAGTGAAGATATTCCGTATCCAGGACGTTGCCGAGGGTACATCAACATTTCAGGTTCAGATCCCACCCAAGACCAAGCTCATGGAGGAAGGCGAAAAGCGAAGCTTCAGTAAGATAGTGATTGATGCCCTTGTGGAACGTTACCCGAACCAGGAGATTACCCTTACAGGTGAGGAGACGGTCTCCGCAGCATTCGGTAAGGAGCTTCAATGGAAGGCTATTTTAGCTCTTCTCATCGGCTTCGCCCTTATCCTCATATACATCGGGATTCGGATTGACTTTCGTTTCGGGATCGGTACGGTCATAGCCGTCATACACGACGTATGGATTACCCTGGGGATTGTGACGCTTCTTGGGATTCGACTTGACATCACGACCATAGCCGCATTTCTTACCCTTATCGGATACTCTGTGAACGACTCCATCGTGGTTTCAAAACAGATTCAGGAACGCATCAAGACGAGACGGGGTGAACCTCTTGCCGTCAACGTTGATGAGGGTATCAACCAGGTACTTCCGCGAACATTGATTACTTCGCTGACGACCCTTTTCGTGGCTCTTGGGCTGGTTATCTTCGCATCAGGAACGGCTATTTATCCCTTTGCAATGATCATGACGATCGGGATCGTAATTGGAACATACTCGTCCGACTTTATCGTGGCTCCTGTGGTCATCGAACTCGACCGCATCTTTCCGTCGCGTAAGAAGAAACACTGAGTTTTCCTCGTAGGTGGGAGCAGAAATGAGAAGGCCTAACCTTACAGCAAGGTTAGGTCTTTCAGTATTCGGTACAGGCTATATCCCAAAGGGTGGAGGGACGGTTGCGAGCCTGGTTGCATTGCCTGTAGCCTGGTTCCTGATTCCATACCCTCTTGTGCTTGCGGCAATGATAATTCTGGTTTCTGTGCTTGGAGTCTGGGGTTCTTACTATGCCGAAAGAAGAGGATGGGAACACGACGATAAGCGCATAACACTTGATGAGTTCTGCGGTATGCTCCTTGCTCTTCTGTGGATTCCTGCGCCTCAATCAATCTGGGGTAAGCTAATAATCTTCGGTTTGGGCTTCGGGATATTCAGGATGCTCGATATCCTCAAACCTCCGCCTTTGCGGTCAATCGAGAAACTCCCTAAAGGTTGGGGGGTGATGGTGGACGACCTTGCCGCAGGTCTTATAACCAACGGAGTGCTCAGGATAATAGCACTCATACCGATTTCCATGATTTATGGCTATTAACACAGAATTGATTGTAATTGGGGACGAATTACTCTCCGGTTCTGTACAAGATGTCAATGTTTCATTTCTGGCCCAGCGTCTGAAGTCATATGGGATTAAAGTATTGCGGGTAACATTTGCCCCTGACCAACCTGTTCGACTCCAGGAGACAATCACCATAACTCTCAAACGAACACCCCTCGTGATAACCTGCGGAGGACTTGGTCCTACATCCGATGACCACACAAGGTCAGTAGCCGCCGCTGTATTCAACAGCAAGCTCAAGAGAGACGAACGCTATCTTAAAATCTTAAAACGCAGATACACCAGGCTGGGACGCAAGCTTTCGGGGATGGGTGCAACACAGGCCGACGTGCCCGAAGGAGCTAAGCTCCTTATGAATCCGGAGGGGGCTGCGCCCGGCCTCGTGCTCGCAGATGAAGCAAGAACGCTGATTTGCCTGCCCGGCGTTCCTCGCGAGGTTCGCGCCATCGTCGAGGATTCCCTTCTAACTTGGTTTGAAGAGAACTACCCTCAATCCGGCGTAAGTCAAGACATCTTTCTGAGAACCGTCGGCACGGTCGAGACCGAGCTTTCGGAGCGCATCCAGCCGGTTATCTCCAAGTACTCAAGGATAAAGGTCTCGTACCTGCCGCAGAAGGGTGCGGTGGATTTGAATATCGAGGTGAGTGAAGACCGGGAGGTTCTGCTTCGCGAACTGTGCGAACTTCTCGGCACAGACATCTACGCACAGGAACGCAAAGACCTTTCCGAGGTCGTGGGCGAACTGCTGAGGAAAAGGGGTGAGAGCCTTTCGGTTGCAGAGAGTTGCTCAGGCGGGTTGCTAGCTTCTCGTATCGTGGACATCGCGGGCAGTTCGGACTACTTTCTGGGTGGGGTTGTTGCATACTCGAATCAGGCAAAAAAAGATTTTCTCGGTGTATCTGGTAATATATTAACAAAACACGGGGTCGTCTCCGAAGAGGTGGCGCGGGGGATGGCCGAGGGTACTCTCAAACGTTTCGGCTCAGCCTATGCCTTGAGTACCACCGGCATCGCAGGGCCTGGGGGTGGAACATCGGAGAAACCCGTAGGTCTCGTATATATTGGACTTGCCACTCCTGACGGTTCCGAATCCCATCGTTTTGTCTTTCCCGGGCGACGTGCCTACATCCGGGAACGGACCGTTGTTACCGCACTGGACATACTCCGCAGGCATCTGCTGAGTAAGGTAAAATAAGTACCCTAAAAGCAGGACAAAAGGGGGACAATAGACCCCCAAAAGTATGACAAAAAAAGGACAAATTTTGAGAGAACCAGGACAAAAGTGGGACAGAAATAGGACAAAAGCAGGACACACCCTGAGAGGGTGTGCTCCGTGCGTTTTTTCTTTACGGAGAAACAACGGAGCGCAGGCTCTTAGCCTGCTGAAGGCGGGTCAATGTCATTCCGGAGGAATGGCATGTTTTCCTGTCTTGGGGTGAAAAAAACTAAGCCGAAACCGGCAAAAGGAAGTGTATAAAATGAGAGGTGGGGGTTGACAAAGGGTTTAATCAACCGTATTCTTTAATAAGTTTTGGTCAGCAGTAAGGTTGACAAGTAAACTAAAGTAGTTATAATAAAGAGGAGGCTTTGTGGATACAAAACAAATCACAAAGAAATTTAAGGGATTGTCCCGCTCGCTGTTGAAATTGGACAGCGGACCGTAGTTAATAGACGTAATCATATTACGCGGCACCTTCTTTGTCAAG
>JAFGSK010000007.1 GCA_016934635.1 Caldifarciminota bacterium
AAGCATACAATAACAAGTATCATCCAAAGGAGATAGCATGAACTCTGTAACACTTACTTCGGAACGATTTATTTATGAGGAAAGACGGGGGTTCAGTGGGCAAGCTTAAGAGGGTGGGGGAATTGGGTGAAATACCCGTAGGGGCAGTTCATGAACTGCCCCTACCAATTGCCCCTACAAATGCGATAATTAATACAATATAAGGCTTGACAAGTGTGGACAAATGGGTATTATGCTGTATATATATTAAAAACCCAAAAGGAGGTTGGCATGGCAAAAAAGTGCAAGAACTGTGGCGGCAAACTTCCCTTCTTATCGAGTAAAACATTGTGTAAGGCGTGTCGAAAACAATTTGATTTAGAATTGTCGGATATTAAAAACGCTGTGTTAGAAAGTAAGAAGTTTGACAAGTCTTGGGTCGATGTTCTAGTTAAACATGAAAAAGACGAACTTCTGACTCTATATGGTAAACTCTACGACGGATTCATGGACGATGAAATACTTGATGAAAAAGAGATTGATGCATTGCGAGATTTCCAAAAAGGTTTTAATTTCACAGATGAGGAAGTAAAATTTAATGAGAGAGTCCGCTTCCACATTTACCGAAACTATCTGTTGAAGGAAACTCTTTGCCTACAGTAAAACTGGAACTCGATACCCTAAGTCCTCCAGTTCTTAAAAAGAATGAAACTATTCACTTTGCAGAATTCACAGCTTTACACGAACGGAAAATCGTAACAGTTGGTTACCAACAAGGTTATAGAGGGACGAGTTTTCGTCTAATGAAAGGCGTTTCAATACGAACAAAAGGACAAAGAGGATATGCTATAAAAGAAGAACGACTTGTTCCAATATCTCAAGGGGTCCTCATTCTCACAAATCAGAGAATTTTTCTACACCCTTTACCTGGGCAAAAAACCGCAAATGTACCTTTTCCAAAATTGCTGGCCTATAACTATTTCAATGATGGCGTTGAGATTCACAAAGAAGGTAGACAAAAATCCTTCTTTTTTGCGTTAAAAGAGGGCTCGCCTGAAACGGTTGCACTATGTCTTGAGTTTTTAACAAGAGAAGGTGTGTAAATTTGATGAAGTCCGTACATATGTTCGTGAGCACACCGTGAAAGCAACCGTCAGGGACGCAATAGTGTTTTACCAATATTTCGAACTTACAAACCTAAACTATTGTATACACAAAGGAGACAAACTATGAAAAAGGTATGGGCTGCTTATCTACTTTGGTTTTTCTTGGGTATTTTCGGAGCCCATCGGTTCTACCTCGGACATATCGGGGTAGGTTTAGCACAGCTTTTTACGGCAGGCGGCGCAGGCATCTGGTGGATTATAGATGTTTTCTTGATTCCTTCGCGCGTGGAGCAAGCGAATCTCAAAACAAGAGTAACGAAGCTAGAAAAAAAATAGCCGATCTTTAACAGTGAAACCCAAAAGCGCGTAGCGCGGGGCTTTAGCCCCGCAGCGAGACTGAAGTCTCGCACTACGTATAGACCCAAGTATACCCCTTCTTCGTAACGTGAATGGAGGAAAAGCTCTCCGAAGGAGAGCCGCTCTCACAGCCTGTCTGGGCGGACTGAAGAGTCCGTCCTCCAACCTCCGATTGAAGTCGGAATCCAAACACCCTGAGAGGGTGTCCTCCGTGCATATTGCACGTGGCTTTAGCCCCGCAGCGAGACTAATACCCTAGGGCACACTGAGGTTCGCACTACATGTAGGTCCAAGTATACCCCTCCTGTTGAAATTGTAGAGGCAATACATGACGCGAAGCGGCGAAGTCACGCGAAGCGACGAAGTCAATTGCCCCTACCGACCGTCGTTAAGAGTGCAGGTGTTACGGGCCAATTTCGGCTCCGCCGTAATTAGGGGTTGACGGCTGTTCGTAAATGCCTATAATATCGCGCTGTACGGAACGGAGACTTCGCAGACGAACTGCGCGCCCGCAGATAGACTGCGGGATGAAATTATCCGGTACAGTAAATTTGAAAAGGAGGTCCTTAGTGACTTGAAATTCGTAGTAGCCATCGACGGTCCAGCATCATCAGGTAAAAGTACAACCGCAAGACTTCTCGCCCGAAAACTGGGGTTTATTCATCTGGATACAGGCGCCATGTATCGTGCGGTTACGTATCTATTGCTAGGCAAGCAAGCTGAAGAGGCTACTGACGATAAGGTCGCAGGGATTCTGGAGTCCTCCCCTTTGGAATTCAGCATAATTGAGGGTGCCTTGTCTGTAAGGCTAGACGGCAAACAGCTTACGGACGAGCTGCGCTCGCCAGAGGTGGACAGGTGGGTCTCCCCTGTTTCAGAGCGCAGGGTTGTGAGGAAGTTCTGCGTAAAAAAGCAGAGGGAGATTGGTAAAGATGCTAAACTGGTGTGCGAGGGCAGGGATATAGGGTCTGTGGTATTCCCGGATGCTGAGTTGAAGGTGTTCATGAAAAGCGATCTTGCAGAACGCGCACGCAGACGCCAGAAGGAATTGGAGGCCAAGGGCATAGATTCAGATGAGGTTGAAGTAAAGGCGGGCCTGGTCACGAGGGACAAGATTGATTCAGGAAGAGAGTTGAGTCCCCTGATTCAGGTCGATGACGCGATGGTGGTGGATACGACGGACATGAGTATAGAAGAGCAGGTGGACGTAATATACAAAGAGGTCGTTAAAAGGACGGGGAAATCGGGAGGGAGAGGTATGGGAGGTGGGCGTTGAAGTGGCGCTGGGGATGGGGATGGACTATCTCCTACCCTCTTTTCCACGACATACTCGGTGTCAAGGTACACCATAGAGACAGGGTTCCCAAAAAGGGTGCGGTGCTCATCGCGGCCAACCATATGAACTTCATAGACCCTCCTTTGATGGGTCATGCGGCCAAGAGGGAGTGCTGGTTCCTGGCCAAGGAGGAGCTCTTCGGGCAGTCGAGGTTTTTCCGTTGGCTCATAACCTGGCTCAACGCAATCCCAATAAAACGCGGCAAAGGCTATGACATAAAGCTTTTCAAGCAGGTGAAGGAATTACTTAAAAAGGGGCAGGCGATAATACTCTTCCCTGAGGGAACCCGCAGCCTTAAAGGCGATTTTTTACCGTTCCTTTCAGGTGTGGGAATGCTCGCTCTGCGGTACGACGTTTCTGTGGTGCCCGCGTACATCAAAAACACTCACAGGCCGGTGAAGGAATGGATTACAAGGAAATCTCAAATCCATGTGTATTTCGGGGATATGCTTTACCCCGATGAGAAGATGAAAAAAAACAAAGACTACGAGGGTTTTACCCAGCTCGTTGAACGTGCGGTACACATGCTTGCCGATACGGCCTGGGCCGGCGACGACCCTCGAAAAAGAGTCAGAGCTGTGGCTTCGCCACAAATACTCTAGCTAGGAGGTATAACCGAATGGCAGAAAACGTAATAAAAGAGCCGAGCGCTGATGAGCTCGGCAAATTGATCGAGGAGTCCCTTTCCCGTTTCACCGTAGGTGAGATAGTGAAAGGGACCGTAGTAAGGGTTCAGGGAAACGTGGTGTTGGTGGACCTGGGGTGGAAATCCGAAGGCGTACTTTCCACAAACGAGTTCACCGATCCTGAACACATCAACGAAGGCGACGAGGTAATGGTCTTCGTTGAGTCTTTGGAAAACCGTGAAGGCCTTCCTGTCATCAGTAAGAAGAAGGCGGACTTCCAGATGGCCTGGGATACCATAAAGCGCAAGCTTGAAAACGAGGAGCCGTGTCCTGCTCTGGTGCGCAAGAAGGTTAAGGGCGGGCTTCAGGTCGAGGTCTTCGGATTGGACGCCTTCCTGCCCGGGTCCCAGGTCGATATTCGCTCTGTAGCCGACTTCGATTCCTACATCGGTGATCAAATCGACGTAAAGATAATCAAGGTGAACTGGAACAAACGAAACATAGTCGTATCACGACGGATGCTTCTCGAGGAAGAGATGGCCCGCCTTCATAAGGAGGCCCTCGGTAAACTCGAGGTGGACACCCTGGTAAAAGGCACGGTAAAGAACATCGTCGATTTCGGAGCTTTCATCGATCTGGGCGGACTCGACGCACTCATGCACATATCCGACATCAGTTGGAAGAAGATTGTGCACCCTGCAGAGGTCTTAAAGGTTGGTGAGGAGATCCAGGTCAAGATCCTGACCAAGAACGATGAAACAGGTCGCGTAACTGTAGGACTCAAGCAACTCACACCCCACCCCTGGGAGAACATAGACAAACGCTACTCCATAGGCTCGCGCGTTCAAGGCAAGGTTACGAGCTTTACCGATTACGGCGCGTTCGTTGAGTTGGAAAAAGGCATCGAAGGTCTTATCCACGTCTCTGAGATGTCGTGGACAAGGGTTGTAAGCCACCCAGCACAGATACTTCAAATAGGACAGGATATAGAGGCGATAGTGCTGTCCCTGGACAAGGAGAATCGCCGCATCTCGCTGGGTCTCAAGCAAACCACCCCTGATCCCTGGTCGGTTATAGAAGAGCACTACCACATCGGGCAGCGCCTTGAAGGTGTCGTATCTTCTTTAAAGAACTTCGGCGCGTTTGTTGAGCTCGAGGAAGGCATCGAGGGACTGATCCGCAACGTCGACCTCTCATGGACAAAGCGTATCAAACATCCACGTGAGATACTTCACAAAGGCGACAAGATAGAAACCATCATCCTGGACATCGACAAGGAAAGCCGCCGCATTACCCTTGGACTCAAGCAAACCCAGGAAGACCCGTTCTACTCCTGGTCAAAGGAATACAAGGAAGGCATGAACCTGTCAGGCAAGATAATCGATATGCCTTCCTCAGGTGTCGTCGTAGCGCTGACCGAAGAGATCGAAGGCTTCGTTCCCCAGCAGCAGCTTCGCAAGCGCAAGATAAAAAAGATCAAAGACCATTACGAACTGGGCGACGAACTTCAGCTCACCATTCGCCGTATAGATTCAAAGGCGCGCCGGGTCATCCTTTCGGAACGCGACTTCTATCAGAAGACGGTAGAGAAGGAACGGCACCACGTTGAATCCATCAAGGCACCCAAAGGCTTCGCACTCAAAGACCATCTGGAAGATGCATTGACCACACTCAAGGATGCTGCTGGTGAGAAGGATGAAGTAGTTGAGAAGGAAGCAGCAGACGACAAACAAGTTGAAGCCGCCCAGGCTGAGTTGCCTCTTGAAGATGCCGACAAGCAGGAACCACCGGAGGATGAGCCGAAAGAAATACCTGTAGAAGAAGAAAAGAAAACCGCAGCAAAGGACGAAAAAGCCGAACCCGTGAAGGCAAAGAACAAGACCACGAAGGCTGAAGCCAAAAAGGAAAAAGAAGAGAAGAAAACCACCAAGAAGACCAAAGCAAAGGACGAAAAGAAAACTGAAGAGAAGAAAACCAAGAAGACCACAACCAAGAAGAAAACAGAGACTAAATCTAAAACTGACGAAGCCAAGCCAAAGAAGAAGGCAACCAAGAAGAAGGAAGAGAAAGCCTAAATCTTTAACTTCGTTGAATCCCAAGGGGTTATAGATGACCAGATCCCGTGTGCTGGTAGCATCCTGCGGCTGTAAGCTCAACCAGGCCGAGGCCGATTTGTGGAAAGCGTACTTAGCCCGAAACGGATACGAGATAGCCGTTGGAGATGCCAACCACGTAGACCTATGCGTAGTTACCACCTGTACCGTCACCTCATCAGCCGACCGGTCTACCGTGGCTTTGATCCGCAGGCTGCACCGCAGGTTTCCCAATGCAGAAATAAAGGTAACCGGATGCGGCCCTGAGGTTATCCGCGACAGGTTGGCCCGACTTGAAGGGGTCAGAGAACTAACGGGCTATGAGTCAAAAGAATCGGTCATCAGTGCACTCTCCTACGGAAATCAGGTAGATGCGTCCATGGTAAACCGCAGCAGGGCTTTTCTTCGAGTTGGCGACGGCTGCGACCGCAGGTGCGCCTACTGCATCGTTTCAAGGATCAGGGGTCAGCCAAACTCAAAACCGCAAGGACAGGTAATAGATGAACTCCACGCCCTGTCCGAAGCCGGGTTCGGTGAAGTGGTCCTCGTTGCCCTCAATCTCGGGATATGGGGCATGGAAAGAGGAGAGAGTCTTGCCGAACTGCTCAAAGAGATAGATAAACATGGAACCAGGACGCCCCGGATTCGCCTGACATCCCTTGAACCGGATACCGTCACGCATGAACTTATGGATGTGATAGCCTTTAGTCCCAGGATATGCCCTCACCTTCACTTGCCGCTTCAATCAGGGGACGACAAGATACTCGAGCAGATGGGAAGGCCTTATCGTACCGCCGAGTACGCCGGGTTGATAGAGGGTGTTGTTCAGAAAATCCCTGACGTTTGCATCGGCACCGACGTGATCACCTCAACCCCTGGCGAGGACTCCGGAAGCTTTGCCCGCACTCTTGCGTTCGTCAAGACCCTGCCAATAGCTTACGTTCACGCCTTCACTTACTCCCCGAGACCAGGCACCCCGATGGCAAAAGAGAAAAATTCGGTCAGGAATCCCCGTCAAAGAACCAAAGCCCTGCGCAAGATAGGTAAGGTAAAATCCCTTGATTACCGGAATCGTTTCATAGGTAAGACAAGACAAGCGGTCGTACTCTCTCCTACACGGGCGCTTACAGACAACTACCTTGACGTTACGGTCTCGGAAACCAATGCTGTGCAACGCTCACTCGTAAGCGTACGGATAACCGGCACCACACAGGACGCGATCTTTGGCGAAGCCTTAAAATCCGAGGATGATACTAATGAAACTTGACATTAAGAACCTTACACTTGCTCAACTCCAGGCGGAGTTCCGCAAGATCGAGTTACCTGCATTCCGGGCCAGGCAGGTTTTCCGCTGGTTGTGGCTTAAGGGCGTGCATGACTGGAAGAAGATGTCGGATATCTCCAAGGTTTTAAGAACCCAATTCGACGAACATTACCGTATAGGACAGCTGAAGATAAAGAAAAGGAAGGGTTCGGCAAGCCAAGGCGCGGTAAAGCATATCTTCGAGCTCGAAGACGGAAACTCGATCGAGAGTGTGTGGCTAAAGGACGGTCCGCGACGCACCGTATGCGTCTCCACCCAAGTCGGGTGCTCACTAGGATGCACGTTTTGCAGGACAGCCCAGATGGGTTTCAAGCGCAACCTCTTGGCAGGTGAGATTGCAGGTCAGGTACTGGCCGTATCCAAGGGCCAGGCAGAACGCATCACGAACGTGGTGTTCATGGGGATGGGCGAGCCTTTTTTGAACTACGATTCGACGCTGGATGCGGCGCGCATCCTGAACACCGACTTGGGAGCAAAGATTGGCGCGCGCAAGATAACCATATCGACAGTCGGGATTACCGAGGGCATCCGGCGATTGGCTCAAGAGCCTGAGCAGTTCAAGCTTGCAGTATCTTTGAATGCGGCGGACCAGAAGACGCGCGAGCGCCTGATGCCGATTGCCCGCCGCTACCCCTTGACCGAGCTGATGCAAGCCGTTCGCGACTACACAGTCGTTACCAACAAGCGGGTGACGTTCGAGTACGTGCTTATCCGAGGCGTCAATGATAGGCGCAAGGACGCGAATAATCTGATACTCCTGCTTCAGGGCGTCCCGTGCAAGATCAACCTGATTCCTTTCAACCCTTTTCCTGAAACCGAGTTCGAGGCTTCAAAAGACGCCGACATTGCCAGGTTCTCCAAATGGATAATGCCCCATTTGCCGGCGGTGATGGTGCGCAAGAGCCTTGGAGCTAATATACTTGCAGGCTGCGGACAGTTGGCCATTGGGAATGAGGCAAAGGCTTAAGCCCCTTGTCGATTAGGAGTGTGGAACAGGTTCTCAAACCTGTTTACCTGTTCATTGGAGGGCGACGCAGGCGTCGCCCCTACGGTTACGCTAACCGCCTCGCTCTATTTAGCTTGACACTTTAAGTCGTTACTATATAATGATTCATGGCGCAAAAAGAGGGCAAACGACAAAAGAAATTACCCGACCCGAAAGTGTGGAAATGGTGCAAGCACCCGGAGTGCCTAAGCCGAGCGAAAAGGCAAAATGGTTATGGACAGGGTGGCAAGAAAGAACAAAATTTGATGCGTAGTTTATATTTTTTCAACGCCATCTTTTTGGAAGATTACTGCTGGCCTCACTTCCTAGAACGTTCAAAATCTGAGGAAAAAGCAAAAACACAATACAAAAAGAAGATTGAGAAATGGGTACGTGACGGTCACTCTCTTGAAGATGCAAACTTTCAGGAAGTCGACCTCAGTAGTGCAAATTTGAAAGATGCTTACCTCAAGGGAGCCAGATTCTACGGCACCAATCTAGAGGGGACAAATCTCTACGATGCAAATCTACACGAAGCAAATTTCATGACTGCCAATCTCAAAAAAGCTGATCTCGGATGGACAATTCTACAGGAAACTAATCTGGCATTTGCCAATCTCCAGGAAGCAGACCTTCTTGAAGCCGAACTTTATAGTACGATCCTGTGTGGAGTTAAGTTAAATGGAGCATATAACTTAACCTGGAAATTATTAAAAAAACAGGTGGAATTAAAAAGGGTAGGCAAAGTAAGGTTGGGTGATGAGAAGGAAAAATGGTGGGATGCGGCAAGTGACGCATACTGCCGACTCAAAAACTACTTCCACCAACAGGGTTTATATTCAGATGAAAGCAAGGCTTATTACCGTGAAAAGCTTATGTCCAAACATGAAGCTTTTTGGCAGTGTTTCAAGGGGTTCCAACCTAACGATGGACCTGAAGAGGTATTATGGAAGCGATTCTTCCCCCATCTATGGGACAAAGTTAAAGATTTTTTTCGTTGGTTCTGGCTTTGGTTTAGCTGGTGGTTTGCTGGTTTCGGGGAACGTTGGTGGCTAACGGCCATCTGGGCATTAGTAGTTATTGCAGGTTTTGGAGGTCTTTATTGGCTCGGTAGCGTTTTCGGATGGTTCAGCTTCAACTTTGAGCCAGGTCTAACTTCACACTGGTTTCGATATTTCTATCTATCCGTCGTAACCTTTGCAACATTGGGTTTCGGCGACATTTCTCCTTTAAATGTTGCAGCGCAAATTTCGGCAGTTATTGAAGTTATTCTCGGTTACTTATTCTTGGGTACACTTGTTACTCTAATTGCCCACAAGCTGAGGCGGTAGTTGCATTTTTCCCGAGATTAATCTTTTTGCGCAGTATGTAGGAGCACGGCATGCCGTGCCCTACTGAGTCGCTTAGCGACAAACCGGCTCAAGCGTATAATACCGCGGACTGGGCCGAAGCAAACGCAATGCCTTCAACGTCAACTAATCCAGAAGTATTGCGGGCTCTGCAATCTTGTAATCTTCTAATCTTTGAATCTTCCAATCCCCTACTCCTTCCTCGCAGGCTCGTGGGCGTGGGAAGAGCAGGAACCTCCTTCTTCCCCGGCTTCCGCACACTCGCACTCGTGATGATGACGGTGCCTGCCCTTGACAATACTTCTCACGATCTGGAAGACAATCAATCCAAGGACGATTGCCGCCGCGATTATCTTTACGAGCAGGGGAAGGTGGAGCATGCCTATCATCTTACCGGTTGGGGTTGCAACTGACCAGGGCAGAAGGTCGAACAGGAATCCCATGCCGAGTGCGGTAACGATTATCGAGGCAAGGTAGATAAAGAGCGAACGCTTTCCCAGAGTCTTGGACACGACAGTAAGTGTTACCGCGTTGGTTGCAGGCCCTGCAATAAGAAGCACCATTGCAGCGCCCGGTGAGACGCCTTTCATTATGAGTGCGGCGGCGATGGGCAGGGAGCCGGTTGCGCAGATATAAAGGGGTATAGAGAGAACGAGCATTAAAAGCATCTGAAGGATTGGAGACCCCAGGTAGGTGGTTATTAGATTGGAAGGCAGGAAGTAGGCGATTGCGCCTCCTATGAGCACCCCGATCAGCAGCCATTTGCCGATGTCACGAACGAGCTCGCCGAAAGAGTAGACGATCATCGCCCGAACGCGCGCACCGAAAGAATGATAGTGGCCGTCAGCATGGTCTCCACATACGGGGCAGACCGCATTCTTTTTGGATTTATCTTTAGCTTCCTTGCGGTCGAAGAGGTTTGCGCCGACGCCTGAGAAAATGCCTGCGATGAAGGAGGCAAGGATGCGGTAGCCGGTGAAAATGGGACCGAGTAAGGAATAGGTTGCAAGGATAGAGTCAACGCCTGAGGTCGGTGTTGAGACAAGAAAAGCGAGTGTTGCGCCCTTGCTTGCACCCCCCGAACGCAAGGTCGATACTGCAGGTATGACAGAGCATGAACATAAGGGCAGCGGTATGCCGAAAAGCGTGGCCTTAAGTACCGAGAGGAAGTTTCCCTTACCAAGGTGGCGGGAAATACGTTCGACCGAGAAGAACACGTGAAGAATCCCGGCAAATATGAAGCCTATGATAAGGTATGGAGCCATCTCAGCCAGAAGGTTCCACGATTCGGTAAGTATCCCTAAAAGGGCGTTGGCTATCCAGGTTAATACCGGTTTCACTAGCTACTCCTTAACAATCATAATCTAAATAATTCCTAGTATTATTATAGGAATAATTGGCACCCTGTCAACCTTCGCTCCTCAGAAAACCCGGTGAGATTTATTCAGCAGACTCAGCAGGCTCAGCAGGCTCAGCAGGCGCGGTCAGAGGTATCTCCTCGATGGTCAGGGTTGATAGGGTATCACCGATATGGATGCTGTCGAGCACTTCATGACCTTCAATCAGTTTACCCAGGAAGGGGTGTTTTCCGTCTTCTCTGGGTACGGGCTGTTTAAAGATGAGGAACTGAGAGGAAACCGCGGTTGGATCGTTCTGGAAGTGAGCGCGCATGACGAGGTCTCCTCTTGCGGTTTGGTAACCAGAATCAATATCCGTTTGTACAGCGGTCGAGGCGGTGCCTGAACCGTCGTTAAAAGGGCAACCTGATTGAATCACTCCATCCTTGGATACGTGGAAGAAAAGCAAGCCATCGTACTGGTGCTGCTTAGCCAGCTTAGTAAACTGCTCCACTGCTTTGGGAGCCTTGGCAGGGTCAAGCTCGAAAACCATACTGCCCTTATCCTGAACCTTCATCGTGGCCAAAACCCGCATCTGTGGCGTGGACTCTTCCTTTTTGCAAGCCGGAACAAGAATCATCGTGCTTGCAAGTACAACAGCGAAGAAACGTTTCTGCATAGTATCCTCCTTGAGGATATATTATGGATAATTCGGACAAGGTCAAGACCCTTGGCTTCGAATTCCAATTCATCGGACGCGTTTCCTGTAATCATGTGCAGCCGTGGAGTTGACAAGCTCACATTTTTAAGTAGACTTTTGTTCTACTGCGGGGTGGAGCAGTCTGGTAGCTCGTGAGGCTCATAACCTCAAGGTCGCTGGTTCAAATCCAGCCCCCGCTATTTTTTAACGGGTCCTTCGGGACCCGTTTTTTTTCTAAAAACACAGTCACAATAGCCCTTGACTACAATGGATTCATAATTATTATCGGAATAAAGAAGATAAAAAGGAGACGGAGATGAGAAGATGGACTGCGTTTGCGGTCGGGGTTTTGCTCGTGCTTCCTGCGCTCGTCCGCAGTGCCGATACTAACGTCGATCTCAAGAGCCGGGTAGTTGTACACGAGATCGAAAACGGGATGCGGTTTTTGATATTTGAGCGCCACGATGCGCCACTTGTGAGTATGAACATCTTAGTCAAAGCCGGGGCCGCCAATGAGGTTACAACCAAGACCGGTATTGCACACCTTCTTGAACATCTTGCATTCAAAGGCACCCAAACCATCGGCACCACCGATTACACGAGTGAAAGAAAAGCACTTGAAGAACTCGATGCCGCATTCGAAGCTTATCATAGCGCTCTTCGAAAAGGAGCAGATTCAGCAACCGTGGCCGCACTTTACACCGAGTTCGGCAACAAACAGGAACAGGCTTCCGGCTATGTTGTACAGGCCGAGTTTTCGGAGATCTACGAACGTAACGGAGGGTGGGGCCTTAACGCTTCTACGTCCCTGGATTACACACACTACTATCTTACCCTTCCCTCGAACCGGTTCGAGCTGTGGTGTGCCATGGAATCCGATCGTCTTAACAATTCGGTGTTTCGTGAGTTTTACTCCGAACGCGACGTTGTACTTGAGGAACGCCGCATGTGGATTGACAACAATCCCTACGGACTTCTCTACGAAGAGCTCGAAAGCATTGCCTATAAGGCACATTCTTACGGTCACCCGGTTCTCGGTTATTACGATGATGTAAAAAACCTTTCTTGCCAGGATGTAAGGACATTCTATGAAACCTACTACGTTCCTCAGTGCATGACAGCGGCAATCGTAGGTGACGTGGACGCAGACGATGCGATCGAGCTTATCGACACCTACTTCGGGAGGATACCTTCCAGGCCTGATCCGCCCGAACTCGTCACCACAGAACCCCCTCAGCCAGGTATAAGGCGCGTCGAGATGAACGGGAGAAGCCCTCATTTGTGGATGAATTTCCACACCGTACCTGCGGAACACCCGGACGTGTTAAGCCTGGAGCTTTTATCCATCGTACTTACCAGCGGGCCTAGCTCTCGCCTGTATCGTTCCTTGGTGGAGGAGAAAAAAATGGCTTCCGATTTAGGCTTCCACAGGGGGAACTTCGCCCAGGCCGGTTACATGACGCTGGTGGGCTACCCCATGAAAGGTAAAACCGCAGCCCAGCTTGAAGAAGCTGTACTTGATGAATTTATGGCGCTCAAAGAAAATCCTATTACTCAAGAGGAACTCGACGCGGCAAAGGCTCGCTGGAAGGTTTGGTTCTATTCCCCCCTTTCTTCCAACCTCTCGCTGGCTTTTTTCCTTTGTTGGTACGACCGGTGCAAGGGGGGATGGAGCGAGTTGTTCGACAGGATCGAGGAAGTAGACAAAATTACTTGCCAGGATTTAATGGATGTATCCGAGCACTATCTTGATCCTGAGAAAAGAACGGTTGCAACAATGGAGGTGAAAGATGAGTAGAAGGATTGCGGTACTTTTGTTTTCACTTTCCCTTACCTGGGGGACAGCCGAGATAAAGGACCCTCGCAGTATGGACTTCCCGCCCCGTCTGGAGTTCACGCCTCACGAGGTTACTCGCTTCACCCTATCCGACGGCGTCCAGGTTTTCTTTGTTTTGGATCACGAGTTACCGATAGTAGATGTCCACTTCCTGGTCAAAGCTGGAGAGGATCGAGTTCCTGCCGATTGTGCCGGACTGGCTGAGATACTAGCCGATCTGATCGTAGATGGTGGAAGCAAACGGTTTCCAAAGTATGTTTTCCAAGACAGCCTTGATAGATTCGGCGTATCGTTTACAGGCTATGCCGGAACCGACCAGGCCGTCTTTAACCTACACCTTCTTTCAGAACACATCCCCCACCTTTTACCCTTGGTTGTGGATGCGATACGCGCCCCTGCGCTTCCTCAAAACCAACTGAAGCTTTGTAGAAAGCAATACCTTACCGACTACGAGGGACGCAACGATGACCCCAAGTACATAGCTTCCCGTGTATTCTATAAACTTCTCTACGGTAAACAAAGCCCCGAAGCGCGTGAAGTAACACCATCGTGCCTGGAAAACATTACAACGAAAAAAATCAAGGGGTTCCACCAAGCAACCTACCGCCCTTCAGACATCATGATAGGCGTGGAGGGCGATTTTGATCCCAAGGAGATGCTTGATCTTCTGGAGCGCTGCCTTGGGGATTGGCAAGAACCGAATCTCGAATCCTATCCGGAGTCGTCGCTTTATATCAACCCGGCCAGTCCCGGCGTTTATCTGGTTCAGTGGCCTGGTTCGGTACAGTCGAGCATCTACATGGGGCATAAGGGCCTGGTTCGCAGCGACCCCGGCTACCCTGAGTCGCGTCTTTTGGTAGAGGTATACGGAGGGGGATGGTACTCAAGACTGCTTCACGAGATACGGATAGAACGGGGGTTGGCTTATGCGGTTTCAGGTTCAATCTCCAGCGGCTTCGAGGAACCCGGCGAATTTGAAGGAATGTGTCTTACCAAGTCGGAGAAAACCTTGGAAGCCTCGAAGCTGATGCTTGGGATAATCTCTGAGCTTAAAACCGAAGGGATAACCCAACATGAACTCGAACTTGCCAAAGATAGCTGGCTTGCCTCGTTTCCTTCCTACTATGAAGATCCAGGTGAGGTGCTTTATGATCGCATGGACTATGCAGGTCACGGCTATCCGATAGACTTTTGGGACGAGCTTCCGGATAAGATAGAGCCGCTCACCCGCGAAGACGTCAATCGATTCGCATCCGAATTCCTGAATCCTGAAGAGTTGATCATACTCGTCGTCGGCGATACCACTTCCTTCGACGGTTCTGTATCCGAACTAGGCCAGGTGACCATTATCGATCCCGAGGTGTACTGAGTACCCCTTTTCTTCTTAAGGAAGACAGAAAGGTATCAACCAAAAGAAGGATGCATTCACGAATGCACTCATACTTGACGCTGTCGCAAGACACGGTATACTATTCATATGGGCACAGACCTTTCTAATATCGATCAAGGCAAGAAGTACGACGTGGAGATTGAGGGAATAAGCTATACAGTTGATGGAAACGAAATAATCAGTGCGGTGTGCCCCAAATGCCACGGCAGTGGATCTGTAACAGAAAAAGGCTCAGAGCCGGAAATGTGTCCGGTATGCGGAGGCATGGGCATGTACGACTACTCACAGGCGTCAATAATCACCGAAGCCTGACCCGTAACACCCCGTAACACACCTTTCTCCCTTTTCACCCCGTAACCTCTGGGATGCAATGATTCTGAATCATTTAAATAGGACTTGTTAGACATTCCGCACCTGACGCTCGACAGGGGCAAAGTGAGGTTCGTCTGACGGACATTTGGCCATATTTTGGACTACTATGGAAGTGTGAGAAGTCAAGCTACTATGTCATTGCGAACGAAGGTTACCGAGCGAAGCACACGAAGTGACGAAGTAATCTCACCCACACATTCCGTCATTGCGAGCGAAGGAGAAGCCGAGAGAAGCAATCTCGAAGTGACTGAGTAATCTCTGCTGTCTGCGGTATTGAGATTGCTTCGGCCTTTCAGGCCTCGCAATGACAGGATAGTGTTATTCGACCAATCCTGTTCTCAAATGCCCTTCAAGGTCGCGAGTCAACTCATCTATCTCTTTGTTAATGTCTTTCAACTCTGTCGCCTCTCTGTGTGCTCTGTGTTTTAATCTATCTCTCATATTCCTCAGCATCCATCTTGAGCATCCGTTTCACCGCCTTTGGATTTGGACTTTGATAAAAGGTAGGTTCTGATTTGATCGGCTGTCGCGAACGCCTGGTTGATAGTCTCCTCCATCGGCCCAGGGCCGCCAGCGGCGCCCACGACAAATACCCCGGGGGTGGATGGACGCCCAAGGTAACCATCATCATCCCGGGGAATCCCGAGGCGCGCTGCCAAATCCGCAGGAAAGTTGCCTACCAGCTTCCCAAGCTTTACGTAAGC
Organism: Caldifarciminota bacterium; assembly: GCA_016934635.1. Taxonomy (GTDB): domain Bacteria; phylum Hydrothermota; class Tepidihabitantia; order B3-TA06; family B3-TA06; genus WJJO01. The sequence goes on from JAFGSK010000007.1 coordinate 15,496, forward strand.
CCCAAGCCAACCAAAAGGCACCCTTCCTCGAACAAGTTCTATACCGTTTTTTTCGGCACGCGTCCTGAACTCCGGCTCAACTGAAACACCTTCAGGAAAGAAAAAGAAGATTTTTTCCTCAGGCTTTTGCTGATGCAGCATGATCGCGTCCCAGAGCGCGGTCTCAAGTAAAAAAGGATGCACCTCTTCCTTGACCTCAAACGCCAGAGGGCCGCGGAAATCGCCCCTGTCTCGCCAACGATACTCGAACTCGAAAAGATTACCGCGGAGTTCACGCATTCCCGTGGCTATCACAACTGCACCCGCCTCCTCTTTCGTGCCGCCTGAAAGCCTTACCACGTAGCCGTATGGAAAATTCTCTATGTCTTCAGGTTCTGTCTTGAGATAAACCGTCACCTCGAGCTTGTCCTGCAGCTCATCGTACAGTCGATGCAGCAGTTCCTCGGAATCTTCTCCTGCAGGCCATACAGTGCGGGTACGTCTGAGTATGCCGCCCAGCCGGTCGGATTTCTCGACAAGTACCACGTCTATCCCGCTTTCTGCCAAAGAACGCGTGCATGCCAGACCCGCAGGGCCGGCACCAATTATCAATACACGCTTCAGGAGATCGAAACCTCGCTCATTCATAAACTGCATCTTTGAAGGTTCTTTGTCCATTGATAAATCCTATACTTCCTTCAATATTTGAATCGCTACCTGACAAATTGCAATAAATTCTACCCTATCCTTAGGAAATCTCAAAATAATTGGGCAGCCTGAGTATCCTTTAGTAACCTACTGTAGCCCCAAATCCGAATATTAAACCAGGTTCACCCGCGCCAGCTGATCCACCTGAACTAATTCCTCCCAGGAACAAAGCAACGCCCCCTTCTCCATACAGCGAGAATGTTTCACCAAGCCGCAATCTCAGCCCGAGTACACCTGAAGCCCCTGATCCAATAGCAGATGCGTTATCACCTAACCACTCGATTTCGGTGGTGGATCCACCAACAAACCTCGCTCGTACAACCCCATACGGGTATAACACGTCTCCTATGGGAACTCCTCCGTACAATGATGCTTCTGCGGAGTACAATACAACCAGAGGAAATGCAAAACCGAAACCGGCGCCAACGGCAAAGTAGTCATTGAATCCGTACTTCCCGTCAATCTGCAACCCTAACAACCAGGGTTTTATGCCTATATCGAAATTTGGTGCCACCCCGGTACGCACCCAGAATCCTGGAAAAGGAATAAGAGCGCCTTCTAAATTTACTCCTTCAACTCCTAAGCCGCCTGCAATCTTTCCCTTGGGGAGAACCTCCGGGGTTTGCAGATGATGCATAGCGCATCCCGACGATATTAATAATATCAGGATTGTGACGACAAAAAAACGCTTTCTCACTGGTTCCTCCTTTGAGTTATCTTCATAATTCTCTCCACGTAATCATCTTCTTACAGAAGACTTTACCCGCTGCTTGGGTTTTGTCAAGTAAGGACTCTATCGAATCGACCACAAAAGGGTTAACATCCCTTATTTCTGGTTTATTATTGGTCGGTCAATCTAGGAGGTTAGGATGATCACAATAGTGATTCTCGCCGTGCTTTTTTCCCAGCAAGGAGAACTAACAACGACGATACCCCCAACGAACCGCCGGATCGAATTTCTGCCGTCAGCAGTCGTCTGTAAGCGGTCGGTTTGAAGATAACTCTTTTCAGTTTATCATCATTTATTCAATTTAAAGGTTGGGGTAAGGAATCTCTTGAATTCGAGGACGCCGATGCGTTTCGGTTTCCCGGACGATCTCGATTCTCCCCCGCCCCGCAGTTTTTACGCGAAGTTGAGCATCGGTTATTAGATAACCCAATTCACTTCGTCTTTAGGCGAGGTGCGCACTTTTTCGGATAAGGCTTGCGAACTGAAAGGTCCCAGAAGCGTAGAGGCTAGGAAAGCCACCTGGATTAATCATAAACCTATAAGGCGCTTGACTTCCTCAGAATTTTCCATACATTATCGTGTAATTGGATAAGCCACAACTTTTTGGAGGAGATATGGCAAGTATCCGGGGCGCAACATTTACTGCAATTAACAGCTGGATTAACTCATCGTTGAGCGATAACGATTACAGTGAATTATTAAGACATATGCGGGCACCTGTAGCTCGCACCCTGACGAAAAGTGAAGTTTGGACCTGGTATCCTCTCGAATACCTGACAGAGATATACGAATGCATCTCGACAAAAATGGATCTCGACTTGGAGAACATGCTGGACGAAATCGGAAACCACCTGGCCAGCGCCGATCTATCAGGAGGACCCAAAAGCAAAGAGGCCAGGTTGCCGATGCCCCGGGTTATTCCCAGGTTACCAAGCCTTTGGACACGGTGCAGGGACTGCGGCGAACTAAGGGTGGATATTATAGATGCAGGAAAAAGGGAAGCCTTACTCTCCCTGGCTAATTACGACGGCACGCCTCTGCACTGTAAGGTTAACCGCGCCTGGATAGAAAACGTCTGCGCTTTGCTTGCCGGAAAAGCTATCGCCGTTGAAGAAGATCACTGCCGCTGGGAAAAGGGCGGGAACGTATGCAAATGGGTGGTGTCCTGGAAGTAGGGCGTTTCCACTTGACATGAAGTAATACCGATGTAGACTGCATCAATGGAGGAAGAGATTGCGAATCAGTCGCCTTAGATTAAAAAATTGGATGAATTTTAGAGAAGCAGACGTCAAACTTAGGGATAGAGCTTTTATCGTTGGACCGAACGCTTCCGGAAAATCGAACCTTTTAGATGTATTTCGATTCCTTAAGAAGGTTGCTAACACTGGATTTAAGGAAGCCGTAGAAGAAAGAGGTGGAGTTACAAAAATTCGCAGCTTCTGGGCACGTAGATATTCAGACATTGAGATTGATGTTGAACTTAGTTCCGGAGAAGACAACGGTGCACCACCAGATTGGCGTTACCGCATCTCATTCAATCAAGATAACCAGACACCAAAACTCGGGATTGTCCCGCTCGCTGTTGAAATTGGACAGCGGACCGTAGTTAATAGACGTAATCATATTACGCGGCACCTTCTTTGTCAAG